>CAZFKC010000001.1:0-127664 GCA_964519175.1 uncultured Nannocystaceae bacterium
CGTCGACGGCGCGACGGGGTTGCCGATCACTGCGACCTTCGTCGCGTCCACGTGGCGCTCGGCCCATGCACGCACGCTCTCCGTCTGCACGACGAGCGCCGCGGCGCGTCGGTACGTGCGTGCGCGCAGCCATGTCCACGCCGGCGGGAGCTGGACCGTCGCAGGATCGACGCGCTCGGAGACCACGACGGGCCAGCGGCGGCCGGTCGAGGCCAGGATGGTCTTGATGTTCGTGGTGTCGCCGAACGAGACCACGACGTCGGCCGCGAGCCGGTGCAGGCCGAGCCCGAGCGTCCCGAGGCCGACGACGTTGTTGCGGATCGCGGCGAGCGCCGAGCCCGAGTGGCCGGGCAGCGCGAGCCGGACCCGCGCGACCGCGGCCGGCACGGGGTAGAAGTCCGGCGCGCGCGGGTCGAGGGTGACGAGCGTGCAGCGGTGCCCGCGAGCGGCCAGCGTCTGGGCGAGCAGCAGCACCACCCGCTCGGCGCCGCCGCAGCCGAGCGAGCTCAGCACCCACGCGATGTGCAGCGGCGCGGCCACCCCGAACGGGTATCGCAGAAGCCGCCCGGCGCGTCCCCGGCCGCCCGCCTCGTTGCCGGGCGCACCGCGCGATCCGGGACGTAGCTCACGTCCGGATCACGAAAAACCACCACGCAGGCGCCGTGAGCTACCCGTCCGGCCGCTGGACAACCCCCGACCCCACCCCTATGCTCCGCGCCTCCCGGGACCCCCTGGGGGTTCGCATGTCGAAGCCGAGCGACCTCTCTCCGACCGTGTCGGCAGAGGTCGTGGCCGAGCTGCCGAGCCGACTCTTCCGATTGATCACCGAGGACGGAACAACGCTCATCGCCGGACTATCCGCAGAGGCAAAGCGACTCGGTGTCGCGATCACGACCGGATCGAAGGTAGAAGTGCGGCCCGCTCGGCTCGATCCCGGACGCGGCACCATCCTCGGTCCCCTCGCCCCGCCCCACGCCCGACGTACTTGAAAGCAGCGCCATGAAAGTCAGAGCCAGCGTCAAGAAGATCTGTGAGAAGTGCAAGGTCATCCGCCGCAAAGGTGTCGTGCGGATCATCTGCGCCAACCCGAAGCACAAGCAGAGGCAGGGCTAGTCCATGGCACGCATCGCCGGCGTCGATCTTCCCCGCAACAAGCGGATCGAAGTCGCCCTCACGTACATCTACGGCATCGGCAAGGTCACGGCCGCGCAGATCCTCGAGCAGTCCGGCGTGGGCGGCTCGGTGCGCACCGACGACCTCACCGACGACCAAGTCAGCGCCATCCGTCACGCGATCGAGACCGACTACAAGGTCGAGGGCGATCTGCGACGCGACGTGCAGATGAGCATCAAGCGCTTGATGGACCTCGGTTGCTACCGCGGCCTCCGTCATCGCCGTGGGCTGCCCGTTCGTGGCCAGCGCACACACACCAACGCGCGTACGCGCAAGGGCCCCAAGCGCGCCACCATCGCGCAGAAGAAGCGAGTCTAGCCGATGGCCGAAGCAAAGAAGGACGCGAAGAAGAAGCGCGTCAAGAAGAACATCTCGACGGGCATCGTCCACATCCAGTCGACGTTCAACAACACCGTCGTCTCCGTCACCGACGTGAACGGCAACGTGTTGTCGTGGGCCTCGGCCGGCGTGCGCGGCTTCAAGGGCTCGCGCAAGTCGACGCCGTTCGCCGCCCAGCTCGCCGCCGACGAGGCCGCGCGCAAGGCTGCCGATCACGGTGTGCACACCGTCTCGATCCGCATCAGCGGTCCGGGTGCCGGTCGCGAGTCGGCGCTGCGCGGCATCCAGTCCGCGGGCCTGCGCGTCACGTCGATCAAGGACGTCACCCCGATTCCCCACAACGGCTGCCGCCCGCCCAAGCGCCGCCGCGTCTGAAGCGTCTTCGCCGAGAGAACTCGAGATCGAACATGGCTCGCTACACAGGTCCAGTCTGTCGTCTCTGCCGTCGTGAGGACGTGCAGCTCTTCCTCAAGGGCGATCGCTGCTTCTCGCAGAAGTGCGCCTACGAGCGTCGTCCGTACCCGGCCGGTCAGCACGGCCAGGGCCGCAAGAAGCGCCCCTCCGACTACGGGCAGCAGCTGCGCGAGAAGCAGAAGGTCAAGCGCATGTACGGGCTGCTGGAGAAGCAGTTCCGCGGCTACTACTACCGCGCCGCCCGGATGAAGGGCGTCACGGGCGAGAACCTGCTCTCGCTGCTCGAGCGTCGCCTCGACAACGTCGTGATGCGCTGCGGGTTCGGCTCGAGCCACGCCGAGGCGCGTCAGCTCGCGCTGCACGGACACTTCTTGGTCAACGGCAAGAAGGTCAACATCCCCAGCTACCTCGTGAAGGCCGGCGATCAGATCGAGGTCCGCGAGGGCAGCAAGAAGATCCAGAAGATCATCGACGCGCTGGCGAAGATCGATCGCAGCCCGCGGCCCGCGTGGCTCGAGCTCGACCGCGACAACATGCGCGGCAAGATCACCGCGCTGCCGGCCCGCTCCGACGTCGCGGCCGACATCGACGAGCAGCTCATCGTCGAGCTCTACAGCAAGTAACCACCGAGGAGCCGACATGCAGGACACCAACACGATTGCCCGCAACTGGCGCGACCTCATCCGGCCCAAGAAGCTCGAGGTCGAGCCCGAGAGCCTCACCGACAGCTACGGCAAGTTCACGTGCGAGCCGCTCGAGCGCGGCTACGGCATCACGCTGGGCAACAGCCTGCGTCGCGTGCTGCTCTCGTCGCTGCAAGGCGCCGCGATCACCACGGTGCGCATCGAGGGCGCGCTCCACGAGTTCACGACCATCGAGGGCGTGGTCGAGGACGTCACCGACATCATCCTGAACATCAAGGCGCTGCGCCTGCGCATGGACGACTCCACGCCGCGCACGCTGACGATCGACAAGCAGGGTGAGGGCGAGGTCAAGGCCGGCGACATCACGTGCCCCACGGGCGTGTCGGTGCTCGACCCGCAGCAGCACCTGGCGACCCTGTCGAAGGGCGGCCACCTGCGCATGGAGCTGACCTGCGAGATGGGCCGCGGCTACGCCACGGCCGATCAGAACAAGCGCGAAGGCATGCCGATCGGCGTCATCCCGATCGACTCGCTGTTCTCGCCGATCCAGAAGGTCAACTACCGCGTCACCAACGCGCGCGTCGGTCAGCGCACCGACTACGATCGTCTGGTGCTCGAGGTGTGGACGGACGGCTCGGTCCGCCCCGACGACTCCGTCGCGTTCGCGGCGAAGATCCTCAAGGAGCAGCTCTCGATCTTCATCAATCGCGAGGAGATCGAGGAGGCCGCCGCGGCCGAGCCCACCGAGGAGGACAAGCTCAACGAGTACCTCTGGCGCTCGGTCGACGAGCTCGAGCTGTCGGTCCGCTCGGCGAACTGCCTGCAGAACGCCAACATCCACTACATCGGCGACTTGGTGCAGAAGACCGAGGCCGAGATGCTCAAGACCAAGAACTTCGGCCGCAAGTCCCTGAAGGAGATCAAGGAAATCCTTGCTCAGATGGGGCTCTCGCTCGGCATGAAGATCCCCAACTGGCAGGGGCCGCCGCCGGCCCGCGACGAGGCATAAGGCCATGCGACATCGTGATTCAGGCCGCAAGCTCGGCCGCAACAGCACCCACCGCGACGCGATGTGGCGCAACATGGTCACCTCGATCATCGAGCACGGCAAGGTGCGCACCACCGAGCCCAAGGCGAAGGAGCTGCGTCGCTTCGCCGAGAGGACGATCACGCGCGGCATCAGCGTGCACGCGCTGGTGGCGAAGCCGGTCGGCGAGCGCACGAAGGAAGAGCAAGCGAAGGTCGTGCACGCCTACCGCATGGCCGCCCGCATGGTGCGGACCCGCGAGGCGCTCACCAAGCTGTTCACCGAGGTCGCCGTGAAGATGAAGGATCGTCCGGGCGGCTACCTGCGCATCGTGAAGGTCGCACCGCGACCGGGCGACGGCGCGCCGATGGCCATCGTCGAGATGGTCTGAGCCAGCGGCCCGAACGGGCCGACATGGGGTCGCCCCGGCGACCGACGCGACGAGAGCGAGGGCCTGAAACCCTCGCTCTCGTGCGTTGTGGGCCTGTCTGGACAATCATTCACGCCGTGAAGGATTGTCATTCACGCCATGGTGGATCGGTGACGAAGTCGATCTCGTGATCGAGTCCGGCGATCGCATCATGCCGGTCGAGGTGAAGAGCAGCACGCGCGTGCGGCTCGACGACGCACGTGGGCTCCGTTCGGAACTGCGGCAGCGAGATCGGGTGGCTCGCCGACCGGATCCTCGCTGCGCCCTGGTGGTCGGTGATGTAGAGGAGTTGCGCTCGCTTCCGTGCGGCCGCAACCTGCCTGCGGCGGATGGCGAAGCTGACCGAGAAGCAGCAGCAGCGGATCGCGAGCGCGCTCGCCCAGCCGCGGCGCTATCGCATCCTGCAGGACCTCGCGGCCGCGGACGGAGCGGTCGCGTGTGGCGACATCGTCGCGCGGCAGAAGGTCACGCCCGCGACGATCTCGCACCATCTCAAGGAGCTCGAGACTGCGGGGCTCATCGAGATCGTGCGCGAGGGGAAGTTCGCCAACGTCCTGTTCCGTCGCGATGTCTGGCGCGCGTACCTCGCCAAGCTCGGCGAGCTCTGATCGCGTAACGCGGGCCGGGCCCGCGGCGAACCAGGGCACGACTGTCATTTAGACGGTCATCAACATGTCGAAAGGAGCAGCAGTCATGTCCGAGCAGCAACTCTCCGGGAAGGTCGCCATCGTCACGGGGGCCTCGAAGGGCATCGGGGCGGCCATCGCCGCCACGTTCGCGGCCGAGGGGGCGAAGGTGGTCGTGAACTACGCGACGGCGGGGGCAGATGCCGAGCGCGTCGTCGCCGAGATCGTGGACAAAGGCGGCACGGCGATCGCGGTGCAAGCGGACATGTCCGTGCCCGACGACGTCCGCCGCCTCTTCGCGCGCACACGCGAGCAGTTCGACACCCTCGACATCCTGGTGAACAACGCGGGGATCTACGCGTTCGACCCTGTCGAGCGCATCACGGACACCGAGTTCCACCGTCAGTTCGACACGAACGTGCTGGGGCCGATGCTGGCGATCCAGGAGGCGGTCAAGCTGTTCGGCTCGAGGGGCGGGACGGTGGTCAACGTGAGCTCGTTGGCCAGCCTCAACGCCACGCCGAACGCGGTGATCTACTCTGCGACCAAGGCGGCGCTCGACTCGGTGACGCGGGTGCTCGCGCGCGAGCTGGGTCCGCGGGGCATCCGCGTCAACACGCTGCAGCCCGGACCGGTCGAGACCCCCGGCACGGTCAGCGCCGGCGTCATCGGCAGCGAATTCGTCGCGCAGATGGTCGCCGCGACGCCGCTCGGCCGCATCGCGCAGCCGGACGACATCGCGCGCGTGGCGTTGTTCCTCGCCTCCGACGCCTCAGGTTGGATCACCGGCGAGTCGGTGCTCGCGTCGGGCGGACTGCGCTGATTCGGGAAGAGGATCGATCCGAGCAGGCGCCGATGCGACGACGCGCCGCGGCATGCGGCTTGCTGTGTAGGTCGGCATGGCCGCACAGCACGCCCCATCCAAGGCTTCTCGGTGGCTCTGCGTCGCTTCTGTCGGGGCGAGCGTGATCGCTGTGGGCGGATGTGCCCCGCCTCCGCCGCCTGGCCCGCCGGGCGCTCCGCTCGCCCTCTACGACGAGCGCGAGGATGCTCCGCTGCAGTGCGATCGCGACGATGACGACCGCGCGCTCGCGTCGGCGGCGGGCTCGACCTGCGACGTGTCGCGGTTCGGTCCGGGTGCGATCGCGGCCGCAGAGCCCAGCTATTCGCTGTGCGCGTGCGAAGGCATCGCCGCGGCGAACACCGTGACGAGCGGGCCGGGCGACCTGCGTGCGGACGACGTGGGCATGAACGGCGACTGGCGCTCGAGCTCACCGATCGAGCTCGCGGGTCTGCTGGTCGCCGGGGGCGACGTGCAGGCCGACAACACGCTCGCCGTCGATGCGTTGCTGGCCGGAGGCGCGCTGTCGGGCTCGAGCGACGTGCGCGTGCGCGGTGACGCGAGCGCGTCGGCGGTGCGATTCCCCGAGCGGCGTGTCAGCGTCGACGGCACGCTCACCGTGCCCGAGGGGGCGCAGCTCGACGGGGTCGCGAACGCGGGGGCGATCGAGCGCGCCGCCGTCGAGGTGCCGACGCCATGCGATTGCGGCCACGAGCCCGAGCGTGAGCTCCTGGCGTTCGCCGACTTCGACGGCGAGGTCCCCGATCCCGACGCGCTGATCGGGCTCAGCGAGCCGACGACGCTGTACTTCGGATGCGCCGACTATCGCTTCGACGCGATCGAGGCCGCGAACGAGCTCACGCTCGTGATCGTGGGCCACACGCGCATGCGGATCTCCGGGGATGTGCTGGTCTCGGGGCCGTTCGCGATCGAGCTCGAGCCCGGGGCCGAGCTCGAGCTGCAGGTCGATGGTCGCTTCGCGCCCAGCAACACGGTGACGATGGGCAATCCCGACGACCCGGACGCGCTGCGCGTGTGGGCCGGGGGCGACGTGGAGCTCGCGAGCCCCTGGGAGCTCTTCGGCAGCGTGTTCGCGCCCGGCGGCGACGTGATCGTCAGCAACACGCTCGCGCTGCACGGGGCCATCTTCGGGCGCAGCTTCGAGCTGTCGTCTCCGGTCGAGCTGTTCGACGGGCCGCGCTTCACGGGCGATGCCTGCGTGCTGCGGCAGGACCCGTGAGGCGCATCCGCGGCGCTGCGCTCAGCCGTGGCTCTGCAGGAGATCGCCCATGTCGTTGGCGTGCTCCTCTTCCTTCTCCAGGATCTCCTCGAGCAGCTTCCGCGTCGTCGGGTCGTGGTCCGCGAAGTACTTGATCATCTCGCGGTAGGACTCGATCGCGATCCGCTCGGCGATCAGGTTCTCCTTGATCATGTCGACGAGGGTCTCGCCCTCGACGTACTGCGAGTGGCTGCGCTTCGTGAGGCTGTCGGGGTTCATGTCGGGCTTGCCCCCGAGTTGGTTGATGCGCTCGGCGAGCCGGTCGGCATGGCCCTGCTCGTCGTTCGCGTGCTCCTCGAACTCCGACTTGACGGACTCGCTGTGGATCCCGGCCGCCATGACCGCGTGATAGCGGTAGCGGAGCACGCACACGATCTCCGTGGCCAATGCGGTGTTGAGCAGTGCGACTGCCTGCTCGACGTCGCCACCGTAGTCGTTCGTCACCGCGCCGCGTTCCATGTGTTGGCGGGCGCGCTTGCGCAGCTCGGTCACGTCGGTGAGGAAGGGTTGCTTGGTCGCCATGCGCCGGCCACGTGCGAAGGTCGGGCCAGGGGAATCCGTAGGGTGTAGCGGGCCCGCACACGACAAAGGGTGGGCGCATGCGCACGCCGTGCGCCAGTGCACGGCCACCACCGCGCGCCGGCGCTCGGCCGGGGTGGTTTTCGTCGCTTTCTTGGTCGCGCGCGCTCCGATGCCTACCGTTTCGACATGCCGATGATCGCGGCCGCGGGCGCGTGGGTACTGGTCGAGGTGGGGCTCCTGCTCGGGCTCGCGTCCGGCCTGCTGATGTGGCTGGGCAAGCGCGGGCGCACGGCAGACCCCAGCGTGGTGCGGACGATCCGCTTGTCGCCGCAGCACGCGGTCTACGTGGTGGCCATCGAGGACCGACGATTGCTCATCGGCGTCGGCCCGACCTCTTCGCCGGAGCTGATCTGCGATCTCGCGGAGCGGCCGAAGGGCGCACGCGTCGACGTCGGCAGCGCGAGCCACTCGACCGTGCGCGGCGAGGGCGGGCGGATCCCGACCTCGGCGGCCGGGCCCGTACGCGCGCGCGGGGGCTGGGACCAGGGTGGCTGAGGGCGGCTGGGGCTGGGCCGCGATCGTCGCGATCGCGGTCGTGCCGATCGTGCTGACCGCCGCGACCGCGTTCGCGAAATCCTCGGTGCTGCTCGGAGCCCTGCGTGTCGGGCTGGGGGCCGAGACGTTGCTGCCGCTCCCGGTGGTCCTGGCGCTGGCGATCGTCGTCACTGCGCTCGTGATGGCCCCGACCGCCGGTGCGGTGCTCGGCGAGATCGACGCGAGGGGCGGGCTCGATGCGCTCGCCGGCGCCGAGCCGCGGGCGTGGCTCGAAGCCGCGACGCCGTGGACGGACTTCCTCGCGCGCCACGCGGACGCCGGCGAGCTCGAGTACTTCGCCGAGCTGCAGGCGCGGCCGCAGCAGGATCCGCTCGTGCTCGTGCCCGCGTTCCTGACCACCGAGCTGCGCGAGGCGCTGCAGATGGCGGTGGTCGTGCTCGTGCCGCTCGTCGTCGTCGATCTGTTGGTCGCGCACGCGATCGCGCTGCTCGGGCTCGTCACCTTGCCCACGCAGCTCGTGTCGCTGCCGCTCAAGCTGTTGCTGTTCCTCGCCGTCGGCGGCTGGGACGTGGTGATCGGCGGCCTCGTCGAGGGCTATCGATGAACGACGCGCTGGTGCAGTCCGGGTTCGCGCTCGTGCTCGAGATCGCCGCCCCGCTCCTCGCCGCGGCGCTGGCGGGCGTGCTGGTCTCGGCCGCGATCGCCCGAGCGTTCGGCATCCAGGATGCGGCGATGAGCGTCGTCACCCGCGCGCTCGCGGTGCTCGCCGCCGTCGCGATGCTCGGCGCGGGCTGGGCCGCGAGCATCACCGAGTTCACCGCCGACGCGTGGAGCGGGCTCGCTGCGCTCGGTCGCGGGGCGCCGTGATCGGGCTCGCTGCGGGCGCGCTGCAGCTGCTCGCGCTCGCGGCCGTGCGCTGGCTCGCCGTGCTGCGGGTGCAGCCGCTGCTGCGCATCGGCTTCGGCGCGACGAGCTGGACGATCGCGATCGTGTTCGCGCTGGTGCTCGCGCTGCATGCGGTGCGACAGACCCCAGCCCCCGCACCCATGGCCACCGATGCACTGGTGCTCGCGCTGGTGATCGAGGCGCTGCTCGGCACCGTGGTGGGGCACGCGATCTCGCTCGGTGCGCACACGGTCGTCGGCGCGGCCGCGACCACCGCGGCGACGCTGCGCACGTCGCCCGCACCGCTGGTCGGCCTCTTCGTCGTGCTCGTGCTCGGTGCTGCGCTCGCGCTCGGCGTGCACCACGGTGCGCTGCAGGGCGCGGCCTCGCTGCACCAGGCGTTCCCGCTGGGGCGCCCGACGGTATGGCTCACCGATGCGAGCGCGATGGTGCCGACGCTCGTGGTCGCCGCGACCGGGGCGCTCACGCTGGCGCTCGCGTTCGCCACGCCTGCGCTGCTCACGGCCGCGACCGCCGAGCTGGTGGCCGCCGCCATGGCGCGTGGGCCCGAGGGCGCCGCCGCGCTCGGCCAGGCCGTGCTGCCCACCCTGCGCCTCGCGATGGTGCTCGTCGCGCTCGGGGCCTCGTGGGCGATCGACCTGCCGCGCTGGGCCGCCGCGGCGCTCCCATCCTGAGCCCCGCGCGCACGCCTTCGTGCGATGCTCCCGGCGTGCGCACGTCGCCGTGCCTCGTGCTCGTGGTGTTGCTGGCCGCATGTGGCCCGCAGCTCCCCGCGCCGACGCTCGACGATCTGCGGCAGCCCACCGGCGTCGCGCTCGACGTCGATGCGCGCCATCTCTTCGTCACCAACGGCAACTGGGATCAGCTCGAGCAGGGCGGGGCGATCCTCGCGCTCGAGCTCGCCGGGCTCACCGCGAGCGTCGCTTCGGGCAGCCCGAGTCGTGCGCATCCGTGCGTGGACGACGACGAGCTCGGTGCGCGCAGCTGCGACGCGCGGCTGATGGTCGTGCCCGGCTCGGGCACGCGGCTCGGCAGCGGCGCCGGCAACCTCGCCGTCGATCGTCCGAGCGGCAGCGAGCTGCTGCGCGTGCTCACCGTGCAGCGCATCGACCCCGCGATCGTGTGGCTCGACGTGGTGCCGGGCCAGGGCGGCCCGCGCTTCGAGTGTGGCGCCGATCCGGACGAGTCGTGCGACGACATCCACACGATCACCGCGGCGCTCGACCGCCCCGACCTCGCGCTGCCCGCCAATCCGTCGCGCATCGCGGTCGACACCACCGGGTATCGCTACGCCTACGTGCCGCAGCTGCTCGGTACGTCGCTGTCGCTCGTCGCGCTCGACGGCGAGTTCGGCCCCGAGCTCGTCGACGTCGTCGGCGATTTCTATCGCGACGATCCCTTCGAGGCGACCGAGTTCGCGGGTGGATTCGGGGTGGCGTCGCGGCCGTGCGATCCCGCGGATCCTCCGGCCGGCAGCCGCGAGTGCACGCGGCCCTATCTCTACACGTCCGAGCGGTTCTTCCCGTCGGTGCGCCGCTTCGCCGTCGCGCCCGGGCTCGATGCGCTGCTCCCCGGCGACGAGTCGGCGGTGCCCGGGCTGAACCCCGAGGTGGTCGACTCGGTGCCGTTCATGGGCGACGTCGCGTTCGAGGATCCGAGCGACGATCGACTGCTCGTCGTGCAGACCACGCCGGGCGGGCTGCTGCGCGTGGACACGAGCGTCGGCGAGGACGGCGATCCGGTCGATGCGCTCGTGGGCACCGTGCCGCTGTGCGAGCAGCCGAACATGCTCGCGGTGTATCGCCCCGACGAGGGCGAGGCGCTCGCGCTCGTGACCTGCTTCGGCGAGTCCAGGCTCGCGGTGGTCGGGCTCGGTGGCTTCCGGCAGATCGCCGACATCGCGCTGGGCGACGGCGCCAACGAGATCGCCGTCGACAGCGTGAACGGGCGCGCCTTCGTGGCCAACACGCGCGACGACTCGATCTCGGTGGTCGGGCTCGATCCGCGCAAGCCCGGCTACCTGCGAGAGCTCGCGCGCATCCGCTAGCGTCGCGCCGGCGTGGGTCGCGGCGGCGGGCGTCGAGCGGGTGGCCCGCGCCGGGCCGCACGCGCGCCGCCGCGGACGACCCTGCCACCTTCGCTCAACCTTCGTCGCCGATCCGACGAAGCACGGGTCCGTGGCGACTCCCTCGATCCCGTGCGCGCCGTGGCGCCGGCTCGCAACCGCAGCCGTCCTCGTCGCCGCTTGCGATACCGCGACCGTCGTCGAGGGCCGCATCGACTGGCGCAGCGACGACGGCGTCTACGCCGTGCAGTACGTCGCGCCGCCATGGGAGCTCGACACCGACGACGGCGTCGAGCTCCGGCTGCGCGTACAGCCCGAGCTGTTCGGCACCGCGGTGCAGGGCTCGCCGCCGACGCACGTGTTCGTGCTCGGTCCCGTCGATCCCGAAGTACCGCTCGAGAGCCTCTTGCCCTCGGAGATCGAGATCGATCCCGCGGAGATCGCCGACGCGCTCGAAGGCGGCAGCGACAGCAGCACCGGTGAGCTCCCGCTCCCGCTCGCCGACGTGGACGTCGGAGAGCCGCAGGCCGTCGCGCTGGCCGAGCTGAACCACCTGCTCGACCAGGACGAGGCCGATCTCTACCGCGAGCTCGCGCAGCCGGTGGCCGGTGGCCCGTGGCGCTACGAGGTGGTCGTGCCGCCGGGCATGCACGTGCTGTCGCTCTACTTCGACGATGGCGATCGCACGATTCGCGCGCTGTTCGGATCGCTGTTCGAGATCGGTGACGGCGACGTCGAGCGCATGGCGGAGACGATCCGCGTCGCGAGAGGAACCACGCCATGAGCCTCGCGCTCGCGTGCTTGCTCGTCCTCGGCCCGCCGAAGCTGCCGCCCTTGCCCGGGCGCTCGATGCCCGCGCCGCCCGAGACCGTCGCGCCCAGCGAGCCCGCGCCCAGCGAGCCCGCACCGCGCGAGCCCGCACCGCGCGAGCCCGCCACGCAGACGCCCGTGCCCCCTCCGCCGCCCGCACCCACGACCGCACGTGGGCCGGCGAAGCCGAGCGCGATCGCAGCGCCGCTCTTTCCCGGCGAGAAGCCGCCGACACCACCACCGCCACCGCCGCCTCCGGCGACGATGCCCGCGGTGAAGACGGGCGCGGCGACGAGCGCCACCGGTGCCGCCGCGCCGCTGCGCCTCGTCTCCACCGACGAGGTCGCGGGCTGGGACGCCGCCGATCGCCGCGCGAAGGCGTTCGCGCCGAAGAGCACGTCGGTGCCGGAGGAGCCGCGCAGCGACATGACGCTGCGCCGCACCGCGTCGGCGGAGAAGCCCGACGATCGCCTCACGTTCCGCCGCGGACCCGCACCGCCGCGGCGCTCGGCAGCGTTCGTGCTCGGCTACCGCTTCTTCCGCGTCGAGGATCCGCTCGGCCGCGCGCAGGACTGGCACCTCGCCTCGCTCGAGGTCTCGCCGCTGCGACGTTGGGTGCGCTTGAACCTGATCACCGAGTTCGGCGTCGAGGGCGGTCCGGCCGCGCGTGCGGGCGATCGCGCCGACATGCTGCTGATGGAGCGGCTGGGGCTCGGCATGCAGTACCCCGGCGTGGTCACGCCGTTCTTCGAGTTCCAGGGCGGCGTTGGTGGAGCGCGCGTCGAGCTGTTCGGACGCAACGATCTCGCGCTGCTGTATGCGCTCGGCGTCGACGCCGGCGCGCAGTGGGCAGTGACGCGCTGGATGTACCTGCACGCGGCGATCGGCTGGATCCGTCCGACCTTCGTGTGGCCGGAGCGGCGCTCCGCGTTCGATCGCGTCGCGTTCAAGGTCGGAATCGGGTTCTGATCGGGCTCACAGGCCCTGCACCGCACCGGGCGCCGCGACGAACGCGATGCCGCCGTGGCCGAGCTGCCCGACGGAGTCGTCGCCCCAGCAGAGCACGTCGCCGGCGCTGCGCAGCGCGCACGAGAACGTACCGCCCGACGCGATGCTGCGCGCGCCGTCGAGGCCCGGGATGCCGACCGGCACGCGCGACAGGCCGCCGCTCTTGCCGAGCTGCCCGCCGTCGTTGAGCCCCCAGCACGCCGCGGCGCCGGAGCTGCGCGCGACGCAGGCATGGCTCGCGCCCGCCGCGATGTCGATCGCATCGCCGATGTCCTTCACCGGCACGCGCGTGAGCCAGCCGCTCTCGACGCCCGCGCCGAGCTGGCCGCGATCGTTGCGGCCGAAGCACGCCGCCGTGCCGGTGCGCCGGCGCAGGCAGGTGAACTCGCCACCGGCCGCGACCGCGGCGGCATCCTCGACGCGCTGCACGGAGACCGGCACCGCCTGCGGGATCGACAGCTGCTTCGCCGGCGGCCCGTTGCCGAGCTGACCGTGGCGGTTCGCGCCCCAGCACACCACGCTGCCCGAGGCCCGCACCGCGCACGCATGATCGGCGCCCACCGAGATCGCGATCGCATCGCGCACGCCCGGCACGTCGACGATCGCCGCGTGCTTCGTGCCCGCGGCGGCGCCGATCTGCGACTGCTCGTCGTCGCCCCAGCACGACACGCGTCCGTCGCGTCGCCGGATGCACGTGTGCGTGCGACCGGCCGCGATCTCCGACGCATCGTCGACGCCGCCGACCTCGACGGGGACGCGCCGGTTCGCCCGACCGCCGTCGCCGAGCTGGCCCTTCTCGCCGGCGCCCCAGCACGCGACCCTGCCGTTCTTCACGATCGCGCACGCGTGCCGCCAGCCGACGCCGAGCGCGTTCGCGTTCGTGATGTTGGACACCGCGACCGGACCGCGCGAGTCCTCCTTGCGCCCGTTGCCGAGCTGACCCGTCGCGTTCGAGCCCCAGCAGAACGGCTTGCCGCCGACGATCGCACAGGCGAACGCCTCGCCGGTGCCGAGCTGCTGCACGTC
The DNA here is from genome assembly GCA_964519175.1 of uncultured Nannocystaceae bacterium. GTDB lineage: Bacteria > Myxococcota_A > Polyangia > Nannocystales > Nannocystaceae > Xiheibacterium. The sequence goes on from CAZFKC010000001.1 coordinate 13,666, forward strand.
GTCGAGCTCGAACACCGGCGTGATGCCGGGCGTGCCCGGACCCGGTGCGCCGCTGCCGAGCACGCCGCCGCGGTTGCTGCCCCAGCACACCGCGCGACCGAGCTTCGTCACCGCGCACGTCGTGCCGCCGGCCGCGGCTGCGCTCGCGACGTCGGCCACGCGCGCCACCGTCACCGCGCCGCTGCGTGCCTCCGTCGTGCCGTCGCCGAGCCGACCGGCGTCGTTGCTGCCCCAACACGAGAGCCGGCCGTCGTTCGTGCGCGCGCAGCTGTGCTCGTCGCCCGCCGTCACCGCGACGACGCGACCGAGCGCAGGCCCTGCGGGCGACGGATCGGTGCGGCCCGCCTTGCCGTCGAGCTGGCCCGCCGCGCCGTTGCCCCAACAGCTCGCGCGTCCGTCCTTCGTGCTGACGCACGTGTGCGACGCGCCCGCTGCGATCGTCGTCGCGCCTTCGGTGCCGGCGATCGCCCGCGGCTTGCTGCCACCCGGCCCAGCTCCGCCGAGCTGCCCGCGATCGTTGCGACCGAAGCACAGCACCGAGCCCTGCGAGCGCAGCACGCAGGTGTGCCCGTCGCCCGCCGCGATCGCGGTGATGCCGGAGAGCCCGCTCACCATCACGGGTGCAACCCACACGCTGCGTCCGTCGTTGCCTTGTTGGCCGTCGGAGTTGTCGCCCCAGCACACCAGCTGGCCGGCCTTGCGCAGCGCACATGCGTGACGGCGACCCGCGGCGATGTACACGACGTCCTGCAGCCCGCGCACCGCGACCGGTCGCGCAGAGCCGGCGCGGCCCGGTCCACCGCTGCCGTCACCGAGCTGACCGAAGTCGTTGCGGCCCCAGCACGACACGCCGCCGCTATTGCGACGCACGCAGCCGAAGCCGCTGCCCAGCGCGAGCTGTTCGGCGTCCTCGACATCGAGCACGTCGGCGGCGGTGCTGCGCGACGTGCTGGTGCCGTCGCCGAGCTGTCCGTTCGCGTTGTCGCCCCAGCAGCGCAGCTGCCCGCCCTGGTAGCGCGCGCAGGCGTGGTCGAAGCCGACCGCGATCTCGGTCACCGCACCGCGGGGTCGCGTGCTCGACGAGCCGCCACCGCCGCCAGGGACGTGCGAGCCGCGGCCACCGCCCGTCGAGGACGAGGGCCCATCGCACGCGAAGCCGACGAACGCGGCAACGAGCGCCACCAGCACGGCACGAAGGCAGGGCATGGGGCGCAGCATAGCCCCGTCCGTGCCCGAGGTTGGCGTCGCGCGCTCGCGACTGATAGATGGTGGTGCGAGATGGCCGAGCTGCCCGCGAGCGCTGCACGGATCCGTCGGGCCTGGCGTGCCGGTCTGCGTGGGTACTCGACCTGGTTGGTGTCGGGGATCGCGTGTGTGATCGCTGCCACGATCGGACGTGGGTGGGAGCCGCAGACCGGCGCCGTCGCGCAGCGTGTGCGGCAGGCGCTCGCAGAGCAAGGCGATCACGCGCCCACGTTCGCGGTGGAGATCGTCGGCGACGCGGCGTTCGTGCTCGCGGCCATGCTCGCGCTCGCGGCGTCCGCGATGTTCGTCGCGGCGCTCGTGCTCGCGCGACTCGGCCCGATCGAGCCCGACGTCGGTCGCGGGCTCGGCGTCGCGGCGGTGCCCGTGCGCATGCGGCTCGGGGTCGGGCTGGGCGCGCTGTTCCTCGCGCTCGCGAGCTTCGAGCTGCGCGCACGCACGGCCGGCGCCGCACGTGCCGCCGACGCGAGCGCGGACGGTCTGCTCGCGCTCTGGCACGGCACGGCGCTCGAGCTCGTCGCGGCGCTCGGGCTCGCGATGATCGCCGTCGGTGCGCTGGAGGCGTGGTGGCGCCGCAGCGATCGCCTCGTCGCGCTGCAGCCCACGGTCCAGCAAGCCCGCGACGAAGCCCGCGATCGCGGGGGCCGGCGGCGGTGAGCACCGCGCTGGTCTCCGTCGCGATCGCGGTGGCCCTCGATCGCGCGTTCACGTACGCCGTGCCGGCGGCGTGGGGCAGCGTGCCGCCACCCGGCACGCGCGTGCTCGCGCCGCTCGGCACGCGCGTGATGGTCGGCGTGGTGCGGCCCGAGCCCGCCGAGCCCACGCCCGCCGACAAGCTGCGCGAGCTGGTCTCGGTGCTCGATCCCGACGAGCCCGCGCTGCCGCTCGAGCTCGCGAAGCTCTGCGAGTGGGTCTCCGACTACTACGTCGCGCCGATCGGCGAGGTCTACCGCGCGGCGTTGCCCGGGCTGCTCACGCACGCCGACGCGCGCGTCGTCACGATCACCGATGCGGGCCGGGCCGCGCTCGTGGGTGGTCCGTTGCTCGGTGGTGCGGCGCTCGATCGGCAGCAAGCCGCGCTGCTCGAGGCGATCTCCAAGGGCGGGGGCCTGCCGATGACCCGCGCGATCGCGGCTGCGGGGCGCGGCGGCGGACGCATGTTGGCGCTGCTCGAGACCGCGGGGCTGGCCGAGATCGGCTGGGAGCCCGACGAGGAGCTGCGCACGGAGACCTGGGTGCGGCGCACCGACGCGCTGCGCGAAGGCGCGTCGGAGGAGGAACTCCAACGCATCATCGGTCGCAGCAAGCAGCGGCGTGCACTGCTCGACGAGCTCGAGCGCGGCCACGACGAGCAGGGCGATGGTTGGATCGCGCTCGCCGAGCTCCGCGGTGCGATTCCCCGGGCACGCGAGCTGCTCGTGGCGCTCGAGGCTGCGCACCTCGTGCAGCTCGAGGAGCGCGTGCGCACGCTCGACCCGTTCGGCAGCACGAGCGAGGCCCCGAGCACACCGCAGACCCCGACCGCGGACCAGGCCCACGCGCTCGCCGAGCTGCGTGCACGCGTCGAGCAGGGCGGCTTCTCGTCGGCGCTCCTGCAGGGCATCACCGGCAGCGGCAAGACCGAGGTCTACCTGCAGCTCATCGCCGACGTGCGTGCGCGCGGTCGCGATGCGATCGTGCTCGTGCCCGAGATCGCACTCACGCCGCAGCTCGCCGATCGATTCCGTGCGCGCTTCGGCGACGAGGTCGCGGTGCTGCACAGCGGGCTCACGCCGCGCCAGCGCCTCGATGCGTGGCAGCAGATCCGTCGTGGGCTGCGCCCGATCGTCATCGGCGCCCGCTCGGCCGTGTTCGCGCCGCTGCCCCGGCTCGGCGCGATCGTGGTCGACGAGGAGCACGACCCCTCGTTCAAGCAGGAAGAAGGCGTGCGCTACCACGGTCGCGACGTCGCGCTCGTGCGTGCGCAGCGGGGCGATGCGATCGTCGTGCTCGGCTCCGCCACGCCGTCGCTCGAGAGCTACGCGAACGCGCAGGCCGGGCGGCACCTGTGGCTGCGCCTCGCCACGCGCCCGACGCCCCGGCCGCTGCCGACCGTGGAGATCGTGCCGCTCGCGGTGCACCGCCCCGATCCCGAGACGTTGCTCTCCGCGAGGCTGCGGCAGGCGCTGGCCGAGACGGTCGCGGCAGGCGAGCAGGCGATCCTCTTCCTCAACCGCCGCGGCTTCACCACCACGCTCGTGTGCGAGCTGTGCGGATCGATGCAGCAGTGCCCCGACTGCAGCGCGCCGTCGATGACCTACCACCTGCAGCGGCACCGCCTGATGTGCCACCTCTGCGGGCACATCGAGGCCACCCCCGATCGCTGCTCGCACTGCGGCAGCACGGAGCTCACCCACGGCGGCGTGGGCACCGAGCGCGTCGAGCTCGCGCTCGTGCGCGAGCTGGCCGGTGCGCGCGTGCTCCGACTCGATCGCGATGCCGCCCGCGGGCGCGCGCTCTACGACACGCTGGCCCGCTTCCGTCGTCACGAGGCCGACGTGCTGGTCGGCACGCAGATGCTGTCGAAGGGCCACGACTTCCCCGGCGTCACGCTCGTCGGAATCCTGCAGGGCGATCACGCGCTCGCGCTGCCGGACATCCGCGCCGGCGAGCGCACGTTCCAGCTGCTCACACAGGTCGCCGGTCGGGCCGGACGCGGCGAGCGACCGGGGCGCGTGCTCGTGCAGGCGTGGGCGGTCGATCACCCGGCGATCCGCTGCGCCGAGCACCACGATCACGACGGGTTCGCGGCGATCGAGCTCGCCGCGCGACGCGAGCTCGGCAACCCGCCCGCGGGGTTCCTCGCGCTCGTGCGCGTGCACGGCCTCGATCCCGGCGCCGTCGCTGCACGCGCGCGGGAGCTGGGGCAGGGGCTGTCTGCATCGGCGGCCCAGGTGCGCAAGAAGCACGACGACGATCGCATCGCGGTGGTGCTGGGCCCGGTGCCGTCGCCGATCGAGCGCATCGATCGGCGCACGCGGTGGCAGCTCCTCGTCCGCGCGCGCGAGCGCGGGCCGATGCGCTGGATCCTCGCGGAGCTGCGCCCGCACCTCGGCGCGCACGGGCACGGGGCCAAGGCCACGGTCGCGATGGTCGACGTCGATCCGCAGAGCATGCTGTGAGGCTCCGCGAATCGAGTAGACTCCCGCGACAGGCGTGGACACGGAGATCCTGATCGTCGGCGATCCCGGCAAGCGCGGCGCGCTGGCGCACCAGGTCGGTGCGCTCGGCTACGGTGCGCAGCTCATCCCGCCGGCGGGCGTCGAGCCGCTGCTCGACGGCGGCGGCATGCCTCGCGCGATCGTGGTGTGCATCGACGACGTCGACCCGCCGCTGTTCATGGCGAACCTGCGCCGCATGCAGCGGGGCGCCGCGATCCCCGTCACGCTCTGTGGGCGCATGGCCGAGTCCGGCTTCGACCTCGCCGACGTGCTCGACCTCGGGGCCGATCACTTCCTCGAGGAGCCGATCAGCGACGACGCGCTCGCGTCGGCGCTCGACGCCCTCGCCGGGCCGCCGCTCGTCCCCGAGCTGCTGCCCGCCGCCGACGATCCGCCCGGTGGCTCGTGGCCGACGAACACCGAGGTGATCGAGGCCCCGGAGCCACCGCGTCCGCGCGCGGTCGTGCAGCGCATCCACGGACCCGGTGATGCGATGATCGGCCAGCTCCACCGCACGCTCGATCTGCTCGAGGAGCGCCGTAGCGACGGTGTCGAGCCCGACGATCTCGACCTCGCCGCGCTGGGCTTCGCCGAGCTGCCGGAGCTCGACGGCGATGCCGATCCCAACGAGCCCGCGATCGATCCCGGCGAGTCGCACGACCGGCTCGAGGTCGCCGAGCTGCGCGTGGTGGTGCCGCCCGGCATGGCGATCGTCGACGATCGCGGCGCGCGTGCCCCCATCGGTCCGCGCGAGACGACCGTGCTGCTCGAGGACTCCAGCCCGTTGCCGTCGCGCGGGGCCACGGCGAACCGCCTCGCGGCCCCGACGCCCAGCGACAGCGCGACCGGCGAGGTGCGCGAGCGGACCTCACCCGCGGTGTCGGTGACCTCGGAGTTCGCCGATCGTCCGCGCCGGCGCATGCCGCTGCCGCTGGAGCGCGAAGGCGACCTCTCGGTCGTCGAGGTGCCGCGGCTGCTCAGCCGGCTGCACCGCGCGAGCTTCACCGGTCGGCTCGATCTCGGCTCCGGCCGCGTCGAGAAATCGATCTGGTTCGACACCGGCGCGATCGTGTTCGCGCGCAGCACGGCCGGCCACGATCGACTGATCGACGGGCTCCTGCGCTGCGGCATGCTCACGCGTCCGCAGTACGAAGAAGCCCGTCGGCTCAGCGAGTCCGATGGGCGCAGGGCCGGGCAGGTGCTGGTCGAGTCCGGCTTCCTCAAGCAGAGCGAGCTGCACACCGCGCTGCAGGAGCAGCTCGCGCGCATCGTCGACTCGACGTTGCCGTGGCGCGAGGGCCGGTGGAAGCTGTTCCCGGATGCGCGCTGCGAGGAACCGGTGCAGATGACCACGCCGACCGCGGTGCTGCTGGTCGACGGCATCCGCCAGCGCATGGAGCCCGCGCGCGTGCTCGGGCTCGTCGGCGGCCCGTCGTCGCATCCGCGCTTGCTCGGCGACGCGGCGATCCACGCGACGGCGCGCCGCGATCTCGCGACCGGGCTGCGGCTCCTGCCCGGTGAGGAGGCCTGGCTGCCGCGCTTCGACGGACGGGCGAGCCTGGGCGAGCTGCTCGCCGATCCCGGCGCCGACGAGGCCGAGCTGCTCATGGTGGCGTACGCGCTGCACGTGCTCGAGCTGCTCGAGCTGCACGGCGAGCCGATGCCCACGCCCCGCGTGGTCGACGATCCGGCCGCCGTCGATCGCCGGCGCATCGAGGAGCGGCTTGCGCTCGCGCGCGAGGCCGACTACTTCGCGCTGCTCGGGCTCGAGCGCACGGCGACGCGCGCCGAGGTGCGCACGGCCTGGGCCGATCTCGTGCGGACGTTCGGCGATGCACGGCTCGAGCCCGACACGCGCTCGGCGATGGTCGCCGAGCTCGCCGAGCTGCGGGCCGCGCTGACCGAGGCGCGCGAGGTGCTCGAGCACGACATGCTGCGCAACGCGTATCTCGCCCAGCTGGAGGATCCATGAGCGGCAAGCTGCGCGCGGTGTTCATGGGCTCGCCCGAGTTCGCGGTGCCGAGCCTGCGTGTCGTCGCCGAGCTGTGCGATCTGCGGCTCGTCGTCTGCCAGCCCGATCGCCCGGCGGGCCGCGGGCGCACGATGACGCCGCCGGCGGTGAAACACGCCGCGAATGCGCTCGGCGTGCCCACCGAGCAGCCGCTCAAGATGAAGGACGGCACGCTCGCGGCGGCGCTGCGCCTGCACGATCTCGATCTCGCCGTCGTCGTCGCGTTCGGGCGCATCCTGCCCGCCGACCTGCTGGCGATCCCGCGGCTCGGCTGCATCAACGTGCACGCATCGCTGTTGCCGCGGTGGCGCGGTGCGGCGCCGATCCAGCGGGCCATCCTCGCGGGCGATCGCGAGACCGGCGTCACCATCATGCAGATGGACGTCGGGCTCGACACCGGTCCGATCCATCGCGTCGCACGCACGCCGATCGGGCCACTCGAGACGCAGGCCGAGCTGTTCGCCCGGCTCGCGGAGCTCGGTGCGGTCACGCTCGGTGAGCTGCTCGCGCAGCTGCCCGACGTCCCGCCACCCACGCCGCAGCCCGAGGAGGGCGTCGTGCTCGCGCCGCCGCTGCGCAAGGAAGAGGGCGTGGTGGACTGGACGCGCGATGCCAAGGCCATCGTCGATCACGTGCGCGGCATGGATCCGTGGCCGAGCGCGGTGACGAAGCGCGGCGACGACGAGCTCAAGCTCTACGGTGCGCGCGCGTCGACGCGCGCTCGACCCGAGGACGCGCGTCCCGGCGCCGTGCTCGCCGTCGATGCTGCCGGTGTGCACGTGGCCTGCGGCACGGGCGCGGTGTGCATTGCCGAGCTGCAACCGCCGGGTAAACGGCGCATGAGCGCGGCCGCGTACTCGGCGGGTCGTCCGTTCGCGCCCGGCGATCACTTCGGCTGATACGGCGCGCGCACGGATCGTTCCGGCCCAAGTGGGTCGAAACGCATCGGCGCGCAGTCGGTGCGCCGAGCGTTTTGCAGGTGGTGCGGCCGATGCACGTCGAAGCCATCACCATGAGCACCCGTACCGTGTCGTTCGCGCTGTTCTCCTTGCTCGCCACGATCGGCGGCTGTGAGCGCCGCCAGACCGACAACCCGGACGTCGCTGCCGCGTACCGCCACAACAAGTACGACGGCGACATCGTCACCGGCACCTACCGGGACGAGACCTCCGACCAGGGCCAGGGCGTGAAACCCGAGACGCTGATCGCGATCGACGATCGCATCACCAACGTCTACGGCGCCGACTTCCGCCACTGCCTCGAGAGCGAGATGGACGACCACGACGCGCGCTTCATGCGGGCGGCGTTCAAGCTCGAGTTCACCGTGGAGCCCGACGGGCACGCCCACGACGCCCACGTGCTGCAGATCGGGCTGAGCCAGCAGGACGCGAAGGGCCACGACGTCGGTGTCGTCGCGCCCGAGCACCTCGGCAAGTGCATCGTCGCGGCGGTCGACGACTGGGAGTTCGACCCCGCCCCCGAGGTCGCCTTCGTCGACACCTACGAGGGCAAGCTGGCCGAAGCGTATTAGCTTTGGTCGCGCCCTCCGGCGCTCTTCCTGGTGCCGGCAGTCGTGCTCGCTGTCCGCCGTGGCAAAGCCACGGCGGGCTCGAGTTGCAGCCCTCCGGCGCTCTTCCTGGTGCCGGCAGTCGTGCTCGCTGTCCGCCGTGGCAAAGCCACGGCGGGCTCGAGTTGCAGCCCTCCGGCGCTCTTCCTGGTGCGGGCAGTCGTGCTCGCTGTCCGCCGTGGCAAAGCCACGCGGGCTCGAGGGGCACGCCGTCCGGCGCTCTTCCGGGTGAGGGCTAGGGTTGGCCTCCGTTCTGCACGCTGCGCGGCGGGACGGGGGCCTTCATGCGTCTCGTCGTCCAGCTCGTCGTCGCGTCGCTGTGTGCCACCACCGTGGTGCTGGCGATCTATGCCTACACCAGCCTGTCGCTGCAGCGCGCCGCACTGCTCGAGGACATGCGGGAGGACCATCGTGCGCTCGTCGGTGTGATGGTGACCGCGCTCGAGACCGCGGCCACCGAGATCGGCGAGCCGCGGGCACACGAGCTGGTCGAGCAGATCAATCGCAGGCCCGACAACGTCGCGATCGAGTGGCGTCCGCAGCTCCCGGACGAGGGGGACACCGACGGCGACAGCGTGCACGTGAGCCTGCGAGACGGCGAGTCGGTGGTGCGCACGTGGGCCACGCTCGAGGTGGGCGGACGGCCCGCGGGCGTGCTCGAGCTGACCGAGTCGTTCGCCTCCCACGAGCGCGACCTCGAGGGCCGGGCGCTGCGGCTCGGGCTGACGGCGCTGCTCATGATCGCGATCGGCACCCTCGTGGGGGCCGCGCTGGGGGCCGTGGTCGTGGGGCGTCGCGTGCGGCTGCTCGTCGAGCACGCGCGCCGCATCGCCGACGGCGATCTCAGCGCAAGGATTGCCGGCGTCGGCAAGAACGACGAGCTGGGATTGCTCGGGCGCGAGCTGAACGAGATGACACACCGGCTCGATACGACCCGCCGCCGGCTCGAGGAGGAGAGCCGCGCCCGGCTCGATGCGCTCGCGCAGCTGCGGCACGGCGAGCGCCTGATGACGGTCGGCAAGCTCGCCGCCGGCATCGCGCACGAGCTCGGCACCCCGCTCAACGTTGTGACGGAGCGTGCACGGATGATCGCACGTGGGGAGACCTCGGAGCTCGAGACCCTCGAGCACGCGGAGATCATCGCGGCGCAGGGCGAGCGGATGGCCGAGATCGTGCGGCAGCTGCTGGATTTCGCGCGCGTGCAGACCCCCGCACGCACGCTCGCGGATCCCCGCGCCCTCGCGAGCGCGAGCCTGACGCTGCTCGCACCGCTCGCGGAGCGCAAGGACGTGCGCCTGCGGCTCGAGGCCGGCGAGACGCTCGCGCCGCTCGCGATGGATCCGCTCCACATCGGTCAGGTGTTGACCAATCTGGTGGTCAACGCGATCCAGGCCTCGCCGCCGCATGCCGAAGTGGTGGTCCGGCTCGTCGGCGCGCCCGAGGGCGTCCTGCTCGAGGTCGCGGATCGCGGGCCCGGCATCGCCGACGCGGATCTCGGCCACGTGTTCGAGCCGTTCTTCACGACGAAGGACGTCGGCGAAGGCACCGGGCTCGGGCTCTCGGTCGCGCACGGGCTCGTCGCGGAGCACGGCGGTCGCATCGAGGTCGCGACGACGCGGGGGCAGGGGACCACGTTCCGCGTCGTGCTCCCGCGCGCGGCCCGATGAGCCCGCGCGCAGGCCCGGGCCGATCGTTGGCGCGCGTGGTGCAGGCGAACCGCCGCCATGCACGACGCCGCCGCCACCACCACGTCCGCTCGGGTGCTCGTCGCGGAGGACGACACCGAGCTCCGCCGGCTCATCCGCACGCACCTCCTGCGGGACGGGCACGAGGTGCTCGAGGCCTCCGACGGTCGCAAGGCGCTCGACGTCCTCGCCGATCTCGCGTGCCGCCGCGAGCGCCTGCGCGCGATCGTCATGGACGTGCGCATGCCCGGGCTCGGGGGCATGACGATCCTGCAGGCGCTCTCCGCCTCCGCCTCGCAGGTGCCGGTCGTGCTGATGACCGCCTTCGGCACCGACGAGCTGCGCAAGGACGCCATGCGCTACGGTGCGCACGCGGTGCTCGACAAGCCGTTCGCGATGGAGCGGCTGCGCAGCACGCTGACGCTCGCGATCTCCGGCGGACGTCCCGGTGCGCAGCCGCACCTGCGCGAGAGCTGGACCGGCGACAGCGTGCTCGTCGATCGCTACCTCGACGTCGTCAACCGGGCGCTGCTGCTCCGCGCGCAGCTGCAGCTCGCTGCACCCGGCGGCGTGCGCGGTGCGGTGGCGCTGTCGGTCGTCGAGCCCGGCCCCGGCGGGACGAACACCTTCCACCTGCAGTGGCGCGGCTGGGGCTTCGCACGCGTGCCGCGAATGCTCGAGACGCCGACCGCCGCGCGCTCGGCCACGCGCTCCTACCTCGAGCGCGTGATCCTCGAGCCCTGGCACTTCCTCGCGCACCCCGAGGAGCTGGTGCTCTGGCGCTGACGCGATCGGGGCGCGCAGCTAGTCGACGTGGACCACGACGAGCCGATCGCCGGGATCCGCCATGCTGCCGTAGTCGGGGTACACCGCTTCGGGCCGCGGATCGTCGTCGAGGTTGCCCACCGCGAGCCGGTTGCCGGCCTCGATGAAGAGGCTGCCGATCGGACCGCTGACCTCGAGCGCGTCGAGCGAGTCGGCCCCGAACACGATCTGCGGCTGGCTGCTGCCGGTCGCCGTGCCGTTCGCACCGACCAGCAGATCGTCGCATCCATCGGCGTCCATGTCGGCGGCAGCGAGGCTCCACACCCCGACCGTCAGCTCGAGCGGCGTGTCGAGCACCTCGTCGACCTCGTCGTCGTCGCCGACCCGGAACAGCCGCAGGCGCCCGGGATTCGTGGTGTTCTCGCCGTTGCCGTCGTCGCCGGTGCTGCGCCGCTCGGCCACCGCGAGCTCCTGCATGCCGTCGCCGTCGACGTCGGCCGCCACGACGGCCCACGCGTTCTCGAACTCCTCGTCGAGCCACATCTGCGCCGTGTAGTCGAGGCTCGACGCGGTGGCCTCGAGCAGGAAGACCGGGTGCAGATCCGTCGTCATGAACGGCTCGATGTTCGTCGACGGCACCGCGATGCGCGGCGCACCACCGGGCAGCGTGAAGACCAGCGTGTCCCACGGCTCGAAGAAGTCGCCGGTGAGCACGAGGTGCCCCTCGTCGCCGATCGTGCCGCCGACGTTCGGCAGCACGCGCACCTGTCCGCCCGCGGCCACCACGACCTCGGGGTTCGCATCGCCGAACAGATCGCCGCTCGCGAGGCTGAACGTGTAGACGCCCGCGATGTCGATCGGCTGCGGCGCGTCGTAGCCGTCGTCGGCCGCGTTGCGCGGCAGCACGCCCATCGTGCCCTGGCCGGCGACGATCAGATCGCCGACGTCGCCGCTGCCGTCGAGATCGGCGAGCTCGAGATCGTAGCTCTCCGTGAGATCGGAGGGCATCGGGATGTGGGGATCGAACTGCAGCCCGCCCTCGTTCTCGAGCACGACGACCTCGCGCGTGGTGGCGTTGAGCACCGCGATGTCGACCAGCGGCGACGCCGGCCCACCCACGAAGTCACCGGTGACGACCGCGGTCGCGTTGTCGAGCTCGCTGGCCCCCACCGCAGTCGCGGTCGCGGTGCCGTGGTTGCCGGGCCCGTTGCAGCGCCCCGGGATGCCCCCGCTCTCGCTGCTCTCGCTCGTGCTCTCGGCGGTGCTCGTCGTCTCGGAGCTGCCCTGCGTCAGCGTGCTGCTGCCGGAGCTCCCGGTGTCGACGCTCGTCGAGAGCGTCTCGGCCGTGCTCGTCGTCGTGCTCGACGGGTTGCCGGTGCTGTCGTCCGGCGGTCCGCCGCAGAAGTTCATCTCGCAGCGCACGTGCACGCCGCACTGCGCGTCGTTGTCGCACGGCAGCCCGTTCGCGCCCGCGCCCCGGAAGCACGCGGCGACGCAGAGGAGCAGCAATCCACTCGACGACGCGCGCAGCCCCACCGGCATCCTCGACGAGGATACCGAAGCGCTCGCGGACCGACCAGCGTCTGCGCGCGAGCTGCCGTCAGCGCGCGAGCTTGAGGGCGCGGGCCCACGGCGCGACATCGTCCGTGAAGCGCTGGTGCTGCGCAGCGGGGATCGGCGCGCCGACGAGGGCAGGGCGCGTGGTGTCGCGCCCGAGTAGCAGCAGCGGATCGAGCACCTTCGTGGTCTTGCCGCCCTTGCCGTCGTCGACGTCGTCGCGGCGCAGCTCGAGCCGCAGCCGATCGCTCGGCGTGCGCCCGCTGTGGCCGGCGAGCGCGATGATCTGGCCCTGGGTGACGCGCGTGCCGACCGAGAGCTCGCCGACCACCCGCATCACGTGGGCGTAGCGCACGATCGTGCCGTCGTCGCAGCGCAGCTCGAGCACGTGGCCCTCGCTCGCCGAGCGATCGACGTCGGAGACCTCGCCGTCACCGAGCGCGACGAGCGGGGCGCCCTCGGGCAGGCGGTAGACCGCGCCGATGCGGCCCTGCACGACCTCGATCGACGGCGGCAAGAGCCCGCGCGCCTCGGGATCGACGCGATGGAAGCCGACCGGCGAGCGCAGGAGCGCGCGCCGCATCGGCCCACCGTCCGGATCGAAGTACGCCGCGGTGCCGCCCTCGGGCTTGTAGCGGAAGAAGGCCACGCGCGCCGACGCGCCGACGAAGCGCACGGCCAGCGTCGCGCCGTAGCGGTGGAAGCGGCGGCCGAGCCAGCGCTTCTCCACCATCACCTGGATGCGGTCGCCCGGCCGCGCCTCGGTCATGAAGTCGACGTCCCACGCGAGCGCGGCCGCGATCATCTCCGCGAGCTCGGGCTTCTCGCCGGCCTCGACGACCGCGGTCGCGAGGTCGGCATCGCCGCCGAGCTCGAGCGACACCACCTCGACGTCGGTGCGCAGCGGGTGCTGGATGTTGCGCACCTCGAACGGCTCGCCGCCTTCGCCGCCGCGACAGGCCTGCAGGATGTGGCCCTCGGCCAGCTCGATCTCGAGCGCGTGCACGGTGCCGTGGCGATCCATCGCGAGCCGCAGCGGTGCGCCGCTGCCTCCGAGCAGCGAGAGGTCGACGTGCGTGCGCACGCTGGCCTCGATGCGATCGATCTCCTCGCTGGCGATCCCGAGCTGCAGCAGCGCGAGCCGCAGCGTCATCCCGCCGCCGAGCGAGGTCGAAAGCGGCAGGAGCTGCTCGAGCCCCTCGAAGATCCGCACGGGGTCACCACCGCACGGGTGTGCAGGCGGGTCCGCCAGCGGCGGCAGCGGGCCGCCCTTGTCCTCGATGGCGGCGGCGCCGATGCCGGCGAGCTCGCCGAGCGAGCCGCCGCGCCCGAAGAACACCCAGCCGTTGATGCCCGCGAGCAGCGCGAGCGCGAGCAGCGTGCGGTTCCGGGTGCGCCGCTCGGCCGGATCGACCGGCTTGGCCGCTTTGCTGCGGTTCTTCGCCACGACCTTGCGGTTCCGGACGCTCTTGCCCGCGGGGGAGCGAGCGTTGGCGGAGTGGCCCGTGCGAGACAACGTTCCTTGGGCTATCAAAAGCCCCGCGCGCGGGCGAGAAAGCGGCGAGAAGCCGGGCGCGCGGGCGGTCTTCGCCATGGATCCGATCTACAAGAGCCCCGCGAATGCCCAGGTCCCGCCGGCGGCCGAGGGCGAGTTCCGGCCGATCCCGATCGGGCCGATGCGGGTCTGGCCGCCGGTCGTGCTCGCGCCGATGGCCGGCGTGACCAACTATCCGTTCCGCGCGATCTGTCAGCGCTTCGGCGCCGGGCTCTACGTCAGCGAGATGATCACGGCGCGGCCGCTCTGCGACGGCAACGCGAAGACGCTCAAGCTCGCCGACTTCGGACCCGACGAGCACCCGCGCAGCCTGCAGCTCTACGGCGTCGATCCGCACTACGTCGGCGAGGCGACGAAGCGGCTCGTCGCCGAGGGCAAGGTCGATCACATCGACATGAACTTCGGCTGCCCAGTGCGCAAGGTGACGCGGCGTGGCGGCGGCGCGGCGATCCCGGTGAAGCCGCGGCTGCTCGCCGCGATCGTGCGCGCCGCGGTGCAGAACGCCGGCGCGGTGCCGGTCACGATCAAGTTCCGCATCGGCATCGACGACACGCTCGTCACGCACCTCGACGCCGGGCGCATCGGCGAGGACGAAGGCTGTGCGGCAGTGGCCCTGCACGCACGCACGGCCGCACAGCTCTACGACGGGCTCGCGCGCTGGGACGCGATCGCCGAGCTGAAGCAGGCGGTGCGCTCGATCCCGGTGCTCGGCAACGGCGACATCTGGGAGGCCGAGGACGCGCTGCGGATGATGCGGACGACCGGCTGCGACGGCGTCGTGATCGGCCGCGGCTGCCTCGGTCGCCCGTGGTTGTTCCGCGATCTCGCGGCGGTGTTCGCCGGCCAGGAGCCCGAGGATCCGCCGAAGCTCGGCGAGATCGCGACGATCATGGCGGACCACCTGCAGCGGCTGTGCGCCTGGTTCAGCGAAGGCGTCGGCGTGCGGATGTTCCGCAAGCACGCCACCTGGTACACCAAGGGCTTCCGCGGCAGCGCGGCGATCCGCGAGCGCGTGATGTCGGCCGCCACGGTCGCCGACGTGCTCGCGATCCTCGCGAGCTTCGATCCCGACGAGCGCTTCCCGCCGAGCGCGATCCGGGTGCCGCGCGGCAAGACGGCGGGCACGCAGGTGGTCGCGCTCCCCGACGGCTACCTCGCCGATCGCGACGACGCGACGCCGCCGCCCGCCGAAGAGCCCGGCGACGGCGGCTGACGGCTGCGCGCGTCAGGTCGGCCAGGTCTCGACCACGAGCCCGGTCACGCGGGGCATGTGCGAACGATCGGCGGTCAGCAGGACCGCATCGTTCGCGAGCGCGTGCGCGGCGATGGCGAGGTCGAAGTCCTCGATACGAGCGCCGACCCGTTCGAGCTCGGCCTTCGCGATGCCGAAGCGCGTGCTGACCTCGTCCGTCCACGGCACACGACGCAGCTCCTCGCGCACGAGCTCGAAGCGTGCGACGAGCGACTGGCGGCGCCGAGACCTGGGCAGCCGAGCGAGCCCGTACTCGATTTCGGCGAGCACGGGCTGCGGCACGCCGACCTCGGTCTTGTCGAGACCGCGAAGCAGCTCCACGAGGCCGGCGTCACCGCGCATGAGTGCGGACACTGCGTTGGTGTCGAGCACGTACTTCACAGCGACGGCGGACCCTTCCGGGTGCGGCTGTGGCGGATCGTCTTCATCATCTCGTCGACGGCTTCCGCGTCACGCGGATCGACGGGGGTGAGCTTCTCGAAGAAGCCAGGCGACCACGAGGTCGTGCGCGCGAGCTCATGCTCGAGCGCGCTGACGATCACGCGGTTCCGACTCACGCCGAGGGCCTTGGCACGGCGATCGAGGGCTTCCAGCAGTCGCGGAGGGATGTGCACGCTGGTCGGCACGAGTATACTCATAATATGTTTTAGGAGACCGGGCAAGACGCCGACCCTTGCCCGGCCCCGGCCCATGACGCATCGTGGAGGCGCAAGGGTCGATGCCGGAGATCGAGTGGAGCCCGGGCATCGGTGATCCCACCTTCATGGGCTGGCTCACCGTGGTCGCGTACCTCGCGGTCGCGTGGCTGTGCGTGCGCGCGTTCAAGGCCGAGAAGCGCGGGCCGCCGCGGCCGCTCCTGCCCACGATCGCGGCGCTCTTCCGCGTGCTGCGCAAGCACTGGCCGCGGCCGCCGCTGCCCGCACGTCGCGCTGCGCTGTGGCTCGTGCTCGCCGCGATCATGCTCGCGCTCGGCATCAACAAGCAGCTCGATCTGCAGACCTTCGTCACCCAGCTCGGACGCTCGCTCGCGCACTCGGGCGGATGGTACGAGGAGCGCCGCTTCGTGCAGGCGCTGTTCGTCGGTGCGATCGGCATCGTCGGTCTGGTCGGGCTCGCGCTGCTCGCGTGGCTCACCCGCGGTCAGCTCCGCGACTTCCGGGTCGTGCTCGGCGGGCTCGCGTTCCTGCTCTGCTTCGTCGTGATCCGCGCCGCGTCGTTCCACACCGTCGACTCGCTCATCCGCTTCGCGCCGCTCGGCATCCGCATGAACTGGGTGCTCGAGCTCGGTGGCATCGCGCTCGTCGGCGTCGGCGTGCTGCGTCGGCTGCGAGCCGTGCGCGAGCGCCCTGCCGAGGGATAGGCTAGGCTGCGGCGATGCGCTTGCAGCTCGTGGTGGCGGGGATGTTGCTCGGCTGCGCGGCCGAGCCGTCGAGCGACGAGGTGACCGGGGCCCAGGGCGACGTGTCGTCGAGCGAAGCGACGACGACCGAGACGACGAGCACGACCGCGAGCACGTCGAGCACGTCGACGAGCACCAGCGGGTCGAGCACCGGCAGCAGCGGCGATCCCGACGACAGCACCGGCGACGAAGGCTGCGCCATCGCCGAGCCAGCCGCGTTCACCGAGGTCGACGGCTGCGCGCAAGCGATCGGCGAGCCGTCCTGCTCCGAAGGGCAGATGCACGTCGCGCAGGACAGCGTGGTCGAGTGGATGCACGATCCCCCGCACTCCGGTCCGCACTATCCGACGTGGGAGAGCTGGGACGAGCACGACACGGTCGTGCCGCGCGGCAACTGGGTGCACAACCTCGAGCACGGCGGCATCGTGCTCACGTATCGCTGCGACGGCGACTGCGAGCCCGAGCTCGACGTCCTGCGCGAAGTGGTCGCGCAGCGCCCCGAGCTGCGCATCCTGCTGACCGCGGACCCGTTCTTGCCCGGCCGCGAGCGCTTCGCCGCGATGTCGTGGACGTGGGTGCACCGCTTCGACCCACCGCTCCTCGACGAGCTGCTCTGCTTCGCCGACCAGCACGAGAACCACGCGCCCGAAGACGTGCCCTGAGGCGGCCTGGTCGCGGCCGCGCGAGGCCGGCGCACGAACGCGCATCGATTGCGCGCGGCGCGATCCGAGCGCGGGGCCGCGGCACCCGGGCCGCCGTTGAACGGCGCCCCGATTCGCGCGAAGGTGGAGACGTTCCCGCGCCCCGCCGGTCATGGCGTCCGATCCCCACGAGAGCGCCGACGACGGCAAAGACCCGTTCGACGTGCCGCTCGATCCAACGGCCACACTGCACGGGGCCGTCGCGCCCCCGCCTGCGGCCGATCCCGAGCGACTCGGCCGCTTCCGCATCGAGCGACGCATCGGCCACGGCGGGATGGGTGTCGTCTACGAGGCGGTCGACGACGTCCGTTCGCAGCGCGTCGCGATCAAGGCGATGCACCGGCTCGGGCCCGAGCGTCTGTATCGTTTCAAGCGCGAGTTCCGGGCGCTCACGAAGCTGCGCCACCCGAACGTGGTCGCGCTGCACGAGCTGTTCAGCGACAGCGAGCAGATCTTCTTCACGATGGAGCTCGTGCGCGGGCAGGAGTTCATCCGCGCGCTCTGTGGTGCGCGCATCGACGAGCGTCGTCACGCTCCGTGCCACGACTTCGCCCGGCTGCGTAACGTGATGCAGCAGCTCGCCAACGGGGTCCACGCGATCCACGAAGCGGGCATCCTCCACCGCGACATCAAGCCCAGCAACGTGCTCGTCGGGGGCAGCGCGGCGGCCCAGGGCGCCGGCCAGACACAGCGCGGTGCGACCACGGACGATCGCGTCGTGTTGCTCGACTTCGGGCTCGTGCGCGAGCACGGCGTCGAGGAGCACCTCGGCGTCACGGCCGACGGCGCCGTGCTGGGCACGCCGCTCTACATGGCGCCCGAGCAGATCGCCGGCAAGACCGTCGGGCCGCCCGCCGACTGGTACGCGGTCGGCGAGCTGCTCTACCACGCGCTCACCGGTGTGCCGCCCTTCGCGTCGCTCGGCTTGCTCGCGATGCTCACCGCGAAGCAGGCCGGCAAGCCCGCAGCCCCGTCGTCGCTGGTGCCGGAGGTGCCCGCGGAGCTCGAGGCGCTGTGCATGGCGCTGCTCGACCCCGATCCGGAAAAGCGTCCGCGCGGCACCGAGGTCATCGCCGCGCTAGGTGCGAGCGTCGGTGCGCCGGCCCACGATGCGCAGGGCGAGGTGTTCTACGGGCGTGCGCGCGAGCTGCAGGCGCTGCACGACGCGTATGCGCAGGCGGCACGCGAGCCCGTGGTCGTGATGGTCGAGGGACCCTCGGGCATCGGCAAGAGCGCGCTCGTGCGTCGCTTCGCTGCCGAGATCGTCGAGCGCGACGACGCGATCGTGCTGTCCGGACGCTGCTCCGAGCGCGAGTCGATCCCCTACAAGGCGCTCGATGCCGTGATGGACGCGCTCGCGATGCGGCTCGGCGTGCACGCCGATCCGCGGCAGGTGGAGGCGATGCTGCCGCGCGACGTGCAGAGCCTCTCGCGGATCTTCCCGGTGCTGCGCGGCGTTCCGGCCATCGCGCTGGCCAGCGGTCGCCGCGAGCCCGATCTCGAGCCGGTCGCCGCCCGCCGTCGCGCGATCGCAGCGCTCGGCGACATGCTCGCGCGCATCGCCGACCGCCGCCGGCTGGTGATCCACATCGACGACTTCCAGTGGGCCGACCACGACAGCGCGGTGCTGCTCGGCGGCGTCATCCGCCAGCTCGACCCTCCGGCCATGCTGTTCGTGATGGGCGTGCGCGACGGGGCCGCGCGCGACGGCTCGCCGTTGCAGCGGCTGCTCACCGAGTTCGCCGAGCGTGACCGCGTGCTGCCCATGCGGCGGATCCAGCTCGGGCCGCTGCCGGTCGAGGAGGCCGAGGAGCTCGCGGTCGAGCTGCTCGGCGGCAAGGCCAAGCGCGCGCGCGAGCTCGTGCGGGACATCGTGCGCGAGGCCGACGGCAGCCCGTTCTTCGTCGGCGAGCTGGTCCGCTACGCGCGCTCGATCGACAGCGCCGAAGGGCTGCCCGTCGAGGACTCGCAGGTCAACCTCGACAACGTGATCCGGACGCGCCTGCGTCGGCTGCCCCAGATGGCGCGCCGCGTGCTCGACGTCGTCGCCGTCGCAGGCGGCCGCATCAGCCAGCGGCTCGCGCTCTTCGTCGCGTGCGGCCACGAGCCCGACCCCGGGGCGATCCAGCGGCTCGTCGACGATCGGCTCGCGCGGCTCGGTGGCCCCGAGCTCGACGACACGCTCGAGATCGATCACGACCGCATCCGCGAGACGGTGCTCGGCGAGATCGACACCGACGAGCTGCCCCAGCTGCATCTCGCCATCGCGCGCGCGCTCTCCGACGCGCAGATCGCCGACGAGCCCGCGCTCGCGCACCACTTCCGTGCGGCCGGCGAGTTCCGGCTCGCCCACGATCACACGCTCGCCGCCGCCGAGCAGGCCGCCGGCGCGCTCGCGTTCGATCGCGCGGCCGAGCTGTATCGCGTGGCGCTCTCGCTCGACGTGCTCGCGCCCGAGGAGCACGCGCTGGTCGAGGCCAAGATGGCCGATGCGCTGGCGAATGCCGGGCACATCCGCGACGCCGCGGCCGCGTATCGCCGCGCGGCGAAGGACGGCGGCCCGATGTCGATCGAGTGGCGCCGCCGCGCGGCCGAGCACCTGCTCGCGTCGGGCCACACCGACGAGGGCCGCGCCGTGCTCGACGACGTGCTGCGCGCGGTCGGGCTCTCGCTGCCGAGCTCCAACGCGCGCGCGATCGGAGCGCTCGTGCTCGATCGGCTGCGGCTGTCGGTCGGAGGGCTGAAGGCGCGCCCCGCCGAGAACGTCACGACCGACGAGCTCGCGCGCCTCGACGTGTGCTGGACGGCCTCGCGCGGGCTCATCTACACCGATGGCATCGCGGGTGCGGCCTTCCATGCCCACCACCTCCGCCTCGCGCTGCGCTGTGGCGAGCCCGTGCGCGTCGCTCGTGCGCTGGCCGCCGAGGCCCACATCCTGGCCGCGATCGGGGCCGACGCGAAGCTCGCCGAGGCGCGTGCGCTCATCGAGCGCGCGCAGACGATCGCCGAGAACGCCGACAGCAACTACGCCCGGGGCATGGTCGCGGAGTGCTCGGGCCACGTCGCGATCGCGGTGGGCGACTGGCAGCGCTGCTTCCAGGAGCTCGAGCGCGCGATCGCGATCTTCCGCGATCGCTGCACCGGCGTCGCGCACGAGATCGCGATCTGCCGCGCCCACGGTGCGCTGTGCCTGCAGTTCATGGGCCGCGTCGCCGAGCTGCGCGAGCGCGCCTATGCGCTGCTCGACGAGACCCGCGAGCGCCCCAACCCCTACGTCGCCGGGTTCGCGCGCGGCATCCTCGGCAACATGGCGCTGCTCGCCCCCGATCGCGTCGAGGAGGCCGCCGAGCAGCTCGCGATCTACCGCCACGACGCGCCGCGGCGGTTCCAGGGCCACATGGTGAACTACGTGTGCCAGACCGCGGCGCTCGAGCGCTACCGCGGACGCTTCGAGCGCGCGTGGGCGATGCTCGAGTCCGACGAGCCGGTGCTCGCGAAGCTCGACGTGCTGCGCTCGCCGCAGCCCAACGCCGAGGCGCTGCTGTGGCGCGCCCAGAATGCGCTCGCGGGCGCGGCCGTCGCGGACGATCCGCGCCCGCGCATCGCGAGGGCCGAGAAGTCGATCGAGGCCCTGCGCGCGCATCCGAGCGGGTTCGCGCGCGGCTACGGCGAGCTGTGTCGGGCGAGCGCGCTGTCGCTGGCGCGCCACGACGAGCACGCGATCGCGCACCTGCGGCTCGCGATCGAGCTGCTCGAGCGCCACGAGATGTCCGCGTTCGTCGCGTGCGCGCTGCGCCGGCTCGCGAAGCTGGTCGGCGGCGACGAGGGCAGTGCGCTGCAGGCGAAGAGCGACGCGAGCATGGCGCAGATGGGCGTGGTCCGCCCCGATCGCTTCACCGACATGATGGTGCCGGGCTTCGTGCGGGTCTGACGAAATGAACGAACGCGACATCGAAGAGCTGGCCGAGGGCATCGCACGCGATCGCGTACCGGCCGAGCGTGCGACCGAGCTGGGCCTGCATCCCGAGCTGCGCGAGCTGGCCCAGCTGCGCGAGCTGGCCCAGCTGCGCGAGCTGGCCCAGCTGCGCGAGCCGGCCCAGCTGCGCGAGCCGGCCGACGACGTCGCGCAGGGCAGCGGGCTGACCGAGGGGCGCGGCACCATCGACACGCGCATGGTCGTGCGCCTGCTGCCCACCGAGCTCGTCGCCGCGATGTTGCCCGCGGGCCTGCAGCTCGCCCCGCAGCCGCTCGCGCCGCCCGGGCTGCATCCGCTGCTGCTCTCGTTCGCCGAGGACAGCTTCGGCGCGTGGTTCGGCGCGATGACCTACCACGAGCTGATGCTCGCGATCCCGTGGGTGGAGTACGCCGAGGAGCGGATGCCGCACCGCGGGCCGTTCATCTACATGCCGCGGCTGTGGCTCGACGAGCCGATCCCGCGCGTGCTCGGCAATCGCGTGTACGGCTTCGAGAAGCTCGCGGGCAGCTTCGCCGCCACCGATGCGAGCTGGGCGGTGCACGAGCCGGACGGCGATCTGCTGGTGCGTGCGCGCTTCACCTCCGACGGGCCGGCGCGACCGCCCGACGGCTGGCCGATGTTCGCGTGGGTGCGCACGATGCTCGAGCAGCCGACGATCTCGCAGGCGCGGCGCATCGTCGACGACGACGCGCGTCGGCATGGACGCGCCGACCAGGCCTTCCTCGGCTCGACGGTGCGCTACCTGTTCGGCGGCCGCGACTGGAACGGCGCCGAGGTGCAGGCGACGGTCGAGCCGCTGCGCACCGAGCTGACCTTCGGCGACGGGCTGTCGCTGCCGGTCGCGCTGCCGCAGGACACCGCGACCTTGCCGAGCCTCGCGGGCCACGAGCTCGGCGGCTTCCGGCTGCGCTGCCCGATCGTGGTCTCGTTGCCGGGCAGCGGGCTGCGCACGCACTACCCCCGCAGCGCCGGACGCAAGCTGCGCGTCGCGGTGGTGGGCGGCGGTCCGTCGGCGTGCTCGGCCGCGTACTGGCTCGCGCGCCAACGCGAGCACTTCGAGGTCGACGTCTACACGATGGGCTGGCGGCTCGGCGGCAAGTGTGCGGGCTCGCGCAACGCCGCCGCCAACGACCGCATCGAAGAGCACGGGCTGCACGCCTTCCTCGGCTTCTACCAGAACGCGTTCCGCACGCTGCGCTCGCTCTACACCGACATCGGCTGGGAGCTCGACACCGACGAAGGTCCGCTGCAAGGCGCGTTCATCCCCCGCGACGAGGTCGGGGTGATGCACGAGGTTGGTCGCAAGCCCCACGTGCACTGGATCTACGCGCCCACGCCCGAGCGCACCAACGATCGCAAGCCCGGTGCGATCCCACCGACGGGCGAGGAGACGCCGGGGCACATCGGCGAGGCGTTGCGCGGGCTGATGCGGCGCGTCGCGATCGACATCCGCGCGTGGCTCGATCGCCGCAGCGACAGTGCCGACGGCGATCTCGCCCTTGTCGTCGACACGCTGCGCTTGCCCTGGCAGCGCTCGGTCGAGCGCATCACCGCATGGCTCGATCGCCAGAGCGCGGTGCGCATCGAGAGGCTGGTCGAGACCCCGCTGGCCGCATCCCGCGTGAAGCGCTGGGTCGTGCACCTGCTCGACGACGTGCGCCGCGGCCTGGCCTGGTACTACAAGGACGCGTCGTTCGACGACACCGCGGCGCTCGTGCGCTGGGGCGGCCTCGACATCCTGCTCACGATCGCGATCGGCGTGCTCACCGAGTCTACGCTCGACTTCGACGACCTCGACGATCGCGACTTCCGGGGCTGGCTCATCGAGCACGGGCTGCACGAGTGGCACCACGAGAGCTCGACGTTCATGCAGGTCTACGAGACCTTGTTCGCCCACGCGGCGGACCCCGAGACCATCCGCTTCGGCGAGCTCGCCTGCGGCGTGGGGCTGCGCTGGTTCCTGCTGCTCGGCTTCGGCTTCACCGGGCACATCGCGTGGGACTTCCGCTGGTCGTGTCCCGAGACGCTCATCACCCCGTACATGCTCGCGCTCCAGCACCACGGGGCGCGCGTACACTTCTTCCACCGCCTCAGCGCGATCGAGCTCGACGGCACCGGGCCCGAGCGTCGGCTCGCGCGGCTGCGCTTCGCGCTGCAGGCCCGCGTGCAGGGCGACGGGCTCTACCAGCCCTTCGTCGGCGGTGCGGACTCCGGGCGCATGCCGCCGGCGTGGCCGGCCGAGCCCGACTACGCGCAGCTCGTCGACGGCGGCCAGATCTCGGCGCAGGAGCAGGCGCCGCACGTGCTCGAGTCGAGCTTCGACGAGTGGGGCGGGCTCGGCCAGCTCGTGCTCGAGCAGGGCCGCGACTTCGACATGTGCGTGCTCGCGATCCCGATCGGCGCGCTGCCACCGGTGACGCGCGCGCTCACCGATCCGGCGTCGCCGCAGCACGACCCGCGGTGGCGTGCGATGACGACCGGCATCTCGCTCATCCAGACCGTGTCGGCGCAGCTCTGGTTCGATCGCGACGTCGACGGCTTGTTCGATCCGCCGAGCGATCGCGGCTTGCTCACCGGCTTCGCGCAGCCGCAGGCGAGCCTCGGGCAGCTCGGACACCTCATCGCCACCGAGCGCTGGGGCGCGAATCCGCCGCGGACGGTCATCTATCACACGGGTGCACTGGCGGCGGGCGTGCGTCCGCCCGATCAGCGCAGCCAGATGCTGGGCTACGCCGAGCGGCAACGCAGACAGTGGCGCGAGCAGTTCGACGTGTGGCTCGCGACGAACTACCGCGAGGTCTTCCCGCGCGGACCGAAGGCCTACGAGGACCTGCTGGCGCTGCTGCACGTGCCCGACGGCACCGTCGCGTCGACCCCCGCCGATCGTCTGGCCGCGCAGTGGTTCAGCATCGGCTGCAATCCCTCCGACTTCTACGTGCTGTCCTTGCCGGGCCAGCTGCGCCTGCGCATGGCGCCGCACGAGTCCGGCGTGCGCTTCATGATGCTCGCGGGTGACTGGACGAAGACCGATCTGAACTGCGGTTGCGTCGAGGCTGCGACACAATCGGGCATGCTCGCCGCGCGCGCGCTCTCGGGCGATCCCGTCTACGTCTGGCGCGTCGGCTTCTAGGATCCTAGGATTGCCGCGCCCGGAGCCCGAGC
Organism: uncultured Nannocystaceae bacterium; assembly: GCA_964519175.1. Lineage (GTDB taxonomy): Bacteria > Myxococcota_A > Polyangia > Nannocystales > Nannocystaceae > Xiheibacterium. The sequence goes on from CAZFKC010000001.1 coordinate 37,759, forward strand.
ACAGGTGGCCGCGATCATCTTCACGTCGACGCTCGGTCCCGAGCACAAGGACGAGCTCGAGCGGCTGCTGTTCTTCAACGGCAACCAGGCGCGCGTCGTCGAAGGCGTCGCCCATGTGGCGCAGAACTACGGCATCCCGCGCATCCAGGATCGAGAAGGACGCCTGCGCATCCTGCTCGGCAAGGAGCTCGAGCTGCAGTCGCTGTTCGTGATCGAGCGCGAGGACGGCGAGGATGCGCCGATCGGGGTGATGGCGTACACCCGCGAGGACGACGCGCTCGTGGTGCTCTTCGTCGCGATCGACGAGGACTACGAGAGCCAGGGCAAGAGCGCCGGTCGCATGCTGCTCGTGAAGATGTTGCGCGAGCTCGAGGGCATCGCGCGCCGCGTGCGTGGCATCGCACAGCTCCGCGTGTTCCTCGGTCGGCGCGAGCCGACGAAGATGGCGGTGCGCCGCCTCGCGAGCACCGCGAAAAGCGGGTAGAGTCGAAGCGGCCCGTGAAGCTCTCGCCCCGCACCCTCATCAACTATGCGCGCACGCGCCTGTGGGAGCAGGTGCAGTGGCCCGATCCCGACGTCATCTACCGGCGCGACGGCATGTACGGGCTCGCGGCCCTGCTGCATCACACCTGTGACGGGCTGTTGACGAAAGAGGTGCTCGCGCGCTGGGGCGCCGACATCCATCCGGACTGCTGGCCGATCGGACCGAACATCACGGTGCACGAGTACCGCGACAGCTTCGCGAACCTCAGCGTCGGCGCGCACACGCACATCGGTCGCGAGGTCTTCCTCGATCTCACCGAACGGCTGATCATCGAGGACAGCGTCGGCATCGCGATGCGGGCCGTGCTGCTGACCCACATCAACATGGGCCACGACTACCCGAACAAGCCGCTCGCACGGCTGTTTCCCCGGCGTGCCAAGCCCACGATCCTGCGCCGTGGCTGCTCGATCGGCGCGGGCGCCATCGTGGCGTGCGGGGTGGAGATCGGCGAGCACGCCGTGGTCAACGCCGGTGTGTTCGTCGATCGCGATGTGCCACCGCGAACGGTGGTCAACAGCTCGAAGCAGAAGCCCGACTTCCGGATCCCCGACCGCTTCTTCGAGAAGGCCCAACTCAAGAACGAGCCCGAGAAGTAGCTCGCTTCCGAGCACCGCCGCTCGCCTTGTGTGAGCTTTGCGCCCGGTGTATCAACGGGGCAGCATGACGAAGGCGGAGTTCATCAAGGAGATGGCGGGCGTGTTGATGGTCGAGCCCGACGCGCTCTTGCCCGAGACCGAGCTCTCGCAGTTCGAGGCGTGGGACTCCACCGCCGTCGTCAACCTGCTGGTGCTGCTCGACGAGCAGGGCGTGAAGGTCGACGAGGAGAAGATCCCCGACTGCAAGACCGTGCAGGACGTGCTCGACCTCGCCGGTGGCACGCTGACATGAAGGTCGCCGGCATCGCGGCCTGCGTGCCGAAGCACAAGGTGCAGGTCGACTGCGCCTACGAGAAGTTCACGCAGTTCGAGGTCGATCGCATCATCGGCAACACCGGCGTCAAGGAGAAGCGCGAGGCCGAGCCGGGCGTCACCTCGGTCGATCTGTGCATCGCGGCCGCGAAGCCGCTGCTCGCAGAGCTCGACTGGGATCCGAAGACGATCGACGCGGTCATCCTCGTCACGGTGCTCTCCGACCACATCATGCCGGCGAGCTCGCACCGCGCCCACGCCGGGCTCGGGCTCGATCCGCGCTGTCTCGTGTTCGACATCAACCTCGGCTGCTCGGGGTGGACGCACGGGATGATCCTGATGCAGAGCATGATCGCCTCGGGGCTGATCAAGCGCGGGCTCCTGCTCTGCGGCGAGATGACCTCGGGCACGTTCCGGCCGCGCATCACCGAGGTGGTGCACCGCCCCGATCTGCCCACCGCGATCCTGTTCGGCGATGCCGGCACCGCGACCGCGGTGAGCGGCGAAGGCCCGGAGCAGGTGCGGGCGGTGCAGTTCGGCGCCGACGGCTCGGGCTTCGGCGAGATCATCGTGCCGGGCGGCGGCGCTCGGCACTTCTGGTCGCCCGAGCTGTTCGAGCGCAAGCCCGACGCCGAGGGCGAAGAGCGCCGCGCGCTCGACCTCGTGCTGCGCGGGCCGCAGGTGCTCACGTTCACGATGAAGCGCGTGCCGACCCTGCTCAACGACCTGCTGGAGAAGTCGGGCTGGACGCGCGACGACATCGACAGCTACGTGCTGCACCAGGCCAACAAGTTCATGCTCGACTTCCTCGTGAAGCGCATGAAGGTCGCGCCCGAGAAGGTGCCGATGTCGATCGGCGAGTTCGGCAACACCTCGTCGGCCTCGATCCCGCTCACCATGGTCACGCGCTGCGGCGAGCAGCTGGCCAAGCCCACCAAGTGGTGCGCGATGGGCTTCGGCGTGGGCCTGTCGTGGTCGGGCGTGCTGCTCGAGACCGACGCGATCGCGACCGTGCCTCTCGTAGAAGTCTGATCCATACTCGCGGCCGATGGTCGCGGGCACGGAAGGGTCGCTCGAGCAGCTGCTGATCGCGGCGGAGCGACTCGCTCCCGAGGCGCCCGCAGCGATCGAGCGCGCCGTCGCGGTCGTGCGCGAGCACGGCAGCGCGCCGGAGCGCATGCTCGCCGACGGCGCTGCGGTCGCGCGCGTGCTCGTCGAGCTGCGGCTAGACGACCTCTCGCTGCAGGCCGCGGTGGTGCGCCCCGCGTGCGAGGCCGGGCTCGCGTCGGAGCTCGTCGGCGAGCGGCTCGGGGCCGAGGTCGGCAAGCTGGTCGACGGGGTCGCGCGGCTCGAGCACGTGCGCTGGGACCACCTCGAGCAGGAGGCCACCGAGAACCTGCGCAAGATGTTCCTCGCGATCGCGTCCGACATGCGCGTCGTGCTGATCGCGCTGGCCGAGCGCGTGCACGTGATGCGCGGGCTCGACGAACGCACCGAACGCGAGCGCAAGAAGCTCGCCCACGAGACGCTCGAGGTGTACGCACCGCTCGCGAACCGGCTCGGTATCTGGCAGCTCAAGTGGGAGCTCGAGGATCTCGCGTTCCGCGAGCTGTCGCCCGAGGTGTACCGCGAGATCAAGGGGCTGCTGGCCGGCAAGCGCACCGCGCGGACGGCCGCGATCGACGAGGTCATCGCATACCTGCAGGCCAAGCTGGCCGAGTCCGGCATCACCGGCAAGGTCAGCGGACGCCCGAAGCACATCTACAGCATCTACAAGAAGATGCAGCGCAAGCAGCTCGACTACGCGCAGATCTACGACGTCAGCGCAGTGCGGGTGATCGTCGAGCGCCTCGAGGACTGCTACGCGGTGCTCGGCATGGTGCACGGCCAGTGGACGCCGATCGCCGGCGAGTTCGACGACTACATCGCGCGCCCGAAGGGCAACGACTATCGCTCGCTGCACACCGCGGTGGTGGGGCCCGACGGCAAGCCGCTCGAGGTGCAGATCCGCACCGTCGAGATGCACGAGCTCAGCGAGTTCGGCGTCGCCGCGCACTGGCGCTACAAGGAGGGCGGCAGGAAGGGCGGCGATCGTCGCTTCGACGCGAAGATCAACTGGCTGCGCCAGCTCGCGGCGTGGCAGCGCGAGGTCACCGACGTCGCCGAGGCGGGGCACGACCCCTCGGAGCTCGCGGAGGCGATGCGCACCGAGCTGTTCTCCGATCAGGTCTACGTGTTCACGCCGACCGGCGACGTGATCGACCTACCGCTCGGCGCCACGCCGATCGACTTCGCGTACCGCATCCACACCGAGGTCGGGCACCGCTGCCGCGGCGCGAAGGTCAACGGGCAGATCGTCACGCTCGATCACCAGCTCGCGACCGGCGATCGCGTCGAGATCATCACCGCGAAGGGCGGCAAGCCCAGCCGCGACTGGATCAACCCGCACCTCCGCTACGTGCGGACCGCGAGCGCGCGGCAGAAGATCAAGACCTACTTCCGCCAGCAGGAGCGCGACACCGCGATCACGGCGGGCCGCGAGACGGTCGAGCGCGAGCTCAAGCGGCTGGGGCTCGAGGCCAAGGGCGTGGAGCCGGTCGCGGCCACGTACACGAAGTATCCGGAGCTCGAGGACTTCCTCGCGGCGGTGGGTTTCGGCGACATCTCGGCGGCGAGCATCGTGGCGCGGCTGCTCGAGCTCGAGCGGGCGAGCGCGCCACCCGAGCCGGTCGCGATGCCGAGCGGCGGCGCGACCGAGCCGGCCGGCAAGACGGCGGCGAAGGTCAGCATCGGCGGCATCGACGACGTGCTGAGTCATCCGGCGCGCTGCTGCAATCCGGTGCCGGGCGACGAGGTGGTCGGCTACATCACGCGCGGGCGCGGGCTGGCGATCCACCGCGTGGACTGCAGCAACGCACGCACGGAGCTCGAGCCCGAGCGGTGGATGCCGCTCGAGTGGGGCGTGCGCCACGGCGAGACCTATCCGGTGGCGCTGCAGATCGTCGCGGACGACCGGGCAGGGCTGCTGCGCGACATCGCGGACGTGGTGGCGACCGAGGGCGTGAACATGGCGAACACGAACGCGCTGAAGAACGCGAGGGACCAGAGCTCGGTGATCACCGTGACGCTGGAGATCCGCGCGAGCCCGCAGATCGTCCGCATCATGAACAAGATCGAGCGCATGTCCGGCACGCGCAGCGTGCGGCGCGTGAGCGGCTGATCGCCGAGCTGGCCGAGCGTCGATAGTCTCCCGCTCGCTTCCACTGCGCCGACGCACCTCGGTGACCTGCGGGTCGAGCTGCTAGCATCCCAAGATGCTCGCCTCCGCCGCTCGGCTGCTGGCCGTCGCGATCGCGGCGCCGAGCTCCATCGAGGCCGCAGCTCCTGAGCGGCGCGTCGTGCTCGAGTGGGTCGCTCCCCCGGGATGTCCGTCACAGGACGAAGTGACCGCGCGTGCAGAGGAGCTGCTGCTCGCGTCCGATGGCAGCGTCGCCGCGCGAGCCGAGATCGTCGCCGCCACGCCGAGTGGGTTCGAGCTCGCAGTCGTGGTTGCGGGCAATGGCACCGACGCGACGTACCGCCATGTCGCCGAGGACTGCGTCGCGCTCGGAGAGATCGCGGCGCTCTTCGTCGCAGTCGCAGCCGATCCGCTCGCCGCGATCGCCGAAGCCCGCGTCGAACCGCCGCCACAACCTCCCGCAGCCGTGCTTCCAGCACGCGAGCAGAACAACGAGGTCGACGACGCTCCGGTGCGCGAGGCCACACGGCTGGGAGGCTGGATCCGGATCCATGGACTTGTCGGCTTCGCCCAGCTGCCGCAGCTCGACGCAGGCGTGGGCTTCGCCGGCGCAATCGCCTACGATCGCGTCCGTGTCGAGCTCTCGTACTCGCATCTGTTCGCGCGCGAGCGTGGCGTTCCCGGCCTCGCGCCCGCGAGCGCTTCCGTGAGCGCCGACGACTTCGCCCTGCGCGGGTGCGTCGAGCTCGGGCGCCGTCGCGTACGGTTCGGTGGGTGTCTGGGCCCCGAGCTCGGCGCCGTCACCGGTCTCGCGCACAACGTCGATGTGCCGGGCCGCCATACGGCGCTCTGGGTCGCGGCGACGGCGGGCCCGGTGCTGCGGTGGATCGCGACGGAACGCCTGCAGCTCCACCTCGGCATCGATGGCGTGCTCGCCCTCCGCCGGCCCGGGTTCGCGCTGCAGGACGATACCAGCGCGAGAATCACGACCCAGCGTGGTGGTGTTCGAGCCGTCCTGGGGCTGGCGATGGGGTTCGGCCGCGAGCGCATGCGCGCCGGTCATCAAACCGTGCGGAGGCGGAGATCCTGATGGGTGAGAGGGTGGGGATCAGCGCCACTGGCGGTCGAGGGGACTCGCAGACGCGGGCCGGCATCGTCGCGCGCGCACGCCCGACGCGCGGCCCCGCGCGGCGTGCCTTCGACGGGTTCTACCGCGAGCACTTCGTCGTCGCATGGCGAGCGCTGCATCGGCTCGGAGTGACGGTGGCCGACTGCGACGACGCGACCCAAGAGGTCTTCGTCGCTGCGCACCGCCGGTGGCGCGCGTTCGACGAAGCGGTACCCCGGCGCGCCTGGCTGCTCGGCATCGTGCGCAGGATCGCGTGGCGATATCGCCGGACCGACGAGCGGCGCGCGCGTCGGCTCGAGGCGATCGCACTCATCGAGCCCGTGGCTCCGTCACTCGACGATCTCGTGTTGCGTCGCGAAGCCGATCGGCTGCTCGGCGATTTTCTCGAGGGGCTCGAGCCGAGCAAGCGCGAGGCCTTCGTGCTGGGCGAGCTCGAGGAGCTCGGGCGTCGCGAGCTGGGCCACGCGCTCGGGATCAACGCCAACACTGCGTACTCGCGGCTGCAGGCGGCGCGGCGCGAATTCCTCGCGCACTTCGCCGTGCTCGACGACGAGGGCTGCGCGACGCTGCTCGCGTGCGCCGAGCGAGCGACCGAGCCCGAGCAGGACGCGCAGGCACGTACCTGGTCGCGCCTGGTCGTGTTGCTGTGGCCGCGGAGCGCGGGGCTTCCGCTCGCGCTCTGTGGACTCATGGCCCTCGCCGCACCGATCGTGATAGACGGCGCTCGCGCGTCCGCCGACCCCGAAGTCGCGCTCGAACCCCGAGCACCGGAGGAGATGCCCGCAGCTGCGCCCGCCGTCGCGCTGCCCCCTGTTGCGCCAGCGGACATGCGGCCCGCAACGCCGGAGTCGCATGATGGCGGCGGTCGTGCCGCGAGCCCACGACGAGCGCCGCCGAGGATCCGCGACGCTGCGGTCGCCAGCGACGTCGCGACGTCGTCGGCGACGGCAGTACCCGCTTCGGACGAGGTCGCGTTGTTGCTCTCGGCACGCGAGGCGATGGTTGCCGGGGACTTCGCCGCGGCACGACGTAGCCTGGACGAGCATGAAGTCCGCTTTGGAGCGGGCACTACGCTCGCTCGCCTGCGCGCCGGAATCGTGCGCGACCTGGATGCGGCCATCATCCGAACGCCAGCGTCCGGAGATCGTACTCCATCGAGGACCCCGCGATGATCCGCCATTGTCTGCTGTGCTCGATCGCCCCGATCGCTTGCGGCCCAGCCGTACCCGGAATCATCACCGCAACTGCGGGAGAGAGCGGCAGCGGAGGTGGAAGCCACGCCGAAACCTCGTCCAGCACCAGCACAGCGCCCACCATCGGCGACACCACGGTGGAGCCGAGCCCGCCGGATCTGCCCATCGAGCGTCTGGATCTCGCGGGCCCCGATCTCTGCGACGGCCCGTGCGGCTACGGCTTCCACTGCTCGGCTCTCGCAGGTGGGCGTTCTGTGGCAGTACGACCCGATGGCGTATCGATCACGGCGAGCTACGGGTCGGATGCGCCGATTCTGCGCTTCCACGTGGCCACACCCAACGACGAGTGGTTGGAGCTTTCGGATCCGCCCACAGCGATCTCAACCGTCGCTGTCGCGCTGGACAAATGGGCACGAGCGGCGCTGCTCGTCGGTCGCGACGACGGCTACGCGTTGCAGCTCCGGCCAGCGGACGATTACGAGCTCGACTGGCAAGCCGACGAGCCGCCTGCGGACTCGGGCATTCGACTCATTGCGACCGACGTCGCGATGCTGCCGAACGGAACGAGCTTCGTGACCGGCTACACGATCGACGACGCGGTCGGACCGTCGTCGACGGAGCTCTTCCTGCACACCTATCCGCCCGACGGCGCCCCTGTTTGGAGGTGGAGTGTCCCCACGCCGGTGGAAGCGCCGCCGCTGCTGTTCCGGGATACCACCGAGGAGTGGGATGCGATCGCGATCTGGCTCACCGAAGACGAAGCGTCGCACGTCTACTCCGTACGTCAGCTCGACTCGACCGGCGAGGTCTTCGCAACCCATGAGCTCGTCGCAGAGCTCGCGATCGTCGACCGACCCGCGCGGCGCAGTGATGGTTGGGTCGCCGTCGGCCCCGCAGACAACGGCATCGCGCTGCACACAATGGATGCCTCCTTCCAGATCGGAGAGGTGTTCTACGACTTGCCGGCGCCTCAGGAGCTGAGCTCCCCAGAGCGCGTAATGACGGTAGACGACGGCATGGTGGTGTTCTACCGCGACGGAGCCGGTGAGCTCGGCGTGAATCTCTATGACAGTCTGGGCCACCAGTTCGAGCTCAGGGAAGGTTGGGACAGCGACCAGCCTGCATACATCGTCGATCTTGCGGCCGACGTCGACGGTCGCGGCGCGATCCTCTACGGGGCGACGCGAGACGAGGCCGATCAAGCCTGTTTCTTCGAGTTCTACTCCGAATGATCGCACCGCCGAGCGCGACACGCCCTCACGCTCGCTTCGCGCGGCCGCGCTTCGCCGCGCCGCCGCTCGCCTCTGCGATCAACGCCGCCGCGTGATCCCTCGCGCTCTGGGTCACCTTCGCGCCCCCGAGCATCCGGGCCAGCTCGTCGATGCGCTCGCCGTCGTCGAGCCGCACCACGCGGGTGATCGTGCGGCCCTTCTTCGTCTGCTTCTCCACGCGGAAGTGGGCCTGCGCGAACGCGGCGATCTGCGGCAGGTGGGTCACGCACAGCACCTGGTGGTGGCTCGCCGCCTTCTGCAACCGCCGGCCGATCGCCTCCGCCACCGCACCGCCCACGCCGGCGTCGATCTCGTCGAAGACGTAGGTCGCGATGCGATCGTCGGCCGCCAGCGCGCCCTTCCACGCCAAGAGCACGCGCGACAGCTCGCCGCCCGAGGCGACCTTGCGCAACGGCGCCAGCGGCTCGCCGACGTTCGCGCTGAACAGGAACTCCACGCGGTCGAACCCGTCCGGCCCCGGAAGGTCCTCGGTCTCGATGCGCACCTCGAGCCTTGCCTTGGGGATCTGCAGCGCCGCGAGCTCCTGCTCGACCGCGCGCGCGAGCGAAGCCGCCGCGCTCGCACGCTTCGCATGCAGCTTCTCCGCGCTCGCCCGCGCGCTCGCCTCCAGCTCGCCGGTGCGATCGGACAGCGCACGCAGGTGCTCGTCGGCGTGCTCGAGCTGGTCGAGCTCCGTGCGCATCGCCACGAGCCGCACCCCCAGCTCGGCCGGCTCGACGCCGTGCTTGCGCCGCAGTCGCTCGAGCTCGTGCAGCCGATCCTCGGCCTGCTCGAGCTCACCGGGCTCGACCTCGAGCTCCTCGGCGAACTTCGAGGCCGCACGCGCGGCCTCCTCGCAGGCGACCTGCGCGAGCGCGAGCTGCTCCTCGATCTGCTCGAGCGCCGTCGAGTCGTCGCGCCCGTGTCGCGCGCGCTCGAGCAGCGCGGACAGCCGCCCCGCGATCGCGTCGTCGGCCTCGTACAGCGCGGTGTGGGCCTCGCGGGCGAACTCGGCCCAGCGCTGCGCATCCCGCAGCAAGAGCACGCGCTTACGCAGCGCGTCGTAGTCGACCTCGTCGGGATTCGCCGCCTCGAGCTCCTCGATCTGGAAGCGCAGGTAGTCGATCCGTCGCTCGCGCTCGGCCGCCTTCTCGCGCAGCTCCTCGAGCGCGCGCAGCGACTCGCGCCACTTCGTGTAGCGCTCCTTGTGCTCGCCGAGCGCCGGCCCGAGCTTCGCCCACGCATCGAGCACCTCGAGGTGCCGGCCGGTGTGCGTGAGGAAGTGGTGCTCGTGCTGGCTGCAGATGTCGATCAGCTCCTCGCCGATCTCGCCGAGCACCGCCGCGGTGGTCAGCGCCGACTGCACCGTCGCGCGGCTGCGACCGCCGCTGCCGATCGTGCGGTGCACGAGCAGGCCTTCGTCGTCGACGAGCGCCGGCAGGCCGTGGCTCGCGACCAGCTCGGCCACGCGCGTGCGCGTGCGCGCATCGGGATCGAACTGCGCGTCGACGACCGCCGCGTCGCTGCCGTCGCGCACGATCTCGCTCTTCGCCCGTGCGCCGCGCACGAGCGACAGCGCACCGACGATGATCGACTTGCCCGCGCCGGTCTCACCGGTGAGCACGTTGAGGCCGTTCGCGAGCTCGAGCTCGACGTCCTCGAGCAGCGCGAGGCCGCGGATCCGCAGGTACGAGAGCATGCGCGGCGAGAGTCATAGCTGCTCGCGCGCGCGCGGTCGAGGCTCTATCCGCCCCAGCCGAGCTTGTGCGCGAGCACCTCGAACACCGTCGTGCGCGGCGGCACCAGCTTGAGCGGCTCGTCGGCGCAGCGGATCGTCACGCAGTCGCCGACCTGCAGCGCATAGCTCCACTGCCCGTCGACCGACAGCGTCGCCGCGCCGGCGTCTTCGGGCCCGGTGTACTCGATCGTCAGCGCACGATCCGCGCGCGTGACGACCGGACGATGCGTGAGCGTGTGCGGACAGATCGGCGTGAGCGTCCAGGTGTCGCTGCCGGCCTCGACGATCGGTCCGCCCGCCGCGAGGTTGTACGCGGTCGAGCCCATCGGCGTCGAGACGATGAGCCCGTCGGCGCGCAGGTTCGCCGCGAACGCGCCGCCGATCGTCGTGCGTAGCTGCAGCATGCGCGGGATCTCGCCGTGCTTCACGTAGGTGTCGTTGCAGCCGGTGCCGCTCGCGCGCAGCTCGCCCTGGCGCAGCACCTCGACCTGCATGCGCAGGCGCGCCTGCCACACCAGCTCGCCGGCGATCGCCGCGCGCAGGGCCTCGTCGAGCTCGGCACCGCCGTACGCGGTGAGGAAGCCGAGGTGGCCGAGGTTCACGCCCATCACCGGGATCCCGTGCTCGCCCACCCAGCGAGCCGCACGCAGGAGCGTGCCGTCGCCACCGAGCGCGACGACGAGATCGATGTCGTCCTCGATCTCGTCGGTGCCGATCACGTCGTGGCGCTCGCGCGGTGCAGCGCCCGGCGTCATCGCCCACTCGCGCGGCAGCGCGACGCGCACCCCTGCGGCTGCGAGCGCGCGCGTCGCTGCATGCGTGGCGCGGCGCGCATCGTCGCCGTCGCGCGGGTACAGCACGATCTTCCGCACCGGACCGACGGCACCGTCGGGCGCGCGCGTCACGGATCCTCGGGGGCGTAGATGTAGCCCTGGTGCTGGTACAGACAGATCCGTCCACCACCATCGGCGCGCGCCCGCTCGAGCGCCGCGTCGCAGAGCTCGAGCAGCTCGCGCAGCGCGTGTACGTCCTTGTTGGGGAAGAACGAGACTCCGATGCTCACGCTGCCCGCGACGATCCCGGTGCGTCCGCTCTTCGAGTCCCGGGCGATGCGCTCGGCGACCGCGAGCGCGCCGGGGAAGTGCGTGTTCGGCAGCGTCAGCAAGAAGCCGCTCGGTCGCGCCGGGAACACGAGATCGATCTTGCGCACCGTCGCGTCGACGATCGTGCGCAGGCGCGTGCGGGCCTCGGAGGGCGCGGCGTCGTCGTCGAGCGCGACGCGCAGACACGCGAGCGGATCGCTGTAGCGTTCGGCGCGATCGAACTCCTGCTCGAGCCGACGCAGGTGGCTGGGATCGAGCCGACCGTCGCCGGCGATCTCCGCTGCTTCGACGCGCGCGGCCTCGGCCTCGCCGAGCATCCGCTTCGCGCGGAGCAGCGCCTCGACGCGCGCGCGCAGCTCCTCGGGATCGTAGGGCTTGCCGAGGTAGTCGTCGGCTCCGCTGCGCAGGCCCTCGACGCGCGCGTTCACGGAGTTGCGCGTGCTCACCATGATGACCGGCAGGTACGCGTGCTGCGTCTTGGCCTTGAGGATGCGGCAGCACTCGAGGCCCGACAGCCGCGGCATCACGACGTCGAGCATCACGAGATCCGGCCGCTCGCGTGCGAAGACCTCGAGCGCCTGCTGGCCGTCGTGGGCCTCGATGACGTGGTGGCCGACGCTGCCGAGCGCGTCGCGCGCTGCGTGGCGATCGCTCTCGGAGTCGTCCGCGACCAGGATCCGGGCACCGCGGGCGGCCGCGCCGGAGCTGCCCTCGGCCTGCTCGGAGGATGGGTGCGGGGACGTCACGGGGGCCCCGGCAGTGTAGTACGTCCCGGCTTGACACGGGGCAGGGCCCCACGGCAGGCTCCGCCCCCCATGGCCACGATGTACCCCAAGACGGGGACACTACAGCGCGATTGGTGGATCGTCGATCTCGAGGGGCAGACCGTCGGTCGCGCCGCCACCCGGATCGCCAGTCTGCTGCGCGGCAAGCACAAGCCGATCTTCTCCTCGCACGTCGACGCCGGCGACTTCGTGGTCTGCATCAACGCAGAGAAGGTCGTGCTCACCGGGCGCAAGCTCGACCAGAAGCAGTATCACAGCTTCACGGGCTACCTCGGCCACATGCGCAGCCTGACCGCGCGCGAGGTCCTGGCCACGAAGCCCGAAGAGGTGATCAAGCAGGCGGTACGCCGCATGCTCTCGCGCAACACGCTCGGGCGCGCGACCTTCTCGAAGCTGAAGGTCTACGCGGGCGCCGAGCATCCCCACAGCGCGCAGAACCCGAAGCCCTACAAGATCCCGGCCTGAGATCCACGCACATGGCGATCACCAGCGACTCGATGACCTTCTACGCGACCGGACGCCGCAAGACGTCGGTCGCTCGCGTCTGGCTCTTCAACGGCTCCGGCAAGATCACGATCAACCGCCGCGAAGCCGAGCGCTACGTCACGCGTGCGACGAACCTGAAGATCGTGGAGCAACCGCTCCAGGCCACGAACACGCGCGACAAGTACGACGTGTGGTGTACGGCCAAGGGCGGCGGCCTCTCGTCGCAGTCGGGCGCAGTGCGCCTCGGCATCGCGCGCGCGCTGCTGCGCGTGTCCGACGAGTACCGCGAGGCGCTGAAGGACGCGGGCTACCTGACCCGTGACTCGCGCAAGAAAGAGCGCAAGAAGTACGGCCGCAAGGGCGCCCGCGCTCGGTTCCAGTTCAGCAAGCGCTAGCTCGACGCGGAGCGTTCGAGCTCCGTGCCCGTGCCCGTGCCCGTGCCCGTGCCCGATGGAGCACATGCACGGGCACAGTAAATTCCTCCATGCGAATGCGCTCGCAGAAGGAATCGCTTCCGCGCCGCATGCGTTTGCCAGCCCGACCGCATGCGCGAGGCCGAGCGACAAACCGTCATTCCTCAAGCCGTCCCGCACAGGGACGCCCCTGAGCGGCGTTCCGCGCGAGCTTTGCCCCAAGCCACTCGCACTTTTGCTGTGGCGAAGTGGCAACCAACGGCGAACAATGGGGATGCAACGGCGGGGGAGTCACGAATCCCGGCGTTGTGCTTCTACCTTAGCGCTGCTTGACCATGACCTTGCGACCAGGACACGAATTCGCTTCGGCGCGCCACGGACGATGCATGGCGTCCCGCGGTGCGGCGAACGCCGGCGCGTCCACCACCACCACCACATGCGGACCGCGGAGCGATGCATCGCTCTCGTCGTCCGTCGCTACACCACGTGCTGACGAAAGCGGCGCGTGCGAACCGGACCACGGCATGGCGTGGCGAGGCTCGTGCGTGGCACGCCTTGACCAAACCTGATCAGAGGAGAGACGTCTCGATGTTCACCAACAAGAAGTTCCTTGCAGCCCTGCTGTGTACCCCCCTCTTCGGCGCGTGCGTCGTCAACGGTGACGACGACACCGGCGCCGACTCGGGCACCGATCCGACCACGACCACCGCGTCGACCAGCAACTCGACGACCGCGACGACCACGACCGCGGGCACGAGCGACACCGATCCGAGCACGACCACCGCGTCGACGACCGCGACGACCGAGACCGAGTCGGCGACCGAGCCGAGCGACACCAGCGTCGGGACTGAGACCGACACGGGCGCGGGCGGCATGGGCTGCTTCCTCGCCTGTGAAGAGGCGGTCGACTGCTGTGGCGGCGAGCCGATGTGCGAAGCGGGCGTCGGCACCTATCCGTACTCGTACACCTGCGAGGCGGACGGCACCTGCGGCTACAGCGGCTGCGCGGACTCGGACGAGTGCACGCTCGGCGGCGTCCTCATGAACCAGGTCTGCGTGCAGACCGAGGGCATCGGGTTCTGCTGGACCGCGTGCGAGATGGACCAGGACTGTGAGGACGCGTTCCTCATGGGCTGGACCTGCACCGGCGACGACGGAGCGGGTGGTGCGTACTGCGAGCCTCCGGGCTGCGAGACCGACGATGACTGCCCGCCGAACGGCACCTGCGAGGCCGACGGCAGCTGCAGCTACCCGGGCTGCGAGAGCGATGCGGACTGCCCGGCCGAGGGCGGCGGCGGCGTGTGCAACACCGACAGCGGTGCCTGCGAGTGCGCCACGGCCGACGACTGCGCCGAGGGCTACACCTGCGCGGGCTTCTAGTCCGTCGCTGACGCTCGCGTGAGCGAGCACGAAGAGGCGAGGAGCTCCGGCTCCTCGCCTCTTTTCATTTCAGCCCGCCTTCTCGTCCTTCTTCGGCTCGGCCTTCTCGTCCTTCTCGGGCTCGGCTTTCGCGTCGTCCTTCGTCGGCTCCGCTCCCCCGTCGCCGATGCCTTCGACCTTCTGGTCGCCGATGACCTCGAGCTCGCCGGGGCAATCCAGCGAGCGCAGGAAGGCGACGATGTCGGCTTGCTCGGCCTCCGTCAGCTGGCGATCGACGAGCTTCTCGTCGACGGTCACGCCTTTGTCGCGCAGCCCTCCGCCGCTCATGATCTTCACGGCCTCTTCGAGCGTCGCCACGCTGCCGTCGTGGAAGTAGGGCGCCGTCTTGCCCACGTTGCGCAGCGTCGGGGTGCGGAACGCGAAGTTCTCCGCCGCGTTGTTCGAGATCTTCCCGCGGCCCAGATCCGCGCCCTCCGCCGCAGCATCCCCCGCGCCGATCCCCGTCACGTGGAAGAGCCCGTCCGACAGGTTGTCCTGCGCGTGGCACGTCACGCACGACGCCTTGCCGATGAACAGCTGCCACCCACGGTTCGCCGCCTCGTCGAGCTGCGCGGTGTCGTGCTTCGTGTCACCGCACAGGAGCGTGCGCTGGTACGCCGACAACGCCTTCGCCACGTGCTCGGCTGTCACCTTCGCACCGGCCGCGATCCCGAACGACTTCGCGAACGCATCCGCGTACTCCGGCAGCGCGCCGATCTCCGCCGCCTTCGGCTCGAGCTGATCGCCGAGCCCCATGTTGCCGCCCTTCAGCGCCGCCAGCCCCTGGGCCTCCAGCGTCGCCGAGCGTCCGTCCCAGTACAGCGCCGCGTGCAGCCCCACGTTCCAGATCGTCGGGGTGTTGCGCGGCAGGCTCTTGCCCCCGGGCCCGAGCGCCTTCGGGCGCCCGTCCGCGTTGCCGAGCTCGTTCTGGTGGCAGCTATAGCAACTGCGCGTGCCGTCCACCGACAGCCGCTTGTCCATGAACAGCTTGTGCCCGAGCTCGACCTTCTCGGCGCTCATCGGGTTGTCCTCGGGCACCACCGGCGGCACGTTGATCCCGCGTGGCAGCTTCCAGCTCCACGCTGCGGCCGGCACCGCGCTGCCGTCGTCGCCGTCGTCGCCTCCGCCGTCCTCGCCCGTGGGCTTCGGCGGCCCGGCCTTGCCGGCCTCCTTCGCCTTCGTCTCGGTCCCGACCTTGGCCTTGCCGTCCGCCTTGGCCTTGCCGTCGACTGCGCCCTTGTCTCCGCACGCGCACGCGAGCGCGACGCCGAAGAGGGCCACCGAGAGCACCTGCCGTTCGAATCCCGTCAGCATGCCCGCACGCTACCCGAGCGATCGCGCCGCGACCAGGGCCACCAGGGGACTGGTAAGCTGCCGCATCCGTGCGCGCCGATCGACATCGCCGCGAGGGTGTGGCCGCGAGCTCCACCGTGGCGGCGGCGATCGCCGCGATGGTGGCGTTCGCGATGCTCGTGCCCGGCATCGGCGAGCCCGGGCTGTGGAGCGACGGCGAGCTGCCGGCGCTCGACCGCGTGCTGGCGGCGCTCGGCGAGGCCAAGACGGGCCTCTTGCGCTCGCCGCCTCTGCCCGACTGGCTGCGCACGCGGAGCTGGTCGCTCTTCGGCAACGAGGCCGGGCTGCGGCTGCCGCATGCGCTCGCGGTCGTCGTGATCGTCGCCGGGACTGCCGCGCTCGCGGCCCGGCGCGGCGCGTCGCGGATGCTCGCGGTGATCGCCGGGCTCGTCGCGCTCTCGATGCCGGCGCTCGCGCTGGGTGGCCGCACCGCGATCGGTGATCCGTTCGCCGAGGCGTTCGCCGTCGTCGCGATCCTGGCCGCGCTCGCGGCCGTCGACGCCGAGGCCCGGGCACGCAAGCTCGCGCTCGCCGTCGCATCCGCGGCTGCGGTGCTCGCCGCCATCGCGAGCGCGGGGCTCGTGCTCGGCGGCTGTCTGCCGCTCTTCGCCATCGCGCTGCTGCTGCCGCCGACGCAGCGTCGCGTGCAGCTCGGGCTGGGCGTCGCGATCGCGGTGGCCGGGCTCGTCGCGCTCGCGCTCGCGCTGCGGCAGGGCGACGGCTACATCCCCTTGCTCGGCGCCGCCAAGGATCTCGAGCTCATCGACAAGCCCGAGGCGCGCCGCTTCATCGCCGCGCTCGCGGACCTCGGCCACCAGAGCTTCCCGTGGCTGCCGCTCGGGCTCGTCGGCGCCGCGCTCGGCCGTGATCGCGTGCTCGCGCTGTGGCTCTGCGGCGGGCTGGCGATCGCGACCTGGTGGTCGCTCGCCTACGGCACCATCGACATCCCGCTGCGCGTGCCCGTCGCGCTCGCGTGCATCGGTGCGCTCGAGCTCGTCGCGACGCCCGAGCGTGCGCGGGCGCTGCGGCGCGGGATCATCCTGCTCGCCGCGCTCGGCATCCTCGCGCTCGCGAAGGACCTCGAGCTCGTGCCCGAGCAGATCGCCGCGCCGCTGCAGCACTTCGCCGTCAACGAGTATCCCGGCGAGCGGCTCGAGACCGCGGCCCGCTTCGGGCGCTGGGCGAAGTGGGTCGTGCTCGCGCTCGTCGGTGCGCTCGTGCTCTCGGGCCACGACGAGCGCCCGGGTCCGTTCGAGCGCGTGCTCGCCCGCATCCCCCGGCAGTGGCGTGCGCAGCTCGGGCCAGCGCTCGTCGGCGTCGTCGCGCTCGGGGGCGCGTGGATGCAGAGCCATCCGCAGCTCGCGAAGACGAGCGACATGCTCTCGCCGAAGCGCGTGCTCGCGACCTACGACGAGCTCCTCGAGCGCGGTGCGCTCACGGGCCCGCTCGCGGCCCATCGCGTGCGCGATCGCGGGCTCGCGTACTACGGTCCGCCCGACGTCGCGCCGCTCGCGGGCCGGCGCGACATCTTCACGTGGCTCGCCGAGCCGGATCCGCGCGCGACGCTGCTCCGCGACATCGACGTCTCCGCGGTGCACCAGCACCGGCGCGCCAACGGCCTGCCCACGCACGTGCTCGACGACTCGCACGCGCGTCTGCGGCTGGTCACGAACTTCCTGCCCGAGGGCATGGTCGATCGCAATCGGATCCCCGAGGTGCTGTTCGACGAGCCGCCGGTGCTCGAGCACGAGACGCTGGTGCGCTTCGAGCAGTTCGTCGAGGTGATCGGCTGGGAGATCGACGAGCCCGTGGTGCGCGGGCGCAAGACCACGCTGAAGCTCGCGCTCAAGGTGCTGCGCCCGATGCCGGGCGGCGCGAAGATCTTCGCGCGGCTCCTGGGCGGCAAGCTCTCGCGCATCAACCCCGATCCGCAGCCGCTCGCCGAGGACCTCTACCCGTGCAACCTCTGGCGGCCGGGCGACTACATCCTGCACCGCTACACGTTCGAGGCGCCGCTCGTCGAGATCGTGCCGGGCGAGCACGACTTCGTGATCGGGCTGCGCCGCGGCGAGACCAAGAACTTCGAGATCAGCGTGCCGGAGGGCCCGGACGGAGAGCACGGCGTGCACATCGACGACCCCAAGCGCGCATTCGCGAAGCTGGGCACCGTGCAGGTGTACTAGCGGCTCTGCGCGGGGGTCTGCCCGGCCCGGGGATCGAGGCGTCGACCAGTGTGGTAGAGCTTGGCCGATGCGCCGCCGTGCCTTCGCCTCCGCGCTCCTCGTCCTGTCCGTCGTCGCCGCGTGTGGCCCGAAGAAGGGCGGGACGATTCCGCCGTCGCACGCGAGCCCGCTCCTGGGCAAGACGCTGCCGGAGTTCAAGCGCCCCACGATGGCGGGCAACTCGTTCGACACCAAGGCACTCGGCGGCAAGGTCGTCGTCGTGAAGTTCTTCGCGGAGTACTGCCAGCCCTGCAAGGTGACCTTGCCCGAGGCGCAGGCGCTGGCCGAGAAGCACGACGACGTCGTCTTCCTCGGCATCGCCGAGGACGAGTTCGAGTCGACCGCGCAGTCGCTGGTGACGACCTACGGCCTCACCTTCCCGATCGTGCACGACCGCGGGCAGATCCTCGCCGGCCGCTTCCGCGTCTCCGAGATGCCGGTGACCTTCGTCGTCGACGGCACCGGCGTGATCCGCTGGGTCGGCGGCCCGGGCCAGGGCAAGGACGACCTCGCGCAAGCGATCGCGGCCCTGCGCGGCTGAGCGCGGCCGCGCGTGTCGCTGAGAGCGACAGGAGCTCAGGTGTCCGTGGCGGCTTCGGCCAGGCAGACGCACATTGCGTCGTCGCTGCTGGGGTAGAGCGGAGTGTCCATGCCCGTGCAGCTGCGGACGCCAGCGGTGTCCACGGCGCACGCGCAGCCGAGCTGCTCGCCTTCGGCGCAGCCGCTGCCCTTCGCGCGGCACAGGCCGGGCGTGTCGACCATGACCTGCGGCGGCGTGCGGACGCACTCTTGGTTCGTCCAGCAGTCTGCGTTGTCGAGGCAGTCTGCGTTCTCGAGCTCGTCGTCGAGGCCGCAGGCGAGCGCGATGCCGACGAGGCCCGCGAAGATCAGGGAAGAGAGGCGCTTCATCGACGTGACCTCAGAATTCCAGGCCCAGCGAGAGCCCGCCGCCGCCTTTGACGAAGGCCGGGCCCACGCGGATCTTCGCGCTCTGGCCCGCGCGCAGCTTCTTCACCTTGCCGTTCGCGGCGAGGCCGAGCGCGAGGAAGGCCACCGCGCCACCGAAGCCACCGGCGAGCAGACCGATCGCGAGCTTGTGGCGCTGGATCGCGTCCTGCCGCTCCATGCCCGGATCGGTCATCGCGACGTTCTTGCTCTTCGCCAGGAAGAAGATGCCGATGTAGCCGGCGATCGACGTGGCCAGCGCGAGCGAGTAGCCGGTGACCGCGAGCGTGCGCCAGGTCTTCACCTTCTTCTCGTACTCGGGGTCCGCCGTCACCGTCGTGACCGAGTTGTCGCTCGGCACCGTGGTCGTCGTCGTGCCCGCGGTGCTCGGCATGCCCGCCGGCGCGGTGTTGTTCGCCGCGAAGATGCGATCGATCGGCACCACCTCGACGCGCAGCAGCGCACCGCAGCCCGACGGCGGCGCGCCGGTGGCCGGGTCGGCCGTGTTGCAGGAGGCCTCGTTGCCGTCCTGGTTGATCACCTCGCGCTTGTGCCCGGAGGATGCGCCCGCGCCCGCGATGTTGCCGACCTGCACGCCCGCGCCGATCTCCGCCGACGCACCCGTGTAGAACGAGAACGCGCCCACCGTGATGCCGGTGACGACATGGGTCGCCTCCGAGCACCGACCCTCGAGGTCGCGCTCGGTGAAGTCGAACTTGTCGGCCTCCTTGCGGCCGATGATCACCATGTCGACGTTCAGCTGACCGTCGCGCTCGAGCTTGCCTTCGAGCTTCACCGCGCCGACCGGCAGGTTCGCGTAGAGCTCGTCGGCGTTCGTGATGCGCACGCCTTCGTGCTTCGGCGTGAGCGGCAGGTAGTTGTACGTGCCCGCCGCGGTGCAGTTCGTCATGACCTCCATGTCGCAGCCCTCGTAGCGAACTGCGATCAGGCCGCGGCTCGCCCGGGCTTCGAGCGCGGCACGATCGGCCGCGGGCCACTCGACGACGAGCGGCTTCGCGGCGCTCGCCTTGACGCCGCACTTCGCCTGACCGGTCTCGGTGGAGAGGTCGGGGGCCTTCGTGATCTTCGAGGCCGCGTTGCCGGTCTTGTTCGGACAGCCGGTCGAGCACAGGGCCGCGGCGACGAGCAGGGCGAAGGCTGGACGGGCTGACATCGGCGCGGCGAGCATAGACGAGCGCCCGACCGTGGAAAACCGTCGCCGGCGTATTGCGCTATCCCTGCCCCCGGGTGGGCAGCCCGTGCAACCGCGCCCGCGCGCGCACGTCCGATCGCTTCGGAGGCGTGCGCGGGCACGCCCGGCCGCTCACGGCAGCACGCAGACGCCGACGTCTTCGAAGCCGGGCGGTGCGCTGTCGGGATCGCCGAAGAACGACACGCACTCGTCGGGCGCGGTGCAGGCCGGTGCGCTCAGATCGCAGTAGGGCGTGCAGCAGTTCACGTCGACACAGTTGGCGCTGTTGGGCCCGCACCACATGCCCGGGTCGCACGAGTTCTCGCCGTCCTCGGGCGGGCAGGGGTCGCCGTCCATGCCGATGTCGCCCGACGCGTCGGTGAAGCAGATGAACGCGGCGTTCGGCGTGTCGATGCAGCTCTGATCCGCGGGGCAATCCTGCAGCAGCGGATCGCAGGCGACCAGGCAGATCGGCAGCACGCCGTCGTTGTAGATCGCGCAGATGTTGCCCGGGTCGCAGTCCTCGTCCTCGCCCGTGCAGAACTCGATGCACGTGCCGATGTTCTCCTCGTTCGTGTACATGCAGATGAAGCCCTTGTCGCAGTCGTCGATGCCCGACACGCCCGAGCCCTCGACCATGCACGAGTCACCGCCGACACCGGCACCGCTCACCTCGACGCAGCGGTTCGCGTTCCAGAACGTGCCGCCGTCGTTCGCCCATGCCGTGCACTTCTGACCCTCTTCGCAGTCTTGCACCTTCGGGTCGCACTCGTTCGCCGCGCCGCCGCCGTCGGGGCGCAGCACGAAGCCGACGCTGTCCTCGCCCGAGTCCACTTCGCCGCCCGAGTCCTCCGCGGTCGTCGGCGCTGCGGTCGTCGGGCCGTCGCCGGGATCGGTCGTCGGACCGGCCTCGCCGCCTCCGGTGCTCGAGCTCGTGCTGGTGTCGCCGGCCTCGCCGCCGTCGGCCGTGCTGCTGGCCTTCGTGCCGCAGCCGAGCGCGAGCGACAGGGCCAGGCCGATCTCCATCCGGTTCTTCCACGAAGCCATCGCCACACGGTACGTCCGGCCTCGCCGGCGCGGCAATCGGCGGGCGCGTGTCCCAACTCGCGCGAGCGCAGCGCGTCGTGCTGCATCGGGCCGGGGCGGTGCGCTGCGGCGTCGGGGTCGTGCATCGCGGACGGCGTTCCGGGTTATCGTCGCGCCGGTGCACGCGTTCGGGATCGTCGTCCTCTGGCTCGCTGCGAACGCGCTCGCACCGACCAAGCCCGCCCCGCCGAGCACGGCACCGGGCGAGCCGGTGGCACCGGTCGAGGCCACGCCCACGCAGCCCGTCGCGCCGACCGGGCCCACCGTCGCCGAGCCGACGCCGCCCGCCGAGCCGCCGGTCGTGCCCACCGAGCCGACGCCGCCGCTGCTGCCCCCCGTGCCCGGCGAGGTCGAGCCGCCGGGCGATCCCACCGCGCCCGTGCCCACGAAGCCGCGCACGGATGCGACCGCGGGCGATGGGCCGCTCGCGATCGCGCTCGAGTGGAACGCACCCACCACGTGTCCCGGCAGCGATCGCGTGCGCACGGTCGTCGCGGCGCTGCTCGATCGCGAGGTCGAGCTCGACGAGACGGCGACCGTGGTCGTGCGCGGCGACATCGCACCGATTGGCAACCGCTGGCTGCTGCAGCTCGCGGTCGAGCACGACGGTGCGATCGAGCAGCGTCGGCTCGAGGCCGATCGCTGCGAGACGCTCGCCGATGCGGCGGCGCTCATCGTCGCGACCGGCATCGATCCACGCCGCGTCGCGAAGACGCTCGCCGAGCGCCCGGAGCCGCAGCGCGGCCAGGACCCGCGCGACCGCTCGCCTGCGCCCGCCGAGCCCAAGAAGCTGCGCGTGGCGCTGGGCGTCGCGAGCGGGCCCGCGCTCGGGCTGGTCCCGAAGGTTGCGGCCTGGCTGCAAGGCGACGTCGCGCTGCACATCCGGCGCGCGCGCGTGGGCGTGCAGGTCGGCCACGCGTTCGAGCGCAAGACCGGCGGCGATCCGGGCGCGACCGTGCGCAACACGGCGGGCACGCTGCGCGGTTGCTTCGCGCCGACGCAGCGCAAGATCTCGCTGCCGGTGTGTGGGCTCTTCGAGGCGGGCTCGATCTCCGCGCGTGCGAGCGGCACCGGCGTCTCGGGATCGCGTCAGCGCGCGCTGTGGCTCGCGATGGGGCTCGGCGCCGCGATCGAGTACGCACCGATTCCGCGGCTCGCGCTCGTGGCGGGCGTCGATGCGCTCGTGGCCCTGCGGCGCGCACGCTTCCACGTGCAGACGCCGACCGGGCGCGACGAGGTGTTCCGCGTCGCGCCGGCCGGCGTGCGGCTGGTGCTCGGGCTCTCGGTGCGCCTGCCATGACCGGGCTGCGCGGCGAGCCTGCGCCGCCCGCATGGCCGACGCCGAGCGTGCGCATCGTCGGCACCGCCGCGCTCGCGGAGCAGCTCGTCGCCGAGTGGGCGCACCGCAAGCCGAGCTCGCTCGGGCTCGCGGTCGTCGCGGTGCGTCCGGGGCCGTGGGCGGAGCAAGACGATCATCGCGTCGGCGAGGTGTGGGCGATCGCGCTGGCGCGTCCGCACGCCGACGGCGACGACGAGGCACACGTCGCGGTGCTCACCGGCGATGCGCTGGACGCCGTGCCGCACCTGCTCGACTGGCTCGCCGCCGACGGTGCGCCGTACGTCGTGATCCACGGCGCCCAGGCAGCGCTCGGCCGCCTCGCGCGCTGGCGCGAGGGCTGGGCACCGCGGCGGCTGGGCTGCACGCGCACTGCCGCGGTGCTGCTGGCCGAGGGCACGCGTGGCCACGATCCGCTCGAGCTCGGCGAGTGTCTCGAGCGCGTGCTCGGGCGCTCGCTCGCGGTGCCGCGGCGGATCCCCGAGCAGGAGGACGAGGGGCTCGTGCAGTGCGGCGCCGCAGCCGATGCCGTGCTCGCGCTCGCGCCCGCGCTCTTGCCGATGCTGCGCAAGCGCGAGCTCGTGCCGTCGTTCCAGCTCGAGTGCGAGCTCTTGCCCGCGGTCGTCGACATGGAACGCGCGGGCATGCCGTGCGACGCCGCGGCGTTCGAGCGCATCGCCCAGGGCTGGCGCGACGAGCGATTGGGCTGCGAGCTGCCCGAGCGGGCCGCGCGGCTCGACAAGCTGATCTCGACCTACGCGCACTGGCCCCGCGACTACGTGCGCGGTGATCGGATCCGCTGTCGACTGCATCCGTTGGCCGCCGACTCCGGCCGGTTCTCGTGCACCGATCCGAACCTGCAGCAGGTGCCGACCGAGCACACCGCACCCGGGCTTCGTGCGTGCTTCCGGCCCGCACCCGGTCGCGTGCTCGTGGTCGCCGACTACGCGCAGATCGAGCTGCGCGTCGCGGCCCAGCTCGCGCCCTGCGACGCGCTCGCAGCGGTGTTCGAGCGCGGACAGGATCCGCACCTCGTCACGGCGGCGACGCTGACCGGCAAGCCCGAGCCCGAGGTCACCGCGCACGAGCGCAAGCTCGCGAAGGCGGTGAACTTCGGCTTCCTGTTCGGCATGGGCGCGGATCGCTTCCGCGACTACGCGAGGGACGGCTACGGCGTCGAGCTCGACGAGGGCGAGGCCCGGCGCGCACGCCAGGCGTTCTTCACCACGTTCCCCGGCATCGCGGCGTGGCACCGCCGGACCGCGGATCGCTGTCGCGGCAGCGATGCGGTGCTCGTGCGCACCGTGCTCGGCCGACGCAAGCGCTTCGCGGCCGGACGCGCGAGCGTGCCCGCGGCGCTCAACATCCCCGTTCAGGGCACCGCCGCCGAGGGCTTCAAGCGCGCGCTCGTGCGCCTGCTGCCCGCGCTCGCGGAGCTCGGTGCACGCGGGGTGATGTGCGTGCACGACGAGTACATCGCGGAGGTGCCGGCCGAGCAGGCCGAGGCTGCGCGCACGCTCGTCGCGGAGACGATGCGGGCCGCGATGGCCACGGTGGTGACCCGCGTGCCGATCGTCGTCGAGGCCCACGTGGCGAGCACGTGGAGCTGAGCTCGCCGAGCTACATCACGTCGGCGATGCGGCCTTCGGTCTGCGAGCGTTCGATCTCCGAGAGCAGCGCGGCCTGGATGTGATCCTCGGTGCGGTCGTCGACGTGGACGAACGTGACGGCGATCTCGTTGCCACCCTCGTCGCGCACGCAGCGGACCACGTTGGCCTGCACCCGCACCTCCGGATAGAGCGGCAGCCGCAGGATCACCTCGACGCGTTCGCCCTCACGCAGCGCAGGTTCTCCGATGAGCAGCGCGCCACCAGCCGACAGGTTGCTGACGTCGTAATGATGGATGCCGCTCTTCGCCTTCACCACCGCTTCGGTATGGCTCAGCGTCCGCGGATGTCGTCGTCGTTCGGAGGTCGTCGTATCCAGCTGCATGACCATCGTCTCCTCGCGTGGGCGCACGCGTTCGGCTCAGCAGGGGTGCAACAGGGCCAAGGACAACGGATGTCAGTCGATATCTCGGCAGGATAGCGCCGGGTGTGGCGAGGCGCGAACCCTTTTCGTCGGTGATCGACAGCGGACGCGGATCGTCGTCGGTGCTCGCGTGAGCACACGCAGTGGTTGGGCGAGTTGCACCGCCACGGAACGATGTGCTCGCGGGGTTACCTCGTCGTGATCGCTGCAGCGGATGCGCGAGAAACAATGATTGGAGGTCCAACTCTTCCGGATGCGAGCACTCGCTCGGATTACCGGGCGTGCACGCGACGAGCACGGGCGGGCACGCCCGTCCGCGCGGCGTGGCGTGTGGGTGACCACCGGACGATCTGCGGACGCGAGCCGACCGCGATCCCGAGTTGGGCAACCGCTCGCGCGATCCCGTCCGCAGCGTCGGATCGCCGGATCAGAACCGGACGGTGATGCTCGCGTGGGTCGGGCCGCCGCGCAGCTCGGCGCGACGCTTCGAGCTGCCGAGCACGACGAGCGCCGTGCCTGCACCTGCGGCCGCGAGCCCCCCGACGAGCAAGGTCGCGCCGCCGGCCATCGTGTTCCAGCGGAACTCGCAGTTGCCGAACGCGTCCTTGTGGACACCCGAGCAATCGGACTTGATCGGATTCTCGTCGATCGCGACGAGCGTGATGCCGCCGATGAGCGCGGCCACGCCGACGCCGACGAGCGTCCAGCCGGCGATGCGCATGCGCTGCTGCTCCGCCGTGCGTGCGGGCGGCAGCTCGATGCGCACCGACTCGTGGGCGCCGGCCTCGAGCTCGAGCTCCTGTGCGCGCGCGCGTCGACCCGACATGCGCAGCTCGAGCGTGTGCAGGCCGGCGGTGGTGGTGAGCTCGGCCGGCGTCGTGCCGACCCGCACGCCGTCGAGCCACACCTCCGCGCCCGAGGGCGTGCTCACGACGCTGACATGCGCGCTCGCGTCGGGCGTCGCGAGCAGGTCCGTGATCGCGGACGCAGTGACGGCCGCGGCCTCCTTCGGTGTGCACACCGTGCAGTCGACCCTGCGCGTGGCACCTGCGGAGCCCCGTGCGTCGACCGTCGTGATCGTCATCGCGTAGTCGCGCTCGCGCTCGTCGACCGCGATGCGCACGAGCGTGCCGCCGTCGGCGGAGCAGGGCTCCTCCGTGCACGGCTCGACCGCCGCGCCGAGCTGCTCGCGCAGCGTGTCCTCGAACGCCTTCGCGACCCGCTCGTCGCGCGCTGCACCGAAGTCGACCGGCGCGAGCACGACGCCCCTGGCCGATCCCGTCGCTTGGCTCTCGGATGTCGGATCGGGCTCGGCCGCCTGCACGCTGCCGAGCTCGGCGATCGCGATCGCGCACAGCCGGAGGAGGATCATGCAGCTCGAGATGCCCATCGGCGTGCGTGCAGCTCCGCGCGAACCGGCGTGATCCTAGCAGCTTGGCGGAGATGGGCGCGCGATCGATCCCGCGCGCACGCGGGACGGGACGCCGACGCGAGCGGCCCGCAACGGACCTGGGTGCGTCGGGGTCGTGCTCGCGGCGTTGCCCACACGGCGGCACAGCGTGTCGCACGCGCTGCGAGAGGGCTCGATCTCGGGACGCTCCATCGCGGGCGTTTCTGCGATCCTGTCGGACGGTGCAGCGCGGCGAAGCGGCCGGGCGAGTCTCGACGGATGCCACGTCGCGTGCGTGGCCGCATCCGTTCGCCGACGTGCGCGGTGACGCGAGCGCGATCACGACGCGATTGCTCGCCGGCATCGGCGACGGCGGACGTGGGCTCGCGAAGAAGCTGATCGATGTTCGCCGCGCGACTGCGACGCTCGCGGCCGCCGGCGTGTTGCCGCTGCAGGCGTTCGAGGTCGAGCCCGCGACCGCGCGCGTCGTGCTGCGCACCGCGGGGTTCGTGGGCACGACGGTCGGCGAGCTGCTCGAGCGCGAGACGCTGCCGACCGCACGTGTCCTGGCGATCCTCTCGGGCGTCGCGCGTGCGCTCGCGGCCGCGCACCGCGAGGGGCTCGTCCACCGCGCGCTCGGACCCGCGAGCGTGCTCGTCGGTGCGAACGACGAGGTGCGCGTGCTCGACTTCGGCGTCGGCGAGCTGCTGCGGCAGGACTCGCCGAGCACGTCGGTGCGGCTCGAGCCGTTCACGCCCGAGCGCGTCCTCGGGCTGCCGCCGTCCGTCGGCGAGGACATCTACCTCGTCGGCTGTCTCGCGTACGCGCTCGTCACCGGCGCGCCGCCGTTCGTCGACGGCGACGTCGAGCATGCCCGGCGGCAGCACGCGATCGAGGATCCGCCGCGGCTCGCCCGCAAGGCGGGGCTGTCGATCTCGCCCGCGCTCGCGCGCGCGATCGATCGCTGCCTCGCGAAGGATGCCGAGGATCGCTTCGCGAGCATGGACGAGCTCGTCCACGCGCTGGCGGAGGCGACGGCCGCGGACGCGAAGCCTGCGATCGCGGCGAAGACCGTCGCGCCCCCACCGACGATCGCCGCGCCGCGCACGATCATCGCGCCGCCGCGGCTCGCTGCGCCGCCGACGGTCGCGACCCCGACGAAGCCCGTGCCGGCGCCGACGATCGTCGCGCCGCGGATGCCCGCGCCGACCTCCGCCGCGCCGCCGAAGCCGGTGCCGACGATCGCTCCGAGGCCGACGACCGGACCGCAGCCGACGCTCGCCGCGAAGCCGACGACCGGACCGCACGCGACGGTCGCCGCGAAGCCGACGACCGGACCGCACGCGACGGTCGCCGCCAGGCCGACGACCGGACCGCAGCCGACGCTCGCCGCGAAGCCTGCGACCGGACCACAGCCGACGGTCGCCGCGACGCCAGCCGCCGAGCCCCCGCCGATCGTCGCTGCGACGCCACCCGCCGAGCCGCCGCCCGTCGTGGCGCCCGTCGTCGTCGTGCCGCCCGCGGTCGAGGCCGCGCCGCCGCCCGTGGCCGAGCCGCCCAAGTCGCGCGAGCCGACGGTGCCGCTCGTCACGACCTCCGTCGGTGCGTCGCCGTCGCGCGGGCTCGCGGCGTTCCTCGGCGCTGCGCCTTCGAGCTCGCGCAAGGTGCTCGCGGCCGTCGCCGCCGCCATCGCGATCCTCTGCATCGGGCTCGCGCTCACCGGTGGCGACGACACGAACGAGCCGATCGCCGTCGCGGCGACGGAGCCGGCGGGCGATCCGGCGCCGAGCGTCGACGCGATGCCGCGCGCCGTGCTTCCCGACGAGACGCCGCCGACGACGATCGTGGTGTCGACGCCGAAGCCCGCGGTCGATCCGGCCGCGGGCCCGACCGCCGACGCGCAGACCGGGCCGGGCGCGCTCGAGCCCGACGACTCCGTCGATGCCGCGGCCACCGACGTCGAGATCGCCGCGGATGCACCGAGCACACCCGCGGTGTCCGAGCTGCTCGCGTCCGCGAAGGCTGCGCGCGCGCAAGGCCGCC
Organism: uncultured Nannocystaceae bacterium; assembly: GCA_964519175.1. Lineage (GTDB taxonomy): Bacteria > Myxococcota_A > Polyangia > Nannocystales > Nannocystaceae > Xiheibacterium. The sequence goes on from CAZFKC010000001.1 coordinate 65,584, forward strand.
GCGCCGACGCGGTCACGGCCTACAAGCAGGTCGCCGTGATCGATCCGAAGAACGCCGAGGCCCTCGGCGCGCTCGCACGGATCTCGTTCGATCGTGCCGACTTCGCCGACGCCGTGCACTGGGGCAAGCGCGCGGTCGCGGCCTCGCCGAAGAGCGCGAAGGCCCGCATCGCGCTCGGCGACGCCTACTACAAGCTCGGCAAGCGCGGCGAGGCGGAGGCGCAGTACCGCAAGGCCGACGCGCTCGGGCACCAGCTCGCCGAGCGCCGGCTCGCGATGCTCGCCGGCCGCTGACGCAGATCGCTAGCCCAGCCGATCGCGGTAGTCGGCGTAGCCGAAGCGGCGGTGCACGACGAGCTGGCGATGCGCGGGATCCCACGTCGCGATCGAGGGCAGCCGCACGCCGTTGAACGTGGTGGTCTTCACCATCGTGTAGTGCGCCATGTCGCGGAAGATCAGCTTGTCGCCGGGCACGAGCGGCTTCGCGAACGAGTAGTCGCCGATGACGTCGCCGGCCAGACACGTGAGCCCGCCGAGCCGCACGTCGTGCGCGAGCACGCCGGGCTCCTCGGCTCCGACCACGAGCGGGCGATAGGGCATCTCGAGCGTGTCGGGCATGTGCGCCGTCGCCGAGGTGTCGAGGATCGCGATGCGCAGCCCGCCGTTTTCGATCACGTCGAGCACCTGTGCCACGAGCACGCCGGTGCCGAGCCCGATCGCCTCGCCGGGCTCGAGGTAGACCTCGACGCCCCACTTCGCGCGGAACGCCTGCACCGCGGCGACGAGCGCCTCGACGTCGTAGTCGGGCCGCGTGATGTGGTGGCCGCCGCCCATGTTGATCCACTTCATGCGGCCGATGAACTCGCCGAAGCGCTGCTCGACCGCGGCGATGGTGCGCACGAGCGCATCGGAGCCCAGCTCGCAGAGGTTGTGGAAGTGCAGGCCGGAGACGCCGTCGAGATCGTCGCCGTCGAACTCGCTGCGCACCACGCCGAGCCGCGAGCCGGCGCCGCACGGATCGTAGAGCTCGACGTCGACCTCGCGGTGCTCGGGGTTCAGCCGGATGCCCAGCTCCACCTTGCCGCCGTGCGCACGCCAGCGCGGGCGCAGGCGCCGGAGCTGGCTGAACGAGTTGAGCACGATGTGATCGCAGAGCCCGAGCAGCTCGTCGAAGTCCGAGTCGCTGTAGGCCGGTGCGCAGACGTGCACCTCGCCGCCGAACGTCTCGCGCCCCAGCATCGCCTCGTGCACGGAGCTCGAGGTGATGCCGGGCAGGTACTGCCGCACGAGCGGGAACGTGCGCCACGCCGCGAAGCCCTTGAGCGCGAGCAGGATCTTGCAGCCGGCCTCGTCCTGCACGCGACGCAGCAGCCGGAGGTTGTCCTCGAGCGCGCCGAGATCGATGACGAAGCAGGGCGTCTCGATCTCGGCCAGATCGAGCGCGGGCACGCGCGGCGAGATGAACATGCTCAGAGCTCCTGCACGTGCCAGGGCAGCCCGGCGGGACCGAGCCGCTCGAGGAACGGCACCGAGTCGAGCTGCTCCATGTGCCACACGCCGGCGCGGCGCCACTTGCCGGTGACGATCATCTCGGCGCCGACGGCCGCCGGCACGCCGGTGGTGTACGAGACCGCCTGCGCGCGGACCTCTTTCCAGGTCTCCTCGTGATCGCACACGTTGTAGATCAGCACCTTCTTGCGCTTGCCGTCCTTCACGCCCTCGACGATGCAGCCGATCGAGGTCTTGCCGGTGTAGTTCTGCGCGAGGCTGGCCGGGTCGGGCAAGAGCGCCTTGAGGAACTGGATCGGCACGATCTGCTGGCCCTGGAACTCGACCGGATCGATGCGCGTCATCCCGACGTTGCCGAGCACACGCAGGTGCGTGAGGTACTCGTCGCCGAAGGTCATCCAGAAGCGGATGCGCTGCAGCCCCGGCAGGTGCTGCACGAGCGACTCGAGCTCCTCGTGGTAGATGAGGTAGGCCTTCTTGGGGCCCACGCCGGGGAAGTCGATCGTCTCGGAGATCGACATCGCATCGATCTCCTTCCACTCGCCCTTCTCCCAGTACTTGCCGCGCGCGGTGACCTCGCGGATGTTGATCTCCGGGTTGAAGTTCGTCGCGAACGCGTGCCCGTGGCTGCCCGCGTTGCAGTCGATGATGTCGACCGTCTCGATGGTGTCGAACAGGTGATCGCGCGCGTAGGCGCAGAACACGTTCGTCACGCCCGGGTCGAAGCCCGAGCCCAGCAGCGCCATCAGCCCGGCCTTCTCGAAGCGCTCGCGGTAGGCCCACTGCCACTTGTATTCGAACTTCGCGACGTCCGGCGGCTCGTAGTTCGCGGTGTCGAGGTAGTCGACGCCGGCGGCGAGGCACGCATCCATCAGCGTGAGATCCTGGTAGGGCAGGGCGACGTTGACGAGCACGTTGGGCTTCACCTCGCGGATGAGCGCCGTGGTGCGCGGGACGTCGTCGGCGTCGACCTGGGCGGTCGCGATGGTCTTGCCGTGCAGCTCCTTCACCTCCGCGGCGATCTTGTCGCAGCGCGCCTTGGTGCGGCTCGCGAGCACGACCTCGGAGAACACGGGACTCGTCGCGCACTTGTGGGCGACGACTCCGCCGACACCGCCCGCGCCGATGATGAGGACCTTGTGCATGGGGCCGGGAAGGTAGCACGTGGCCGGGCTATGCTGCGCCCCGCGTGAGCGTGCTCCTGCGCATCGCCTACGACGGCACCGACTTCCACGGCTGGGCGCGGCAAGCCCCCGATCGTGACGGCCAGGCGACGCGCACCGTGCAAGGCGAGCTCGAGCGCGCGCTCGCCGAGCTGTGCCGACAGCCGGTGCCGCTGCGCGGAGCGTCGCGCACCGACGCCGGCGTGCACGCGGCCGGTCAGCTCGCCGCGTTCGAGCGGGTGACGCCGATCCCCTGCGAGAACCTCGTGCACGCGCTCGGCCGCGCGCTGCCCCGCGACGTCGTCGTGACGGACGCCTGGGAAGAGGACGGCGAGCGCGACGTCCGACGGAACAACGCGGGCAAGCACTACCGCTATCGCATCCGCGAGGCCGAGCTGCGCGATCCCACCACGATCCGCTACGAGTGGCACCTCGGGCGCACGCTCGCGCTCGCGCCGATGCGCGAGGCCGCCGCGCGCTTCGTCGGCACGCACGACTTCGCGTCGTTCCGCGCCGCGGCCTGTCAGGCGCGCACGACGGTGCGCACGATCCAGGCGGTCGACGTCGTGACGGCCGGGCCGGGGCTCGTCGACGTGCACGTGCACGGGCTCGCGTTCCTGCACATGATGGTGCGCATCATGGTCGGCACGCTGGTGGAGGTGGGGCTCGGCCGCATGCGCCCGGCCGTGATCGACGAGCTGCTCGCGCGGCCCGATCGCGGCGCCGCCGGTCGCACCGCGCCACCGTCCGGGCTCGTGCTCGAGCGGGTGCGCTGGCCCGGAGTCGACCCGCTTTTCGCGGAACGGGCGGCGGCGCGCTAGGCTTCGCGCGTGGCCGACACCCTGAAGAGAGCGCTGCCGCTGTCGGCCGCGGTCCTCGCTTCGCGGGTGCTGGGGCTCGTGCGCGAGACCGTGTTCGCGGCGCTGTTCGGCGCGGGTGCGATCGCCGACGCGTACCAGGTCGCGTTCCGCGTGCCGAACCTGCTGCGCGATCTGTTCGCCGAGGGGGCGCTGTCGAGCGCGTTCGTGCCGACCTTCACCGCGGCGCTGCAGCAGGACGGCCGCGCGCGCGCCGATGCGCTGGCCAACCTGGTGCTGTCGCTCTTGCTGCTCGTGACGGGGACGATCACCGCGCTCGCGATCGTGTTCGCCGCGCCGCTCGTCGATGCGCTCGCGCGGGGCTTCGGCGGCGACGACGAGAAGCTCGCGCTCGCCGTGCAGCTCACCCAGGTGATGCTGCCGATCCTCGTGCTGGTCAGCCTGGCCGCGGTGTGGATGGGCATGCTCAACGCCCAGCGCCGCTTCGTGACGCCTGCGCTCGCGCCCGCGTTGTTCAACGTGGTCAGCATCGTGGTGGGGCTCGGTGTGCTGGCGATGGACGGCACCGTCGAGCAGGCGATCCTGGTGTGGAGCATCGGCACCGTGGCCGCCGGTGCCGCGCAGGCCGCGATGCAGCTCGTCGCGCTCATCCGGACCGGCTACTGCCCCCGGCTGCGGCTGGCCGGCGTGCTGGCCGATCCGGGCGTGCGTCGCATCCTGCGGCTCGTCGCGCCCGCGACGATCGGCATCGCGGCGGTCAACCTCAACGTGTTCGTGAACACCGGCTTCGCCGGCATGCTCGGCGATGGCCCGGTCGCGCAGCTCAGCTACGCGTTCCGACTGTTCTTCGTGCCGCTGGGGATCTTCGGCGTCGCGATCGCGACGGTGACGGCGACGTCGGTGTCCGAGGAGGCCGCGAAGGGCGATCGCGCCGCGCTCGCGCAGCGCACGGCCGACGGCGGCTGGGCGACGTGGATGCTGACCTCGGCGAGCGCCGTGCTGATGCTCGTGCTGGCCGAGCCGCTCGTGCGGCTGTGCTTCCGCTGGGGCGCGACCTCGGCCGACGATGCGGTGCAGATCGCGGCGGTGTTGCGCTGCTACGTGGTGGGGCTCGTGCCCTACGCGCTCGTGAAGCTGTACGCGCCGGCCTACTACAGCGTCGATCGTCCGCGCGTGCCGATGTTCGCGTCGATGCTCGGCGTCGCGGCGAACCTCGCGTTCAATGCCCTGACGTTCCGCGAGCTCGAGGCCCCCGGCATCGCGCTCGGCACGACGATCGGCGCGCTCGTGAACCTCGCGGTGCTGCGGTTCGCATTCACCGCGGGGGTCGCCGGGATCCCGCGTGCGGGTGCGACGCGGAACATGGGCGCGCTCGTGCTGGCGAACCTGCTGCTCGCCGCGATCGCGATCGCCGGGCTCTCGGCGGGGCGACTCGTGCACGACGCGAACGCGTGGGCGCTGCGGGTGGTCGACGTCGCCGTCGTGGCGGGCGTCGGCGTGGTCGGGGTGCTCGCGTTCGCGTGGGTGCTGCGCAAGATGGGCTATCCGGGGGCGGAGCGCCTGTTCGGCATGCTCGCGCGCCGACGCCGGTCGCGGGCACGCAAGCCCGGGCCGTAGTGTAGAGTCTGCGCCGCGCGTGAGCGGAGAACACTCCACGAAGCACATCCTGCAGTCGCTCGCGGTGAACGCCGCGATCGCGCTCGGCAAGGGCGTCGCCGCGATGCTGACCGGCTCGGGGGCCATGCTGGCCGAGGCGATCCACTCGGGCGCCGACTGCAGCAATCAGCTGCTGCTCTTGCTCGGCGTGCGTCAGTCGGGCCGGCCGGCCGACGACGCGCATCCGCTCGGCTACGGACGCGCGCTGTACTTCTGGTCGTTCCTCGTCGCGCTCCTGTTGTTCACCGGCGGTGGCGTGTTCTCGATCTACGAGGGCTTCCACAAGCTGTCGCACCCCGAGCCGGTCGAGCACGTGGAGATCGGCCTCGGCATCCTCGGCATCTCGCTGTTGCTCGAGGGCGGCTCGACGCTGTCGAACATCAAGGAGATGGCACGCAGGAGGGGCAAGAAGCCGTTCTTCCAGTACCTGCGCGAGACGAAGGACTCCGACCTCGTCGTGATCTTCGGGGAGAACGCTGCGGCGACGCTGGGGCTGGCCTCGGCGATGGTGGCGCTCACCTGTGCGTGGCTCACCGGCGATCCCGACTACGACGCGCTCGGTAGCATCGCGATCGGGGCGATCCTCGTCGGCGTCGCGCTGTTCCTCGCGGTCGAGATCAAGTCGCTGCTCGTGGGCGAGCGCGCCGACCTCGGCATCGAGCTCGCGGCGCGCGAGATCGCGGCGGAACAGCCCGGCATCGTCGAGCTGCTGCGCATCATCACGCTGCAGCAGGGCCCGGGCGAGGTGATCGTCGCCGCGAAGGTCAGGGTCGCCAGCGAGCTCACCGCCGACGGCGTGTGCGTGGCGATCAACGAATTCGAGGCGGCACTGCAGGCGCGGTGCCCAGAGGTGCGCTGGTCGTTCGTCGAGCCGGATCTCGAGTCGTGAAGCGAGCCCCGCGCGTCACCATCTTGCACGGCGACAACCTGCCGCTGCTCGAGGCGATGAAGGACGGCTCGGCCGCGCTCTGCTACACCGATCCGCCGTTCAACACCGGCCGCGCGCAGAAACGTACGCGGCTCCGCACGACCCGCGATCCCGACGGCGACCGACAGGGCTTCACCGGGCAGCGCTACCGCACCGAGGTGCTCGGTGCGCAGCAGTTCGACGACGCGTTCGACGACTACCTCGCGTTCCTGCGCCCGCGGCTGGAGCAGCTGCGCCGCGTGCTCACGGACGACGGCAGCTTGCTCTTGCACCTCGATCAGCGCGAGGTCCACTACGTGAAGGTCGAGCTCGACCGCATGTTCGGTCGCGCGGCGTTCCTCGGCGAGATCATCTGGGCGTACGACTACGGCGCGCGCAGTCGTCGGCGCTGGCCGGCGAAGCACGACAACATCCTGTGGTACGCGAAGGATCCGCGGCGGTACTGCTACGACTACGACGCGATCGATCGGATCCCCTACCTCGCGCCGGGGCTAGTCGGGCCCGAGAAGGCGGCGCGCGGCAAGACCCCCACCGACGTCTGGTGGCAGACGATCGTGAGCCCGACCGGCAAGGAGAAGACCGGCTACCCCACGCAGAAGCCGCTGGCGATCGCGCGGCGGATCGTGCGGGTGCACTCGAAGGCCGGCGACGTCGTGCTCGATCCGTTCGCGGGCAGCGGCACGCTCGGCGCGGCGGCGCTCGAGCTGGGGCGATCGGCGATCCTCATGGACTCGAGCGCCGATGCGATCGCGGTCATGCGGCGACGCCTGAAGGCTTGAGTCGAGCCCGACGTGGCTCTGCCACGGCGGACAGCTTCAGTGGCAGGTCTTGTGCGCGGGCGCGTTCTGCCGGAAGTCCTGGCTGTTCACGATCGGGCACTCGACGACGAGCAGGCTCTTCAGCGCAGTGACCTCTTCCCACGTGAGCGCCATCGGGGCGAAGACGAGCGGCACCTGGGCGGTCGCGACCGTGGTGATCTGCGTGCGCAGCTCGCCGAGCAGGTCCTCGGCGCGGCCCGTCTCCCACATCGACTCGAAGTTGCTCTCGTAGTCGGCGACGAGCTCGGCGAACTCGGGCCCGGAGAAGTGCAGCATGTTCTCGAACGTCGCGTGCTCGGCGTTGTCGGAGAGGTTGTAGCTGCCGGTCCACAGCTCGTCGCCGTCGACGATCATGTACTTGTGGTGCATCTGCACCGCGTAGCTCGCGTCCCAGCGGTACGCGTAGTACTTGTAGCGGACGTCGATGCCGGACTGGCCGACGATCAGCCCGAACAGGAAGCCGCTGTCGTTGCAGTCGCGGATCTTGCTCTGGCTCGTGCCCGCGTTCTCGAGGCACTCCTCGAGGTCGTCGACCTGTGCGTCGTGGGTGGACTGGCTGATGAACTCCTGGCCGTCGAGGTAGACGCGGATGTCGACGTCGGGGGCGTCCGCGGCCTTGCGCATGAGCGCCTCGGCGACCGGACGCGAGCGGAGGTGGCCCGACGCGATGTGGATCGAGCTCTGGGCGCCTTCGATCGCGGCGACCAGCTGGTCCGAGATCTCGTTGCGGCCCTCGGTGACGAACGTGTCCTGGCCCTGGATGCGGAAGTTGGCGGAGGTGAAGAACACCTCCTCGCCGGCATCGTCGCCGACGACGTCGTCGGTGATCGCGAGCGTCGAGTGCTCGGTCACGATGGCCGGGTTCGACGCGAGCTCGCGCGAGTGCTCCCACAGCAGGTCGAACTCGCGCTGCATGCGGAGGTTGAGCTCGCGGTGCCCGCCGAGGAAGAGCGTGTTCTCGTCGTAGATCGTCGCCGCGCCGCCCGACCAGTTGCCGCTGCCGGTGACCAGCATCGCCGTCTCCGCCGCGTCGGCGTCGTGGCGGGCGCCGTCGATCAGCATGAACTTGTGATGCATGATCTTGTTCACCCAGCGCACGTCGACGCCGGCGGTCTCGAGCCGGCCCGACTTCGAGCTCGTGAGCGCCGGGCCCGTGAGCTTGCGGTCCTCGCTCGCGGTCTCGAAGATGAAGCGGACCTGCACACCGCGGGCGACGGCGGCCGCCAGCGCGGAGTTGATGCCCGCGTCGGAGAACGAGTACATCGCGATGTCGATGGTGTGCTGCGCGCCGGTGATGAGCTGCGCGATGCGAGCGTTGTGGCTGTTCGCGAACACCTGGGGCGAGAACACGACGTCGGTCGTGCGGCCGTCGTCGGCCTCGAGGTAGCCGTGGGCGATCGCGTAGCCGAGCAGCGCGTTCAGGGCGGACTGGCCGACGAACGGCACGCGGTCGAGCTCGGCGAGATCGTCGAAGCGATCGTCGTCGCCGGTCTCCGGCTCGCCGTCGTCGCCATCGCGGTGCTCGATGATCGCCGACGCGGCCTTCACGTTGAGCTTCGCGTCGTCGTCGAGCGTCGCGAGGCCGACCGCGGGGTCGTTCACGAGCGCCAGCACGGCGCGGGCCTCGGCCGACTGGGGGTCGATGCCGCCGTCGGCCTTGCCCGACGCGAACGCGCCGTTCTCCGGATCCCCGGGCTCGTCGTCGCCGCCGCAACCGACGATGGCGATGAGGCTCGCGAGGGCGATGACGCGCTGGGCCGGGTTCCGCATGGCGGCGCCTGCTTCAAGCCACGGGCCATGTAGGACATTCGTGCACCTGTCCCAAAAGGCCAGGTATTCCGTGCGGCTGGGCCGAGGAGATCTCGCCCGCACCCCCGGCCGCAAAGGCCAGGTCGGTTGCCTGGCAACCGCGGTCGCCAGCCGGGCAGAGCGCCGTCGGCCCCGTGCTACGGTCCCGCCGCGTCGATGCAGTCCGGTCGTCACCTCGCGGCGTTGTTGCTGCTCGCCGCGTGCGAAGCGATCCCGGCCGGCGCGCAGCCGACGATCCCGCTCGAGGACTGCCACGTCGAGGGCAGCGATCGACCCGCGCGCTGCGGCACCGTGCTCCGCCCCGAGGATCCCCGTCGCCCCGACGGCCCCGAGATCTCGCTGCGCGTCGTCGTGTTGCCGGCCAGCAAGCTCGCGCGCAAGAACCCGCTCTACCTGCTCGCGGGTGGACCGGGGCAGGCGGCGAGCGAAGCGTTCGCACCGCTGCTCGATCGCTTCGAGGCGATCGGTCGCGATCGCGACATCGTGCTCGTCGATCAGCGCGGCACCGGCTCGTCGTCGCCGCTGGACTGCGAGCCGCCCCGCGATCGTCCGCTCGCCGAGCGGCTGTCCGAGGAGAACGACCTCGAGCTGCTGAAGCGCTGCCTCGCCGGCTACACCGTCGATCCGCGCAACTTCACGACCGCGATCGCAATGGACGATCTCGATGCCGTGCGGGAGCAGCTGGGCCACACGCGCATCGATCTGCTCGGCGGCTCGTACGGCACGCGCGCGGCGCTTGTCTACGCGCGGGCCTACCCCGACCACGTCGGCCGCGTGGTGATCGACGGCGTCGCACCGGTCGACATGGCGCTGCCGCTGTCGTTCGCACGCGATGCCGAGGCCGCGCTCGCTGCGGTCTTCGCCGACTGCGAGGCCCAGCCGGAGTGCAAGCGGGCGTTCCCCGAGGCCGCCGGCGAGTTCCGCCGCTTCCTGGTGCCGCTGCGCACCTCGACGCGCACGGCGAAGATCGCGGATCCGCGCACCCAGGAATCCACGGAGCTCGAGGTGAGCGCGAACCTGATCGCCTCGGCCGTCCGCGGCATCCTCTACTCCCCGGCGCTGTCGGCCGCGCTGCCGCTCGCGCTGCACCGGGCCGAGCAGGGCGACTTCGGTGCGCTCGTCGCCCAGTCGCTCGTGCTCGCCGACAGCATGGGCGACAGCATGTCGGTCGGGATGTTCCTCTCGGTCGTGTGCGCCGAGGACGTGCCGTTCATCGACGACGCTGCGCTCGCGCGCGAGACCGCGGACACGATGCTGGGCACGCGTCACGTCGAGCTGTTCCGCGAGTCGTGCAGCGTGTGGCCGCGCGCCGAGCTGCCCGCCGGCTACCGCGATCCGGTGCACATCGACACGCCCACGCTCGTGCTGTCCGGCGCGCTCGACCCGGTGACGCCGCCGCGCTGGGGCGAGCACGCGCTGCTCGGGCTCTCCGCAGGGCGCCACGTCGTCGTGCCGGGCGCGGGCCACGGCACGCTCGCCTACGAGTGCATCGGCTCCGCCGTGCAGGACTTCCTCGACGGCGCCGACACCCTGGAGGTCGGCTGCACCGACGAGCTGCAGCGCCCGCCGTTCTTCATCGACTACGCCGGGCCACCCGCATGATCCGCGCGAACGAGCTGCACAAGCGCTTCGGCGAGAAGGTCGCGGTCGAGGACGTGTCGTTCGTCGCGAAGGACGGCGAGATCACCGGGCTGCTCGGGCCGAACGGAGCCGGCAAGACCACGAGCCTGCGCATGGTGAGCGCGATGGTCCGCCCCGATCGTGGCAACGCCGAGGTCGACGGCTTCGACACCCGCCTCGCGCGCGAAGAGGTGCTGCGGCGGCTCGGGGTGCTGCCCGACGCCCGCGGGCTCTATCCGCGGCTCACCGCCCGCGAGAACGTCCGCTACTACGGACGCCTGCACGACCTCGACGGTCCGGCGATCGAACGGGAGATGGAGCGCCTGTTCGGCCTGCTCGACATGGGCGAGCTCGCCGACCGGCGCGTGCACGGCTTCTCGCAGGGCGAGCGCATGAAGGTCGCGATCGCGCGCGCGCTGATCCATCGCCCGCACAACGTGATGCTCGACGAGCCGACCAACGGGCTCGACGTGATGAGCACCCGGGCGATGCGCGAGCTCGTCCGGCGGCTGCGCGACGACGGCTGCTGCGTGGTGTTCTCGAGCCACGTGATGCAGGAGGTCGCGGCGCTCTGCGACAACATCTTCGTCATCGCGCGCGGCAAGGTGGTCGCGCACGGCAGCCCCGACGATCTACGCGAGCAGACCGGCAAGCGCGACCTCGAGGATGCGTTCGTGGCCGCGATCGGCAGCGACGAGGGGCTCGACCGATGAAGGCACGGCACATCCGCACCGTGTTCGCAAAGGAGCTCACCGACGGGCTCCGCGACCGCCGCTCGTTGCTGTCCGCGCTCGTGTTCCCGCTCATCGGGCCGGTGCTCGTCGTGCTGATGTTCCGCTTCATCGCCGAGCGCGAGGCCCGGGACCAGCCGGTGCCGCTGCCGGTCGTCGGGGCCGAGTACGCGCCCGGGCTCGTCGACTACCTCGCGCACCACGACGTCGAGGTGCTGCCCGCACCCGACGATCCCGAGACGGTCGTGAAGACCGGCGAGGCCCCGGCGGTGCTGGTCATCGGCGACGACTATGCGCAGCGCTTCCGCGAGGCCAGGCCCGCGCCGCTCGAGCTGATGGTCGACAACTCGCGGCAGGAAGGGCGCTCGAAGATCCGCCGCGCGCGGCGGGCCATCGAGGCCTACGGCGCGGAGATCGGGTCCCTGCGCCTGCTGGTGCGCGGCGTGGATCCGGCGCTCGCGAGGCCCGTGGCGGTGGTCGAGGTCGATCTCGCCACGCCGCAGCAGCTCGCCGCGAACCTGCTCGCGATGATCCCGATGTTCGTGATGATGGCCGCGTTCATCGGCGGCATGTACGTCGCGACCGACTCGACCGCGGGCGAGCGCGAGCGCGGCTCGCTGGAGCCGCTGCTCGGCAATCCGGTCGATCGCACGTCGCTCGCAATGGGCAAGTGGCTCGCGACCTGCGTGCTCGCGTGCGCGAGCCAGGTGCTCACGCTGCTCACCGCCGGCATCGCGCTGTCGCAGTCGCCGCTCGAGGACCTCGGCATCGATCTCGAGTTCTCGCCGGCGATGGTGCTGCAGATGAGCGCGATCATGCTGCCGGTGGCGCTGCTCGCCGGGGCCGCGCAGCTGCTCATCGCCACCTTCGCACGCAGCTTCCGCGAGGCGCAGACCTACCTCTCGGTGCTCACGCTCGCGCCCGCGCTGCCCGGCACGATGCTCATGGTCGCGCCGATGGACTCCACGTGGTGGTCGAAGCTGGTGCCGGTGCTCGGCCAGCAGATCGGCATGATGGACATCGTGCGCGGCGAGCCGGTGCCGGCCGTGGACTTCGTGGTGTCGGCCGTGGTCGCGATCGCGATCTCGCTGGTGTGCGTGCGCGTGACCGCGTGGCTGCTCGGTCGCGAGAGGATCGTCTTCGGCGGCTGAGGGCCGCCAGGGCGCGCCGCTACGGCGTGCCGCCCAGCTTCGCGACCCAGAGGTCGGCGTTGTTGTCGTCCATTTCGCGGATCTGGCCGACCACCGCGATGTCGTCGTTGCCGTCGACCGCCACGCCGAACGCGGCGTCGCGATTGGCACCCGCGCCGGCGAACGACTGCGTCCAGACCACGTTGCCGTCCAGGTCCCACTTGCGGACCCAGGCGTCGGTGTCGACCCGCGCGAGCCCCTTGAACCCGGCGACGACGAACGCACCCGTCGAGTCGCTCGCAACGCCCAGTCCACGGTCGTCGAGGATCTCCGGCCCGCCGAAGTCCTTCTGCCAGATCAGCGTGCCGTCCTCGTTCGCGTAGCGGCCGAGCCACACGTTGTCGTTGATCGCCGTGAGCGCGGTGACTCCGGCAACGCCGACGGTCCCGTCGGGGGCGACCGCGACGCCGTGGGCCTCGTCGACACCGTGGTTGCTGCTGTCGAAGGTCACCGTCCAGGCCTCGGTGCCGTCGGGCGCGTACTTGCGCAGCCAGACGTCGCTCGCGAACTCCTCGGTCGACACGTAGCCCGCGACGAAGGCGTTGCCGTCGGCGTCGACGTCGACGTCCTGGCCGTGGTCCTCGAGCTCGGCCGGCCCCGCGACGACCTCGTCGAACAGCTGGTTGCCCGCGGGATCGTACTTCGCGACCCAGGTGTCGTCGTCGCCGGCGCCGACGCGCACGAAGCCGGTCGCCCACACGTTGCCGGTGCTGTCGACGGCGACGCCGTGGCCGACGTCGTCCTTGCCGCTGGGCCCGTCGACGTTCTGCTGCCAGAGCGTGTTGCCGTCGGCGTCCAGCTTCGCGAGCCAGATGTCGCGCATGTTCACGGCGACGTCCGAGCTCCCGACGAGCGCGATCGTGTCGTCGGGTCCGACGTCGACGCCGAATGCACGGTCGGCGAAGCCCATCGACACGTCGAGCGTCTGCGTCCAGAGCACGGTGCCGTCGGGCGCGTACTTGCGCACCCAGACGTCGGGCAGCGCGACGATCTCGACGATCCAGCCCGCGACGACGATGTTGCCCATCCCGTCGACCGCGACGCCCTGCGCGGCTTCTTCGACCGCCGCGCCCCCACCGACGACGTCGGTCCACAGCGTGGTGTCGACCGTCTCGGTGCAATCGACGTCGCAGCCATCACCCGCGACCATGTTGCCGTCGTCGCACTGCTCGGGATCCTCGACGACGCCGTTGCCACACTCCGGGTTCGGCGTGGTCGTCATCACCGTGGTCGCGGTGGTGCTCGGATCGGTCGTGCTGCTGCTCGAGTCCGCGCTCGTCTCGACGACGGTCGGATCGACCATGGTGGTGGCGTCGCCCGAGCTCGACGAGCCGGCTTCGTCGCCGCCACCGCCCGCGCTGCCGCACGCGAGAGGGACGCAGACGAGTGCGAGCACGGCGGGAGGGGACAGGCGCATGCCGCGATGCTACCGCACGGATCGACTCGGGGAACGTCCGGCGGACGCGTCCGCCTCGCAGATGCCCGAGCCCGGCGGCCCGAGGCCACGATCGAAGTCGCAACGAGTCGGGGCGACGCCCGTCACGTCCTCGGCACAGTCGTCCTTCGACGCGCACGCGTGCTCGCAGAGCCCTTGGCTGCAGACGAGCGCTGCGCTGGCGTGCTCTGCGGAGCACGCGAGGACGCACGCACCTTCGCCGTCGTTGCCCTCGAAGCAGAGCGAGGCGAGTGCCGCGTCCGCAGCCGTGCATTCCGGGCATCCCGACGGGTCTTCGACGACATCGAGCACTGCGATGTCCGACGCCGACACGAGGTTGCCACCCCGGAATCCGCGCACGAACCAGTAGTAGCGCCCCGCAGGCAGATCCGCGGTCCGGCTGCCGCCGTTGAGCTGCATGTTCGCGTAGGTGGTGGCGTCGCTCGCGTCCGGAGACTCCACCGTGTCCCACGCCACGGCAGCGCTCGCGAGATTCACGATCGTCCCGTCCACCGCGATGGGTGGGCGACGAAAGAGATAGACGGTGAGCAGGTCGTGCTCGTCTTCGTCGAGCCCCTCCCAGCCGAGCTCGAAGTCGACGCTGGCGTCGACGCTCACACACGTGGCGGCTGCCTTCGTGCTCACCTCGTCGAGTGATTCGCGCCGATCGTCGAGCGACAGCGCGCGCTGGGCGACGCGATGTGCACCGGCGAACGTGCAGAGACGGCCGTTGCACAGCGCCCCCGTCGGGCAGTCTTGGTGATCCACGCAAGCACCTTCGGCCGGCACACAGCGACGGGTGGTGGCGATCTCGGCGCAGCGCTCGCCAGACGGACAAGTGCCCTGGACGGCGCACGTGGACTCGGCGGAGAGACACGTGCCCCGCGCGCTATCGCAACGCAACCCCTGATCGCAGTCGCCATCATCGATGCACGCGAAGCGGCGCTCGCCGTTGCAGTGCAGCGACAGCAACGCGCCGACGCCGAACATCAGCGCGCGCGCGGCCGCCAGTGGATTCCGAGCTGGAGTCCCCATCTGTTCTCCCTCGCGATCTCGACCGTCTCTCCGACGGCGACGTCGAAACGGTGGACTGGCACCGCCACCCGCGGCGCATAGGTGAGCTGCAGCGTCACGCGAACCCGGTCTGGGTCCGCTTTGCGGAACGCGATCATCAAACCCGCCATCAGCGTGTGGGAGAGGCGTCGTCGCGCGCCACGCGGAATCGTCGAGGTCGCCGTCCAGTCGTTGCTCAGATCCCAGCCGATCATCGGACCCAGGTACGGCCACTTCCAATGGCGCCAACGCAGGCCCAATGAAGGAAGGACGAAACCGCCCCCGAAGCGTGGGCTGGGCGTGCGCCCTCCCGGCACGCGCTGGCGTTGCAGCACCGAGACGCCGAGGTGTCCGCCGAAGCCTCCGTACAGGCCCAGCCCGGTGCCTCGGATGAAGAACTCGTAGCCGAGTCGTGGGCGCACATCGTATTGCTGTACGAGTCGGCTGGGCACCAGCTCGTTGCCGAGCGTCACCGCGAGCTCGACCTGACCCGTGCGTGGCTCGTATCTCGCTTCGCGAGGCGGCGTGCCGGCGTCCGGAAAGAGCTGGAGCTCCGAGCCGCGCACCGAATCGAACTGCATCCGATCGGCGGAGAGCCGCAGCACGACGTCGCCGTCGGTCGCTGGCCTGCCTTCGCGCTCCTTGCCCGCTGCGTCGAGGTTCGCTTCGAGCGTCACGAAGCCCGGTCGCTCGTCGCCCGTGTTGGGCAGGACCTTCGCATAGGCCCTCCGACCCGTGCGCGTGTCCTCGATCAGGACCTTCGGGTAGTAGCGACGCCAGCCTCGTAGCCGCAACCGCACCTCGTGGTCGCGCACCTTGGTGAACGCCAGGACGCATCCTTGCGTCGAGTAGTCGTCGCACCGTTGGATACCTTCGCGGTTCTGCGCGGTGGCGTGCAACGAGATCGCCCCCCGAGCGCGCGGCCAAGGGCAGGCCACCTCGCAGCGCTGCTCGGTGCAGCTCACGTCACAGGCGAACGCGCGTCGACCCTTCTTGGCCTTGTCGAAGAGCGGGCACTCTTCGAACCGCGCGGGTGCCGTCGTCGGGACCGGAGGATCGTTCGCGCAGGCCTGGTCTGCGGCGAACGCCTCGATCGGGGCGCTGACGCACACGCGATCGAGTCGAACACCACGTGAGGCGGTCGCGAGGTCGATCTCGACGGGGGATCGCAACGGCGGCAGCGCCGGCACGAGCGGTGGACCACCCACGTTGCCGAGCTGCTCTGGCGTGATGCAGACGTTCGCCGAGTAGTGATTCGGGCGCCCGACTCGCAATCGGATCCGCTCCGACGCGCTCGTGTCGGCTCCGACCTCGAGCGTTGCGTGGCCGTCGGCGTCGGTGGAGGTCACGCGGTAGTGCGCCTGGCTGCCGATGGCGATGGCTCTCTGACCCCGACCCACGTCGACCGTGAGCTGCTTGCGTCTGACGGTGACCGCGAACGTCGAGCCACTCGGCGCCGCGGGAGCAGGGGGCCAGAATCGCTGCCGACACGACTCGTCCTCGGAGCGGAAGACCAGCTTCGTCTGCGTGAACCGTGCGTCGACGAACTGCGCGCGGAAGGTGTTGGGCTCGCCGGTCCGACCGAGGACCCCCGGCACGACGAAGCGGAAGCAGACGGAGCCGGGGTCGTCGATGTCGCGGATCACGATGGGCTGCGCGTCGCTGCGGTTCTGCCGATCGCGGCCGACCACTTCGACGCTCACCCCGCGGCCGGTCTGGTCCTTCACCACGAGCTCGATGTCGCTCGCCGCCGCTGCTCGTGCCGTGAACGACAACGCGCCGGCGGCCACCACGATCGCCGTGCGTCCGATCAGCGGCACTCGAGCTCCAGCTTCGCGTTGGCCGTCAACGTACAGCTCGGCTGCGTTCCGTCCCGCAACAGCGCCCTGACCGTGCGCACCGTGGTGCCTCTCGCAAGGCGCGGCAGGCCCGAGATGGCGCCGTCGTTCCACTCCACGCTCATCGTTCGATGCTTGCACTGCTCGGGCGCGTCGCGCTCGTCGCAGTCGAGTGGCGCGCCCACGAGCACGAGCCGCGTCGGGGTACCGGCCAACGCCATGCGGCGACCGTTGTTCCACCGCGCGGTGGCTGCTTGCGGGCGCTCGGTGACGAAGACATCCAGCAACTCGGCGCCGTCGACCGTGCTCGCTCGCGCTTCGCGGAGCCCGGGCTCGCCGAACTCGGCATGCCACGGCACGTACGCGCCACATCCGACGGTGCCCTGCCACGCCGCCTCGTGCTTCGACCCGGTGACCGTGAGGTTCGGGATCGCCGGCTGAGCGCACAGCGGCTGCGTGGCGAGGATGACTCGCCACGAGTCCTCCTTCTCCACATCGAGCTCGTGCCAGAAGCGCAGCCGCCACACCGGCGTGGTGGCGTTGATGCAGCCCACGAACGTCTCGTCGCGCAGCGAATCGTCGGCCGTGATGCAGACGTCGACCTCGCGTTGGGTTTCCGAGAAACCCGCCGCGATCCGACACACCCCATCGCGGCACTCGCCCTGTCCCGCCCATCCGTTGCCCCAGGCCGCGTAGATCCGCAGCGGCGCCCGCTCCGAGTCCGGCGCCTGCGCCGGGGCGACGTCGCTCGCCGGGGGCGCCGCCTCGCGCGGTACCTGCTTCGGGAGCGCGTCCTTCGGGAGCACGACCTCCAGGACACCGACGTTGAGATCCTGGACCGTCGCGACCTTCGTCGTGCCGGTCGACACCACGCTCGCATCCTGGGCCGCCACGAGCTTCACGGCGACGTCCGCGGTCTCGCTGCTGCACTGCGTGGTCGCGAGCTCGAAGGTGCCTGGCGTCGTCGGTCGTGCACGGCCTTCGTCGAGCTCGACATCCACATCTCCGGCGACGCTCCGGGTCTCGACGATGCGCGTGCACGCGATCT
Organism: uncultured Nannocystaceae bacterium; assembly: GCA_964519175.1. GTDB lineage: Bacteria > Myxococcota_A > Polyangia > Nannocystales > Nannocystaceae > Xiheibacterium. Next base: position 83,199 of record CAZFKC010000001.1, read on the forward strand.
CGTAGCCACCGGGTCGCGGCACCAGTCGCATGCGGGCAGGAAAGGGCACCAGTCGTTCGACTGCGACATTGGCGAGCACGCGTTGCTCGCCGACGGCGAGCCGCTCGCGCCGCTGATCGTTCGGGGAGAATGGATCGCGGACGTCCAGGGCAATGGGGCCGACGGTTTCCTGGACGTGGATCTCGTACTCGCGGGTGAGCAAGAGAAAGACGATGAACGCGACGATGGCGAGCACGCAGAGGAGCATCCACAGCACGCGCAACGGCCTCACGACGAGGAAGGTGGTGGGAAGGCGCCGGAGCACGTCGAGCCCGAGGCCGGCGATCAGGATCGACAGCGCCGGCAGAGCGGCGACCGCATAGACCACACTGCCCAGCGCCAGCGCCTTGCCGATCAGCATCGGCAGGCCCGACAGCGCATTGACCTGCGCGTGATCGATCCGCGACTGTGCGTACAAACCCAGCGTGAACGCCATCGCCGAGAGCGACAGGATCACTGCCTTCTCGGTCAACGGGATCGGCGTGATGAGCTTCGGTGGCGCGGCCACGAGCCGGCCGCGGGAGGTCAGACCGACGAGCTGCACGAAGGCATTGCCGCGGATCCGGTGCGACTGGCGGTCGTTGATCTCGCTGAGCTCGACCTCGCGGCCGTCCTCGTGCACATACACGGTGGCCCGCGAGACGTACTCGGTCTCGACACCGATCGAGAGTGCGAACGGGTCGTGATCGGGCGACGAGACCGTCAGGCCGAGCTTCACCGGAGGGTCGGGTACTTGGTCCTCCTGCGGCGTTTCCGCGCCGTCGGCTGCGCCGGCGCCCGACGCAGCTACCCGCTGCGCATCCGCCCGCGCGTCTACTCCTGGATCACGTTCCTTGTGGTCCATAGCGGGGACGACTCCCCGCGATCCGGTCTACACGAGGTCGATGCGTTGCGTCCAGCCGCAGCACGACGGCGATGTCGGAGCGAGACGGGCCTTTCCGCGCATCTCGGCGTCGTACTGGCGCGGGTGAGGTGGCTTGTTGGTGGCACTCGTCTTGCTAACCTCTGCGTTCGTGCAGGCGTTCGTCGCCAGATCGATCTCCGGTGCGTGGCTGCTCGCGAGCGCTTGTGGTGGCATCGCGACGACTGATCCTACGATCGCGAGGCTCGGCACCGCCGAGCTCGCGGGGCTCGGTACCGATCCGGGCGATGCGTCGACGTCGACCAGCACCGGCGTCGAGGCCACCAACGATACGGGGACGAGCACCGGTATCGTGACGAGCGGTGCTACGGAGCCCGGCACGTCGAGCAGCACCGGCGAGCCGCCGACGCTCGCGTGCGGGTGGGATCCGATCGACCCCGCGGGCTACTACTGCGGCGGCGATGGTGAGGATCCGGCGGGCGTGCACGACGGCGCGTGTCCGGGTGCGCTCGTCGAGGGCGAAGCGTGTCCCGAGTCGCTCGCGACGAGCGGCATCGGCTGCTGCGACGCGGCCGGCGACGCGTGGTTCTGTACGGCCTACGGCACGCTCGCGCGCGACCCGTGCAATGCGAGCGGCGCGACGACGGGGGCGGACGGAGCAGGGGAGTCCGCGTCCGATGCGGGGGAGTCCGACGAGGACTCGAGCGCCGGCGCCACCGACCCGGGCGACGAAGAAGATGCCGCGCTCGGATGCGCCGTCGGCCGCGAGCGGTCGTCGCTCGCTGGCATCGCCTTGCCGTTGCTGCTGCTCGCGCGTGCGCGCCGTCGTCGAGCCTCGTGCTAGGCTCGACGACGCTCGATGCGAACGATAGCGGTCCTCACCTCGGGCGGTGACGCGCCCGGCATGAACTCGGCGATCCGGGCGGTCACCAAGGTCGCGGCGAGCCGCGGCATCCGTGTGCACGGGGTCGTCGGTGGCTATACCGGGTTGCTCGAGGGGCGCTTCCGGCCGCTCACGCACGAGCAGGGCGATCGCGTCGTGCCCGACCCGGAGATCGACGCGATGGGCTCGCTCGGCGGCACGATCCTCGGCTCCGCACGCGAGCGGCGATTCCTCGACGCGGCCGGTCGCGCGCCCGCCGTGGAGCGCATGCGGGGGCTCGCGGGTCTGGTGGTGATCGGCGGCAACGGCTCGCTCGCGGGCGCACACGCGCTCGCGCACGAGTCCGAGGTGCCGGTGGTCGGCATGCCCGCGTCGATCGACAACGACGTCGGCTGCAGCGCGAGCGCGATCGGGGTCGACACCGCGCTCAACACGATCGTCGCGGCCTGCGACAAGATCTGTGACACCGCGCGCGCACATCGGCGTGCGTTCGTCGTCGAGGTGATGGGCCGCGACTGCGGCTACCTTGCGATGGCCGGCGCGATCGCGGCGGGCGCGGATGCGGTGCTGTTCCGCGAGCAGGGCCGCGACGACGACGCGATCGTCGACTCGGTCGAGCGCGCGATCCGACGCGGATTCTCCGAGGAGCGCGGCAAGCCCCGCGTGCTCATCCTCAAGGCCGAGGGCGTGAGCCTGCCGTGCACGGAGCTCGTGAAGCAGGTCGAGGCGCGGCTCGGCAACGACCTGCCCGGCGTCGACGTGCGCGGCACGGTGCTCGGCCACCTCGTGCGCGGCGGCAATCCGTCGTTCCAGGATCGCATGATCGCCGGGCGGCTCGGGCTCGCCGCCGTCGCGGCCGTGCTCGAGGGCGCGACCGACGTGATGGTGGGCTGGCAGGGCCCCGCGAAGGCCGGGACGCCCACCGAGGATCCTTCCCTCGCGCGCTACCCGTTGGAGCTCGTGTTGTCCGAGAGCGCGGCGCTCGTGAACGGCACGAGCGCCGTCACCAAGCGGCGCGTGCAGCTGATGGAGCTCGTCGAAGGCGTGCTGGGGCTGTGACGCGTCGCGACGCGCGCGTCATTCGTGGTCGGCGCGCGCGCATGCATCACGCGCGCACGTGTCCATCGCGGGACCGAGCGCGAGCTCCTCGGCCGGCCAGCGCTTCACGAGCCGACCGTTGGGCCGGCCCTGCGGCGGCTCGAGGTACGCGCGGCGGTGCTGCATCGTGCGGTGCGGATTCTCGTTCGCGATGAGCCGACACTCGCCCTGCGCCCAGGGCTCGCGATACGCACCGACGTCGACGTCGACGGCATCGAAGTACGCGCGCGCGAGCGGGGTCGAGAGCTCGCGACGGACGAGCCGGGTGATCGCGGCCTGCGCGAGATCCCAGTCGTCGGCGCCGAGCGACGCGCCCGCGATGCGCGTGCGCCAGTCCGCCAGCTCGCTGCGCTCGCGCAGCGACTCGGGCAACGCGTGCAGCATCGCGATCACCGTGTCGGGGAACGGCGCGATCGCGGTGCGGGTGTGTCGCTCGGTGGGCTGGTGCGGGCAGCGGATCTCGACGACGCGCGGACGCGTGGGGCTCGAGCAGCCGTCGTGGTGGTAGTACTCGCCCTGCGAGAGCCGCCCGCGGCTCGATCGCCCACGCACGTCGCGGTAGCTCGGGTGCGTCGTGTGCACGTCGAGACACACGACGAGTCCCTCGCGATCGACGAGCTCGAACATCGCCTCGCGATCGTCGGGCGTGCGCAGGAGCGCGTGCAGCCAGTCCTGCCCGGGGTCTGCGCCGACGATGCCGCGCAGCACGATGCCGAAGCGCGCGAGTCGTTGCGCACGAACGTGCACACCCGCGAGCGGCAGCTCGAGCTCGCCCGTCGTCGGCATTGACCCGTCGGCCACGGCCCGGGAGGATAGTCGAACGCCGTGAACCTCGGCGCTCCTGCGGCAACTCGCCGTCCCGTGCCACGAACATGCTGATCGCGCCCACCCTCGTCCTCGCCGCGCTCCCGCTGGCCTCCGTGCACGCCGAGCACGCGCGCGTGCAACCGCGCCCCGCCGAGCCCGGGGCGCGGCGCGTGGTCGAGCCCCCGGCGCAGGTCGGCGAGTACACCGCCTGGGTCTACGGCTACTACGCGTACTGGCACGGCACGGTCGCGGAGCTGCCCTGGGATCGCATCACGCACCTCGCGATCTTCTCGGTCGACGTCGCCGCCGACGGCACGATCTCCGGCACCGAGCACTGGACCGACGTCGCCGACGAAGCGCTCGCGCTCGCGGAGCCCTACGGCGTGCGCGTGCACCTCGCGGTCACCAGCTTCGACGCCGACGTGCTCGACGCGATGCTGTCGAGCCCCGCCGCGCGCACGACCGCGGTGGATCAGCTCGTCGCGCTCGTCGAGGCGCACGGTGGGCACGGCGTGTCGGTCGACTTCGAGGGCATGTCGGGCGACAACCTCGGCGATCTGCCGCTGTTCGTCGCCGAGCTCGCCCAGCGCGTCGAAGACGTCAGCGTCGCGACGCCGGCCGTCGACTGGGCGCAGGCCTACGACTACCCCGAGCTGGCGGCGAGCGCCGATGCGCTCTTCATCATGGGCTACGACTTCCACTGGCGCACGAGCGATCCCGGCCCGGTCGCGCCGCTGTTCGGCGGTGCACCGTGGGGCACGTACGCGCTCGACTGGTCGGTGGCCGACTACCTCGCGACCGGCGTGCCGCCCGAGAAGCTCGTGCTCGGCCTGCCGCTCTACGGCTACGCGTGGCCGAGCGTCGACACCACGGTGCCCGGTGTCGCCACCGACGCCGCGAGCTCGGTGCTGTTCGCCGACGCGAAGGCGGAGGCGCTGCGCTTCGGCGCGCAGTGGGACGCGCCGAGCCACACGCCGTACTACTTCCCGAACGCGACGACGCAGACGTTCTACGACGACGTCGCGTCGCTCGACGAGCGCATCGGCTGGGCGCTGGGCGAGCAGGGGCTCGGCGGCGTGGGCTTCTGGGCGCTCGACTACGACGGTGGCGATCCGGAGCTGTGGGACATGGTCGCCGGCCACACGCAGATCGACGTGCCGGAGCCGGGCACCAGCAGCAGCGACGGCGGCGATGCGACGAGCAGCGAGGGCACGAGCTCCACGGGCACCAATGACTCGACCGAGACCGGCGCGCCACCGGGCGACACGAGCGGTGCACCGGATGCGGACAACAGCGATGGCACCGGCAGCGATGCCGGCGCCACCCCGACGACGCAGAGCGGTTGTGGCTGCGCGAGCACCGAGCCGCGTGGCACCGCGATCGTGCTGGCCTGGTGCTTCGTCGTCGCGTGTGCACGACGATCCCGATTCGCGTAGCCGGCGATCGTTCGCCATGACGGCTGCATGACGCCGCGTGGTAGGATCGATCGCGCGATGGATCACGTCCCCACCATCGTGTTGGGCGCGCGGCCCGACGATCCGGCCGACGAGGCGCGCGTGCTCGCGCAGGTCGAGCACGCGTTGTTCGCGGTGCCGCTGCGGCCCGCCACGCTCGGTCGCTACGAGCTGGTGCGCAAGCTCGGCGCCGGCGCGTTCGGATCGGTGTACGAGGCGCGCGACCCCGAGCTCGATCGCAAGGTCGCGATCAAGCTCGTCGTCACGCCGGAGATCGAAGGCGAGGCGGAGCTGTTGCGCGAGGCCCAGCTGCTCGCCCAGCTCTCGCACCCGAACGTCGTCGCGATCCACGACGTCGGCAGCACGGTGCTCGCCGACGGACGCACGCAGGTCCATCTCGTCATGGAGCTGGTCGAGGGCACCACGCTGCGCGCGTGGCTGCGTCGCTCACCCCGAGCACTGCCGCGGGTGGTGGAGGTGTTCCTCGCCGCCGCGCGGGGGCTCGCCGCGGCGCACGAGCGCGGCATCGTGCACCGCGACTTCAAGCCCGACAACGTGCTGGTCGGCGACGACGCGCCCCGCAGCGTGCGCGTGTCGGACTTCGGGCTCGCGCGCATCGCCGCGACGCCGAGCACCCTCGACGCGGGCGGCGAGCAAGAGTCGAGCTCTGCACGCACGCTGGTGGGCACGCCCGCGTACATGGCTCCGGAGCAGCACCTCGGTGCGCCCGGCGACGCGAGGAGCGATCAGTACGCGTTCTGCATCGCGCTGTGGGAGGCGGTCGCGGGCGCCCGGCCGTACACCGGCGACGTCGTGGCGCTCGGCCTGGCCAAGCAAGTGCAGGTGGCGCTGCCGCGTCGCGACGTGATGCCGCGCTGGCTCGCGACGGTGCTGCGCCGCGGGCTCGCGCCCGATCCCGCGCAGCGCTTCGCCGACATGCACGCGGTCGTCGGTGCGATCGAGCGCGGGCGCGGGCGAAGGCGGCGCGTGCGGCTCGGCGTCGCAGCTGCCGCGGCCGTGCTCGTGATCGGCGGACTGGCGCTTCTGCGTGCACCCGAGTGCAGCGACGCGACGACGCTCGCCGAGCAGCTGTGGCCCCGCATGCAGCGCGATGCGGTCGCGCAGCAGCTCGCCGCGTCTCCGTCGGCGCCGAGCTGGCCCGCCGTCGAACGCACCACGCTCGCGTGGGTCGACGAGTGGGCGCGCATGCACGCGCGCGCGTGCGGCTCGGGTGGGCGGCGGGCTCCGAGCGCGCTCGCGTGTCTCGATCGACAGCGCCGTCGGTTCGCGGGCTTCGTGCAGCTGCTCGAGGGCGGCGATCCGGTCGCGCTCGAGCACGCGCTCTCGGCGAGCGCCGAGCTGCCGCCGCTCGAGCCGTGTGCGCCCGACGGCGAGGTCGCGTTCCCGCTCGTCGGCGACGACCCTGCGCTCGCCGAGCTCGAAGGCCAGGTGATCGCCGCCGAGGCGTTGGTGGCGACCGGCAAGCACGAGGATGCGAAGGTCGCGATCACGCCGGTCGTTCGCATGGCGCGCGAGCGCGGCGCGGCGAGCCTGCTCGCACGTGCGCTGCTCGTGCGGGCGCGTGCGCAGCGTTGGCGCGGCGAGTACGACGCGGCGGCGACCGATCTCGCCGAAGGCCTCACGCAGGCCGAGCGCGCCGACGATCCCGCGGTCGCGGCGGAGATCGCCGTCGAGCAGGTGTACCTGGTCGGGTACTGGCAGGACCGCATCGACGCCGGGCGTGCGCTGCTCGAGCAGGCGCGTGCGCGGGTCTCGGGGGCGAACCTCGACGCCGTGCTCGGCCCGCGGCTCGAGCACCACGAGGGCATGCTCGAGCTCGCGGCGGGTGACATCGAGCGCGCGCGGGCGCACTTCGAGCACGCGCTGCGGCGCACCGGGGAGCGCTACGGGGAACCGCATCCGGCGAAGCACGAGCTCGAGCTCGTCATCGCCGTCACCTACGATCGGGCCGGGGACTTTGCGCAGGCGCGCGCGCGCTACCAGGCCGCCTACGAGGGTGCGCTCGAGCTCTTCGGGCCCGAGCATCCCGCGACCGCGGGCGCGCTCAAGAACCTCGCGTGGGCGCAGTACCGCACCGGCGATCGCGAGCTCGGGCGCCAGAATGCAGCGCGCGCAGTCGAGCAGCTCGCGCGCAGCTCCGGCCCGAGCTCCGCGATGCTGACCGACGCGATGCACATGGCCGCCGTCACCATGCGCGACGTGCCCGGCGCCTGCGCCGAGGCGATCGACTACGACGAGCGTGCGCTCGCGCTGCGACACGCGTCGCTGCCCGAGCACCACCGTCGCATCGGCAACTCGCTCGCCGCGCTCGCGCGCACGCAGATCGCCTGCGAGCGCTGGGCCGATGCGCGCACGAACGCCGCCCTCGCGCGCGAGGTGCTCGCGCGCTCGCCCGGCGGTGCGCCGATGGTCGGGCGCAGCTACCTCATCGAGGGTTGGGCGGCGCGCGAGCTCGGCGACGCGACCACGGCGGCCGCGCTGCACCGCCGGGCGCTCGCGAGCGAAGAAGCCCACTACGACCACGACCACCCCGAGGCTGCGTTCGCGCTGCTGCAGCTCGGCCACGATCTCGCGGCGCTGGGCGAGCGCGACGACGCTCGACGCTCGTACGAGGACGCGCTGGGCCGCTACACCCGCGCCGGTGCGGGCGACGACGAGGTGGACGCGGTGAAGCTCGCGCTGGCGGAGCTCGATCGCGAGGCCACCCGGTGAGCGAGCCCAGCGACGCCGAGCTGTTGCAGCAGTGGCGGGCGGGCGACGGCCCGGCCGGCAACACGCTCGTGCGCCGCCACTTCGCGACGCTCTATCGCTTCTTCCGCAGCCGCGTCGACGACGGCGTCGCCGACCTCGTGCAGCGCACGTTCCTCGCGTGTGTCGAGTCGCGCGATCGGCTGCCGGAGGGCGTCGAGTTCCGCACGTGGGCGCTGGGCATCGCCCGCAAGCAGCTGCTGATGCTGCTGCGCAAGCACCACCGCGCAGGCCGAGTGCTCGAGACGCGCATGGTCAGCGGCGAGGCGCGTGGGCCCACCGCGAGCGCGGCGCTGGCCGAGGGCCAGCAGCAGCGGATGTTGCTCGCGGCGCTGCGCCGGCTGCCGATCGATCTCCAGCTCGTGCTCGAGCTGCACTACTGGGAGGAGCTTCCGCTCGCCGAGATCGCGATCGTGTTCGAGATCCCCACCGGCACCGTGAAGAGTCGGCTGCACCGTGCGCGCACCACCCTCGCCGAGGAGCTGCAGCGCGCCGAGCTCGATCCGGACGCCGTCGCGTCGACGCTGCACGGGCTGGAGAGCTGGGCCCGCGAGCTGCGGGCGGCGCGTGCGGCCACCTAGCCCGCCGGCGGGATCGCGGCGCAGGTGTCCGCGATGATCTGCGCGAGCGTGCCGCCGAGCGCGTCGGCATACGCCGCGGTCCACTCGTCGCTCTCGGCACACGACATCCCGTTCGCCGAGCACACCGCGATGTCGCCGTCGGCACAGTCCTCGTAGCAGTGGTCGAGCCGCGGACCGATGTCACCGACGACGGGCGCCTCGCCGAACGCCGAGAGCAAGCCGTACTCGACGTTGTCGCCGACGCTGGTCATGCACGGCTGCATGATCCCGCCGGTCACGATGCACGCGTCGCCACCGCACTCGCTCTTCGCGGCGACGACCATGTCGTGGTAGGTCGCCACGCTCTCCGGCGAGTTGCCGACCTCGTCGGTGAGCATGAACAGCACGAGCACCGCCCCCTCGTCGCGCACGAAGCCGGCGTTCGCGGTGGCGTTCGCGGGATGGAACGCCCACGCCGCGCCCGCGGCCGGCATCTCGAACACGCTGCCGTGCTCACCGACCGCGGTGATGTTGCCGGTGAGCCAGCTCTGCAACGGTGCGGGATCGGCCGCGGTGTCGGTCGCGAAGAAGGTGCGCCCCTCGTGCTCGCGCAGCCGGCCCTGTCCGCCGTTCTCGCCGTTGTCGAGCTCGTCCGGGGTCTCGTAGTACTCCAGGAACTCCTCGACGGTGCCGGTGGAGCGGCAGTTCGTCTCCCCGGGACTGCCGGCGCCGCCGGTATAGAAGGAAGTGGTGGTCACGCCGACGTGCAGATCGACGCCCGACGGCAACGCCCCGAAGATCGCGTCGGTGAAGCTCGGCGCCGCCGCGGCCAGCCCCGTCTGGTAGCCGCCCATCGAGGTCGAGCTGTCGATCACGAACAGGATGTCGACGGCCGTGCAGCCGCACTCGTCGCCCTCGGCGCAGCCCGAGGGCCCGTCGGTCGCGCCGACGCCGACGTCGAAGCGCGGATCGTCGCCGGTGCTCTCGTCGGCCGCGTCCGCGTTGGTCGTCGCGTCGGCGTCGCCCGACGAGCCTTCGTCCGCCGGCGCCTCGCCGGTCGAGGCCCCGATGCCGCCCTGCGTGCCGGAGCCGAACAGCCCGACCGAGCCGCGGGAGTCGCTGCATGCAACAGCTGTGACGAGCACCACGAGGGCGAGCAGTCGCTGTACCGGCATGCGCGGTGAATTGCCGGTCGCCGTGGCAGGTTCACGGATTTCTGCATGGCCGCGGCGAACCTCCGGCCCGGTGCGGCAATGCACGCCCGCATGCTGGCCACGACGCTCGTCCTCGCGCTCGCCCCGGAGTATCCGCTCGCCGCCGACTTCGTGCCGGCCAGCCCCGCGAATTACGTCGCGGGCGGGATGCAGACCCCCGAGTACGTGATCATCCACCAGCAAGACGGCGTGTACGCCGGCACGATCGGGTGGTTCCAGGATCCCGGCTCGGGCGTCTCGACGCACTACGTCATGCGCTCGTCCGACGGCGAGATCACGCAGATGGTCGAGCACGCCGACATGGCCCAGCACATCGGCGGCTACAACCCGGTCTCGTTCGGCATCGAGCACGAGGGCTACACCGGTGAGCCGGGCTGGTTCACGTGGGAGACCTATACGGCGTCGGCCCTGCTCACGCGCTGGTTGTGCGACGAGTTCGGGATCCCCACCGATCGCCAGCACATCCTCGGCCACGTCGAGGTGCCGGGTGCCTCGCACACCGATCCGGGCGACGAGTGGGACTGGGACATGTACATGGCGCTCGTGCACGACGTCGTGCCGGCGGCGCGCGTCGAAGGTGTGCTCGTCGATCGCGCGGCGGCGTGCGTGCTCACGACGACCGAGGACACCTGGGTGACGACCACGCTGGAGACGCTCGATGTGCTCGACGACGACGAGATCTGCTTCGTGCCCGCGGGCACGGAGCTCGCCTACCTGCACGCGTCGGACGAGATGATCTCGCAGCGGCGACTCGTGCTCGCGCCGAGTGGCCCGTGCGCTGCGCTCGGCGAGGTCGCATACGCCTGGATGCCGTCCTTCAGCGCGCCGTGCGAGCCCGCCTCGCTCGCGGTCGCGCACGATGTGGTCGTGACGCTGGACGGGATCGAGGCGGCGGTCGACGAGGAAGGTCGCTTCGTGTTCGAAGGCGTCGCCGCGGGCGCGCACACGATCGACGTCGCGTCGGCCTCGGCATGGACCCCGACGAGCGTGCCCATCGACGTCGCGGTGTACCCGGGTCTGCGCGTCGTCGTGGCGCTCGAGGCCGCGCTCGAGCCCGAGCCGGGCACCTCGGGCGCTGCCACGACGGGCGACGACGAAGGCGAGGGCACGCAGACCTCGTCGACCAGCACCTCGGGCACGACGTCGGTCGACGACGATGGCGGTGCCGGCGACGAGCGCGGCACGAGCGGCGACCCCAGCATCCCGCCCGGCGACGCGACGCCGGGCGCGACGGCCGGCTGTGGCTGCAGCGCGGCTCCGCGGGGCGCCGCGCTGCTCTGGGCGCTCGCGCTCGTCGGGCTGGGCCGACGCCGGCGACCCCGCTGAGCCGATGTCACCGTCGGGCCGCCCCGCTCGTATCCTGGGTCGGCGCCCGTGATCCCCGGCTGGCTCGACCCCATGACCCGGCAGGCCCGTCGCGCGGCCGGGGGCGACGCGCGTGCATTCGCGAAGCTCTACCGCGGGCTCCACCCGGTCGTGCACGGCTACGTCGCGCGGCGCATCGTGAACCCCAGCGACGCCGAGGATCTCGTGGCCCGCGTGTTCCACCGCATCGTCGAGCACCTGCACCGCTACGATTCCGCGAAGGCGTCGGTGCGCGGCTGGGCGCTGGGCATCGCCCGCAACGCGGTGATCGATCACCTGCGCACGCGCCGGGACCACGTCGCGATCGACGACGTCGCGGAGCCGAGCCTGCTCGTGCTCGCGCCGACCCTGCCCGGCGAGCTCGACGATCGCATCGTGGCGCTCTTGGCCCTGGTCGCCGAGCTGCCGGCCACGACGCGCGAGATGATCGCGCTGCACTTCGCCGACGGGCTCTCGTACCGCGAGATCGCGGACGTCTGCGAGAGCAGCGAAGCCGCGGTGAAGCAGCGCATGGCGCGGGCGCTCCGCGACCTGCGCGAGCGCGTCGCCCAGCACGCGACGGGAAAAGGAGCGGCGGCCCATGCGATCTGAGCTCGAACGCGATCTCACCGATGCGCTGCGTGGATCCACGCCCGCGGCCGACCCCGCGCGCCGCGAGGCGCTCGAGCGCGAGCTCGTCGCGAAGCTGCCGGCCCCGCGCCCGCGGCCGTCGCGGTGGTCGCGGTGGCTGCTCGGCGGTGCGATGGGTGGTGCGCTGGCCGTGGGCGCGTGCGCGCTGCCCAGCGACTACGAGACGCGCGTCGGGCATCGGCTCGCGATCGTCGTCGACGTCGTGCACGCCGAGGAGCTCGAGCCCGATCGCATCGTCGAGTTCGTGACCGAGCAGTACCACCCCGACGAGCTGCGCATGGGCGTCTCGATCGAGCGCGTGCGCGAGGAGGATCGCGAGTCCGCCAGCATGCGGATCGAGATCGACGCGATCGGCGAGGATCTCGACACCGACGAGATGTGGGAAGACCTCGTCGAGCACTTCCCGGAGCTCGAGGGCGCGCGGCTCGAGGACGAGGAGCTGCAGGGGATGGTGCACGGCACGCTGGGCGGCCGGCTCTCGCAGGCGTGGCTCGACGTGGTGATCGATCGTGGCGGCATCGACGATGCCAAGGCGCGGGTGATCGAGCAGCTGCGCGCCCAGGGCGTCGAGGGCGACGCGGTGGTCGACATCGTCGATCACGAGGGCGAAGACGGCCAGCGCCGCCGCGAGGTCCGCGTGATGATCCAGGACGAGCAGCACCGCGCCCACGAGTGACGCTGGACAGCGGCGGCGCGACCGGCGATAGATCTGCCCCCGGTGCTGGTCGGGCAGCAGAACACTTGGCTGCAGCAGCTGCTGCCCTGGCGCGGCAGCGCGGCGCAGCGCATCTGGCCGCGGCTGCTCGTCGTGCTGTTGTTCTCGTCGGCGATCACCTTCGCGCACCGCTGGTTCGACGACGCCTCGGTCGCACTGTCGCCGCTGCCGTTCTCGCTCGTCGGGGTCGCGCTCGGCATCTTCCTCGGCTTCCGCAACAACGCCAGCTACGACCGCTTCTGGGAGGGGCGCAAGCTGTGGGGCGAGCTCATCAACCACTCGCGCTCGTGGACGCGTCAGGTGCTGACGCTCGTCGATCGCGACGGCGCGCGGCCGACCACGCAGCAGCGCGAGCTCGTGCTCGGGGCGGCCGTGCTCGCGCACGTCGTGCGGCAGCACCTCCGCGACGAGCATCGCAGCGACGAGTACGCCGCGCTCGCGACGGCTGCGGGCTGCGACGTCGCGCTCGTCGCCCGCCATCGCCCGCTCGCGACGCTGCAGTGGCTCGGTGAGCGTCTCGCTGCGGCCGCGCGGGCGGGCACCGTCGATCCGTTCCACGTGCCGGTGCTCGAGCACACCCTCGTCGCGTTCACGAACGTGTTCGGCGGCTGCGAGCGCATCAAGAACACGCCGATCCCCGGCTCGTACTCGGTGCTCATCCACCGCATCGTCGCGCTCTACGTGTTCGGGCTGCCGTTCGGCTTGCTGGCATCGACGGGGCTGTTCACGCCGGTGGTCGTGCTCTTCATCGCGTACGCGTTCCTCGGGCTCGACGCGATCGGCGGCGAGATCGAGCATCCGTTCGGCCACGATCCCAACGACCTGCCGCTCTCGGCGCTCACGCGCACGATCGAGATCGATCTGCGCGAGCTGCTCGGCGAGACCGACCTACCGCCGCCGCTGGCGGCCGTCGACGGCGTGCTCGGGTGAGCCGCGCGATTTTCTGCTAGGGTGCCCGGCTGGGAGGTCGATCGGCCGAGCGGGACAAGGCGATCGCGGCGCGGCCGGCCGAGAGGCAGGCTCCGCGTCGAGGAAAGTCCGGGCTCCACAGGGCAGGGTGCTGGCGCAGGCCAGTCGGGGCGACTCGAAGGAAAGTGCCACAGAGAACAGACCGCCCGCGTTCGCGCGGGTAAGGGTGAAACGGTGAGGTAAGAGCTCACCGGGTCTTCGGCGACGAGGACCGCACGGTAAACCCCATCCGGAGCAAGGCCGAACAGAGGCAGACGGCGTCCACGAAAGTGGCGGCGTCAGGGGCTGCCCGTCCCGCCTCGGGTAGTGCCGCTCAGAGGAATGGTCGCTACCCGGACAGAGCAATCGGTCCGGGCACAGAACCCGGCTTACGACCCGTCTCGACCGGTCGGCCTCCCACTTCGTCGCGGCGCGTTGCGCCGCGGCGACGTGGGGTCGCGACGCGTCGCGCCGCGACTCGGCCGAGCTCCTCCTTTTCAGGGGCTCTGCCCCTACGGCGGATGCGTGCTCGGTCCTTTGGACCGAGCTCGCCTCCGCCTACCCCCGGCTTGCGCCGGGTCGCGCGGCGCACTCTGCCCCTTCGGGGGCAGAGTGCGCTGCGCTCTTGTCCCGCGCTCGCCTCCGCCTACCCCCGGCTTGCGCCGGGTCGCGCGGCGCACTCTGCCCCTTCGGGAGCAGAGTGCGCTGCGCTCTTGTCCCGCGCTCGTGCGCCGATCCGCTTTGCGGTGGCTGATCCGCTTCGCGCTTGCTGATCCGCTTCGCGCTTGCTGATCCGCTTCCGCGCGCTGATCCGCTTCCGCGCGCCGATCCGCTTCCTCGCCGCTCGCTTCTGCTCTCGGGCTTACTCGATCGGCGTGATCCGTCATCGGTCGGGGCTGGTAGGATGCGAACGTGGGGAGGCGGACCACTTCCGGCGGGCTCGGGGTCATTGCGCTCTTGGGCGGGTGTGCCGGGGGCGGCGCGGGGATGTCGGCGAGCTATGGGGTGTACGAAGAGGGCAACCAGGACTCGTCGGCCGAGGTGATGGGCAGCGAGGATCCGGGCGGCGTCGAGACCACGCTCGCGAGCTCGTCGCAGGACGAGGCCGAGGGCGCCGAGGACGATCCGATGCCGCCGGATCTCGGGAGCTGCTCCGACGACGGCGACTGCGTGCTGCCGGACAACAGCTGCTACGGCATGGGTAGCTGCGAAAAGGGGGCCTGCGAGTTCGTGCCCAAGCTCGCGGGCGAGCCCTGCGACGACGAGGATCCCTGCAGCGGACCCGATCTCTGCGACGGCGCCGGCGCGTGCATCGGCGATCCGCAGCCGTGCGACGCACCGAATGCTTCGGGCGGGCTGTGCATGGCCGGGCTCTGCATGGGGCTCGTCTGCGATCCCGGGTTCGGCAACTGCAACGACGACTGGAGCGACGGCTGCGAGCTGACGCTCGACACCGCGGAGAACTGCGGCGCGTGCGGCGAGCCGTGCACCGCCGGTGCGAACGCCACCGCGACGTGCACCGGCACGACGTGCGACCGCTCCTGCACCGCGCCGTGGGCCGACTGCGACGGCGACGTCGGCAACGGCTGCGAGATCCCCGAAGGCGTGCCCAACCAGTGCGACGTCAACGGGCTCAACCCCGGGGGCTGCTGGACACCGTGGTGCGGTGCGTCGGCAGCCGCGGGCGCGACGAACTTCGGCACCTGGTTCTGCATGGAGTGCTCGACCTGCCACGTGCCCGCGGGCGGCCAGTGCCAGTGGTGCGATCACGCCAGCGGCACCTGGTACGACCCCGGCAGCTGCGTCTGCGGAGCCTACGAAGACAACGCCTGCTCGCCGTAGCCACGGCCGCTTCCGCGCTTCCAGCCGGCGCGCTGCCCGACGTCACAGGCCCGTTACGGATCGGCCGCATCCCCGCTACGCTCGGCGGATGCGGCCTACGTTCGGACCTCTGCTCTCGCTCGCCGTGCTCGCGCTCGTCTCGTGCAAGGACGATGCAGCGTCCGACGACGGCACCACCGGGGGCGCCGACAGCTCGAGCAGCGGCACCACGCTCGCCGACACCACGAGCTCGAGCTCGACCGGCGTCGCGGACACGTCGGGCAGCACGAGCGGCAGCACGGGCGAGGTCGATCTGCCCGATCCGCTGCCGCCGCTCGACGCCGTCGTGCTCACCACCGACACGCGCCGCGTGCCCGCCCACGCGATCGCGCTCGAGCCGGAGAACGATCCGCGCATCGTCGCCGATCTCGAGCAGATGATCGCCGACGGCTATGGCGAAGAGATGGACGCGCCCGGCGAGCCCATCGTCGATCGCACGCTCGACGACAGCCCCGCGCCGGAAGACGGCCCCGGCGCCGCTCGCATCACCCGCTTCGTGCACCTCGCGGACACGCAGCTCGCCGACGACGAGTCGCCCACGCGGCTGGTCAGCTTCGACAACGCGCAGGCCTTCGCCGGCGCATTCCGCCCCCAGGACGCCCACGAGTGCCGCATCGTCAACGCGGCGGTGCGCACGATCAACGCCGTCAACGCCGACGATCCCGTCGACTTCGTCGTGCTCGGGGGCGACAACGCCGACAGCGCGCAGACCAACGAGGTGCAGTGGTACGTCGACATCCTCGACGGTGCGCCCGTCGTCGAGTGCGACTCCGGCATCGACGATGACCCGACGCCCGGCCCCGACAACGACCACAAGGATCCGTTCGCGCCCGTCGGGCTCGACGTGCCCTGGTACTGGGTGATGGGCAACCACGACGTGCTCGTGCAGGGCAACTTCGCGATCGACGGGCAGCAGTCCAAGGCGCTCGGCGACAATGCCGAGGCCGGCACGCGCGACTGGTCGATGCCCGGCGGTCCGATCGTCATGGGCACGGTGCCCGCCGACGACCGCCGCACGCTGCTCGACGGGCCCTCGCTGCTCGAGCTCGTCTCCGGCAGCGGCGACGGCCACGGCATCACCGCCGAGGTGATCGAGCGCGGCAAGGCCGAGTACACCTTCGACGTCGAAGGCACCGACATCCGCTTCATCATCCTCGACACCGCGGCGCAGACCGGCGGCGCCGAAGGCGTGATCCGGCAGGCCGACGTCGACGCGTTCATCCAGCCGGCGCTCGACGCCGCGGTCGACGACGGCAAGCTCGTGCTGCTCGCCAGTCACCACGCGTCGGGCAGCCTCGGCAACGGCGGTGGGCTCGGCGGCATGGAGCAGCCCGACGCGCTCACCACCGAGGAGTGGCAATCGCTGCTCGGCGAGTACGACAACGTCATCGCGCACCTCTGCGGCCACTCGCACGTGCACCGTGCGACGCCCATCGAGCCGCTCGGCGGCAATCCCTACTGGGAGATCATCACGTCGGCGATCGCGGACCACCCGCACCAGATGCGCATCTTCGAGATCCGCGACGAGGACAACGGCTTCCTCAGCCTCAGCTCGATCGCGCTCGACGTCGCGCTGCCCGACGACGACCCGCTCGCGCAGGACGGCCGCCTGCGCTCGATCACCGACAACACGTCGGGCTGGCAGCCGACCGGCGAAGGCCTGCCGGAGGACCGCAACGTGCGGCTGTTCTTCGCGCTGCCTTGAGCTAGCGTCCGCGCCAAGGATCGACGAGCTCGACGCCGCACTCGTCGAAGTCGTCGACGTTCCGCGTCGCGAGCGAAGCACCGACCGACCGCGCGATCGCTGCGATCTGGGCATCGAAGGCCGCGATGGGGCGCCCGGAACGTCGACGTGCGCTCGCGATGTCGGCATACGCCCGTGCGCACGAGGCGTCGAATGCGAGCACGCGCTGCCCGAACTCTTCGTCGAACATGGCGGTCGCGGCCGCAGCGATCGCGTCGCGCCGCTTGCCTCGCGGCAAGATCATCACACCGTAGAGAATCTCCGCATGGGTCACCGCAGTCGTATAGAGGCTGGATGCGGGCTTCGCATCGACCCAGCGGACGACGGCGGGCGCCGGCGACGATTTCATCAGCTCGGAGACGACGTTGGTGTCGAGGATGATCATCGTTGCTTGGGCGGCTCGCGGATGGGCTCGCGCTCCGGGAGTACCAGGTCGACCCCACCCGACGAACGGAACCGCCGGCCGATCGCGGTCGCGAGGCCGACCTTCGCGCCCTCGCGCGCGGTCAATGCGGCGCGCAAGATCACGCGGACTTCTTCCTCCATCGAGCGGCCGTGATGGGCCGCCCGCACCCGGAGTCGAGCCTTCAAGTCTTCGTCGAGCTCGCGGATGGTGATGCTCGCCATGCCATCAATGCTATCACCGATGGCAACGCTTCGCCATCGCTAGCCCCTTGACGGCCACCGCCGCGAGCAGCAGCGGTGGTGCGAGCAGCACCGTCGCGAGCCACGTCGCGACGTAGCACAGCCCGAGCATCGGCGACTCGACGCGGCTGCCGGCGAGCGTCGCGGTCATCGAGCGTGCGCCGGCGAGCTCGAGCACCACGAGCACGAGCATCGGCGCGAGTGCGAGCGCAGCGAGGCGGCGCGGGGTCATGGGCGCTCCGGGGCACCGACCGCGCGCCACAGCGCGCCGTGGGCGAGGGCACGGAAGACGACCGCTTCTCCGACCGGCGTGGTGGCGGCGTAGTGGCGTGCGCCGTGGCGATCGATCGGGAACGCGCCGAGTTCGAGCGTTCGTCGCAGCGACGCGAACAGCGGCTCGTCGTCGAACGCGGCCGCGCCGACCAGCAACAGCCCGCTCGAGCCCGCGCTCGCGTCGAAGAGCGGAATCACCGGTCCGGAGTCGACGTCGGCGCGGCCCGGCGCGAGCTCGGGCCACTCGCGCGCCCACGCGAAGCCGAACGCTCCGCCGACGAGCTGTGCGCGCGCGCCCTCCCACTGCGCGCGTGCGAGCGCCGGATCCACGAGCAGCAGATCGTGCGCGACCATCCACAGCGACGAGCCCTCGGGTCCGTCGAGCACGGTCCCGTCCCACGTGTAGCTCGTGACCAACAGTCCCGTCGCGGGCTCGATCAGTCGTGCACGCGCCGTGTCGGCCCAGCCGTGCAGAAGCGCGTCGTGATCGCGCGCGAGCGCGACGTCGGAGATCCGGATCGCCGCGAGCGCGACTGTGTTGCAGAACGTCCAGCACTCGTCCGGATAGCTCTCCGCGGATCCGATCGGCCCGCGCTCGAGCGCGAGCGCGAGCTCGTCGATGCGTCGCACCAGCTCGCGCTCGCGCGCGCGGGTGGGCTCGACGAACTGCTGCGCCGCGAGCATGAGCGCGAGCTCGCCGTCGACGAACACGCTGCGCGCCGCCGGATCGCGGAAGTCCTTCGCATGTGCGTAGGGCAGCAGCCATCCGTACTGTCCGTGCGTTCGCTCGTGCGCGAGGCTGTCCTGCACGATCGCGTCGATGGTCGCGCGCGCGGCCTCGGCCTCGTGCGGATCCGCGAGCGCGACGTCGGCGAGCCCGAGCACCGTGAACGTGCGGCGCATGAGGTCCCACTCCGGGTTCGTGCGGTAGGCCTGCTCGAGCTCGGCGGAGCGGGGCGTACCGGGGGCCCACGCGGCGATCTGCGCCCGCAGCATCCGCGTCGCGAGCTCGCTGCGCGCCGTCACGCCGAGCGCGTCGACGACCCGGTGCAGCGCGAGCCACCAGAGCAGGGTCGTCACCCCGAGCACGCAGAGCGGGACGCGGAGCCGCGCGAGATCCACGTTCGCAGCGTGATCCGGTCGAGGCGAGCGCGCCGCCTTCGCCCGCGCGGACGGTCGCCGCGCGGCCGCGAGCGGTCGGCCGGCGTCCCCGGTCCGCCCCGCGACCCGGCCCGGCCCGGAGGCGGCCCCGGGGGCGGGCCCGCCCGGCCACCGGGCGGTGTTAGGCTGGAAAGGTCCGCGGCAATACGGTTTGCCCGCGTCCCACGTCCCCGACGGGCCCATGCCGACCCGACCGCCGCACCTGCGTCCCGTACAGACGCCGGCCGAGCCCACCCGCGGCTCCGCCGGAAGCGAAGCTGCGCTCGCGCCCGAGCTCCTCGCTCGCGCGCAGCGCGGTGACGTCGCTGCGTGGGCGCGCATCTACGAGCACCACTACATGGGTGTGTTCCGCCAGATCCGCTACCTCGCGGGCGATGCTCAGCTCGCCGAGGAGCTCGCCCAGGAGACCTTCGCGCAGGCGATGGCCTGCCATGGGCGCTTCGATCCCGGGCGCAGCGTGCTCGGGTGGCTGCACGGCATCGCGCTCAACGTCGTGCGCAAGCACTGGCGGAAGCAACGCAACGCCGCCCGTGCGCACGAGCGGCTCGAGAACGTGATGCGCATCGGTCCGGTCGGGGTCGGCGATCCCGACAGCGGCCACATGAAGCGCGAGCGCGGGCGGGCGCTGCACGCCGTGCTCGACGATCTGCCCCCGCGCTGGCGCGAGGCGTTCGTGCTGCGCGAGCTGCAGGGCATGTCGACCGCCGAGGCCGCATCGCAGCTGGGCATCTCCGCCGAGAACCTCGCCGTACGCGTCAACCGTGCGCGCACCCGCATCCGCGAGGAGCTCGGTCGTCGCGGCTGGCTCGGCGCCGACGGAGGGGCGCCATGATCGACGAGCAGGGCGACCGCGAGCTCGACGACGATCTCGATCGCGTGCTCGATCGCGCCGATCTGGAGGCCGAGCGCGACGTCGCCGAGCACGTGCCGCCCGCGTTCGCGGCCGTGGTCGCACGGGCGCGGCGCATCGATCCCTCCGCCGTGCAAGCCGAGGCGCTCGCACGGGCCGACCGCTCGGCGGCCTCGGCCCGCAACGTGCGCGGCGTGGGCGAGGCCGACACGAGCGAGCACGACGCGCGCATCATCGCGCCGTTCGTCGCCCAGGCGCGCGACGACGCCGAGCTCGACATCGCCGTGCGCGAGCGAGACGGCGTGCCGCCGATGCACCGCGCGTCGCGTGTGCGCACGTGGACGTTGCTCGGCGGGGTGATGGCCGCGGCGGCCGCGACCATCCTCGCGCTCGGGCTCGTCGAGGGCTGGCGTGCGACTCGCGTCGCCGAAGATGCTCCGCGCACGCAGTCGCTCGCGGGCGCCGACACCTCCCCGGACGTGCACGAAGCGACGCGCAGCGATGCGCCGCTCACCGAGCCCGCGAGCGTGCCGCGACGCGTCGCGAAGCCCGAGCCCGAGGCGGCGGTCGAGCCCCCGGTGATCGCACCGGCCGAGCTGCCCGTCCCCGAGCCGGAGCTGTTCGCCGGCGCTGCGCTCGAGCGTTCGTCGGTGCCCACGCGCGAAGGCACACGCGCGCCGGCGTCCAAGGTTCCGAAGGACAGCCTCCGCCAGCTCGATCTGCGCGCCCAGGCGGCGCTCGCCGCCGGCGATCGCGAGCTCGCCGATCGGCTGTACGCGCAGATCATCGCGCGCGGCCAGAAGCATCCGCTCGTCGAGCTCGCGTACGGCGAGCGGTTCTCGCTCGCGCGGCCCCACGGTGCCGCGTCGCAGCGCACGCTGTGGCGTGCGTACCTGCAGTCGTTCCCGCAGGGCCGCTTCGCCGACGACGCCGAGGCCGGGCTCTGCCGTACCGCGGCGGCCCACGACAAGACGCGCTGCTGGAGCGCCTACGTCGCGCAGTTCCCGAGCGGTGCCTATCGCGACCACGCCGATCGCTGGGTCGCGGGCGCCGACGCTCCGACGCCATGATGCAGCGCCGTGTCGCGGTGGCGCTCGTGCTCGCGGGCGCGTGCAGGACCGAGGACATCTACGTCGGTGCGACCGACACGTTCCCGACCGGACCGATCGACCTCGAGACCTCCTCGAGCAGCGATGCTCCGCCGCCGCCACCACCGCCCGATCTCGGCGCGTCCGACAGCACGGGCCCCGCGTGTGTCGGCGTGGAGTGCTGCGTCGCTCCCGGTGAGCCCGGTTGTTGCGATACCCCCGGCAACGGATGGTGCTGCCAGCAGGGCGTCGATCCCTGGTGCTGCAACGATCCCGACGATCCCAGCTGCTGCATCGCGCCGGGGGACGAGGGCTGCTGCCTCGCGGAGGCGCACCCCTGGTGCTGCATGGGCGACGATCCCTGCTGCGTCGATCCGTTTGGGCTCTGCTGCACCAACCCGGGAGATCCGTGCTGCATCGATCCCACCGGCATCTGCTGCACGAGCCCGATGGATCCGTGCTGCATCGATCCTGCGAGCACGTGCTGTCTCGCGCCGGGCTCGACCTGCTGCCAGCAGGAGATGACCGGCATGCCGTGCTGTCCGGAGCCCGCGCCGGAGGACCCGTGCTGCTACGAGCCGATGAGCCCGTGCTGCGCGATGCTCATGGGCGAGTGCCAGACCCCCGCGTGTCCGGCGTTCGATCCGGCCGAGCCGTGCTGCTTCGATCCGTCGCTGCCCGGGTGCATGGGCTGACCGAGCGCGTGCGCTCGGCTGCCCATGGATCGCGGCCGGTGATTCCGTGAAATGCGAGCGTTAGCTCGGGATGGATCGGGGCAACTTTTCCATGAAGCAGCGATGACGCTCGCGCGCGGCGAATGGTCGCCGCGCAGGTGAGCAGCCCTCGCGCACTACAACGACCCGCGCCCCCGCGGGTCACCACGAGGTGACGAATGAAGACGAGCGCACTCGGCCGTTCGACATGGCTGGCAGCAGTCGTACTGCTCGCCTGCGATCCGCAGCTACCCGGCACCGACGACGGCAATGCCGGTAGCGGTGACGACGGCATCGACGACGATGGCATCGACGACGATGGCAACGAAGGCGGGATGGACCCCGGTGACAGTGCCGGAGGTGACAGTGCTGGAGATGGTTGTCCGTGCGACGATCCACCTCCGCCGCCCTGTGACGACGGTGGCGAGGGCGGCGACGACTGCATGCTGCAGTACGCCGAGTGCCTGCAGTACGCGATGGATCCCGCCGAGTGCGATCCGATCCTGTGGGAGTGCTACGGCGAGCCGCCGCCGGATCCGTGCCTCGAGGAGTACGAGGCCTGCACGGAGGTCTACGGGCCGATGGCGCAGGAATGCGAGGAGATCCTGCAGTGGTGCTATCCGCCGCCGCCCGACGACTGCGAGCAGCTCTACCTGCAGTGCCTCGAGACGGGCGCCGATCCGAGCGAGTGCGAGCCGATCCTCGAGATGTGCTACCCGCCGCCGCCGCCCGACGACTGCGAGCAGGCCTACCAGCAGTGCCTCGAGTCCGTCGACGATCCCAGCGAGTGCGACGGCATCCTCGAGATGTGCTGGCCCACCGATCCGTGCCAGGAGGAGTACGAGCAGTGCCTCGAGACCGCGATGGATCCCAGCGAATGCGATGCGATCGCGCTCGAGTGCTGGCCGCCCCCGCCGCCCGACCCGTGCTACGACGCGTACAACGCGTGCCTCGAAGGCGGCATCGACCCCGAGTCGTGCAACGCGGAGCTGCTGCTCTGCTGGTGCGGGCCCGAGAACCCCGACTGCTCCATGGACCCGACGGACGGAGACAGCGACTCGGATGGCCAGACCGGAGAAGATGGCGGTGATCCACAGTGCGATCCGATGACGGATCCCGACTGCGGCTGATCGTGCGAACCTCCGCTTCGTGCCGCTCTCCGCAATCGGGCTCCTGCTCGGATTGCTCGCGGGCCCACCCACGTTGCCGCCGGATCCCGGCGGCAACGTGCCGGGCCCGCCGCCCACTGCCGACGACGCGACGACGCGGGTGATCCTGCGCTGCGCGCCCGAGGACTTCGCGGCCCTGTCCAGCGAGCTGCGAGCACGCTGGCCAGGGGCCGAGCTGCTCGAGTACGGCACGCCCGCGTTCGATCG
This sequence comes from uncultured Nannocystaceae bacterium, assembly GCA_964519175.1. Lineage (GTDB taxonomy): Bacteria > Myxococcota_A > Polyangia > Nannocystales > Nannocystaceae > Xiheibacterium. Next base: position 106,274 of record CAZFKC010000001.1, read on the forward strand.
CGTCGGTGGCCGTCCGTTCGTCTATCTCGAGGTCACCGGTGAGCGCGTCGGCGATGCGCCGATGTCGATCACGCTCATCACATCGGATGGTCGCGCGTATCTGCGACGCGTGACGCCGAAGGACACCGAGCGCACGCGCGTCCTCGCGATCGCGAGCGCGAACCTGCTCGCTGCGGTCGCCGACGAGGACGTGCCGCCCGATCGCGAGCAGGCCGTCGTGCCGCTGCCCACCGCGGAGGTGCCCGATGCACCGCCGCCCGTCGAGCCCGAGCCGAAGCCGCAGCCGAAACCCGATCCGGTCACGCCGCCGCCCGAGCCCCCGCCGCTGCCGCGCACCGAGCCGCCGCCGCGTCGGCCCGAGCCGCTGCCCGCCGAGCGCGACGTCTGGCAGCTCGCGCTCGATCCGGGTGCTGCGCTGGCCGTCGGGCTCGCGCCCGCGACACGTCGCGGACGACCGAGCTTCGGTGGTGATCTACGTGTCGATGTCCGCGCGCCGATCGGGCTCGCGTTCGGCACCGCCGCGCGCGTGCTGCTCGACGGGGTCGCCGACTACCGGCTCGTGCGCGTGCGCATCGTGCCCGGCGTGGGCTGGGTCGGACGCGCCGGTCGCCTCGAGTGGGCCGCGTTGGTCGGGCCCAGCATCGAGCCGTGGCGCGTGCTGCGAGGCGGACGCGAGCAACCGCTCGGCCGTCGCGGTCGTGCCAGCTACAGCACACTCTATGGCGTCGCGGTGCACGGTGCGCTCGGCTATCGCGTGCGACTGCGGAGCGCCAAGCCGAGCGCGCTCCGCATCGGTGTACACGTCGATCTCGCGGCGAGCGCGATGGCCTCGGGTCGCACGGCGAGGTTGTGCACCACGCGGCCGTGCACGGATCCCTTGTTCGCGCTCGGTGGGCTCGAGCTCGGCCTCGGCATCGACCTCGCGCTCTGGTTCGATCTGGCTCCGCCGCGGCGAGCCCCGCCGTCCTCGCAGCGTTGATCGAGTGGCCTCTTAAGCCGGCTGTCGATGCTTTGCTGCGGTTGGCGGTCGCGGCGGTTCGTGCCATGGTTGCCGCCCGCGGAGCGAAGATGGGACTGGACGATCTCACCAAGGCGGCACAGACCGCCCAGCAAGTCGTACAGACGGCGACGGACATCCTCTCGAACATCGGCGCGCACATCGGTGAGCGCCTCGAGGTGGCGCGCTTCCACTTCCGTGCGATCAACGGGCCCGATCCCGACTGGCACGTCCGCCGGGTGAAGCTCAGCGAGGCCATCTCGCAGCCCTACGAGCTCGTGCTCGACATCATGACCGAGGACGTCACGGCCGCCACCGACGAGCTGCTCGGTGCGGACATCGAGTTCGAGGTCGAGCGCAACCACGTGGTGCACACCGTCTACGGGGTGATCCACCGCGTCGACTACGTCGGGATCACCAGCGACAAGCTGCTCGTGCGCGTCTACATCGCACCGGCGCTGCGCTTGCTGTCGGCGCAGATCAACACGCGCATCTTCCAGGATCTGACGGTGTTGGAGATCGTCGAGCAGGTGCTGACGCCCGGCCTGCAGCTGTACGGCCGCACGTACGACGCCGGCGCGAACAAGATCGCCGACCCCGACGCGTATCCCAAGCACGACTACTGCGTGCAGTACAACGAGAGCGACTTCGAGTTCGTGTCGCGGCTGCTCGAAGAGGAGGGCATCGCCTACTTCTTCGAGCCCGACCTCGACGCGACCAAGGAGAAGCTCGTCCTCATCGACAACAACAACGACTATCCCGACGTCGCGCTCGTGGGCGATCCCTCGGTGCCCATCATCCCGGACAACCCGGAGGGTGCGGATCGCGAGTCGCTGCGCTACTTCGAGTGGTGCCTGCCCGAGCAGATCAACAAGGTGGTGGGCTGGCACTACAACTGGAAGGTCGGCGCGGAGGCCCCGTTCCCGGTGCAGCACCTCGAGGCCGAGCACGAGGCCGAGGAGCCGGAGCGCGGCCGGGTGCGCGAGCTGTACCTCCACGGTGATCGGCGCAAGATCGTCGACAAGACCGGCGACGACGCGCACGACGGATCGGCGATCGACGAGGTGACGCCGCTCGTGCAGCGACGCTTCGAGCTGTTCGGTCGCCAAGCCCAGCGTGGGCAGGGGCGCTCGAACGTCACGTGCTTCGCCGCGGGCCACAAGTTCGAGCTGCACAACCACAGCCGCGACGATCTCGAGGGCCAGAAATTCCTGCTCACGCGCGTGGTCCACTCGGGCGAGGCGCCCGAGGAAGATCGCAACGCGCCCACGGGCGGCGAGCGCTACGAGAACTCGTTCGAGTGCATCCCCGACGCCAAGCCGTTCCGTCCAGCGCTCGTCACCCGGCGGCCGCGCGTGCACGGGCCCACCACGGCGATCGTCACAGGCCCCTCCGGCGAAGAGATCCACACCGACAAGTTCGGGCGCATCAAGATCAAGTTCCCCTGGGATCGACTGAGCCCCACCGACGAGACCTCGTCGTGCTGGGCCCGCGTCGCGCAGAGCTGGGCCGGCCCAGGCTGGGGCGCGATGTTCATCCCGCGCATCGGCATGGAGGTCGTGGTCGAGTTCCTCGAGGGCAACCCCGATCGTCCGCTGGTCACCGGCTGCGTCTACAACGCGTTCACCAGCACGCCGTTCCCGCTGCCCGACAACAAGACCAAGACCACGCTGAAGAGCCAGAGCTCGCCGAACAAGGACGGCTTCAACGAGCTGACCTTCGAGGACCTCGCCGGCAGCGAGCAGGTCATCATCCACGCGCAGAAGGACTTCAACGAGAAGGTCGAGAACAACCACACCACGCTCGTGGGTGGCAACCAGACCAACAGCGTCGACGGCAACCAGAGCGAGTCGATCGGCGGCAACCAGACCATGTCGGTCTCGGGCAACCGCAACAAGACGGTCACCAAGAACGAGGACAACACCGTCGACGGTAGCCGCACCACGAAGGTGAAGGGCGACGAGTCGGTCGAGATCAAGGGTCACACCAAGCTCGTGTTCGTCACCGGCGTCGAAGAGAAGACCACGGCGAACTACAAGCTCGAGGTCGCGGATCTCTACGACGTCAAGGTCACGGGCGCCCAGAAGATCACGGTCGTCGGCACGAGCGAGCTCAAGGTCAGCGACACGCACACCGGCGTCGCGACGAACGCGTACGCGGTGGCACAGGCCGAGGCGGCGAGCATGGTGCTGAAGGGCAGCAAGGCCAGCCTCTGGGGCGAGGCCGGGGTCGCGGCCGGGGCCGGCAAGGGCGGCGAAGCGGTGATGACCGGCGACAGCTCGGGCAACCTCGGGCTCTCCTGCACGACCGAGATGAAGCTGATCTGCGGGTCGGCCTCGATCGTGCTGAAATCCGACGGCTCGATCTCGATCACCGGCACGACCAAGGTCGAGCTCTCCGGTGGCAGCGGTGGCGTCAAGCTCGACGCCACGGGCGCGCAGGTCAACGGTCCCGGCGTGAAGGTGGCGGCGGACGGCATCAACGAGATCACCGGCGCGATGGTGAAGATCAACTGACCGCATCGAGCGTCGCGATGCTGTACTTCGATCACGCCTCCGCGACGCCACTCGAGCCTGCCGCCCAGGCCGCAGTGGCGGCGGCGCTGCAGGAGGCGTGGGGCAACCCGGACAGCGCGCATCTGGCCGGCCGGCGCGCCCGGGGTGCGCTCGAGCACGCCGCGATCCAGGCCGCGGAGCTCGTCGGCTGTGCGGCCGTCGAGCTCCGCCTCGAAGCGGACGCCGGCGACGCGCTCGCGCGTGCGCTCGAGTTCGCGTTGGCGCTGCGCGAGGGTCCGGTGGTGAGCACCGCGATCGAGCACTCGTGCATCGACGAGCCGCTCGGTCGCGCCCGGGCCGGAGGTCGCGAGCTGCGGTGCGTGCCCACGCCCGCGGGCGATCTGGGCCCGCCCGACGCAGCGATCTGCGCCGACGCTGCGGTGCTCGTGCTCTCTGCGTTGAACCACGAGCTCGGCACCGCGCCCGAGCTCGCGGCCTGGCAAGCGGCGGCTCCGAACGCGACCGTGATCGTCGATGCCGTGCAGGCCGCCAGCTGGCTCGAGCTCGCGCCGCTCGTCGACGCACGCACGTTCGTGGTGATCGGCTCGCGCAAGCTCGGCGGTCCCGACGGCGCCGCGGCACTCCGTTGCCCAGCCGAGCTGCTCGTCCGCTGGGACCGTGCGCGCGGCCGCAGTCGTGTCGCGGTGCCTGCGGCGGTGGGCTTCGGGGCCGCCTGCGAAGCGCGTCGCGACCGACGCCCCGATGCGCTCGCGCGCGCACGCCGTCTCGGTGAGCGTCTGCGCGAGCGCCTGCTCGCGGCGGGTGACCACGTGCACGACGACTCGGGCCGCTCGTGGCTCGGACCGATCGTCAACGTCGCCGTGCACGGGGCCGAAGGGCGTGCGCTCGATGCCGAGCTCGATCTGCAGGGCGTTGCGGTCGCGCGCACGTCCGCCTGTCGACGCGAGCTCGACGCGCACTCGCGGGTCGTCGCGCACGCACATCCCCACGAGCCCTGGCGTGCGCGTAGCTGTCTGCGCTTCAGCCTGGGCTGGGGCACCACGATCGACGAGGTCGACGCCGCCGCGGCCACGTTCGCGGCGATCGTGCGGGCGCGGGCGTCCGAGGAAGGAGTCCACTGATGTCGCAAGGCTGCGTGATGGCTTCCGGTCGCGTCGCGGTCGGGCATCCGATCGATGTCGCGAGCGGCACGATGTTCAAGGAATGGACCGATCTCGCGCTGCCGGGCATGCCGCCGATGATGGTCGGGCGCGCGTGGTCGACCGCGATGATCGCCACGCCCGGGCTGCCGGATCTGCTCGGACCGGGCTGGCGGCTCAACTTCCAGACGCACCTGCGCGCGACGCTCGAGGGCTACGTGCTGTGCACACCCGACGGCGCCGAGCTGCAGATTCCCGATCCCGACGGGCACCTGCGCAGCGGCCGTCGGCTGGTCGAGCCGGGCGCCCAGATCGAGCTGCGCACGCTGCCCGACGGGCGCGTCATGTTGGTGCGCTTCGGCAACGACCGCGACGCGCTCGAGCTCTTGTTCGTGCCGTTCGGCAAGGGGCGCTTCGCCGCGCTCTCGTCCGTGCAGATCAATCCGGTGTCGCGCATCGACCTGCAGTACGACGGGCAAGGTCGGCTCGAGCGCGCGACCCACTCGCGCACGCGTCTGTCGATCCGCTTCGGCTACCACAGGAACGGTCGGCTCGCGTCGGCCAAGCTCGACGGCACCGACGAGCTCTGGACGCGCTACGACTACGACGACGCGCTCCGGCTGTCGACGGTGAGCTCGCGCGAAGGCGTCATGTGGCGCTACGAGTACGACGCGGCGGGGCGCATGACGATGGAGCAGGGCCCCGCGGGCGGCGTGCACCGCTTCGCGTACGACAGCAAGAATCGCTGCGTGCACGGCGTGGGCTCGGACGGCTACGAGGAGCGCTGGCTGGCCTACGACGAGGCCAAGCGCACCACGGCGGTGCGCGACAGCCTCGGCAACACCACGCTCTACGAGTGGAACGAGCGCGGACAGGTGACCAAGGTGACGACCCCGCTCGGTGCGGTCGTCGAGCAGCGCTACGACGAGCTCGGACGGCTCGTCGAGCACGTCGATGCCAGCGGCACCTCGGCGAAGCGCGAGTACGACGCACTCGGTCACTTCACGGCCGTGCACTTCCCGGATGGTCGCAGCGTCCGCCTCGTGCACGACGACGAGCACCGCGTCGTCGAGATGATCGACTGGAACGGCGAGCACTGGCGCTCGTTCTACGACGAGCGCGGCAATCGCATCCGCGTCGAGGAGCCGGGTGGTGCGGTCTGGCGCCGCGAGTACGATCGCAACAACGACATCGTCGCGATCATCGACCCGCTGGGCAACTCGCTCCGCTTCGTGCGCGACGGCGCCGGGCGGCAGATCGGTCGCAACGACTGGGGCGGGAACGCGTGGCAGGTCGGCTACGATCGCTTCGGGTGGATCGTCAGCGAGACCGATCCGCTCGGCAACACCACGGTCAACGAGCGTGACGTGCACGGCCGCGTCGTCCGAGTGCGCTACCCCGACTCGCGCACGTGGGAGTACGCGTACGACGTCGCCGGCCGTCGTGTGCTGGCGCGCGCGCCGGACGGCACGGTGGTCAAGGACCGCTACAACGTGTGCGGGCAGCTGCTCGCCAGCGACCAGCCCGATGGCACCCGCGTCGAGTTCCGCTGGACGACCGAGCCCGCACAGCTCGTCGAGATCAAGGACGGGCGCGGCCGCAGCTACCTGCGCGAGTACGATGCCGACGACCGGGTGGTGCGCGAGACCTTCTGGGACGGTCGCACGGTCGCGTACGAGTACGACGGCGTCGGGCGCAACACGTGCGTCACCGATCATCTCGGCCGTCGCACCGAATACGAGTACGACCTCTTCGGTGGGCTCATCAAGCGCACCGCGTGGGACGGCGACGAGATCGCGTACGAGTACGACGGCAATCGGCTACCGAGCAAGGTGAGCCGCGGCAGCCACGTGCTCGAGCTCGAGCGTGATCGCTACGGCAACATCATCGCGGAGATCCAGGACGGATTCCGCGTCGAGAACGCGTTCGATCTGCTCAGCCGTCGCACGTCGCTGCGCAGCGCGGCCGGCACGGCCATCGACTACGGCTGGGGTGCGACCGCCTGCGATCGCGTGGCGATCGGCGGTCGACCGGTGTCGTTCCGCCGCGACGCCGTGGGTCACGAAGTGCTGCGCGAGCTGCCCGAGGGCGGTCGCATCGAGCAGCAGTTCGATCCGCTCGGGCGCATCCTCGCGCAGCGGCTCTCGCACGGCGCGACACCGCAGGTCGAGCGCCGTTGGTACTACGATCGCGTCGGCTACCTGGCCGGGGTCGACGACTCGAGCGGCCGTGCGGCTCGTTACCACCACGATGCGCGCGGACGGCTGACGGCGGTCGTGCGCGGCGACGGGCCCACCGAGCTCTACGCGTGGGATGCCACCGACAACAAGGTCTGGTCGGCCACGGTGCCGCCCGATTTCCGCCGCGACCCCGAGCTCGAGCAACGCGTCAACGAGATGATCGGCGAGCTCGCGCGGCAGCGACGCATCGAGCCGGTGAACGAGGCCGCGTTGGTCGACATGGGCGGCACGTCGACCCATTGGAGCCATCAGGTCGGCAATCGCCTCACCGGCAGCGCGTCGCCGCGCGGGCGCATGCTGTGCGAGTACGACGACGACGGCCGCATGACGAAGAAGCACGTGCTCGACTCCACCGAGCGACGCACGTGGACGCTCGAGTGGAGCGCCTTCGGCGAGCTCGTCGCGGTGACGACCCCGGTCGGCGAGCGCTGGGAGTACGAGTACGACGGCCTCGGTCGCCGTGTGCGTCGGCGCGGTCCGGGCGTCGACGTCGCCTACGTCTGGGACGGCCTGCAGCTGCTGCACGAGCTGGTCGGCAACGCCGCGGTCGCCACGTGGGTGCACGATCCGAACAGCTACGGACCCATCGCGGTCGTCGGCTCCGACATCGCCTTCGCCGTCAACGACGTGCTCGGTCGCACGCTCGAGTGGGTGCAGGCCGACGGCACGGTGCTGTGGCGCAGCACGGCCTCGACCTGGGGCGAGGAGCCCAGCCCGGCCGCGAACGCGAGCCGACGCTTCCCCGGCCAGTTCCACGATCCCGAGACCGGCTTCCACTACAACTTCTATCGCTACTACGATCCGCAGCTCGGGCGCTTTCTCAGCGCCGATCCGACCGGGCTCGCGGGCGGGTTCAACGAGTATGCTTACGCGACGAGCCCGGTCGAGTGGATCGACCCGATGGGCCTCAGTCGGCGCACGCCCGCCGGTGGACCGTTCGTGCACAACGGCGATCCGAACTCGCGCACCGTGACCGGCTCACCGCGATCGCCACCGCTCTCGCCCGGACCGAGTCACGAGGTGCCCGGGCGCAAGTGCCTGGCCACCGTCGGCACGCCCGACGGCAGCCAGCGGCTCGGCTTCGTCAGCGGCGTGCCCGACGGCACGACGATGCCGAATCCGCACCCGCCCGCGCGCACCGGTGGGCCGAACGCGGGCGACGCGTTCAACGGTCCCGCGTCCGTGCACCCGGCGGTGCAGAACCACACCTCGGGCGGCGGCAACGGCAACTGGACGCACGCCGAGATGCACGCGATGAGCTTCCTGTTGCACAACTCGCCCGCGTTCCAGGGCATGCACCTGCAGCTCGTCATCGATCGCGCGCCTTGCCGCAACGGGGCCAACGGGCTGGGCAGCTGCGACAGCGAGCTGCGCCACCTGCTCGGCATCGCGGCCGGGCCGCCGCACAACCTGCACATCGACGTGCTGTATCGCGGCGAGGACGGTCACCTGCATCCGTATCCGGCACCGCACGGTCACGGTGGCTGCGGATGAGCGCGGCTGCAGTCGCGCACGAAGCCGCGTGGCTCTCCGACTGGCTCTCCGCCGGGCTGGGAGCCCGACTCGCTCCTCCGCGTTGGTCCGAGCCGGCATCTGCCGAAGTGCGTGCATTCTGGGACGCGATCGGCTGGGCTCCCGTGCTCGCCGAGGTGATCGCCGATCCCGATCCCGCCGGCGGTCGTCGCGAGGTGGAGGCGTTGCTCGAAGAGTGGCGCGACGACGACGAGCCGGGCGCCGACGTACGGCTGCCCGCGAAGTGGCGTCTCGTCGAGCTCGGCGGGACTGGCTTCCTGGTGACCGACGAAACCACCGGCGCCGCCGATCCGCCGGTGCTCGGCGTCGTCGATGCCGATCCGACGCTGCGCCCCGAGTGGCGCAGCTACCTGCAGCGTGCGGCCGCGGGCATCGTCGCGATCGTGGCGCGGCGACTCTCGACGACGACCGTGGTGCTGCGCGGGGACGTGGGCACCGCGCCCGTGCCGACGCTCGTGCCGGCGCTGCGCGAGCTCGCACCCGAGGTCTGGTGGGTGCCCGCTGCGCTCGAAGACGGCGCGCCGGCCCGCTTCGCGGCGTACCGTCGGCTCGGCGCACTGGTGCACGCGTTGATCGACGTCGCCGATCGCATCGTCGATCTGCCGAGCGTGCCCGCCGGCCCGAGCTTCGCGCTCGAGCGCGCGCAGGCATCGCGCCTCACTGCGGGTCTGCGCCGCATCGACGTCGCCGGCGCGACCGTGTGGCTCGGCGAGCGCGAGGGCAGTGCGCTGTGGTGTCGCGCCGACGACCGCGGCTGCACGCTCGTCGCCGAGCCGGACACACCGCTCGCACGGCGGCTCGCCTCCGAGTCGGCCGCACCGCGCGAGCCCGTCGCCGTCGATCGGGGCTCGGCACCGACCGCCAGCGACGCGCACGCGCGGCTCGAGGCCGCCGCAGCGATCCTCGTCGAGCTCCGCGGTCGAGGGCGGGACGACGTCGCCGTCGACGACGACGCGCCGACGCTCGTGCAGGCGGCCCAGCGCATGCTCGGCGGGCTCGCGCATGCGCTGCCCGTGGTCGTGCCACAGCATCGCGAAGCGAACGCGACACGGCTGCGCGAGGCGATCGCCGGGTGGTCGCCGCAACCGCGGCTCCCGGCCGGTGCACGCCTCGTGCGCATCGAGGGCGACACCATCGTGGTCACCGACGAGTCGTCGGGCGCCTCAGCGCCGCCGCTCGTGGCGTTCGAGCGCGGTCGGGCTGACCCGCGCGAGCTGCCCACCGGCTACGCGGAGCTGCTGGCCGATCACGCGCTGCGCGTCGCGTTCTCGGACGGCGCGCACATGGGCTGGATCGAGCTCGTCGCACCGCCGCCCTCGCGCCCGATCGACGCGCTCGCACCGTGGGTCGACGAGGTCGCGCCGCGCATCTGGAGGCTCGCGCGTGGACCGGCGGCCGCCGCTGATGCACGCACGTTCCACGGCTATGCGCACCACGACGAGTACGTCGCGTGGGTCGCGGGGCTCGACGACGTGCGGGCGACCAACGCGTGGTTGCCCCGGGGCGATCGCGTCGAGCTCGCGGCCTTCGATCGCGCGCGCGCCGAGCAGCACGGCCTGCGCATGCTGGCGATCGAGCGTCCGGTCGAGCCGCTCATGCGAGCGGCGTTCGGCGCCGGGTTCTCGCCGCCGGTCGAGCACCACGCCGTCGGCCGACTGTTCGACGCGTGGGTCTGGATGCGCCTGGAGCCCGAGCTCGCGTGGGTGCACGTCGATCCCGCGGCCACGGCCGCATTCGTCGCAGCGGCGACCGGAGCGGGTCTGCAGGTGGTCGGCCAGCGGACGTGGCAGTCACTCGCACCGCGGGCCCACGGCGGCGTCCTGCTCGGCTGACGGTGCTATCCTCCGGGTCGCAATGCGCAAGCGCATCGCAGAGCTCAAGACCACCTTGCACTCGTTCGTCGATCAAGCCGACGACTTGCTGCTGGTGATCAGCGCGCGCGACACGGACATGGCGCTCGTGCACAAGATCGTCGAAGGCGTCGATCAGGAGCAGCCGGCCGACATCGTGCTGCGTTTCGCCCACGAGGCGAAGGCGCCCGGTCCCTACGTCGATTCGATGATGGCGAACATCGATGCGCAGATCGAGGGCGTCAACGCCGTGCGCGCGCAGGACAGCCTCACCCCGTGGCCGAAGCTGCCACCGGCGGCCACGGATGCACGGCAGCCCCACGACGCGCGCATCAAGGCGGCGATGCAGCACGTGCGCGGGCTGTTCCCCAAGGACGAGGACCACCGCATCGTCTGGTGCTTCCTGCCGGCAGTGATCTCCGACACCGCCGGCTACGCGAGCATCATCGGACGGTTGCTGCCGCGCGACGGCATCCAGCCGTGGATGCACAGCCAGCGCATCGTCGCGCGCGACGATCGCGACAAGCCCTTCGTCGTACCCCACCTGCACGAGCAGAAGATCGAGGGCACGCTGGTGTTCCACGCCGACTTCTCGACCGAGGCGATGCTCGACTCGCTCGCCGAGGAAGCCGCCGATCCCGAGACGCCCGAGGCCGTGCGCATGATGCAGATCCTGCAGCTCGCCGCGATCGACTTCGCGCACAAGCGTCATGCCCAGTCGGTCGAGAAGTACGGGATCTGCTACGCGCACTTCGAGCGCGAGAAGCGGCCCGCGATGCAGGCGTTGTGCCTCGCCGGTGTCGGCGACGTGATGCTGGCCAACGGCAAGCCGCTGGAGGCCAAGCAGCGCTACCAGTCGGGGCTCGCGTTGTCGGCTCCGGCGGGCGTCGACGGGCTCCCCGTCACGATGCAGCTCTGTTCGAAGGCGGGCGACGCCTGCATGGTGCTCAAGGAGTTCGAGGAAGCCGCGGGCTACTACGACATGGCGAGTCAGATCGCCGGCAAGCTGCTCAACCTCGAGTACAAGTGCGACAACATGGAGAAGGTCGGCATCGCTCGCGCGTCGCACAACGACGTCGGCGCTGCGGTGAAGATCTGGAAGCTCGCGATCGGCATCTGCAAAGAAGGCGACTACTTCATCCGCTGGCGCTCGATCCTCGACCACATGATCGCGCTCTACGGCAAGATCGGGCTGGGTAGCGAGCAGCGCGAGGCCGAGCGCGAGCGCGCCGGTGTCGATCAGATCTGCAAGGAGCGCTATCGATGAACGCCCCGCGTCCCCCCGCCGGACATCCCACGGTCGCGCCCGGCGTCGTACGCCCGAGCTCGCACCCCGCGGCGCCGGTACAGCCGCTCTTCAACCCCACCGGCAACGTCACCGTCGACTCGCTGGCCGGCGTGGTCGACTCGATCGCGGCGCCGTTCCGCAACGCGCCGCCGCCCGAGCAGGGCACGCTCGGCGCGATCAGTCAGTACGTCGGTGGCGCGCTCGGGGTCGTCGGTGGCGTGTTCACGTTGCTCGACACCGGGATGGCGATGCTGACGGCCGGGATCGCGAGCGTGTTCCCGGCGCTGCCCGCCGTGAACGTGATGGGCATGTACCTCGCGCCGCCGCACTGCCACAGCCATCCGCCGAGCCTCATCCCGCCGGCACCGCCGGTGCCGCTGCCGAGCATCGGCATGATCATGGTCGCGGGCTGCATGTCCGTGCTCATCGGCGGGCTCCCGGCGGCGCGATGCGGCGACTACGGGCTCGCGCCGACGTGCGTCGGGTTCATGCCGATCTTCGAGGTCAAGACCGGCTCGAGTCAGGTGTTCATCGGCGGCTCGCGTGCCGCACGACTGCTCGACTTCGCGAAGGCGTGTCCGGGTCCGCCGGAGCCGCCCGGTCCACCCGCACCACCCTCGCGGTTCGCCCAGGCCATGACGGCGCTCGGCGTCGCGGGTGTCGGCGCAGGTCTGCTGGGCGCCGGCGCGCAAGCGGTGGCGGCGTCGAACGCCGAGACCGCGGCCGCGGCGGCCAATGCCGCGATGCGGGCGTCGCTCATGGCGGCGCAGGCTGCAGCCGATGCCGCCGCGCTCGCGATGGGCCAGCTCTACGGCAAGGACCCCAGCATCCCGCCCGCGATCGCGAGCATGGGCGTCGTGATGCCGATCCAGGGCACGGTGCTCATCGGCGGCTTCCCGATGCCCGATACGCTCACGGCGCTCATGGGGATCATGAAGGGGATCAAGATGCTGTTCCGCGGTCTGCGGGGCGGGCGTCGGGCCGGTCGGCTGTTCTGCCTGCGTTGTTGAAGTCGAGCGATGTCCGAACCGAGCAGCTACGACGAGGTCCCCTACAGCAGCTACCCGTACGCGCGCACGCAGCCCGACCGGCTGTGCACGCTGGGGCGGCTCTTCGGGCTGCGTCCCGCGGAGCCGGGCCACTGTCGCGTGCTCGAGCTCGGCTGTGCGAGCGGCGGCAACCTCGTGCCGATGGCCGAGCGCGCACCGGAGTCGCGCTTCGTGGGCATCGATCTCTCGACGAAGCAGATCGCCGAGGGCCAGCGCATGACGGGCGCGCTGCAGCTCGGCAACGTCGAGCTGCGCCACGGCGACATCACCAGTGTCGACGAGAGCTGGGGCGAGTTCGACTACGTGATCTGCCACGGCGTGTACTCGTGGGTGCCGCCGCACGTGCAGGAGCACATCCTCGCGGTGTGTCGCGACCGCCTCTCCGAGCAGGGCATCGGCTACGTCAGCTACAACACGTACCCGGGCTGGCACATGCGCGAGATGGTGCGGCACATGATGCGCTGGCACGTGCGCGGGTTCGCAGAGCCGAGCCGACGCGTCCAGCAGTCGCGTGCCCTCGTCGACTTCCTCGCGCGCGCCGTCGCGGGGCAGCCATCACCGTACGGAGCGCTGCTCGGCAAGGAGCTCGCGATCCTCTCGCGCGCCGGCGACGACTACCTCTACCACGAGCACCTCGAGGACTGTAACGCGCCGATCTACTTCCACGAGTTCGCCGAGCGCCTCGATCGCCACTCGCTGCAGTACCTGTGCGAGAGCGACGTGCACATGATGATGGCGCGCGAGTTCCCCGAGGAGGTCCGCGAGACCCTCGATCGCGTCGCGCCCGATCTCGTGCGGATGGAGCAGTACGTCGACTTCGTGCGCAACCGGCAGTTCCGGGCGTCGCTCGTCTGCCACGCCGCGGCGAAGCCGTCGCGCGCGCTCGGGCCCGATTCGGTGATGGGGCTGCGCGTGGGGTTTGCGGCGAAGCTGGACGGATCGCCCTGCGATCTGTCGCCCGGGCTCGAGTACGGCTTCGAGGGCGCAGACGGCATGCGGGTGGCGAGCGCCGAGCCGATCACGAAGGCGGGCCTCCTGATCCTGCGGAAGATGTGGCCCGAGGACCTCGCGTTCGAAGAGCTGTGGCGGCGCGCCGCCGGACTGGTCTCCGAAGCGGGCATCGACCTCGGTGACCCGGCCGTGTCGCGTGCGCGACTGGCCAGCGACGTGCTCGAGTGCCTCGTGGGTGGCGGTGGCCTCGAGCTGCGCCGCGAGCCGCCGTATCTCGTCGCGACGCCCGGCGAGCGGCCGCGCACCGGGGTGTGCACGCGCTGGCTCGCCCGCGAGCGCGGCTGGGCGGCGAACGGTCGCCACCAGCGGGTCGATCTCGACGCGGTCGCGGTCGAGCTCGTGTGTGCCGCCGACGGCACGCGCGACCGCACCGCGCTGCTCGACGAGCTGGTCGCGCTCGCGGCCGCGGGCCGGCTGGCCGTCCACGCCGACGACGAGCGCATCGTCGATCCCGAGGAGCTGCGCGAGCCGCTCGCCGAGGTCATGGCGCACACGCTCGAGTTGCTCGCGCGCTACGGCCTTTTCGTGGCGTGAGCAGGGATCGGGCGGTGGGGTCGACAGCCGACGCCACTTGGCCTTAAGAAGGTCGACGCATGTCCGGCCTGGTCCACGTCGTCGATCACCCGCTCATCCAGCACAAGCTCACGCTCATGCGGTGCAAGGACACGAGCACGCACAAGTTCCGCGCGCTGCTCGAAGAGATCGCGATGCTGATGGGCTACGAGGTGACGCGCGACCTGCCGATCGAGCTGGTCGACATCGAGACGCCGCTCGCGAAGACCCGCGCGCCGATGGTCGCGGGCAAGAAGGTCTGCGTGATCTCCGTGCTGCGCGCGGGGCAGGGCATGCTCGACGGGATCCTGCGCGTGCTGCCGGCCGCGCGCGTGGGCCACATCGGCCTCTACCGCGATCCGAAGACGCTCGCGCCGGTCGAGTACTACTTCAAGGTGCCGCACCAGATGGACACGCGGCAGGTGATCCTCGTCGATCCGATGCTCGCGACCGGCAACTCCGCGGTCGCGGCGGTCTCGCGGATCAAGCAGACGGGCGCGCGCGAGATCAAGTACGTCTGTCTGCTCGCGGCCCCCGAGGGCATCCGCACGCTGCACGAGCACCATCCGGACGTCCCGATCTACACGCCGGCGATCGACGAGCGACTCGACGACCACGGCTACATCGTTCCGGGGCTCGGTGACGCCGGCGACCGCCTGTTCGGCACGAAATGAGTGATCGAACTGGCGCGTCGGGGGTCGACATGAACATGACGCGATCCGCTGGTGCATGCCCATGGTTGTTGCTCGCCCTGCTCGCACCCGGCTGCTCGTCGGGGAGCGAGCCGGCCCAGCCCGCAGCGCCCGCGGCCGCACCGGCCTCGGCGCCCGCGAAGGCGGCAGCCCCCGTCGGGCCCACCGTCGCGAAGGCCGATCCCGCGCCTGCGAAGACCCCCGAGGCGCCGGCCCCCGCCGTCGCCACGCCCACCGAGCCGGCGCCCACGACCGCCGTCGAGCCCCCGCCGCCGGTCGAGCCCCCGCCGCCGGTCGAGCTGGTCGCGCCCGCCGACGCGCCGCTCGTCGCCGTGACCGAGATCGCCGCGGCGCCGACCGTGGCGACGTGGCGAGAGGTCGCGCGGCCGACCGACGCGGTTCGTTTCGAGCCGCTCACCCGCGGTGTGCTCGGACGCTCGAGCGCCGGGCTCTCCGACATCGACAAGAGCGGCGCGCTCGTCCTGCGCACCGAGATCGAGGCGCCGAACGGCGAGCTGCTCGGCGTGTGGCCGGACAACGTGTGGGTCATCGAGCGCCGCACCACCACGAAGCGTCGCGATCGTCCCTCCGAACGACAGACGCGGCTCATGCGACTGCGCAACGGCAAACGCTGGGTCCCGCAGGAGTACCTCGCCGAGCAGCGCTTCACCGATGCCGGCGAACGCTTCGCGCTCGGGGGCAAGAGCGGGTTGCTCGTGCAGGGGGGATGCGAGCCGCCCGAGCAGGACGAAGAGCTCGAGGTCCCGCCCGAGCCGGCCCCGTGCTACGCGGACAAGCTCGTGCGGATCTCCGACACCGTCGGGGATCCCGAGCTCGGCGTCGGCATCGAAGGCGAGCTCGTCGGTTTCTTCGAGACCAAGGACGGCGAGCTCTACACGGCGCGTCCCAAGGACGGCGCGGTGTTCCTGCAGACCTACTGCGTCGATGCCGAGTGCGTGGCGGCGCATCTCGCCAAGCTGCCGCAGGGTGGTGACTGGAGCTTCGGCCGCGCGGTGACGCGACAGAAGCACAGCATCTCGGTCGTGGCCGAGGCCGGCACGAGCGTGCACCTGCTGCACCACGAGACCGGCGGCTGGAAGCTCGACGCGCTGTCGAGCAAGCCCACCGCGCTGATGCCCACGAACGACGGTGGGCTCTGGGCGCAGCTCGGCGAGCAGCTGCTGCACCGCGATCCCGTCGGGAGCTGGCGGGCGATCGCGCTGCCCGAGGGCGCGAGCGAACCGACCGCGGCCATGACCGCGGACGCGCGCGAGCTGTGGATCGCGGCGACGGTGGGCGGCGCGACGGTGGTGTTCGCCACGGCGGCGAACGCCCAGACTCCGCCCGCGCCGGCCGAGCCGACGCCCTGAGCATGCAGTCGCACGCGTGCGCGCGGAGGTTCCCGCGCGCGCGTGCGCGGCCCACGTTGCGCACGTACGCCGCGCTGCGCAACTCGCCCAGCGGATCGCGGCTCGAAGTGCAGTTCGCCAACGCGATCGGGCCGTCGTCGCGCAGTTCGTGCAATGCGTAGGAGCGACGCTGCGCACGTACGATGCGTGCTTGCGGTGGGCAGGTCTGCGCGTCGATGATCGAAGGCATGTTGGGTCGTGCTCGCCGTGTCGTCGTCTGCGGTTGCGCGCTCGCTGCCTCGCTCGCGTCGACGCGCGCCGCGGCCGACGTCGATGCGCTGCAGGATCGCGCGCCCGATCCGGACGCGATCTACGGCGGCGGACCGGCGCCCGCGTGCGCGTGGCCGACGACCGTGTCACTCGGTGGCTGCACCGGCACGCTCGTGCATCCCCAGGTCGTGATCTATGCGGCGCACTGCGGGAGCATCTCCGAGGTGTTCTTCGGCGACTCGATCTACGAGCAGGGCAACACCGTCTACCCGGAGCTCTGCGAGGTGTATCCGGGCGGTGGGCCCGGGGGCGGCAACGACTGGGCGGTGTGCAAGCTCTCCGAAGCGGTCACCGACTTCGCACCGACGCCGCCGCTCATGGGCTGCGAGACCGAGATGCTCGTCGAAGGGCAGGAGGTGTGGCTGGTCGGCTTCGGCAACACCGACGACGGCAACTTCGGCGTGAAGTACCAGGCGCAGACGACCTTCGGGTACATCCAGAACGACGAGGCGTTCGTCGGTGGTGGGGGCGTCGACACCTGTCAGGGCGACTCGGGCGGTCCGGTGTACATCCAGCTCGAGGACGGATCGTGGCGCGCGTTCGGCATCACGTCGTACGGCGACGGCTGCGGTGGCGGTGGTTGGTACTCGATGATGCACACCGGCATGCAGTGGTTCGAGGACACGACGGGCGTCGACATCACGCCGTGCCACGACGCCGACGGCACCTGGAATCCCGGGCCGGAGTGCACGGGCTTCGCGACGAGCCCCGGGCAGGGCAGCGGCAGCTGGCCCGCATGTGGTGGTGGCGAGGTGTCCGGTCCGTCGGCGAGCTGCGGCGCACCGTATGGCGGTGGCGGCGACGACACGACGCCGCCCACCGTTTCGATCACGCGACCGACCGATGGCACCGAGCTGCACTCGGATCCCGCGACCGGTCGCGCGCAGGTCGACGTCGACATCTCCGCGGCCGATGACTTCGGGGTCGCGAAGGTCGAGCTCGCGATCGACGGCACCCCGCTCGCCCAGCCCGACATGGGCGAGCCGTGGGCGTTCGTCGTCAACCTCGAGCCCGGCGTGTACACGCTCACCGCGATCGCGACCGACTTCGCGGGCAACCAGACCGAGTCGGCACAGGTCGACGTCGGCGTCGACGAGCAACCGCCGAGCGGCGACGGTGCCGACGCGGGCGAGTCCGGCGACGGGGACGGCAGCGATGCCGGCAGCCTCGACGGCGGCGACGATGGCTCGGAGGATGGTGCCGACGACGGCGGCGATGTGCCGAGGCCGGCGCTGCCGCAGGGCTTCGGCCTCGACGGCGCGGGCGACGGGTGCGGATGCAAGGGCGGCGCGGGGCAGGGTGGCGCCGCGCTGCTGTTCGTCGGGCTCGCGCTCGCGCGACGACGTCGACGCGCGTCGTGATACCGTCGCCGCGTGCTCGCACGCTCCGTCGCGCTCGCAGCCGTGCTCTCGATCCACGGCTGCGTGAAGATCACCACCGACGATCAGCGCGCGGGTCGTGAACAGCCCGCCGCGCCCTCGGATGCGCCGGCCCGCGGCGCGCGCGAGCCGGGCACCGTGCGTGCGGCGCCCTCGACCGCGCCCGCGGCTGCGGTGGCGGATGCCGAGCCGACTGCCGAGCCGGCGGCGGACGTGGGTGGCTTCGAGGTGCGCGCGCCGGTCGCGGCCGCGCCGATCGGCGTCACGGTGCTCGACGCCGGGAGCGAGCCCAAGGCGCAGCTGCGCGTGCTCGGCACGCCGGGGCAGAAGCGCAAGCTGCGGGTCTCGCTGGGGCTGAAGGCCGCCATGCACCTCGGCACGCGCGACGTGCCGCCGACCGAGCTGCCCGCGCTGCAGGTGCTGCTCGACGCCGAGGTGACGGCGAGCGATGCCACGCGCACCACGATCGCGATCGCCGTCACCGAGGTGATCGTCCCCGCCGATGCGCCGGCCTCGGCGCGTGTGCAGCAGGCGATCACCCGCACGGCCGACGAGCTGCGCGCGACGAAGGGCGACATCGTGCTCGCCGCGAACGGGCGCATCGAGAGCTTCGCGCTCGCGGCCTCGGCCGACGCCGCCAAGCGACATGCGGGGCTCGAGCCCGAGCTCGGCGGGCTCGCAGCGGCGCTGCAGGAGATGTTGCCGGTGCTGCCCGACGAGCCCGTCGGCGACGGCGCACGCTGGCGCGCGGTGCAGCAGGTGCGTCGCGACACCGCGCTGCTGCAACAAGTCACCGAGTGGACCGCGAAGCGCGAGGGCGACACGCTCGTGCTCGCGTCGACGTCGGAGCACGATCTCGTCGCGCCGACCGAGGGCACCGAGCGCGGCGGCGGGGGCATCGTCGAGGCGCAGAGCGGTACGACGCGTGCGCGCGTCGTGTGGACGCCCGCCAGCGCGTTACCGCAGCGCGCCGAAGCCGAGGTCACGACGACCACGCGTGCGAACATGGAGCTGGTCGGGGCCGCACAACGTGTGTCGATGCGGGTCGAGCTCTCCCTCCGACTCGATGCGGCCGAGTGATCGCGATCTCGATCGCGTGGTCGCGTTCGGCGCCTCGTCGCGAGGTTCCCTGAAATTCGTGTGTGCGCATCGAGGCGGTGGACACGCCCGCGTGTAAACGAGGTGCGCGCATGTGACCGTTTTCGTAGGCCGCGGCTTTGCCCGGCGATCGCGGTTCGGTATGGTCGCTGGGCTGATGCGATTGCGTTCGTTCGCACCGCTCGTGCCGCTCCTGGTGTTCATCGGAGGCGGCTCCCTGACTCCCGCGCCGCGATCGTCGACGGTCCTCGCGGCGGGCCTGGTGGGGAGCATCGCCCCCATCGGCTTGCCCGGCGTGCCCGTCGACGACGTGCCGGAGGCCGCGCCGCCGACCTGGTCGTCCGCGCCCGCGATGGAGCATGTGCTGGCGCGCGGCGGCGAGCTCGAGCGACCGACCTCGCTCGCGTTCGACCGCGCCGGCGACGAAGCGCCGCGCGGCAGCTTCGTCGACGAGCTCGCGGAGGTGCGTTGGACCGTCGAGGAGCGCATGAGCGTCGCCGACGTCGCCGGCAACTGGGGCATGTGGCCGACCGATCTGCGCGAGCTCAACCCGGAGCTCGGCAATCGCGAGATGGTCGAGGCCGGCACCGCGCTCGTCGTGCACCGCGCGGATCCCCGCAAGCCGACGCTGTCGTGCGGAAAGCCGAACCGCGGCCACCTCGTGGCCGGCATCCCGTTGCCCGAAGGTCCCGACTGGGAGCTCCGCGTGCATCGCCCGCGCGTGTTCGGCTCGCGGACGACCGTCTCGTCGCTGCTCACTGCGTTCCGCACGTACGCTGCGGCCGACCCCGATGCGCCGCCGGTGCGGCTCGGCGAGATCTCGAAGCGCTCGGGTGGCCGCTCCGAACCGCACGTCTCGCACCGCAGCGGGCGCGACGTCGACATCGGCTACGTGCTGCGGCCGTCCGTGCGCGACACGCAGCACTGGTGGCGCACGGCGACGCCGAAGAACATCGATGCGCGGCGCACGTGGAAGCTGTTCGAGGCGCTCATCGCCACGGGCGAGGTGCAGCAGATCTTCGTCAGCGCGAAGCTGCAGCGGCTGATCGCGCGCGAGGCCGCGAAGGATCTGCCGCCGGAGCAGGTCGCGATGCTCTTCAGCGCCGTCAACACCGATCCCAAGGTGCACACGATCGTGCGCCACGAGAGCGGGCACCGCGATCACTTCCACGTGCGGTTCGGCTGCGAGGACGGCAACATCCGCTGCCGCAAGCAGTGAGCGCGACGCGGCGTCAGTAGCCGGGCGGCAGGTTGCTCTGCAGGAACGTGATCGTGTTCGGCGCGCGCAGGCGTGACCACGCGGCGCGCTTGGGATGCTCGGGCGTGCCTTCTTCGATCGCCTCGTCGGGCGCCCAGCTCGGGGTCTCGCCGGGCAGGACGCTGTGCAGCCCGCTCTGTACGTGGCCGATGATGAAGGTGTGGCCCGCCGCGCGGCAGCCGAGGCGATCGGCGAACGCCGACGCGAACCGCTGGCCCAGCTCGGCGCCGAACGTCTCGCACGTGCGGAACCACCACAGGCCGTCGCGGCCCTTGCACATGCGCTTCGCGACGGCGTCGAGCCGCGGCCGCAGCTCGTGATCCTTCAGCAGGCAGTCCTCGCGCAGCGACTCGCCCCACACGCGCGGCGCACCCCACTTGCCGTGCCCCCAGTACTGCACCTCGGCGATCGGTCGCGAGGGCTCGAACGCGGCCAGCCAGTCGAGCGCCTCGGCCCAGCTGCGCACGCCGAGCCGCGCGTCGAAGCGGCCGAGCCACGAGAACACCGCGCCGCCCGCAGCCCAGACGTGCGTGAGCCCGGGCAAGAGCGTGCGGCCCGTGCACGTGCGGTCGTAGATCATGAGCCGCAGCCCGCGGGCTCCCGGATCAGGCGCCACGATCCCCCCGTACGCAGATGACTGCGGAGTTCTTGTAGCGCACGCCGCCCTGCCGCTTCGCGCCGTTCCACGCCATGCGCAGATCCCCGAACGTGTCGGCGGCGGTGCTCGACCAGTAGAAGCCGCGGCCGACGATGCCGGCGTCGGTGAGCGATGCGAGCTCGCCGATCTCCGGGAGTCGCCAGCGCTCGAGGCCGTCGAGCGCGAGCTTGTCGCAGTGATCCGCGGCGGCCGACTGCGGCATCGGAGCGCTCGCCTTGCGGGTCACGAGCAGCACGTCGAGCGCACGGATCGAGCGGGCCCGCAGCGCACGCAGCACGAGCGTGCGCGCCGGCGGAGGCGGGGCCGCGAGCGCGCGACGACGTGCGACGGTGACGACGGCGCTGCCACGGCCCGAGTCCTCGGCGACGGGCGTGTCCGCGGCGGCGAGGGCAGGGGGCTCGGGCTTCGCGTCGGCCTCGGGCTTCGCGTCGGCCTCGGGCTTCGCGTCGGCC
>CAZFKC010000001.1:127764-171140 GCA_964519175.1 uncultured Nannocystaceae bacterium
CGGCCTCGGGCTTCGCGTCGGCCTCGGGCTTCGCGTCGGCCTCGGGCTTCGCGTCGGCCTCGGGCTTCGCGTCCGCGTCCGCCTTCACGTCCGCGTCCGCCTTCGCCTTCGCGTCCGCGTCCACCTTCGCGTCCGCGTCCGCCTTCACGTCCGCGCCCGCCTCCGCGTCCGCGTCCGCCTTCGCGTCCGCGTCCGCGTCCGCCTTCGCGTCCGCCTTCGCCTCCGCGACCGTGCCGCTCGCATCGGCCGCGGCCACCGTGGTCGGCGCGTCGTCGTCGTCGCTGACGAGCACGGCGGCGAGGATCCCCAGCCCCATCGCGGCGACCACCGCCGCGGCGATGAGCCGGAAGCGGGAGCTCTCCTCGGGGATCGCCTCCGCCACCATCGTGGGGATGTGCGCTGCGGCGCGCGGCGGCGGCGGCAAGGCGGAGGTCGGCACCGGCGCGCGTGCGACCTGCGTGACGTCGACCTTGTCGTAGCCGTCGACGATCACGCCGTCGCGCAGCGAGAGCTCGATGTCGTCGTCGGGATAGCCCTCGAACGCGACCACGGGCGCGACGACGGTGTTGGGACGCTGGTGGGGATTGTGGTTGGGATTGTGGTTGGGAACGGTGCGATCGATCGCGTCGGCACCGATGCCGTCGAGCACGCCCGCGAGATCCACGTTGGTGGGAAGCTCGTCGTCGAGCCCGCCCGTCGCGCGCCGACGACCGGGTTGGATCGACGAGTCGTCCACGAGGAGATCCGGATCGATCTCGACGGCGGTCACCGACGTGTCCGGCTCGGGCAGGCGCGACACCACCGACTCGAACTCGCCGACGAGCGCGGTGTGGGGCGGCACATCCTCCGACGCGGTGAACGTGCGCGTCTGGTCCTCGGGTGCGGCCCGCTCGGGCTCGACCGTCGCGGCGGGCGTCGCCTCGGCGCCGCGCAAGGTCGGTGTCGACGAGGGCGGCGCGGGCTCGGCCACCGTCGCGTCGGGATCGGAAGCGACCGTCGCCGCCGAGCTCTCGATCGGCGCGGGCTCCGGTGCGACGACCGACGTCGGCGTGCTCGCTGGTGCCGGCGGCGGAGGTGCGGGCGCGCGCTGGGCCGGTGCACGCGGCGGCAGCGATGCGCTCGGGGTCGCGATCGTCGTGCGCGAGCGCGGGCTCGTCGGTGCCGGCGGCTTGCTCGGCCGCGCCGTGGCGGCCGGCGCAGGGGCTCGGCCCGCGGCGGGTGCGGTGACCATGACGGTGGAGCGTCGCGCCCCGCCGGCTTCGGGCACGGGTGCGTTGGGCTCCCGCGCACCGGGTGCGTGCGCGACCTGCCGGCGCAGGCTCTGATCGATGCGCTCGAGCAGATCGCTCGCCTTCGTGCCCGACACGGTCAGCGTGCGGCCGAAGGGGAGACGATGCGCGAGCAATACTTCGCGGAGCGCGTCGACCTTGTCGCGATCGAGCGCGCCGGAGCGCACGAGCACGTAGAGCCCGTTGCCCTGCCGTCGTTCGATCGCGGCCGCGAGCGCACGGGGATCGAGCTCGACGCCATCGATGAGCTCGACGGTGATGCCACGCTGCTGCAGCGCGCCCACGACCTCGCCCAGCGCGTCCCCTTCCCCGCGTGCACAGCAGAGGATCACGGGTAACGCGGCCGCTCCCCCTTGCTGCGGCACCGTCCGATCGACCATGGTCGCCGCCCAGGCTATCACGCCGTCCTCGGGCCGGCCTCGCCGGAACATCGGCGCAGGTGCGGGATGCGGCGCGGAGCGCGAGCAACTCGAGCCCGACGTGGCGCTGCCACGGCGGACATCGGGCACGACCGCGCGCACCAGGAAGAGCGCCGGACGGCGCGACGAGAGCTAGCCCGCGTCGCCGTCGGACGCAAGCGCGCGCAGCGACGCGGCGACCCAGCGCTCGTGCTCGAGCTCGGGATCGCGGACGCCGAGCCCGAGCTCCACCGAGCGGCGCAAGAGCGAGCCCGCCTCGAGCAGCCGACCGAGCGCGCCCGCGCGCGCTTCTTCGAGCACGCGCAGTCGTTCGAGCGCGTGCTGCAATCGCGCACGCTCGGCCGCATCCCCGCGCGCCTCGCTGCGCGCGAGCTGCCGCACCAGCTCGCCCTCGTCGAGCCCGGCGAGCTCGCGATCGTAGCCCGCGAGCGCCTCGACCGTGCGCTCGACGAGCGCGACCAGCTCGCCGACCGGTGCCGTCACGGCGTCGATCTCCGCGCGCTCGCGACGGTGCTCGATGCGGTGATCCACGAGTCGCTGCAGCAAGAGCGCGAGCTCGCCGAGCTGCTCGCGCACGTCCGCGGCGGTCGACGGCACGAGCAGCGCCGCGACACGGGCCACGAACGGATCCGAGGCCGGCAGCGCGGCCGGTGCGGCGCGTAGGCGGAGGATCGGATCGCGGTTGCGCTGGCGACGGACCCGGCGGCGTTTCGCGGTGACGGGGACGAGCACGAGCGCCAGTGCGAGGACGACGAGCGCCGGCACGACGACCCCGAAGGCGAAGAGCGGCGCCGCGATCGCGAGCGCGCTGGCCATGATGATCGCGGGCACGAGGAACCTGCGCCCGAGCGTGGGCTTGGGCGCGACGATGCGCGTGGTGAGCCCGAGCCCCTTCATGCGCGCCTGCATCGCCTCGGCCGTCGCGGGGGTGAGGCGATCGAACAGCCGCACCGGCAGCCGCAGCATCCGCGCCTTCTCGGACTTCGAGTACATGCGCTCGTCGCCGATGACGAAGTTGAGCGCGGGCAACGGGCCGTCGCCGACCGCGGACAGGATGCTGCGCAGGTTCGCGGAGAACTGCACGTCCTCGGCGGCCTTGGTGAGCTCGAGCGCGACGGTGTCGCCCGCATCGGGTGCGGCGTGCTCGAACTGCACGACCGCGCGCCCACATGCGACGCAGAGGCGCTGGCCCATGCGCATCTCGGCGCCGCACGCCTGGCACGCGACCCGTCGTCGTTCGGCGAGCCCCAGCGGGCGACCCTGCAGCGCCGCGAGCACGTCGCCGATCGAGTCCGGTCGCTCGGCGGGGTCGTCGGCGAGGCAGCTCGCGACGAGCGCGTCGAGCTCCGCGGAGATCGTGGGCCGGAGCGCGGCCGGACGCGGCGAGGCCCCGGCCGGCCGCAACAGCGCCGGCGAGTCGCCCCACGGCGGCACACCGGTGAGCGCGACATAGGCGATCACGCCGAGCGCGAACAGATCGCAGCGCGCGTCGACGTGCGTGCGGCGCAGCAGCTCGGGCGCGAGGTACGGCGAGCCCTGCAGCACCAGGCTCGCGGCCGTGCGCGACGACAGCACCTCGGTGCGCGAGAGCCCGATGTCGACGAGCGTGGCGCTGCCGTCTTCGCCGATCACCACGTTCTTCGGCGCGAGATCGCGGACCACGCGGCCTCGTGCGTGGAGCTCCGCGAGCGGGACGCACAGCGACGAGAGCAGCGCGACGACCTCGTCGATCGGTGCGGGTGCGCGCTCGGCCAGCCACGCTTCGAGCGAGCGCCCCGGCGGCTGCGGACGGATCCGCCACGGTGGCGGTGCGCCGGGATCGCGGGGATCGGGCAGCGGGCCGATGCGGGTGGGGCGGACGTAGCCCGGCACGTCCAGCGATTGCATCCGTTCGGCGTCGGCGACCCAGCGCCGACGCACGGCCTCGTCCCGAGCGAGCTCGGGCGCGAGCTGGGCCAGCACGGCGTCGCCCTCGGCGCTGTGGATCGTCCAGCGCAGCTCGCTGCCGATGCGCACGGGGCCGTCGATCGGCACGACGTCGTCGGGGACCGACTCGGGCACGTTCATGTCGCCTGCACCTCTTCGAGCGCCTCGATGTGGATGCGCAGCTGCGCGAGCGCGTCGTCGTCGGCATGCGCGGGGCCGCTCGCCAGCGATCGCGTGTGCATCGACTCCAGCTCCGCGGTGAGCCGGGAGAGCCGCGCGGCCCAGCGATCGCGCTCGAGCAGCACGTCGCGCTGCGCATTCGTCTCGCCGCCCAGCCCACCCGCGGCGAGCGAGCGATCGAGCGTGTCGAGCTGCGCGGCCGCGACGGTGGCGACGTCGATCGCGTGGGCGAGCTCGTGGAGCGTGCGCTCGTCGCCGACCGGGTTCGAGCGCGCGAGTGCCACCGCACGCTCGACGACCGCACGGACGCCGTCGCGGTGGCGCTCGCTCGTGATGGCGGGCAGCGCCTTCACCAGCCGCGCGATCGGCTCGCGCAGCGCCGGCGCGAGGCCACGGCCGGGCTCGCCCAGCTCGGTGACCGCGCCACTCGTGACGATCGTCGTGCCGATCACCATGCCGACGGTGGCGATCGCCGCGGCCGCGAGCCCGCTCGCCGAGCTCATCACACCGGCGGCGCTACCGAGCGCGACGAGCCCGATGCGCGCGCTCAGCTTGCCGGCCTTGCTGCGCATCTGCGCGAGCAGCAACGGATGCCGATCCCACACGACCGCCTCGAGCCCGAGCTCGGCCAGCGCGACGACGATCGCGGCCGCGAGCGAGTCCGACAGCCCGCTCGCGAGCGTGAACGGCAGCCGCGGGATCCTGCGCTCGAGTCGCTTGTTCGGCCGCAGCCCGAGCGCGGGCTCGCCGAGCAGCCACTGGCGCAGACGCTCGCGCAGCTCGCTGTCGAGCTTGTCGCCGATGTCACCGGGTCCCACGATCACCACGGAGCTCTTGCCCGCCTCGGCGCGCAGGAGCGCCCGTCCGCAGGACAGGCACGCGCCGACCTCGGAGAGCACCGGACGCCCGCACAGCGAGCAGCGTGCCTGTCGTCCGTCGTCGCGCACTGCGAGCGCCACGGTCTGCCCGGCGAGCACGCGATCGATCGCGTCGACCACGGTCGCGGCCGCTTGCGGACGACGTGCGGGTGACTTGGCCAGCAGCGCGTGGGTGAGCTCGCGCAACCCGACCCCGAGGTGATCGGGCAGCGGCGGGGGCTCGTCCTCGCGATGGGCACGCAGCACCGCGAACGGCGTGGCACCGCCGAAGGGCGGCCGCCCGGTCGCCATCTCGAACACGATGCAGCCGAGCGCGTAGAGATCGGCCCGCGCATCGACGGCGAGCGGGTCGATGCTCTCGGGCGCCATGTAGTCGGGCGTGCCGAGCACCGTGAGCGCATCGTGGCCCGCGCCGGCGATCGAGCTGCCGCGCGCCATGCCGAAGTCGGCGATCTTCGGGGTGCCGGCCTCGTCGAGCAGCACGTTCGCGGGCTTCAGATCCCGGTGGATGATCCCTGCGCCGTGGGCGTGCGCGAGCCCGGCCGCGATCCCGCGGGCGAGCACGAGGATCTCGTGCTCGGGCAGCGGCGCGGTTCGGGCGATGTGCTGCGCGAGCGTGGGCCCGACGACGAGCTGCATGAGCAGCACCGTCTCGCCCTCGATCTGCTCGACGCCGTGGACGTGCACGACGTTCGGGTGGCGGAGCGCGGCCGCCACCCGTGCCTCCTGGGCGAAGCGCGCCGCGGCCGCGGTGTCGCCGCGATGTGAGGCATGCAGGATCTTGCCGGCGAGCGGCGGACCGTCGTCGCACTCGATCCGCACGACGCGACCGACCGCGCCGCTGCCGAGGGTGTCGCCGATGCGCATGCGGGTCACGGGCGAATGTTACGCGCAGCAGGTGCGTGCGCGAGCGGGCGCGCCCGACGTTTCTTGCGAACCACGCGGGTGGCCGCGTGGTTCCCGGACTCTGCTAGCATCCACGCCGATGAGGGCGATCGAGCTCGGCACCCGCCTGCGCCGCCAAGCGGGTGCAGCGGTGGTCGACAACATCTGGCGCGGGCTGGCCGCGGCGGGTCGACTCGCGCCGGGCGCCCGCCCCGAGCGCCACGGCGTTCGCATCGAGCGCGACGTCGCGTACCTGCCGAGCGGCTCGCCCGCCCACCGCCTCGACGTCTACCGTCCGCTCGTCGCCAGCGGTCCGCGGCCCGTCGTGCTGTACGTCCACGGCGGCGGCTTCCGCATCCTCTCCAAGGACTCGCACTGGGTGATGGGGCTGGCCTTTGCGCGCCGCGGCTTCGTGGTGTTCAACATCAGCTATCGCCTCGCGCCGCGGCACCCGTTCCCGGCAGGGCTCACCGACGCCGCCGCGGCGTACGGCTGGGTGCTCGACAACGCCGAGCGCTTCGGCGGCGATCCTTCGCAGCTCGTGCTCGCCGGCGAGTCGGCGGGCGCGAACCTCGTCACCGCGCTGACCATCGCGACCTGTCAGCGCCGCAGCGAGCCGTGGGCGCGCGCGCTCTTCGATCGCGGACACGTGCCCCGCGCGACCATGCCGGCCTGCGGGATCCTGCAGGTCTCCGATCCCGGTCGCTTCCGCCGCGGCGATCGCCCGGTCTCGTGGTTCATCCACGATCGCTTCGTCGAGGTGCACGAGGCCTACCTCGGGGCCGGTGCATGCGATGGCGATCCCGCCCACCAGCTCGCGGATCCGCTGTGCCTGCTCGAGCGCGACGAGCCGCTCGATCGCCCGCTGCCTCCGTTCTTCGCGCCCTGCGGCACCGCCGATCCGTTGCTCTCCGACACCCGACGCCTGGCCGTGGCGCTCGCCCGCCGCGGCGTGCCCTGCGAGGCGCCGGAGTATGCGGGTGAGCTGCATGCTTTCCACGCGCTGGTGTTCCGCCCCAACGCGCGGCGCTGCTGGAGCGACACCTATCGCTTCCTCGATCGCACCCTGGGCCGACGATGAACGAGCAACGCACCCCGAGCTCACAGCAGCCTCCGCGCCGCCCCCCGATCTGGCGCAGCACGATCGCGCTCAAGGTGATGATGGCCATCTCCGGCTTCGGGCTGGTGGCGTTCGCGATGCAGCACATGGTCGGACACCTCAAGATGTTCGAGGGCCGCGACGCGTACAACTCGTACGCCGAGTTCATGCAGTCGCTCGGCGCGATCAAGTGGGGCGCACGCTTCGGTCTGCTCGGCGCGCTCGCGCTGCACGTGTGGTGTGGGCTGCAGCTCGCGGCGCGCAACCGCGAGGCCCGTCCGGTGCGCTACCAGGCCCAGCACACGCAGCGCGCCAGCGTGTACGGCCGCGCGATGCTGCTCACCGGCGTCGCGTTCCTCGCGTTCATCGGCTACCACCTCGCCCACTTCACGCTCGGCTGGGTGCACCCCGAGTACTTCGATCTGCGCGACGCGACCGGACGCCCCGACGTCTACGCGAACTTCGTGCTCTCGTTCCAGGAGCCCGCGATCACGGCGCTCTACCTCGTCGCCACCGTCGCGGTCGCGATGCACGTCGCGCACGCGGCGAGCAGCATGCTGCGCACGCTCGGGCTCTCGCAGGGCCGCTGGCGTGGCTTCTGCGAGAAGCTCGGCCCCGTGCTCGGGGTCGCGACGCTCTTCGGCTTCGCGATCGTCCCGCTCGCCTGCCTGTTCGGGTTCCTGCAGCCCTGACGCCTACGACATGCAACTCGACGCCAAGATCCCCGCCGGTCCGCTGCCCGAGAAGTGGGACCGCCATCGCTTCGAGCTGCGGCTCGTCAACCCGGCCAACAAACGCAAGTACCGCGTGCTCGTCGTCGGCAGCGGGCTGGCCGGGGCCTCGGCGGCCGCGAGCCTCGGCGAGCTCGGCTACGCGGTCGACTGCTTCTGCATCCAGGACTCGCCCCGGCGCGCGCACTCGATCGCGGCGCAGGGCGGCATCAATGCCGCGAAGAACTACCAGAACGACGGCGACAGCATCTGGCGGCTGTTCTACGACACGGTGAAGGGCGGCGACTTCCGTGCGCGCGAGGCCAACGTCTATCGGCTCGCGCAGGTCTCGGTCGACATCATCGATCACTGCGTCGCGCAGGGCGTGCCGTTCGCCCGCGAGTACGGCGGCGGGCTCGACAATCGCAGCTTCGGCGGCGCCCAGGTCTCGCGCACGTTCTACGCGCGCGGCCAGACCGGCCAGCAGCTGCTGCTCGGGGCCTATGCGGCGCTGATGCGCCAGGTCGACGCGGGCACCGTCCGCATGCACGCACGCCACGAGATGCTCGATCTGGTCGTCGTCGACGGGCAGGCGCGCGGCATCATCACGCGCGATCTGGTCTCCGGCGCGATCGAGCGCTGGGCCGGCGACGCGGTCGTGCTGTGCACCGGCGGCTACGGCAACGTGTTCTATCTGTCCACCAACGCGAAGGCGTGCAACGTCACCGCCGCCTATCGTTGCTACAAGCGCGGGGCCGGCTTCGCGAACCCCTGCTTCACGCAGATCCACCCGACCTGCATCCCGCAGAGCGGCTCGCTGCAGTCGAAGCTGACGCTCATGTCCGAGTCGTTGCGCAACGACGGCCGCGTCTGGGTGCCGCGCAACCCCGCCGACTCCACCAAGCCGCCGGCGTCGATCCCCGAGTCTGCGCGCTACTACTACCTCGAGGAGCGCTACCCGAGCTTCGGCAACCTCGCGCCGCGCGACATCGCCTCGCGGGCCGCGAAGGTCGTGTGCGACGACGGGCTCGGCGTCGGTCCGGCGCTCGCCGGGCACAAGAACGCGGTCTATCTCGACTTCGCCGACGCGATCGCGCGGCTCGGCAGGCCGGTCATCGCCGAGCGCTACGGCAACCTGTTCGAGATGTACGAGCGCATCACGGCCGAGAGCCCGTACGAAACGCCGATGCGCATCTTCCCGGCGGTCCACTACACGATGGGTGGGCTGTGGGTGGACTACAACCTGATGAGCACGATCCCCGGGCTGCACGTGCTCGGCGAGGCCAACTTCTCCGACCACGGTGCCAATCGCCTGGGCGCCAGCGCGCTCATGCAGGGCCTCGCCGACGGCTACTTCGTGATCCCGTACACGATCGGGCACTTTCTCGCGACGCGGCACCGCGGCAAGGTCGACACCGATCATCCCGCGTTCGCCGAGGTCGAAGCCCAGTGTCGCGAGCAGACGCGGCGCCTCCTCGCGCTGCGCGGCGGCCGGCCGGTCGACGACATCCATCGCGAGCTCGGCAAGATCATGTGGGACGAGTGCGGCATGGCGCGCAACGAAGCCGGGCTGCGCCGCGCGCTCGCGGCGATCCCCGAGCTGCGCGAGCGGTTCTGGCGCGAGGCGGCCGTGCCGGGCCAGGCCGACGAGATCAATCCGTGGCTCGAGCACGCCGGCCGCGTGGTCGACTTCCTCGAGTTCGCGGAGCTGATGTGCACCGACGCGCTCGATCGTGACGAGTCGTGCGGCGGACACTTCCGCGAGGAGCACCAGACGAAGGACGGCGAGGCGGTGCGCGACGACAGCCGCTTCTGTCACGTCTCGGTGTGGGAGTGGCAAGGGCAGGGCACGTCGCCCCGGCTCGAGCGCGAGCCGCTGGTCTTCGAGAACGTGGCGCTCGCCACGAGGAGCTACAAGTGAAGCTGCGGCTGTCGATCTGGCGCCAGAAGGGGCCGGCGGATGCGGAGGCGGGCCTGCGCGACTACGAGGCCGAGGCCGACGAGCACATGTCGTTCCTCGAGATGCTCGACGCGCTCAACGACAAGCTCATCCGCCGTGGCGAGGAGCCGGTCGCGTTCGACCACGACTGCCGCGAGGGCATCTGCGGCGCGTGCTCGCTCGTCATCGACGGCGTGCCGCACGGCCCGCGCGCGGCCACGACGACCTGTCAGATCCACATGCGGCAGTACCGCGACGGCGATCGCATCACGATCGAGCCGTGGCGCGCGGCCGCGTTCCCGGTGATCAAGGATCTCATCGTCGATCGCTCCGCGTTCGATCGCGTGATGGCGGCCGGCGGCTACGTCTCGGTGCGCACCGGCGCCGCGCCCGAGGCCAACGCGATCCCGATCGGCAAGGCCGACGCCGAGCGAGCCTTCGACTTCGCCGCCTGCATCGGCTGCGGCGCCTGCGTGGCCGCGTGTCCGAACGCGAGCGCGATGCTGTTCGTCGGCGCCAAGGTGGCCCACCTCGCCCTCTTGCCGCAGGGCGACGTCGAGCGCACCACTCGAGCGGGCCGCATGGTGGCGCAGATGGACGCCGAGGGCTTCGGCGGCTGCACGAACCACGGCGAGTGCGAAGCGGTGTGCCCGAAGGCGATCAGCCTCGACGCGATCGCGCTGCTCAACCGCGAGCTCATGCGCGCCACGCTGGCGCGATGACTCAGCCGCAGCTGCAGGCCCACTCGGCCGCCTGCGTCGCGCACTCGCTGGTCCACGCGTCGAGGCAGCACTCCGGCCACAGCTCGCACACGAGCGACTCGCACTCGGCGTCGCCGCAGCCGGGCCCGTCGCCGGCGCTGCAGCAGGCGTTGCCCGGCCCACCGCACGCCGCGGTGTCGCCGAGCTGCAGCTCGCACACCACCTCGGCGAAGACCTCGGCGAAGGTCTCGCGCTTGATCACGCCCTGCGCGAGCGGCAGGAGCTCGGCCGGAAGTCCGCCGAGCTGCGTGAGCAACAGATCCGTCGACAGCCCCAGCTCGGCCGCGGCGAGCTCGAGATCGACGTCGCCGCGCAGCTGCTCGAACACCGCGTCGACGGGCTCGGCGGCCAGCGCAGCGACGCCGAGCTGCGCGAGTGCCGAGACGTAGCCGTCGGCATCCTGCTGCTGCAGCGTCGCGAGCTGCTCCGCGCCGGGGTGCAACCGCTCGACGCGCTCGCGCGTGGCGTCGTCGAACTCGAGGCTCGTGGTCACATGGGCGAGCAGCTCGTCCCCCGTCGGGATCACGCCGCCCCCGTGGCAGCGCATGCACGAACGCCCGGCGACCACGGCGTGATCGGGCTCCGCGAGATCGATCGCGATCTCGTCCGACAGCGTGTCGACGCGCTGCCCCGCGGCATCCGTGATCATGTAGCCGAACAGGCCGTTGGGCAGCGTGAACATGTGCAGCTGCGCGGCCGCCACGAAGTCGAGCGGGTGCGAGAACACGTCGGAGCTGCCGGCGTCGTCGTCGAAGTCGTAGGCGACCCAGAGGCTGCGGCCGGGCCCGCCGGGCAACACATGGCGCTCGACCACGCGGTTGTGCTGCGACAGCTCCGACTCGAGGAACGCCGCGCGTGCGACCTCGTCGGCGGCGACGTCGGCGTCGATGTCGATGCCGAGGTGCGCCTCGAGCTCGGCGCGCGTGCTCGGTAGCCCCAGCAGCTCGTAGTAGAGCGGCGCCGCAGTCGCCGCGGCCACGAACCAGTCCGCGCGCAAGGACGGCACGGGCGACTCGGTGAACGCGACGAGATCGGCGGCCTCCTCCCGCGTGAACGCGATGGCGTACGGATCGGCGGCCACCAGCCGCTGCCACAGCGCGGCGTCCCAGTCGTAGTCGCGCAGATCGATGCGGAACACGGTCTCGTCGGGATCGACGGGCACCGGCGCGACCAGCTGCGGCGCCCACGACAGGCTGGCCAGGGCCTTCGCGAGCCCGGCGCGGTGCGACTCGAGCTGCTCGCCGCACATGCCCGTGTCGTAGAGGTGCGCGAGCGTGAAGTAGCGGATGAAGGGCCGCGCCGACGACGACACCGACTCGGTGTCCATTAAGTCGGCGCGCATGAGCTCGAGCATGCCGTCGGTGCCGATGACGTGATCGGTGACGCAGGGCGCGGCCTGCAGGCACTCGTCGATCCAGCGCGTGATGCTGGCCAGCTCGTCGGAGGTCGGCGTATCTGCGTGTTGATCGAACGCGCCGAGCAACAGCGGCGAGTGCTCGGCCTCGCCGGGGACGAGCAGGCCCTCCGCGATCATGCGCGGGATGTCGGTCAGGTAGTCGAAGCTCGTGCCAGGGTCCGCGCCGGGCACGTGGCACTGCACACAACGCGCCTGCAGCACGCCGAGCGCATCGAGCTCGACGTCGGTGCAGTCCTCGGGTGGCGCATCTGCACCGCTCTCGCCGACGCTGTCGATCCCGTCACCCAGGCCCGGCCCGACCTCGCGGGGATCGGACAGCTCGGCACACGCGCTGCTGGCGAGGAGCGCGAGGATGGTGAGCGCGCGTGCCATGGGCGGAGTCCGCGGGGAGGCGGGGCGAGCACGGGCGCGAGCGGATCTCGCGGCGTGCTCGCCCCGCTCGGGCGGGGTCAGGGACCATCACAGGAGCTGGTGTCGCCGAGCTGCAGATCGCAGATCGCCTGCGCGAAGTTCTGCTCGAAGGCGTCGCGCTTGATCGTGCCGTAGGCGAGCGGTTGGAGATCCGCCGAGAGCCCACCGATGCGGATCAGCAGGTCGTCCTCGCTGATGCCGAACTCGGCGGCGGCGAGCGGGAGATCGACGCTCAGCTGGTACCACTCGAAGACCGCGCCGATCGGCTCCATCCCGGCCTCGATGCCCGCGGCGCCGAGCGCCCAGGTGAAGTTGTCGGCGTCGCTCTGCTGCAGCTCCTTGAAGACGTCGGCCTCGGGGTGCAGGTTCTCGACCGCCTGCTTGGTCTGGTCGTCGAACTCCAGGCTGTTGAGCACGTGCGCGCGCAGCTCGTCCTCGCGCAGGTTGATCCCGCCGTCGTGGCAGCCCATGCACGAGCGCCCGTTCACCACGTTGCCGTCGGGCTCGGACGGATCGGTGACGATGGCGTCGGGCGCCTCGTCGAGTCGATCGCCGGCGGCGTTGACGATCATGTAGGCGTGCAGCCCGTTGGGCAGCGAGAAGATCACCTCGCCACCGGCCTCCTGGAACGCGAGCGGGCTCGCGAAGAGGTTCTGCTCGGCCGCGTTGCTGGAGAAGTCGTAGCTGAGCCACAACGCCCGATTCGCGGCGCCGGGGATCTCGTGGCGCTCGATCAGCCGGTTGTTCTCCGAAACGCCCGAGTCGAGGAAGCCCGAGCGCGCGACGTCGTCGGGGTCGGCATCGATCTCCTGCGCGATGTCGCCGTTGATGTTGATGCCGAGCTGCACCTGCAGATCGATCAACGTCGTCGGCAGCCGCAGCAGGTCGTGGTAGAGCGGCGGCGCGGTGGCGGCCGCGGCGAGCCAGTCGCCGCGCAGGATCGGGATCGGCTCGCCCGTGAAGCTCTGCACGTCGACCGCTTCCTCGCGGGTGAGCTCGATCGCGTACGGGCTCTGCGAGGCGAGGAACGCCCAGAGCTCGGCATCCCACTCGTAGTCGCGCAGATCGATGCGGAAGATCGTGCCGTCCGCATCGATCGGGGTGGGCACCACGATCTCGGTGCCGTTCGACAGGCTGTTCAGCGTCTTCGACAGCGCCTGGCGGTACACCTCGAGCTCGTCGCCGCAGATGCCGGCGTCGTAGAGGTGCGTGAGCGTGAAGTACCGGACGAACGGGCGGTTCTCCTGCGAGACGTTGCTGGGGCTGCCGATGTCGTCGGCGATCGCCGCGAGCATTCCGTCGATGCCGATGCGGTGGTCGGGCTCGCACGCCGCCGCGCCCCCGGGCTGCGAGCACTCGTCGATCCACTTGCGCAGCGCCTCGACGTCCTTGTCCTCGGGGAACGATGCGGCGGCCGGCGGCGGCATCTGTCCGCTCTCCACCCGTGCGAAGAGCGGCGACGCACCGGAGTCGCCGGGCACCACCTTGCCCTCCGCGATCAGCTTCGCGGTGTCGGTGACATAGTCGAAGTTGCCCGGCGGATTCGCCCCGGGCTTGTGACAGCCCGCGCAGTAGGTCTGCAGCACGTCGAGCGCCGCGAGCTCGGTCTCCGCACAGTCGGCGCCAGGGCCCCCGCCTTCGCCGCCGCTGCTCTCGGACTCGCCTTCTTCGCTTCCGACACTGCCCCAACCGTCGCTGGCACTCGATCCGGTCGCTTCGCCCTCCGACTCGCGCGGTGGCGCCTGGATATACGTACACGCGGCCGTACTCGCACCCATGAGCATCACGGCAGTCGCCGCGTGCAGCTGTTTCGTCCCGATCATTTGTCCCGACTCCCCTCGATGTTGTCCCGCGCGTCCCCCACGACACGCGGGTGGTCACGGAGCTTCGACGTGCTCCCGACACGTCGGCTCCCGATCGCCCAGTCCAGTCTTCGATCCAGTCGCGATCGGCCAGTGCCGATCGTCCGTGCACTCAGCGAGAAACCGACGGTCAGCGCGCGCGCAGCAACACCACGTTGCGCGGCGTCGGCTTCGGCGGCGGCATCGACTCGAGGGACGGCGCCGGGGGGCCGAACGCGAGCCGGAGCTCGATCGCCGACCAGATGCGCCGCCGCACCGCACCATCGGGTGCGGGCTCGCGACGTGCGGCGCGAACGAGCGCCGCGAGCTCGTCGCTCACATCGTGCATTGCGCCCCTCTCACATTGCTCGCGTCGAGCTCGCGCTCGATGCGGCGCCGCGCGAGGCGGAGCCGCGAGTAGACGGTGTTGAGCTTGATGCCGAGGATCTGCGCCGTCTCCGGCCCCGACATCTGCTCGAGCTCGATGAGCACGAACACGGCACGCTGCTCGAGATCGAGGGTGCCGAGCAGTTGCTGGAGGCGTCCCGCGAGCTCGCGTGCGCCGAGCTGCTCGTCCGCGGCGCTCGGCGTCGCGGGATCCCAGGCCATCGGCTTCGGACGCGCCTCGCGGTGGCGACGGCGGCGATCCTCGGCGGCGACGCGGAAGGTGATCGCGTAGATCCAGGTCTTCAGCGACGCGCGGCCCTCGAACTCGCCGAGCCGCTCGGACACGACCAGGAACACGTCCTGCACGACGTCCTCGACGTGCTCGGGCGCGACGCCCATGCGTCGGACGCAGCGCCACACGTAGTGGCAGTACGCGGCGTAGATGCTGGCGAGCTGGGCCCGCGCCACCGAGTGGCTCGCATCCGCTTGCGCCGCATTCATCACGTCTACTTGGTGATCGAACGCCCCCGGTTCCGTCACCATCGCCGACACGTCGGCGGTTGCGTAGTCGGCCGCGATCGAACCACGACGAGCGGTGTGATCGCGGCGAAGGCACACCGCCGCGGATCGGTCGTCGGGCACATCTTCATCTCGTGCTTGCATGTGGTCTCTCCCCCGCGAGACCAGACGAGGGCACGGGTCGAGTCGCCGCATACGTAATCCGAGATCCGCAAAGGAGCGCATCGAGAGGGGTATTGCGCGCGGATCCGTGGAGGGCGCACAGGGCGCAATGCAGCCGACGTCGCGCGCAGCGATCGCGACCGCACGATCGCGAACGGCCGCGCTCCATCGCGGAGCGCGGCCGTCGGATCTCTCGCACGTCGTGCGCTCAGCTACACAGCTCGAAGCAGTCGAAGTTCGGGATGTCCAGCTCGAGACACTGTGCCTGCACGTCCTCGCACAGGTCTTGTAGCTCCAGCGCCACCTCGACCGCGACGCACTCTTCGAAGTCGTCGAGGCAGAACGGATCGAACTGCGAGGGATCGTCGAGGCACGCCTGCAGGATCGGATCGCAGATCTCGCCGACGGCGTCGTCGTCGCCCTCCTCGGGATCGTCGTCACCTTCGGGATCCATCGGATCGTCCTCCGGGTCCGCGTCGGGATCGTCCTCGTCGCCGTCCTGCGGCTGGTCCTGATCCTCGTCTTCGCCGGGCAGGCCCATCCCGTCGCCGTCCTCCGGCTCGGCCTCGAGGCAGATCTGCAGCGCTTCGGCGCATTCGCTGATGCCGGCGTTGTCCTCGGTGGTGCCGAGGCAGTCACCGAAGAGCGTCATGCAGTCGTCGATGTCTTCCTTGCGATCGGTGTACTGCTCCTGCAGATCGCCGGCGCTCCCGTAGTCGAACGGCTCGCCGTGCGCGCACGCGACCCCGAGCAGCATCCCCATCACCATGGTTCGTTTCATCGTCGTCCCCCACGACCTTAGTGGTGGTCGACGCGACTCCCGTCACCCGACATCACGCTTTCGTGCTCGGGGCCGGAAAGCTCTGGCGCATGAGCCAGTCCCAGCCCGCGTCGCCGAGCATCCGTCGCTGCGCGAGGAACAACTTCGCGGACATCGACACCGTGTAGCGCGCACGCGGGCGCGCCTTGGTGATCGCACGCAACACCGCGCGCGCGACGTCGTCGGGCGTACCGGCGAGGCGCGCGAGCGGGCCCTTCTCGTAGACATCGCGCGTCGACGTCGCGACGGCCTCGTGGAAGTGCCGGTAGGCCTCGTCGACCGCGAAGCCGTCGAGCCCGCTGGAGACGGCCTCGGCGAAGCCGCTCTTGATGAGCCCGGGCTCGACGAGCACCACCGCGATGCCGAACGGACGCAGCTCGAAACGTAGCGCGTCGCTCATCGCTTCGATCGCGTACTTCGTGGCGTGGTAGTAGCCGCCGCCCGGGAACACGAGCTTGCCGCCCATCGAGCTCATGTTCACGACGCGACCCCAGCCCTGCGCGCGCATGCGCGGGAGCACGCGCTGGATCAGCTCGACGGGCCCGAAGAAGTTCGTGTCGAACTGGGCGCGCACGCGCTGCATCGGTACGGCCTCGACCGCGCCGGACTGGGAGTAGCCGGCATTGTTGACCAGCACACCGACCGCGCCGTGCTCGGCTTCCACGGCCGCGACTGCCGCGGCGATCGAGGCCGAGTCGGTGACGTCGAGCGCGAGGGTGCGGCAGCCGGCGGCGGCGAGCTCGGCCAGCGTATCGGGCCTGCGCGCGGTCGCCCACACCGGCCACCCGGCACCGGCGAGCATCAGCGCAGTCGCGCGGCCGATGCCCGACGAGCAGCCGGTGACGAGCACTGCGCGCGAGACCTGCGATTCCGGGGGTGTTTGCATGGTTGACCGAAGTGAACCACATTGGTACTTTCAGTTCAATCGGTACGGGCGTGGTAGCATCGCGCCGAGATGCCCCGCCGTGCGTCCGGCCCGGTCGACCCGCCCCCGAAGGCGGAGGCGATCCTGCGCGCCGCGACGACGCTGTTCAGCCGCTATGGGGTTCGCAAGACCTCGATCGAGCTCATCGCGGCGGAGGCAGGCGTCGCGAAGCCCACCGTCTACGCGCACTACGCCGACAAGGACGCGCTGTTCGTCGCCGTGTGCGAGCGGCTGGGCGCGGACATCGTCGCCGACGCCGCCGCCGCGATCGCACGAGGCGGCGACGTGGTGACGCGGCTCTCGG
This sequence comes from uncultured Nannocystaceae bacterium, assembly GCA_964519175.1. Classification (GTDB taxonomy): domain Bacteria; phylum Myxococcota_A; class Polyangia; order Nannocystales; family Nannocystaceae; genus Xiheibacterium. Next base: position 144,637 of record CAZFKC010000001.1, read on the forward strand.
CCGTGCTCGAGGCGAAGTTCACGAAGGTGTTCGAGCTGGTCGACTCCTCGCCGCATGCGCGCGAGCTGCTGGCCTCGTCCGACGCGATGGCCAGATCGGTGATCGCTGCGGCCGACGATCGCTACGAGCAGCTGCTCGTCGGCGAGATCAAGAACGCGGTGCGCAAGGGCGAGCTCGCGCTCGAGCGACTCGGGCGCACGCCGAAGGCCTACGCGGCGATGCTCATGCAGGCCGGAGCGGGGGCGGGGCACCACGCGTCGAGTGCGGACCAGCACCGCCGGAATCTGCGCGAGCTCGTGCGCGCGCTGGTCGCTGCGACGCGTGCGACCGAGTGAGCTCCGAACCTCGGCACGGAGTTCGCAGAGACGGGCGCCATGCAGAGCACGACTCGTAGCTGGCTCGGTCTCGCCGCCGCCTTTGCCGTCACGGCCATCGCACCGCTGCTGGGCGCCCGCGAGAGCCGCCCTGGTCCCTGGTATCGCGCGTTGCGCAAGCCGCCGCAGACGCCCCCGCCGTACGTGTTCGGTCCGGTCTGGGGCGTGCTCTACACGCTCTCGGCGCTGTCGGTCTGGCGGGTGTGGCGGCAGCCGTCGTCGCGCGCACGCAGTGCGGCCCTGACACTGTGGGCGGTACAGCACGGGCTCAATGCCGCATGGTCGCCGCTGTTCTTCGGTGCGCATCTGCCCCGCACCGCGCTGGTGGACCTCGCAGTGATGCTGCCGACGTCGGTCGCCTACACCGCGGTCGCGAGCAAGGTCGACAAGCCCGCGGCGTGGATGATGGCGCCCTACGCCGGATGGCTCGCGTTCGCCGGCAGCATCAACGCCGGCGTCGTCGCGCTCAATCCGGCGCAGGACGGGGACCTCAACCTGGCTTGACGTGCTGCTGCACGAGGAAGGTGTACGCGGATCCGTGCGTGCCCTTCGCGACCCAGAAGAACTCGTCGTCCGTGCCGGCCCACGAGAACGGGGCGTAGTCGGTCCAGAACCCCTGCGTCGCACTGTTGAGGACGACGGTTCGCGCCTCGAAGGCGTCCTGCGTGTCGATGTCGAGGAAGTCGTTCGAGATCGATCCGGCCTCACCGAACGACTTCTTGTGGAACGTCACCCACGCGCTCTGGACGTTGCCGCACTTGTTCCACAGCTGCACCGTGGTGAAGCCGATGACGTCGTCGCTGGAGTTCTGCGGCATGAGCCCCGCGGCCGCCGACCCTGCCTTCGCCACGGCCGCGACGACGGTGCCGTAGCCCGGCACGGTCGCGGCGACGTCGGCGATCGCATCGAGGGCGGTCTGTAGCCCCTTGCGCACGTCCGCGAGCGTGCCGTTGTCCTCCTCGCCGATCTTCACCGCGAGCGTGACGGTCTGTCCGTGCTCGAGGATCCCGGCCCAGAGCATCGGGTTCGTGCGGTGCTTCTCGTCTTCGTCGGTCCAGGCGTTCTCGAACACGGTCTGCCCGTTCTTGGCCTCGTAGGCGAGGTCGATGTACGGCAGGCGCTTCTGTCGAGTATCGGTGCCGGGGCCGATGCGGGAGATGTCCATGTAGACCTCGTCGCGATCACCGTCACCCGGTGTGCTGCTGGTGCTGTTCACCGTCATCTGCGGGATCTCGATCTGGATGTCCCGGGGGAACTTGCCCGGCGCGCACGTGTAGGGATCGACCATCGCCGGCACGGGCTCGCCGGCCTGCGGCAGCTGGGTGAGCGTGCCTGCGGTCGACCACTGCAGCGTCGTGTCGCCGTTCGCGAGCTTCGAGCTCACCTTCACCAGGTAGTCCTGCGCGACGGTGCCGGTGTTGAACTGGGGCAGATGCGCCTTGAGGTCGATCACGAAGTCGGTCTGGCCGCCCGCGAGCGCGGCGGTCGGAATCGCCGCGGACGCGACGAGCGTACTGGCCGCCCCGCCGGTGCCCTTCTTGTAGAGGTTCCACTTCGCCCACGCGAGCTGCTGCTTGTCCTTCCACCGCACGCAGACCTCGAAGGGACGCTCGTAGAAGCTGAACGCCTTCACCCACGAGAGGAACTCGGGCGCGCAGACCTTGCTGAGCTCGACCGTGCCGATGGCTTTCATGCCCCGCGGGGCACGCGTGGCGGCCGGCGGCGAGTTGCTCGGCAGCCTGGGTAGGGTCGGCTTCGCGAGTGCGATTTCGGGCGGGAGGACGAACGAGGCCATGGCCGTCGCCGCGAGGGCGAGGCTGCGAAGATTGTGCGGCATGTGACTCCTGGTTTCCGGCAGAGACAGGCCCGCGGACGTGTGACGCCACGCCGCGTCCCCGCTATGTTGAAAAGACGAGATGAGCTGGGACGAGGACACGTCGGACTCGGCCGACAGCCTGCTGCGCGGGGTCGCGGCGGCGCCGGACGTCGACCCCGCGTGGTTCGCGGCCGTGCACCTCGTGCCGGGCGCGATGCTGACCGAGCGGCTCCGCGTGGTGCGACGGATCGGCGCCGGGGGCATGGGCGTCGTGTGGCTCGCGTATCACCTCGAGCTCGAGCGCTTGCTCGCGGTGAAGCTGCACCCGTTCGACGACGAGCGTGGGCCGGACCGACTGCTGCGCGAGGCCAGGGCGGTCGCGGCGATCAGTCATCCCAACGTCGTCGTCATCCACGACGTCGGCCGGCTCGCGGCCGGGCTCGTCTTCGTCGCGATGGAGTACGTCGAGGGCGGTACGCTGCGTTCGTGGTCTCGCGCGGCTGCGCGGCCGTGGCCGGAGGTCGTCGACATGTTCGTGCAGGCCGCCCGGGGCCTCGCGGCCGCGCATGCGGCCGGGCTCGTGCACGGCGACGTGAAGCCCGACAACCTGCTGGTGGGCAGCGACGGGCGCGTGCGCGTCGCGGACTTCGGGCTCGCCCGCTTCGCGCTGCGCGAGCTCGACCACGCCCCCGGTACCGACGCACGCGTGCTGGGGGACGGACCCGTCACCCGCGGCAGCCGCATCGGCATGGGCACGCCCGCGTACATGGCACCCGAGCAGATCCTCGGTGCGCCCGCGAGCCCGGCCAGCGATCAGTTCGCGCTCTGCGTCTCGCTCTGGGAGGCGCTGTTCGGCGCGCGCCCGTTCGCGGGCACGGGGGTCGTCGCGCCGACGCCCGCGGTCACCCGCAGCGACAAGGCGGGGCGGATCCCGGCACGGCTGCGCCGCGTGCTCCTGCGCGGGCTCGCGGAGCAACCCCGAGCCCGCCACGTCGACATGCGCGCGCTCGAGCTCGCGCTCGAACGTTGCCGTCGGCCGGCTCGCGCCGCGTTGCGCGTGCTCGGAGTCGTGGCGGTCGCGCCCGCGTTGGTCGTGGGCGCGGCCGTGCTCGCGGGCGACCACGACGCCTGCGCGAGCGCGGCCCAGCGTGCGGAGCAGCTGCTGCCGGAGTCGCGGCGCAGCGGGCTGGCCGCGGCGATGGCCGAGCGCGACGATGCGGCCGAGATCGATCGTTCGCTCGTGCAGTATGCCGAGCGCTGGGGTGAGCTCGCAGCCGCATCGTGTCGCGAGCTCCGCGAGCCGGTGCCCGAGCCGGACGTCGAGCACCGGCGCACGTGCCTCGACGACGTCGCGCGCGACCTCGATGTGCTGCTCGACGTGCTGTCGGTGCCGGACGCCGCCGTTGCGACCACGGTTCCGCTCGCGCTCGCGCAGCTCCGCGCGCCCGAGCAGTGCATCGCAGAGCGCGGGCTCGCGGCGTCGCGTTGGCGTCCGCTCGACGACGACGTGGCGCGCTCGATCTCGCGTGCGACCTTGCTGCAGAACCTCGCCCGCTACGACGAGGCCGAGCGCGAGCTACGGCCCTGGCTCGACGATCCTGGGCTCGATCCGGCCGCGAGGAACGAGGTGCTCACGCAGCTCGGCACGACGGCCGAGGCCCGTGGCGACCTCGTCGTCGCCGCGCGCGAGCTGTCCGAGGCGTTCGAGGTCGCGCTCGCGGCCGGTGACGACTACCGAGCCGTCTCGACCGGCGTGCGACTGACCCACCTCTTCGCCGCGGACATCGAGCGCATCGATCAGGCCGAGTCGTGGTGGCGCCGCACCGAGGCACTCGCGCTCGGGCTCGAGCTCGAGCCCGGCTGGCAGGCCGATCTCGCGGCGGTGCACGCGTCGCTGCTCGTGCATCGCGGTCGCTATCGCGACGCGGAGCGCGAGTACGGCCGTGCAATCGAGATCCTCGACGCGGCCGGTGAGGTCGGGCGCTCCTTCGGCCTCGGCTTCGCGCTGGCCGGCCGTGCCCGTGCGCTCGACGAGCTCGGCGACGATGCGGCCGCCATGGTGTGGTACGAGCACGCGCTCGCGTTCGAGGAGGACTCCGCTCTGGCGGGGCCGATGCACGGCACCACGGCCGCCGTGCTCAACAACATGGCCGCGTGCGCCTACGACCTCGGGCGCTACCAGGACTCGGTCGCGTACTACGAGCGCGCGATCGAGATCGCGAGCGTGGTGCTCGGCCCCGAGCATCCGCACACCGCGACGTTCCTCGGCAACCTCGCGAACAGCCTCGTCGAGCTCGGGCGGCCCCAGGAGGCGCTGGCCGCGATGCTGCGCGCGAACGCGATCCTGCGCCGGCGCCTGGGCGAGCACGTCGCCGTCGCGTACTCCGAGCACGACCTGGCCAGCCTGCTGCACCGGCTCGGCCGCGACGACGATGCGCGGCTGCACGCGCTCGACTCGGTCGAGCTGTCGCGGCGATTGCTGGGCGAGGGGCCCGACCTCGCGGTCGCGCTCGGGCTCTTGGCCGAGATCGAGCGCGCGCGCGGAGATCGGGTCGCGGCCCGGCGTGCGCTCGCCGAGGCGATCGCGATCTGGACGTCGATCGCCGAGCAGGATCCCGAGGCGGCCCGGCCGGGCCAGGAGCTGGCTGGGCTCGCGGCGCTCGACCGCGAGCTCCGCGATCACTCGAGCGGGTAGTCGTGGCCCTCGTCGTGGGGCTCGTGCAGGCCGTGCAGCTCGATGAGCCGCACGCAGGTGTTCTTGCGCAGCACCGCGTCGTCGTTGCTGTGATCGGGCTGCAGCGCGTGCGCACGCGCGTAGGCGTCGATGGCCTCGCGGATGTGTCGCCACGCCGCCGCGCCGGCCCCGAAGCCGCCGCGCGAGAGCCGAGCCACCGCGCGGCGCTCGGCGACGATGCCGGTGTAGTAGACGCGCTCGTACTCGCCGGTGAGCTTCGCGATGGCCTCGCCGGCGCGCTTCACTCGATCGCCCTCGCCGCCGGCGAACTGGTCGGTGAGCGCGAGCACGAGCGTCACGAGCGCCCGTTCTTCGGCCGGCTCGATGGCGAGCACGTCGAGGCAGATGCTCTCGGCGAAGAACGGCTCGTTGAGCAACCGGTAGCGCTCGGCCTTCTCGAGCGCACGCGGGATCGACTCGTGGGAGATGGGTTCGAGTCGGTCCGTCATGGTGTGCCTCAGCCGGAGAAGACGCGGAACAGCCGCCGCAACGGGTCGTAGAAGCGATCGACCACGCGCTCCTTGAGCGGGATGATCGCGTTGTCCGTGATGGTGATGCCCTCGGGGCACACCTTGGTGCAACACTTGGTGATGTTGCAGTAGCCGATGTTGCCGTCGTCCTTGAGCGCCTCGAGGCGGTCTTCGGTGTCGAGCGGGTGCATCTCGAGCGCGGCCGTGTGCACGAAGAAGCGTGGGCCGTAGAACTCCGCGTGCTTGGCGTGGTCACGCAGCACGTGACAGACGTCCTGGCACAGGAAGCACTCGATGCACTTGCGGAACTCCTGCACGCGATCGACGTCGCGCTGGTCCATGCGCCACGTGCCGTCCGGCGCATCGGGCTTGCGCGGCTTGAACGGCTTGATCTTCTCCTTCACGCGGAAGTTCCACGACACGTCCGTGACGAGGTCCTTGATCACCGGGAAGGCCATGATCGGCTCGACCGTGATCGGCTCGCCCGGCGGCAGATCGGAGAGCCGCGTCATGCACATGAGCCGCGGATAGCCATTGATCTCCGCCGAGCACGAGCCGCACTTGCCGGCCTTGCAGTTCCACCGCACCGCGAGATCGGGCGCCTGCGTGGCCTGCACCTGGTGCACCACGTCGAGCACCACCATGCCCTCGTCGGTCTCGGTCTCGTAGGTCTTGAAGTCGCCGCCGGACTTGTCGCCGCGCCAGACCCTCAACGTCACCTTGTTCTTCGCGCTCACTTGTTGTCCTCCACGATCTGCGCGAGGTCGTCGCGCAGCGGCGTGATCGGCACGCGTCGCAGCTCCATGCGGCCGTCGTCGGTCTTCTTGAGCACGGCGTTGTGCTTGGCGAACTCGGGGCTCTTGTCGGGATAGTCGTCGCGGAAGTGCCCGCCACGGCTCTCCTTGCGGTCGATCGCGCAGAGCGTGATCGCCTCGGAGACGGTGAGCAGGTTGTCGAGGTCGAGCGCGGTGTGCCAGCCGGGGTTGTACTCGCGGTGGCTGGAGATGCCGGCCTGCTCGGCCCGCTTGCGCAGCTCGGCGATGCCGACCAGCGCGTGCTTCATCTCGTCCTCGACGCGCACGATGCCGACGTTGTCCTGCATCAGATCCTGCAGCTCGTACTGCACCGAGTAGGGGTTGTTCTTCGGGTCGCGCTCGAACGGCGCCACGGCCATGCGCGCGAGCTCCTGCACCTGCGCCTCGTCGACGGTGACCGCACCGTTCTCCTTGGCGAACTTCGCCGCGTACTCGCCCGCGCGCTTGCCGAACACGAGCAGGTCGGACAGCGAGTTGCCGCCCAGCCGGTTCGCGCCGTGCAGCCCGGCTGCGACCTCGCCCGCCGCGAACAGCCCCGGCACGGTGGTCGACATCTGCGAGTCGGGATCGACGCGCACGCCCCCCATCACGTAGTGCGTGGTGGGCCCGACCTCCATCGGCTCGGTGGTGATGTCGATGTCCGCCAGCGCCTTGAACTGGTGGTACATGCTCGGGAGCTTCTTCTTGATGTGCTCGACCGAGTTCGGCAGCTTCTCCTTGATCCACGCGATGTCGAGGAACACGCCGCCGTGCGGGCTGCCGCGGCCGCCCTTCACCTCGCGCCGGATGCAGCGCGCGACGTGATCGCGGGTGAGCAGCTCCGGGGGACGGCGCGCGGCCTTGTCGCCCGTCACGTAGCGCCAGCCCTCCTCGGGATCCGTCGCGGTGCTGCTCTTGTAGTTGTCGGGGATGTCGTCGAACATGAACCGACGCCCCTCGCTGTTGCGCAGCACGCCGCCTTCGCCGCGCACACCCTCGGTGACGAGGATGCCGCGCACCGACGGTGGCCACACCATGCCGGTGGGATGGAACTGCACGAACTCCATGTCCATCAGCTCGGCGCCCGCGTGGTACGCGAGTGACTGGCCGTCGCCGGTGTACTCCCAGCTGTTGCTGGTGATCTTGTAGGCGCGCCCGATGCCGCCGGTGGCGAGGATGACCGCCTTCGCCTTCCACACGTGGAAGCGGCCGCGCTCGCGGTCGTAGCCGAAGGCACCCACCACGCGGCCGCCGTCCGTGAGGAGGCGGAACGTGGTGTGCTCCATGTAGACCTTCATGCCGGCGTGCACGCCGTGATCCTGCAGGGTCCGGATCATCTCCAGCCCGGTGCGATCGCCGACGTGGGCGAGCCGCGGGTAGCGATGGCCGCCGAAGTTGCGCTGCAGGATGCGCCCGTCCTTCGTGCGATCGAAGACGGCGCCCCAGGCCTCGAGCTCGCGCACGCGCTCGGGCGCCTCCTTGGCGTGGTGCTCGGCCATGCGCCAGTTGTTGAGGTACTGCCCGCCGCGCATCGTGTCGGCGAAGTGGACCTTCCAGCTGTCGCGGTCGTCGACGTGCGCCATCGCGGCCGCCATGCCGCCCTCGGCCATCACGGTGTGGGCCTTGCCGAGCAGCGACTTGCAGACGACCGCGACGTCGACGCCCGCGGCGGAGGCTTCGATGGCAGCGCGCAAGCCGGCGCCGCCGGCTCCGATGACGAGGACGTCGTGCTCGTGGGTGGTGTACTCGGCCATGGGGTCGTCCAGGAGTCAGGCGCGAAGCGATGGAAAGGGGGAGGCTCCGGCCGGGCTCTGCCCGGGTGGAGGGGGAAGCGAGCCGCTTCCCCTGATCAGAAGATCCGGAGATCGCTCCACACGCCCATCGAGCACATGCGGATGTAGAGGTCGGTGAAGCCGACCGAGGTGAGGCTGCACCACGCGAACAGCATGTGGCGGCGGTTCAGGCCCGACACGCAGTCGTAGCAGTTCTTGCCGATGGGGCCCTTGGGCAGGCTGTCCTTGCGACCACCGACGAGGTGGCGCAGCGAGTGGCAGCCGAAGGTGTAGGCGCTGATGAGCGTCACGTTGACGGCCATCACGATGCTGCCGAGCCCGACGTGGAAGCCGTCGCTCCAGCGGAACGAGATCACCACGTCGTACGTGAGCATCACGATGAACACGAGCGCCGCGTACAGGAAGTAGCGGTGGATGTTCTGGATGAGCAGCGGGAAGTGGCGCTCGCCGAGGTAGTGCTTGCGCGGCTCACCGACGGCGCACGCGACCGGATCGGCCCAGAACGCCTTGTAGTACGCGCCGCGGTAGTAGTAGCAAGTGAGCCGGAAGCCGAGCGGGAAGATGAGGATCAGCCACGCGGCGGAGTAGGGGAGGATCGAGGTCGGCCACCAGCCGGGCGGCGGACCGAACCACGCGTGCGGCGAGGTGCCGAACAACTCGGGCGAGTAGAACGGCGACAGGTACGGCCCGTAGTAGTAGTGCTCGCCCTGATAGGCGGCCCAGTTCGCGTACACGATGAACGTGAGCAGGATCGACAGCGTCAAGAGCGGCTCGAGCCACCAGCGGTCCTTGCGCTCGGTTGCGAGGAACAAGCGGACCTTGCGTGGGGCAGCGGCGGCGTCGGCCATCTCGATCGGGCTCCGTTGCGGCGCTCGGGGCCGCGGCCGGACCTTACCCCCCGCACCCAGGGCTGGCAACCGCCTGCAGCCGTGGCTGCGCCGCTGCGCGCCGGCTAGAACGCGACCTGCAGCTGCACGCGGAGCTGGTCGTCGCCGTGTGCCAGGTCCCGCTGCCGGTACAGCCGGAAGTAGTCGGCCTGCAGCTTCAGGTTGTGGCCCGCAAAATAGTAGTTGAGTCCGCCGCCGAGCTCGCCGGTGTCGGACAGCGCGGTCTCGCCGCGACGGAGGCCGTAGATCTGCCCCACGCGGATCGCGGGCTCGAGGTGCGTGCGCGGGATGAGGAACGCGAGCTGCGTGAACCAGCCCTGGCCGTTGCGCGCGAGGACGGGGATCGTCTTGCCGATGCCGTCCTGGTCCGGGCGGTTGCGTCGACCGGCGCGCCAGAGGTAGCCGGCCTCGAGGTAGAAGCCGGCGAGCTTCACCAGCAGATCGGCGGTCGCGTGGTGGTAGTCCGTGGTGCCGCCGTCGGCCGGTGGTGCGCCGACCGTGCCGCGGTCGTTGACGGCGTTGTCCTGGTACGCGTACGCGCCACCCATGCTCACGCGCAGCTTCTTCATGCGCGACTGATCCGACGCATCGTAGTCGTCGAACTTGCCGAGCGGCATCACGTCGACGCGTCCGGTGTAGAGCAGCCCGAAGTCACCGAGCCCCTCGACGTTGCGGCCCTTGCCGAGGAACACACCGGCGTAGTAGCGGAGTCGACCGAGGCCGAGGAAGTCCTCCGAGCGGACATCGAGGCCGATGTCGCGATCGAGGTTGAACTCGGCGTTGATCGTCGAGCGATCGATGAACAGCGGGTTGATGTCCTGGATGAGTCGTTCGCGGCTGTACTGCGGACGGTACATGCCGACGCGCAGCGTGGCGTCGCGGAAGCGCTCGAACTGCATGTACGCGTCGTAGACCGGGTGCGAGTGCAGTGAGCCGCCCTTCAGCTGCACCTCGCGCGGTGCGAACGCGAGCTGGAAGAAGTACTTGTTGTGCTTGCCGAAGACGTGGCCCTGGAACACGGCGCGGAAGCGACGGAGCTCGACGCCTTGCTGCGCCTTCGCACCGTCGTTGTGATGCACCATCGTGTACATGAAGCCGGTGCGCAGGCTGAGCCCGAACGCGAAGCGCTCGTCCTTGCTCACCAGCTGCAGGCCCTTGCCCGGTGCGAAGCTGGCCTTGCCGACGTCGAGCTCCGCCTTCTCCAGCGAGAGCCCGTGCTTCGGCGGGAGGAACGGCTCCTCGCGCGGATCCTTCGGCGGTGTGTCCGGTGACGCAGCGACGGTCGGCATCGGCGTCGCGCCGTCGTCCGCCACGGGCGTCGTCACGGGCGCGGGCTCGGCCGCGATCTCCGGCGCGTCGGAGCTGCGCTCGGGCGGTTCGATCGCGGCCGGACCGTCGTACTCGCGGGCGGGCTCCTGCCCGTGGCCGAGCACGGGCAGGATGACGGCGAGAAGGCCGGCGTTCAGTGTGCAAAACACCTGGACAGCATACCGAACTACCGCGAACCCGGGCGGAACCGCCCCAGTTCACGCGTGGGGCCGGCGGAACCGCTGCCAGTCGATGCCGAGCTTGCGCATCCGCGACCGCAGCGTGGCTGGGTGGATGCCGAGCGCGTGGGCAGCTCCCTGCTCGCCCTCGATGCGTCCGCCCGTGCGTCCGAGCGCGTCTTCGATGGTGCGGCGCAGCGCACCCTCGAGCGACTCGCGCGCGCGCAGCGATCGCGAGGGCTCGGCCGGCATCGCCCCGAGCGCGGTCGCGATGTCGAGGCGGAGCCCGTTGCCGAGGATCGCCGCGCGCTCGATCACCGCGGACAGCTCGCGCACGTTGCCCGGCCACTCGTAGGCACGGAGCAGCTCGAGGTCCGCCTCGGTCGGCGAGAGCGCGACGCCGTGCAGACGCGAGCTCGCGCGCGCGGCGAAGTGTCGGGCGAGCGCAGTGATGTCGCCGGTGCGTGCACGCAGCGGCGGGAGCTGGATCGGGAACACGCTGATGCGGTACCAGAGATCCTCGCGGAACTCGCCGAGCGCGATCATCGAGCGCACGTCGCGGTGCGTCGCGGCGACGATGCGCACGTCGGCGGTGAGCAGCTGCTGGCCGCCGACGCGCTCGAACCCGCCGTCCTGCAGCACGCGCAGCAGCCGGACCTGGGCCGCGGGCGGGAGCTCGGCGACCTCGTCGAGCAACAGCGTCCCGCCGTCGGCGCGCTCGAACCATCCGCGCCGCGTGTTGATCGCCCCGGTGAAGCTCCCGCGCTCGTGGCCGAACAGCTCGGAGTCGACGAGCTCGGGGGGGATCGCACCGCAGTTCACGCGCAGGAACGGGCCGTTGGCGCGCTTGCTCTGGGCATGGATCGCGCGCGCCACCACCTCCTTGCCCGAGCCGGTCTCGCCGAGGATGAGCACCGGGGCCTCGGTGCGCGCCACTTGATCGACGCGCTCCATCACGCCGCGCAGCCCACTCTCGGCGCCGACCACCGACTCGCTGATGTCCTGCAGCTGCAGGCGCGAGAGCAGGGCGCGGTTGTCGGCCTCGACCTTCTCGCGGAGTCGCTCGAGCTCGTGGACGCGCGCGTCGTTGGCGAGCGCGGCCTGCAGCGGCTCACGCAGCAAGAGCAGCGCTCGAGCGTCGTCGGGATCGAGCTCACCGGCACAGCACAGCAGCGCCGGTGGAGCGCCCCCGAGCGGGAGCGCGAAGAAGGCCGAGGGTGCTTCACCGAGATCGAGCGCGGTACGCAGCTCGTCGCGCTCGTGTGCGGCCCAGTGCACGAGCTCGCGTTGCTGCAGCTCCGCGACGCCGCGCGCGATCGGGCCCTGCAGCGCGACCCGTGACACGCCTGGCGCGCGCGCGTCGATCGACCAGCTCGCGACGAGCTCGACACGGCCGTCGATCACGCGGCGGATCGCGAGCTCTTCGATCGCGATCGCGGTGCGCACCAGCTCGCCGAGCGCACGCACGACATCGGCGATCGCGAGGTTGCGCGACACGATGCGCCACGCGTCGAGCTCGAGCCGTGTCGCGGCCGTCACGGTCGCCTCCGGTTCGAGGACGTCGAATTCACGGTTTTCGACGGGTAAAATGATGGCCGGCGAAGACATCGACGATTTCGGCTTGCCTGGCTCTCATGCGCCATTCGTCGCGACATTGCCAGAGACGGGCCGTCGCGCTTCGCGTCGCATGTCCATAATTTTACGGCGACGCGCAGTGTGAAAATCCGCGGCCCGTCACGGCTGGCCGTCGCGGCGCACGGGTGCTTCGCGGGCGCGCCCACGAGCGCTGCGTGGTGACTGCTCGACAACGATCGTCGCGCGAGCACTGGCACGGGAACTGCTCAGGCCGCTGCTCGACCCACGCGGTCCTCACCATGACTCGATCGCTTCGACATACGTTCGTGCTCTCGCTGCCGCTCCTCTTCGCGCCCGCCGTCGCGTTCGCGCCCGCCGTCGCGCATGCCGGCGGAGAAGTCCTTTGTACCGATCTGCCCAACCCCGTCATCGGTGCCGGCGGTAGCGCGAGCAAGCCGTTGCTCGCGCTGGTCGGTGCGGCGCTCAACGACGTCGCCGATCCGATCACGCTCGTCTACCAGTCGCCGGGCGCGTGCTTCGGCATCACCGCCTACGTCGACGACACCCCCATCACGGGCACCGCGAGCTACTGGGATTCGGCCGGCAACGAGCTCACCTGCACGCTCCCGGTCATCGGCGTCGCGCCCGACTTCGGCATGCTCGGCGTCCAGGCGACGCAGTGCGAGGGCGTCGACGAGATCCCCGCCGGCATCGGCGAGTTCATCGGTCCGATCACCTCGTGGAGCCTGATCGTGCCCGAGACCTCGACGCAGACGAACATCAGCGCCGAGGGCGTGTACTTCGTCTACGGGTTCGGACCGTCGTCCGGGATGGTCGAGCCGTGGACGGTCGACACCGAGCTGTACAGCCGCAACGCCACGTCGGCGGCCTGGATCGCGGTCGCGCTCGGGGCCGGCATCCCGCCGAGCCGCGTCGCGGGCACCGACGTGATGAGCAACGGCAACATGATCACCGCCGTGTCGAGCTCGCTCGAGCCCGAGGCGGCGATCGGCTTCGTCAGCACCGAGGTCGCCGACGGCAATCGCGACGTGGTCAACACGCTGGCCTTCCAGGCCGTGGGCCAGAGCTGCGGCTACTGGCCCGACTCCACGGCGACGGCGTTCGACAAGCGCAACGTCCGCGACGGGCACTACTACCTCTGGAGCCCGTACCGTTTCTACGCGCCCGTCGACGGCGGCGGGCAGATCGAGCACGAGGCGACGCGCCGCGTGATCGGCTACTTCGACGGCAGCGAGCCGCTGCCCGCCGAGCTCCCGCTGCTCGACCTCGAGATCGACAACGGCAACATCCCGCAGTGCGCGATGGAGGTGTGGCGCGACGAGGAGATCGGGCCGCTCTACAGCCTTCCGGCCGAGGCGCCGTGCGGTTGCTACTACGAGTTCCGCGCGACCGGCAGCACGGAGTGCGAAGCGTGCGACGAGGAGAACCCCGAGTGCCCCGCCGAGGCCCCCGTGTGCCGCTACGGCTACTGCGAGGTGCAATGATGTCTGCATCGATCATCCTCCGACGCGTCGGCTTCGCGCTGCTCTGCAGCGTCGCCACGGGCTGCCCCTCCGAAGGCGAGGACGCGCCGACCGACATCTCGACCACCGGCGAGGACACCACCGGCAACACGCTCTCGGCTTCGACGTCGCTCGAGACGACGGTGGCCACCACCGCGCCCGACACCACCGTCGGCGAGAGCACCGACACGACCGAAGGGCCCGACGACACGACGACGACCGGCGGGCCCGAGTGCCTGGGCCCCGACGGTTGTTGGCAGTGCACGCCGCAGAACTCGGGGCAGCTGCTCGACGCGTGCACCGATGCCGCGTGCGCCGCGTTCGACAATCCCGCGCGGCTGCCGTTGCTCGGTAGGGACGGCTCGCTGCCGGCGCTGCCGTGATCCGTTGGAACGCCATCGCGATCGCGGGCAGCCTGCTCGCGATCGCTTCGCCGGCCCGCGCCGCGCCGGTGGAGATCGAGATCGAGGACGACGACGCGGCCGAGCCCGCGTCGCCGCCCGTCGCGAGCCCACCCGTCACGCCTCCGGTCGAGCCTCCGCCGACCGCACCGCCGCCGCCGACCGACGAGCCGCGCGAGTACCAGGGCGTGGAGTCGGTCGCGTCGACCTCCACCGTCGAGCCGACGCCGGTCGCGGCCGAGGCGATGAGCCCCGAGATCGAGGCGCGCTTCGCCGCGATGCAGGCGCGCATCGATGCGCTGGAGGCCGAGCGCAAGGCCCCGCCGAAGCGCAGGCCGGCGACGCTGCGCGATCGAGCGGACGAGCTCCCGTTCACGTCGATCGGCTTCGGGCGCTCGCTCGGCGTCGATCGCTGGGGCGTGCGGTTCTCCGGCTACGTACAGGCGCAGTACCAGTCGAGTCAGCTCAGCGAGGATCAGCTGCAGCAGGGCGGCACGCCGATGAACCGCGACCGCTTCATGGTGCGTCGCGGTCGTCTGCGTGCGACCGGCGACTGGCAGTACTTCGCCTTCGAGCTCGAGCTCGACGGCAGCACGACGCGCGGCCCGTTCGTGGGCGTGCGACAGGCCCACGTCAGCGCGCTGTGGCGCAACCCGGATCGCAAGCGGCCGCCGTACATCATGGTCACCGCGGGCCTCACCGAGGTGCCGTTCGGCTACGAGGTGCGGCTCGGCCAGCGCGACATGCCGTTCATGGAGCGCACGCAGGGCTCGCTCGCGATGTTCGCGGGCCCCGTGGACGTGGGCTTGCGGCTCCGCGGCGGCGTCGGAGCGCTCCGCTACGACGTCGCCGTGATGAACGGGACCCCGCTCGACGACCGTGCGGGCGGCCCCGGTGGCCTCGACCCCACCAAGAAGCCCGACGTCGCCGGACGCATCGGCTTCGAAGTGCTGCCGCGTCGCTTCGCGATCGCCGGCGGCGCCTCGTTCCTGACCGGCACCGGCTTCCATGCCGGCACCGACGCGACGAAGAACAAGGTCGAGTGGCACGACCTCAACGAGAACGGCACGCTCGACACCGGCGAAATCGTCAGCGTGCCGGGCACGGCCGCGCTGCCGTCGGAGAATTTCAAGCGCTGGGCGGTCAACGCGGACCTGCAGCTCGGCGTGCGCACGAAGGCGGGCTGGACGAAGCTGTTCGGCGAGGCGACGATCGCGACGAACCTCGATCGCGCGCTGCTGGTCTCGGACCCGATCGTGGCCGGCGCGGACCTGCGGCAGATCCAGGCCTACGCGGCGCTGGTGCAGGACGCGACGCGGTGGGCGCTGGTCGGCGCGCGCTGGGACTACTACGACGCGAACGCCGACCTGCTCGATCGTCGACGCGGTCGTTTCGTGCCCGCGCACTCGGGCATGCAGACGATCTCGCCGCTCGTCGGCGCGGTGCTGCCGAGCGGGGTCGTGAGGGGCTTCCGCGGGCGCATCGTGCTGCAGTACGACGTCGTGCTGGACAAGCTCGGCCGCGATCGCCGTGGCGTGCCGATCGACCTGAAGAACAACCTGCTCACGCTGCGCGTGCAGGGGGAGTTCTGATGCGCGCCGCGGTGCTCGCGGGTCTGCTGCTCGGCGCGTGCACCGAGAGCGTCGACGAGCCACTCGGCCTCGCGGAGCCGTTGCGCGTGCACGAGGCCTCGTTCGAGGCCGGGGCGCCCGAGCCCAGCACGCGCGGCGTGCCGGTCACCTCCGTCGACACCGCGAGCGGCATCCTCGTGGTCGGGCAGCAGGATCGCGTGCTCTCGGGCCGCGTCGGCAAGGACGCCTACGCGCTCGCGATGCGCTTCGAAGGGCTCGGCACCGGCTGGTGGATCGCGCAGGTCGACGACATCGATCCGGTGGTCGCCGAGGATCGCGGCTTCCACGTCTCCTACGACATCGGCGCGGGCGTGCCCACCGGGCTGCGCCGCCTGCAGCTCGCGGCGGTCGACCGCAATGGCGAGCTCGGCCCACCGTTCGCGCTCGACGTCTGCGTGATCGACGACCGCCTGCCCGACGAGCTCAACGTGTGCGACGCGACGATCCCACCGCCGGCCGCGATCATCTCGCTGGTGTGGGATCGCAACGCGGATCTCGATCTGCGCGTGCGCACGCCGAGCGGCAAGTTCGTGGGCTGGAAGCGCCCGACCACCGTCGACCCGATGGGCGCACCGATCCCCGACGACGCGATCGACGAGCCCACCGTGGGTCGGTTCACCCGCGACTCGAACGCGGAGTGCGTCACCGACGGGCGCAACTCCGAGGCCGTGGTGTGGCCGGAGCTGCCCGGCGACGGGCCCTACACCGCGTATGTCGACATGTTCGAGGCGTGCGGCGCACGCGAGGCCCTCTACAGCGTCGCGGTCTACCGCCGCGTCACGCGGAACGACGGCACGTTCACCCTGAAACAGGTCGACGAGCGCAGCGGCACGCTGCTCGACCTCGCAGCCGATGGTGGGGGCAAGCCCTCGCTCTTCGTGCTCGAGACCGACCTCGATTGAGCAGCGAGGAGAAAGCGTCATGGATCTCGTCCAACAACTCGTGAAGGTCGCGCTGCTCGGCGCGACGTGGGTGCTCTACGTCATGTTCGCGCTCTCCGTGCTGGCCGTCGCCGCGATGGTCGAGCGCTGGTGGTTCCACCGCAAGAACGCTCGCGGATCGACCACGCTCGGGCCCGCGCTCGTGCGCGCGCTCGAGGTCGGCGACGACGAGGACGTGGCCGGAGTGCTCGCGGGCAACCGCAGCGTCGAGGCCGAGGTGTTGCGCGAGGCCTTCGCCTACCGTGCCGGCGGACCTTCGGCGTTCGCGGACGCGGTGGACAGCGCGCTCGGAGACCGGCGCCCGAAGCTCGATCGCGGCACCACGCTGCTCGGCACGATCGGCAACAACGCGCCGTTCGTCGGCCTGTTCGGCACCGTGCTCGGCGTCATCGAGGCCTTCTCCTACCTCGGCGCCGGCGATGCCTCGGCGATGGGCAACGTGATGAGCGGCATCGCCGAGGCGCTGGTCGCCACCGCCGTCGGCATCTTCGTCGCGATCCCCTCGGTGGTCGGCTACAACCTCGCGCAGAAGAAGAGCGGCGACGTCGAGAACAACGTCGCGGCGCTGTCGAAGCGGCTGTCCGCGTGGCTGAAGCTGCGCGCCGCCGGCAAGCGCGTCGGGGAGCCCTCCACCATCGGCGACGACGACGACCTCGATCCCGACGAGCCCGATCCCACCGATCGGAATTTCGGCCGCCGCCCGCGGAGGAGCTGACCATGGCGGCCACCAACGGAGGCGGCGGCAGCCGTCGTGCCCCGATCGCCGGCATCAACATCACGCCGCTCGTCGACGTGATGCTGGTGCTGCTGGTGATCATGATGGTGTCGGCGACGTACATCGTGTCGCAGTCGATCAAGGTCGACCTGCCCAAGACCTCGACCTCCGACGGCAGCACGCCGACGGTCGCGAAGGTGACGATCACCGCGGAGCACGAGATCCACCTCGACAACGTGCTGGTGGACGAGGCCGCGCTCGTGGCGGGGCTGCGCGCACTGGCGGCGCAGAGCCAGGAGATCACGCTCATGGTCACGGCCGACACGCTCGCCGACCACGGCGACGTCATGCACGTGCTCGATCTGGCCCGCGTCGAGGGCATCACGAAGTTCGCCGTGAACGTGGAGCGCAAGCGCGAATGAAGCTGCGCGGTGCGGTGTACGTGGCGAGCGTGCTCGGCCACGTGGGACTCGGCCTCGGCGTCGCCAGCGTCGATGCGCCGCCGCGTCCCGATCCGCCGCCGATCGAGATCACCGTCGTCGAGGCCGAGGAGCCCGAGCCGCCTCCGCCACCACCGCCCGAGCCGAAGCCCGAGCCGGAGCTCGACGAAGTCCCGCTCGAGGCCCCGAAGCCGCAGCCGGTCGCGAAGCCGCCACCGGCTCCGAAGGCGCCGAAGGTCGCCGCCGCGAAGCCATCGTCGGCACCGGCCGGCGGTGGCGAGCCGTTCGACTCGGGGCTGTCGATGCGCGGCGGAGGCGGGCTCGACGTCGGCGGTGGAGCGGGGGGCGGCGGCGATGCGACGAAGGACGCCGCCGAGCCCGAGCGCAAGGTCGTGAAGAAGACGCGCGTCGTCGACAAGCCGAAGGCGGAGGCGAGCTGCGCCGAGCCGGCGAGCAAGCCGAAGCCCACCTCGATGCCGGAGCCCGAGTACACCGCGGCTGCGCGTGCGGCCGGCATCGAGGGCAAGGTGCGGCTGTCGGTCACGGTCGGCCCCGACGGCAACGTGCAGAAGGTCGGCGTGATCGAGTCGCTCGATCCGGATCTCGACGCGGCAGCGAAGAAGGCCGTGCTCGCCGCGAAGTTCGAGCCCGCGATGCAGTGCGGCGTCGCGGTGTCGGCGACGTTCAAGATCTCGGTGAAGTTCACGCTGTAGCGCGGTCCGGAGCAGCGTGGCGCGACCGAACAGAGCGGGGTGGCCGAGGCGATTGCTCGCTGCGCTCGTGCTCGCGTCGGTGCCGGCGATCGCGACCGCAGCACCGTCGCGCGCAGAGCAGCCAGCGCCGAAGCTGACCAAGCCGCCCGCGCTCGTGACGTTCGTCGAGGCCGAGTACCCGCCCGAGGAACGCGAGGCCGGGCGCGCGGCGACGGTGGTGATGCGGATCTCGATCGCCGCCGACGGCCGGGTGAGCGACGCCGAGGTGGTGACGTCGGCCGGCGCCGCGTTCGATGCCGCCGCGCTCGCGGCCGCGCGGCAGTTCGTGTTCTCGCCCGCCGAGGTCGACGGCAAGCCCGCGGCGATCCGTATCGAGTACGCCTACGACTTCGTGCTGGAGCCCGAGCCGGTCGCACCGACGACCGCGGCGTTCACCGGCGTCGTGGTCCGTCGTGGCGCACGCACGCCGATCGCCGGTGTGCAGGTCGAGCTCGTCGGCGCCGATCCGGCCGCGACCCGGACCGCGACCACCGACGACAAGGGCCGCTTCACGTTCGACGACGTGCCCGCCGGCACCGTCACCGTGCGGCTCGCGGGCGAGGGGCTCACCGCGATGCAGGTCGGCGAGACGCTGACCGCCGGCGAGCAGCTCGAGGTCTCCTACGAGGTCGCGATCGTCGACCCCAGCGAGAAGAGCGACGACGAGGACGACCTCGAGATCGTGGTCGTCGCGCCCACGGTGCGCCGCGAAGCGGTGTCGACGAAGATGAAGGCCGAGGAGGCCCGCAAGGTGCCCGGCACCTCGGGCGACGTCGTGCGCGTCGTCGAGAGCATGCCCGGCGTCGCGCGCTCGACCGCGGGTGCGGGCCAGCTCATCGTGTGGGGCGCGTCGCCGCAGGACACCCGCGTCTACCTCGACGGCGTACCGATCCCGCGCCTCTACCACGAAGGCGGCTTGCGCTCCGTCGTGCACCCGAAGCTCGTCGACGGCGTGGAGCTGGTGCCTGGCGGCTACGCGGCGCCCTACGGTCGCGGCCTCGGCGGGCTCGTCTCCGTCACCACGATCACGCCCGAGGGCGAGCGCGTCGGCGGCCGCGTGCACGGCGACTTCCTCGATGCCTCGGGCGTGATCGCGACGCCGCTCGATCGCAAGCGCAAGGTGCACTTCGCCGCGGCGGTGCGCGGCAGCTACGTGCAGGCGTGGAGCCGCGAGCTGTTCGGCGAGCGCACCACCGCGTTCATCCCGATCCCCAGCTACGGCGACGGACAGGTGCGACTGTCGGTGCGACCGAGCAAGCGCGATCGCATCGAGCTGGTCGTGCTCGGCAGCGCCGATCGCTTCGCGCGCGGCGTGCCCGACGTCGATCCCGCGCTCACGATCCGCGATCGCCGTGGCACCGACTTCGGCCGCGCCTACGCGCGCTGGACCCACGAAGGCGCGGCGGGCGGACAGCTCACCGTCACGCCGTTCTTCGGCTGGTCGCGGGCGAGGAACACCAGCAGCTACGGACCGGTCGCGACCTCGCTCGGCAACACGACGTGGCTCGCGGGCGTGCGCGCGAACCAGTCGGTGCGGCCGGTGAAGTGGGTCCAGCTCGACGTCGGCATCGATGCGGAGCTCGACGTCGTGCAGCTCGATCGCACCGGCGCGCTCGCGCTGCCGGCCCGCGAGGGCGACATCCGGGTGTTCGGTCAGCCTCCGCCCGACCAGATCGGCGCCGACCGTTGGCGCGTGACGATGGTCGGGGTCGCGCCGTACGCCCAGGTCGAGCTCGCGCCGTGGCGCGGCAAGCTGCGCATCACGCCGGGCATCCGCCTCGATCCGTACGCGCGCGCGGTCGATCGCCGCAACCCGCCCACGGCGGTGACGCCGAAGGTCGGCGGCTTCCGGCACGACTTCGCCGCCGAGCCGCGGCTGGCGATCGCCGCGACGCCGCACGAGCGCATCGAGCTGAAGGGCGCGGTCGGTCTGTATCGGCAGGCGCCGGCGCCGGAGGATCTGTCGGCGACGTTCGGCAACCCCACGCTGCCCACGGCGCGAGCGCTGCACACCGTGCTCGGCGTCGACGTGCGCATCGTGAAGTCGCTGTCGCTCGGCGTCACGGGGTTCTACACGCGCAGCAAGCGGCTCGCGATGCGCAACGGCGACGAGGCCCCCTTGCCCGCGCGCGCGCTCGAGCCCACGGGCTCCGGGCGTGCGTACGGCATGCAGGTGCTGCTGCGCCAGGAGCTGTGGAAGGGGCTGTTCGGCTGGGTCGCGTACACGTTCATGCGCGCGGAGCGACGCGATCGCGACGCGGCCTCGTGGCGACTGTTCGACTACGACCAGACCCACGTGCTGACCGCGGTGTTGGGCTGGTCGCTGCCGCGCGGGTTCGAGATCGGCGCGCGCATGCGCTACGCGTCGGGGTTCCCGCGCACGCCGGTGACGGGCTCGTACTACGACGCGACCAAGAACCGCTGGCAGCCCACGTTCGGCGAGCACAACTCGATCCGGATCCCCGCGTTCGTGCAGCTCGACGCGCGCGTGGCGAAGCGCTTCGACATCCGCAGGACCAAGCTCGAGATCTTCGTCGAGCTGCTCAACGTCTGGAACCGCCGCAACGCCGAGGAGCTGATCTACTCGCCGGACTACAGCCGGCGGGGCACGATCTCGGGCTTCCCGGTGCTGCCGGTCGCGGGGGTGCAATGGGACTTCTAGGCCGGATCGCGCTGTCGCTGCTGCCGCTCGTCGCCTGCGTGCCCGACGTCGACGTCGACCTCGCGCGCGTCGACGAGCCGCGTGTGCTCGCCGTGGCCGCGACGCCGGCCGAGGTCGCACCGGGCGACGAGGTCACGCTCACCGCGCTGTTCGCCGACGGCGATGGCGACATCGCGCGCGGCCCCGAAGACTGGGCGCTGTGCCTCGCGCGTCGTCCACTCGCGGAGCTGGGCCCCGTCGCGCGCGAGTGCCTGCGCGACGAGGGCGATCGGCTCGTGCAGCTCGGCAGCGGGCCCTCGGTCGCGACGACCGTACCCGACGACGCCTGCCGGCTGTTCGGACCCGATCCCCCCGAGGCGGTCGTGCCCGGCGAGCCCACGGGGCGGCCGGTCGATCCCGATCTCACCGGCGGCTACTACCAGCCGATCGTCGTCCGCGACGACGAGGCGGTCGAGCTCGCGCTCTTGCAGCTGCGGCTCGCATGCGGCGTCGCGTCGGCGACGCAACAGCAGGCCGCAGAGCTGCGCCGGCGCTACCAGCCCAATCGCGCGCCCGAGGTGCTCGCGCTGGAGAGCGAGGGCAACGCGCTGCCGACGACGATCGCCGCCGGCACGCGCGTCGAGCTGCGCGTGCGCTGGAGCGCGTGTCCCGAGGTGCCGGTCTGCGGCGACGCGATGTGCACGCTCGACGAGGACACGGCGAGCTGCGCCGCCGACTGCGGCGGCGAGCTCGGCTGTCCGGGTGCGGAGTCCTATCTGCGCTTCGATCCGCTCGCGCTCGAGCTCGTCACCGCGCGCGAGTCGATCGGCATCGGCTGGTACGCGACGGACGGGAGCTTCGACGCGGCGCGCACCGGGCGTGACGCCGACGACCCGGCGAGCCACGGCGACAACGGGTGGACGGCGCCCGAGCGCCCCGGACCGGTCAGGCTGTGGATCGTCGTTCGCGACGATCGCGGGGGGACGTCGTGGCTCGAGCGGAGCCTCGAGGTGACCGAGTAGCGACCATCCTCGACGGTGAGCGTGGGCGCGCACGGCGAAGGCGACGTGCGTCGCGGCCGATCCGTGCCAAGCTGGCCCGTGTTGCCGGCCAATCCGTTGGGAAGCTCCGTGAGCGCCGGTCGACTGCGCTACGACCACCGCTCGTTCGGCACGCGGTTCCACGAGCTGCGCCTCAAGTCGAGTCAGGGCGGCTGGGTGCCGCTGCTCGGCAGCTGGACGGGGTTCGCGGCCGACGTGGTGCGGCACTTCGCGTTCGAGGAGCTGTCGGTGTTCCCCGGCTTCGTGAAGCACAAGCGTGGCGACGGCGCATTGATCCGCACGCTGCTCGACGAGCACGAGGAGCTGCGACGGATGCTCGACGAGCTGTCCACGGCGGTCGCGTGCGGGCGCGTCGATCCGCGCGAGCTCGACGCCTTCACCACTGCCATGGCGAGCCACGAGCTGCTGGAGAACACGCGCATCGATCCATGGCTCGAGCAGCAGGACCGCCGGCACGATCCACGCGGTCGCTCGACCTGAGCGGTGCCGGACGCGCCCCCGCGCGGGCCCACCCGAGCCGGCGGGCCCTGCAAGCCCCGTGCGTGGACGCGGGCGGAGAGTTGCTCGGCAATCTCCGCGGAAGCGCGCATGCTCTCCGCGTTGCAACCCTCGGCCGCCCGAATTCTGCTCGTCGACGACGACGACGACTCCTGTCGGATGCTCGAGCTCGTGCTCTCGGCCGAGGGCTTCGCGGTCGCGAGCGTGTCCGATGGCGAGGCAGCGCTGGCCTGGCTCGAGGAGCACGAGATCGACGCGGTGCTCACCGACATCTACATGACCGGGATCGACGGCATCGAGCTCTGCCGCCGGGTGCGAGCGACGAAGCCCGACATCCCGGTGCTCGTCACGACCGGTGAGGCCAGCCTCGACGCGGCCGTGGCGGCCCTGCGCGCGGGCGCCTACGACTTCATCACCAAGCCCGTCAATGCTGCGCTGGTCGCCGCCGCGCTCGGGCGCGCAGTGCAACGCCACCGGCTGGGCGTCGAGGTGAAGGCGCTCCGCCGCGCCCTCGCGGGCTCGCAGCGCTTCGGCGCGATCATCGGTCGCAGCAATGCGATGCGGAAGGTGTTCGACCTCGTGTCGCGGGTCGCGGCCGCCGACGTGGCGGTGATGATCACCGGCGAGAGCGGCACCGGCAAGGAGCTGGTCGCGCGGGCGATCCACGAGCACAGCGCGCGCGCAGCGGGGCCGTTCGTCGCGGTGAACTGTGCGGCGGTGCCCTCGACGCTCATCGAGAGCGAGCTGTTCGGCCACGTCAAAGGCGCGTTCACCGACGCGGGCAGCAACCGGCCGGGGATCTTCGCGGAGGCCACCGGCGGCACGCTGTTCCTCGACGAGATCGGGGAGCTCCCGCTGGCGATGCAGCCCAAGCTGCTGCGTGCGCTGCAGGAGCGCACGGTCCGGCCGGTGGGCGGCGATCGCGAGATCCCGTTCGACGTCCGCCTGATCACCGCCACCAATCGCGACCTCGAGGCCGAGATCGAGCTGGGCCGATTCCGCGAAGATCTGCTCTATCGCATCGACGTCGTGCGCGTGGAGCTGCCGCCGCTGCGCGTGCGTGGGCGTGACGTGTTGCTGCTCGCGCAGTCGTTCGTCGAGCGCTTCGCGGCGCGGTCGGGGCGCGCAGTGGAGGAGATCGATCTCGCGGCGGCGCAGCGGTTGCTCGACTACGAGTGGCCGGGCAACGTGCGCGAGCTCGAGAACTGCATCGAGCGTGCGGTGGCGATGTCGCGGCTCGATCGGATCACGGTCGATGATCTCCCGGACAAGGTGCGCGAGTACCAGCCCGAACGCGTGGTGCTCGCCGACGACTCGGACGCGCTGCCGACGCTCGACGAACTCGCGCGGCGCTACATCGGGCGCGTGATGCAGGCGAGCGGGGGCAACAAGTCGCGCGCCGCGAAGACGCTGGGCATCGACCGGCGCACGCTCTATCGCCGCCTCGAAGACGCCGGGCTCGACGCTACCCCAGAGTAGCGCCGAGGCGCGGCGCGGCGTCGAATCAGCGGTCGAGACTCGCAGTCGGCGCGGAGGTCTTGTCCACGACGATCTCGACGCGGCGGTTGTCGGCGCGACCTTCCGGGGTCTTGTTGCCGGCAATCGGCTGGGTCTCGCCCTGGCCGAACGCCTTCACCATGTCGTCGGCGACGCCCTTCGAGACCAGATAGCTGCGCACGGACTCGGCGCGCGCGAGCGAGAGCTGCTTGTTGTGGACGTCGCTGCCGCGCGAGTCGGTGTGACCGTTCACGCTGATGGTGTAGCCGTCACCGTATTGCTTGAGCACGTCCGCGACCTGGACGAGCTTCTCCTGGGCGAGCGGTAGCAGCTGCGTGTCGTCGCTGCGGAAGAGCACGGAACCGTTCAACGTGATGACGGTGCGCTGATCCTCCTGTTTGATCTTCGCCATGTCGGACAGGCTCGCCATCGCGGTCACGAGCTGCTTCTCGAGGGCCGCGCGCGCGGCCTGGGCGGCTGCGAGGTCCTTGCTGTTGGCCGCCAGCTTGTCCTCCGAGGTCTCGAGCCGCGTCTCGGCGCTGTCCTTCTGGCGCTCGAGCGTGGCGACGTACTCGGCCTTCGCGTCCTTCGTGTCCTTCTGGTACTGCAGGAACTGCGCGTATGCGATCGCGTTGCTGGCCTTGCGCAGCGCGACGTAGGAGCGGTCGACCTCGAGGTCGGAGCCCGAGCGCTGGTTGTGCGCCTGCTCGGCGCTGTCCAACGCCTTCTTCGCGTCGTAGACCTCGGTCTTCGCCGCGGTGCCTGCCGGGCCGGTCCTGGCCTGTTCGTAGGTGGTGCGGGCGGCGACGAGCTCGGGCGAGGGATCGTGGGCGCAACCGAGTGCGAGGAGCGAAGCGGCGATGATCGTGATGGTGCGGGTCATGGTGTTCTTTCTCGATTCGAGGGGAAGGGGGGGCTATTCGCCGATTCCGGCCGTCTCGGTGGCCGTGGTCGTGCCGGTGCGGAGCTGTTCGACCTCTGCGCGGGCCTGCTTGCTCTCGTTGTGGACCTTCTGCGTGCGCGCGAGGGTCAGCGCGAGGTCGGCGTCGGCGCTCGCGCGGTCGAGCATGCGGCGCGCTTCATCCTTGTCGCCGTCTTCCATCATCTTCTTGGCCTTGCCGAGCTGCTCGGTCGCGTACTGCAAGTGCAGCTTGGCGTCGGGATTCTCGTCGGCCTTCAATTCCTCGGCGGAGGTGATGGCGCCCTGGGTGTCCATGAGCTGCTGCTGGGGGAGCGTCTTGCCGGCGCATGCGGGGACGACGAGGAGGGCGAGCGCGATGCTGAGTTGGGAGTACGACATTCGAAGGATCTGTCGCTCTGCACCGCTCGTACCGCGGATATTGTCGAACAAGTTGCTGGGCGCGCTGCGGATGCCACACCGTTCGCTCGACGCTTCCGCCGCAGTGGGGCGTGCGTGCGTCCCCGCGATCGCCGCGAGCGACGTCTCTCAACCGCGTTCAGCTCCGTTACGACTGCTCGTTCAACCTCGTTCAACCGCGCGCGGTGCTGCTGGACGAAGGCTTCGTCACCGCAGTCGCTCGTCGAGATCTCGGCGGACGATCATCGCGTGCCCACGCTCGGCCGGGATGTCGCCGCGCGAGTCGTTCCACCCGTCGCGTGACCGCGCCAAGGCGAGCGCGCAGCCGCCACGCGACCCCCGAGCGAGCGCCCACGCGTGGGCTCGGCCGCGAGCCCGTGGGGCCTACCCGACGATCGGCGCCGCGATGGTACGCTGGCGGCGACGATGCCCCGACGAGCGCCATCCGCTGCACGACCCCGCGCGCGCGCGGAAGCTGCCCCCGAGCCGAGCGCGACCGATCCCGCAGGCGAGCTCACGCGTCGCGTCGGCGAGCGCTTGCACGCGATCCGGCGCGGGCGTGGGCTGTCGCTCGACGAGCTGGCAGAGCTCACCGGCGTCAGCAAGGGCACGCTCTCGCAGATCGAGACCGGCGGCACCAACCCCACGCTCGGCGTGCTGTGGCGGATCTCCGACGGGCTCGGCATGCCGTTCGCGTCGCTGCTCGGTGAAGGCACGCGCGAGCGTGCGACGCTCGTGCGCAAGGGCGAGGCGACCCCGATTCGCTCGGCCAGCGGCGCGCTCGAGAGCCGTCCGCTCACGCCCGAACGATCGCTGGGCAACGTCGAGGTCTACGAGCTCCGCCTCGCACCGCGCACGGTCCACGAGTCCGAGGCGCACGCGCCGGGCACGCGCGAGGGGCTCATCGTGCTCGCGGGCGTGCTCCGGGTGCGCGCGGGCGATGCCACGTACGAGCTCGCCACCGGCGACGCGCTCAGCTTCCACGCCGACGTACCGCACGCGTACGAGAACCACGGTCGCTCCGAGGCCCGGGTCTACGACGTGATCGTCTACAGCAGCGGGTAGCTCTGGTCGCGCCGTCCGGCGCTCTTCCTGGCTCTGGTCGCGCCGTCCGGCGCTCTTCCTGGTGCGGGCAGCCATGCTCGCTGTCCGCCGT
>CAZFKC010000001.1:171240-185667 GCA_964519175.1 uncultured Nannocystaceae bacterium
GCAGCCATGCTCGCTGTCCGCCGTGGCGAAGCCACGGCGGGCTCGAGTCGCGCCGTCCGGCGCTCTTCCTGGTGCGGGCAGCCATGCTCGCTGTCCGCCGTGGCGAAGCCACGGCGGGCTCGAGTCGCGCCGGATCGGCGGCGTTCAATGCGCTGAACACCCGTCTTTTGGCCCCGTTCAGTACATTGACTGAGGGTTTGGCAGGGTGTACACCAGACCCATGGTCTCGACGCGCCGTCGCGCGTGGCTCGTGCTCGCGATGGCGTGGCTCGCAGCGTGCGCCCGCAACGACGAGAGCGCGCTGCGCCTGGGCTTCTTCCCCAACGTGACGCACGCCGCGGCGCTGGTCGGCACCGAGCGCGGCACGTTCGCGACGGAGCTCGCCGCCGGCCAGCGCACGCTGCAGACCTCGACCTTCAACGCGGGGCCCGCGGCGATCGAGGCCTTGCTCTCGGGCGCGCTCGACGCGAGCTACCTCGGCCCGAACCCCGCGATCAACGGGCACGTGAAGTCGAAGGGCGAGGCGTTGCGCGTCGTCGCGGGGGCGACCTCCGGCGGGGCGTTCCTCGTCGTGCACCCCGACATCGACGATGCCGACGACCTGCGGGGCAAGACGGTGGCGAGCCCACAACTCGGCGGCACGCAGGACGTCGCGTTGCGCACGTGGCTGGCGGGCGAGGGCCTCCAGACCGATCCCCAAGGTGGTGGCGACGTGTCGATCGCGCCGCAGGAGAACGCGCAGATCCTCGAGGCGTTCCAGGCCGGCTCGATCGCGGGCGCGTGGGTGCCCGAGCCGTGGGCGTCGCGACTCGTGCTCGAGGCCGGTGGCAAGGTGCTCGTCGACGAGTCGACGCTGTGGCCGGGCGGACGCTACGTCACCACGCACCTCGTCGTGCGTCGCGAGTACCTCGAGGCGCAGCCCGAAGCCGTGGCGGCGCTCTTGCGTGCACACGTCGACACGACGGCGTGGATCGTGGCGAACCCGGCCGAGGCGCAGGCCGCCGTGATCGCCGGCATCCACGGCATCACCGGCAAGGAGATTTCCGCCGAGGTCGTGGCGCACGCATGGCCGCACCTCGAGTTCACCACCGATCCACTGCAGGACTCGCTGCTGCGCTCGGCCGAGGACGCGACGAAGGTCGGTCTGCTCGACAAGGGCGGCGTCGAGCTGGGCACGCTGTACGAGCTCGCGCCGCTCGAGCGCGCGCTCGCCGAACGCAAGGACGCCAAGCCATGACCCGCGCTGCTCGTCTCGCCGCCGTTCCCGATCCGCTCGTCGCCTCCGCCGCGAGCGAGCCGGTGCTCCAGCTGCGCGGCGTGGGCAAGCGCTACGGCAGCCAGGCCGGCGGGGTCGAGGCGGTCGCGGCCGTCGACCTCCAGGTGAAGCCGGGCGAGATCGTGGTGCTGCTCGGCGCATCGGGCTGCGGCAAGTCCACGCTGCTCTCGATGATCGCCGGGCTCGAGTCCCCGACGATCGGCAGCATCAGCGCGCCCGCGGGGCGCACGGCGTTCATGTTCCAGGACGCGGCGCTCTTCCCCTGGCTCACCGTCGCCGACAACGTCGCGTTCCCGCTGAAGATGGCCGGCGTCGCCCGGGCCGAGCGTGCGCGTACCGTCGCCGAGCTGCTCGCGATGGTGCGGCTCGGCGAGTTCGCGAATCGCCGCCCGCACGAGCTCTCGGGCGGCATGCGCCAGCGCGTCGCGCTCGCGCGTTCGCTGGCCCAGCGCGCCGAGTTGCTGTTGATGGACGAGCCGTTCGCCGCCCTCGACGCGATGATGCGCGACCACCTGCACGACGAGCTCGAGCGGCTGTGGGCGCAGGCCGGCTTCGCGGTGCTGTTCGTGACGCACAACGTGCGCGAGGCCGTGCGCCTGGGCGATCGCGTGCTGCTGATGTCGCCGCGTCCGGGCCGCGTCGTCGAAGAGTTCGCGATCGAGATCCCGCGGCCGCGCCGCATCGATTCCGGCGAGGTGGCCGCGCTCGCACGCAAGATCGGCAACCGGCTCGCGCAGACCGAGCACGAAGGGGTGGGCGACCATGGCTGACGACGTGCCCCGCGCGACGAAGCTCGTGCGCGCGACCTGGCCGACCCTGCTCGCGATCGGGATCGCGCTCGCGGCGTGGGAGGCGGTCGCGCTCTCCGGCTGGCGTCCCGCGTACGTCCTGCCCGGCCCGCGCGTCGTGCTCGCGCAGCTGGCCAGCGACCTCGTCACCGGCGAGGTGTGGGCGGCGGTCTCGATCACGATGCAGCGCGCGCTGCTCGGGTACGCGATCGCGATCGCGATCGGTACCGGCCTGGGGCTCGTGCTCGCGCGCCTGCAGGTGTTGCGGGTCGCGGTGGGCTCGCTGCTCTCGGGCCTGCAGACCATGCCGTCGGTCGCGTGGTTCCCGCTCGCGATCCTGCTGTTCCAGCTCACCGAGTCGGCGATCGTGTTCGTGGTGGTGCTGGGCGCGGCGCCGTCGATCACGAACGGCCTGCTCAACAGCTTCGATCACGTGCCCCCGCTGCTCGTGCGCGCCGGCCGAGTGCTCGGCGCCCGCGGCTTCGGGCTCTACCGTCACGTCGTGCTGCCCGCGGCGCTGCCCGGCTACGTCGGAGGCCTGCAACAGGGCTGGGCGTTCGCGTGGCGCAGCCTCATGGCCGGCGAGCTGCTGGTCATCGTCGGCCACCAGCCCTCGCTCGGCGTGCGCCTGCAGTTCGCGCGCGAGTTCTCCGATGCCGTCGGCCTGCTCTCGTGGATGCTCGTCATCCTCGTGATCGGCGTCGTCGTCGATGCGCTCGTGTTCGGGCGCATCCAGGCTGGCCTCCGTCGCCGCCGCGGGCTCGATCGGGCCTGATCGTCAGCGCTTCAGCGCGTCGGCGAGCGCGAGGTGGGCGATCGCCTCGCCCACGTCCCGAGCCAGTCGAGGCGGGCGGAGTGCGGCGAGTCGCTCGCGCAGCGCCTCGGGCACCGCAGCTCGCCGCCACGGCGCATCCGCGCGTGCGCTGGCCGGCGCACCCCAGCGCGGCAGCTCGAGGTCGACCGCCGCGATCGCGTCGTGCGTCGAGGTGAAGCGCGCGAGCTTGCGCGCGTCGAGCCAGACCTCCGCGCCGCGGCGCCCGGCCGCGCGGAGCTCGAAGCAACGCAGCACGCCCTCGCGATCCTCGAAGTGCAGCAGCATGCCGCGGGCTCCGAGCGAGAGCCAGGCGTTCGGCGAGACCGCGGCCGCCTCCTCGCGCTGATCGAGCGCGAGCGGATCGAAGGCCGCGAGTCGCTCCTCGATCTCCGCGAGCGTCGCCGGCGCGTCGTCGCGATCGTCTTCGAGCGGCATGCGGCCCTCGCCCTCGCCGCCCTCGCGGGGCGCGGGCTCCTCGTACGCGCGCCGCTCCGCAGCGTCGAGCGTCGCCGTCGTGCACAGCTCGACGCCGGAGAGATCGACGAAGTCGAGCACCAGGCAATCGCGTGCGCCGGGATCGAGCCGCATGCCGCGGCCGACACACTGCAGGTACACGGCCTCGGAGCGGGTGGGGCGGACCATCGCGATCGCCGATACGCCCGGGTCGTCGAAGCCTTCGGTGAGCACGCCGACGTTCGTGATGACCTGCAGGCGTCCGGCCCGGAACGCGGCGAGCGTGGCCTTGCGCGCGTCCTTGGGCATCTCGCCGGTGACGATGCCGGCGCGCACGCCCACGCGGTGCAGCGCGCCGCAGAGGTGCTCGGCGTGGCGGATGCCGACGCAGAACGCGATCGTCCGGCGGTCGCGCGCGAGCTCCTGGATGCTGCGCGCGACCAGCAGGTTGCGGGTCTCGACGTCGACGTGCTCGGCGAGCTGCTCCTCGTCGAAGTCGTCGCCGCTGCAGCCGACCCGGGTGATGTCGACGCCGGTGTCGACCCGCAGGCCCCGCAGCGGCCGCAGCCAGCCGCCGTCGATGAGCTCGCGGATCGAGCGCTGGTAGACGATGCGCTCGAACAGCTCGCCGAGCCCACGACCGTCGGCACGGCGCGTGGTCGCGGTGCACCCGACGAGCGTCCCGGGCCACGCGGGCTCGAGCACGCCGATGCGCTCGAGCACGCGGCGATTGTCGGTGGCGATCGCGTGGTGACACTCGTCGTAGATCACGAGCCGCAGGTCACGGCCGGCGAGCGCCTGCCCGATGCGGGCCTCGTGAAGCGAGCGGATGGACGCGACCACGACCTCTGCGCCGCGCGATGCGGCGTGCTTGCCCTGCTCGATCGCGACGGCGCGCGGATCTCCGCTCTCGCGCAGCGCCGCCTCGATCTTCGCGCGGGCCTGCGCGAGCAGCTCGTCGCGGTGCGCGAGCACGAGCACCGGGTGCCGCGCCCGGCGGATGAGCTCGGCGAAGATCACGGTCTTGCCCGCGCCGGTCGGCAACGCGAGCACCATGCGCCGCACGCCGGCCTTCCGCGCGGCGATGACGGCGTCGACCGCCTCCTGCTGGTACGGGCGCAGTCGCACGCGCCGGCATCGTAGCGGGCCGAGCCTGCGCGGATCCACCGGTCAGGGTGTTAGGGTGCGCGCCACATGCAGGCGGTCACGGTCTTCTGCGGCTCGAATCCAGGCGTGCGCCCCGAGTACCTCGGGCTCGCGGATGCGCTCGGTCGCACGCTCGCGCAGCGTGGGCTCGTGCTGGTGTACGGCGGCGGCCGGGTCGGGCTCATGGGCCGCGTCGCCGATGCTGCGCTCGCGGCCGGCGGTAGCGTCATCGGCATCATCCCCGAGGCGCTCGCCGCCAAGGAGGTCGAGCACCGCGGGCTCACCGAGCTGCACGTGGTCGACTCGATGCACACGCGCAAGCGCATGATGGCCGAGCGCGCCGACGCCTTCATCGCACTGCCCGGTGGGGCCGGCACGTTCGAAGAGCTGTTCGAGGTGTGGACCTGGGCGATGCTGGGGCACCACGACAAGCCCTGCGCGTTGCTCGACGTCGCGGGCTACTACGCGGGGCTCACCGCGTTCCTCGATCACACCGTGACCGAAGGCTTCGTGCGGACCGAGCACCGCAGCATGCTGCTCGTCGACACCGATCCGGCGGCGTTGCTCGACCGCTGCGCCGCCTATCGTCCGCCGCGCGTCACGAAGTGGATCGAGACCGAAGAGACGTGAGCACGTGACGCCGAGCGGTGGGCTCGGCTACCGTTGCCGCCACCATGCGCCGCACCCTCTTCGACGACGAGCACGAGCTGTTCCGCAGGGCGGTGCGGCGATTCATCGAGCGCGAGGTCGTGCCGCACCAGGAGCGCTGGCGCGACGAGGGCATGGTCGATCGCGAGACCTGGCGGAAGGCCGGCGAGGCCGGGCTCTTGTGCCCGTGGCTCGAGCCGCGCTGGGGTGGCCCCGGCGGCGACTTCCGCCACTCGGTGGTCGTGATGGAGGAGCTCGCGAGCGTGCACGAGTCCGGCTTCGCGGTCGCGCTGCACTCCGACATCATCGTGCCGTACATCGCGAGCTTCGGCACCGACGAGCAGCGCGAGCGCTGGCTGCCGGGCTGCGCGTCGGGCGAGCTCGTCACGGCGCTGGCGATGACCGAGCCGGACACCGGCTCCGATCTCGCCGCGATCACCACCACCGCCGTGCGCGACGGCGACGACTACGTGCTCTCGGGTGCGAAGACGTTCATCTCGAACGGGCAGCTCTGCGATCTCTGCATCGTCGCGGCGAAGACCGAGCAGGACGCCGGCGATCCGCACCGCGCCATCTCGCTCGTCGTCGTGGAGGCGGATCGGCCCGGCTTCGTGCGCGGGAAGAAGCTCGCGAAGATGGGCATGGCGGCGCAGGACACCTCGGAGATGTTCTTCGACGAGTGCCGTGTGCCGGTCGCGAACCGGCTGGGTCCGCCGGGGGCGGGCTTCGTGATGCTGATGCAGAAGCTGCAGCAGGAGCGGCTGGTCGTCGCGATCATGGCGCAGGCCGCTGCCGAGCAGACGCTGCGCGAGACCATCGCCTACGTGCAGCAGCGCCACGCGTTCGGTCGGCCGCTCGCGAAGTTCCAGAACACGCAGTTCGTGCTGGCCTCGTGTGCGGCCGAGATCGAGGCGGGGCGAGCGTTCGCCGACCGGCTCGTGCAGGAGCACATCGCCGGTGCGCCGCTGGTCAAGGAGTGCTCGATGGCCAAGCTCTGGCACTCCGAGATGCTGGGCCGCGTGGTCGATGCCTGCCTGCAGCTGTTCGGTGGCTACGGCTACATGCTCGAGTATCCGATTGCGCGCGCGTACATGGACGCGCGCGTGCAGCGGATCTACGCCGGCACGAGCGAGATCATGAAGCTGATCATCGCGCGGCAGCTCGGGCTCGGCTGACGGCTAACCCGCACACACGCCGGTGACGATGAGGCCGGTGCAGTTCTGCGAGCAGCAGTCGTCGTGAGCGGAGCAGATGCCGAGCCCGGGCAGACAGGCCGTGCATGCGGAGGTGTCGAAGTTGCACGCGTCGTCGCACGCGAGCGTGCCGCTCATGAAGGCCTGCAGCCCCGCGCACGTGGTGCCGTTCAGCTGGTTGCCGTCGCACTGCTCGCCGGGGTCGAGCGCACCGTTGCCGCAGTCATCCGGCTCCGTCGTGCTCTCCTCGCTGGCGCCGCTGCCCTCGGTGGTCGGATCGCTGGAGGTCGCGCTCGTGGAGGTCTCGCTGGCCTCCTCGCCGCTGCTGCCCTCGGTCGTCGGCGAGTCCGTCACGCCGGTCGTCGGCGAACCGCTCGACTCGCCGGCGGTCGTGTCGCCCGGCGCGGCGGTCTCCGACTCGTCCGCGGTCGTGCTCGACGCGGTCGTGGAGGTCGGGCTCGTGGTCGACGCCGTGGTGCTGGTCTGTCCGGTCGTCGAGGGATCGCCGGTGGACGAGAGCGTCGTGCTCGACACCGTGGTCCCGGTCATCGTCGCGTCGGTGCCCGAGCCCTCGGCGAGCGTCTCGCCGCCGACGTTGGGGCGGCACGTCTCGGAGACCGGCGCGTCGACGCAGCCGTCGTTCTCGGCGACGCACACGCTGCAGTAGGGGCGATCGGGATCGGCCGTCAGGCAGGTGTCGTCGCCGTCCCGGTTGCCGCAATGCGACGCGTTCGGCGTCGTGCACGCGACGGATGACAGGGACGAGAGGGCGATGGTCGCGGCGAAGAGCGCGAGGAGTCGAGCGGGCTGCGAGGTCATGCGGGCCTGCCTTGGCCCCGTCCTCGTAGCAGTCGCGCGCGCACGCGCGAGCCCGCCGTGCACGTGCTCGGCAGCGGTCACCGCGTAACGAAACGGAGCGCGCGTCCCCTCATCGACGTGGCCCCCGACCCGTCGGGCGGACGACGTACCGAACGTCGATCGACGTCGGTCACGCGAGCGAGGTAGCGAAGCGTGACATCGCTGCGCATGTCCTCGGCCGCCGACGCGTACGAATCCGCATCGCGCGCAGCGGCGCTCAGCGCATGCCCTCGTGCCAGCGCGGCAGCTCCGACGTCGCGCCGCCCGGCGTCGTCGGCGGATCGCACGGCTCGTGCTGGACCGCCACCATCCCCATCTTCATGTGCGTGACGTCGGGCGGCGGCGGCTCGACCTCGACGGGCTTCGGCGGCTCGATCGGCTTCGGTGGCTCCGGCATCGGCTCGGCGATCAGCTCGCCGACCGTCTGCTCCTCGTGCTCGAACAGATCGAGGTCGAGCAGGTGATCGAGATCGATGCGCTTGCCGGGCGCGCCCGACAGCGGCGCGGTGCCGTTGCCCGCATCGTGGGGCGTGCACGCGGCGAGCGCGACCGCAGCGATCGCGAGCGCGGCGGGACGACGGAAGCGGACGTTGCCCGCGGCGTCGTGCGCATAGCGAACGCAGATCTTCGTGCCCGCGCGCTCGCGCAAGAACGCATGCGCTTCGTCCTCGCTCATGCTCGACACGTCGTGCACCGACTTGCTGCAGCGCTGGCAGAAGCGGCCCTGGGCCTCGGGATCCATCGTGTCCCACCGCTCGTGGCAGGGCTCGGCGACCGGGAGGTGAATCGTGCGCATGGCCCTACGAACGCGCCGACGCCCACGGCGTTCTGCCGTGGGCGTCGCGGGCTCGAGGAGCGCGCAGAAGCCTAGAATTCGCCATCTCTGCGCAGGACGGGCTTGCCCATCCGCGCATGCACGGGCCGCGGCTCGGGCGCGGCGACGGCCGGGGGATCGCAGGGCTCGTTCGGCACCGCGACGTCGCCCTTGCGGACGTGCACCTCGGGCGGTGGCACCTCGGCGAGCTCGCCCTTCACCGCGCGCACCTCGGGCTCGGGCGGCGCCGCGATCGGTGTGACCGCGACCGGCGCTGGCGTCGGCGTGATCACGTCCATCGACTGCGTCGCACGGGCATCGGTGCGCGGGCTCTCGTGCGGTGCGCATGCGGCCAGCGCGACGCCGACGAGCGCGGCGCGGGCGAGGTCCGCGGGCGCGCGGAAGCGGATCTTGCCGGCGTCGTCGTGCTCGTAGCGCACGCAGATCCGTCCGCCCGCGCGCGCGCGCAACAGCGACCGCGCCTCCGGCTCGGTCATGCTCGACAGATCGTGCACGGGCTTCGTGCACTTCTGGCAGAAGCGACCCTGCTCTGCGACGTCCTTGCCTCCCAGTCCTCGTGGCACGGCTCGGCGATCGGCAGGTGCAGGGTGCGCATGGGCGGCTCGAACGCACGAGCCACCGGGGACGATCTGGAGCGATTCAGCGTGCGGTAACCTCGGCTCCGTTGACAGCGATCGATCGCGAGGTGACCCGTCGACGCTTCGTGCTCGCCGGGCTCGGGGCGACGCTGGTCGCGTGTGCAGCGACCGCTGGGCCCCAGCTCGCGGACAGCCGGATGCCCGCGCACGAGCCGGCGAGCGACCCCGATCGCCGCATCGGCACGATCGCGGTCGGCGGTGCCGCGCTGGAGCTCGTCATCGAGGGCGAGCCGCAGCTGCCGTTCGCGAGCTTCGAGACGTGGACGAAGCGCAGCGCGCAGATGATCGCCGACTACTTCGCAGGCACGTTGCCCGTGCCGTCGTTGGAGATCACCATCGTCGCGTCGGGCGGGGGCACCGTGGGCTTCGGCAGCCACCAGGACGGCCGCTGGATCCGCGTGCGTTGCGGCCGACGCACCTCGGACCGCTCGCTCGGCAACGACTGGACGATGGTCCACGAGATGCTGCACGCGTGCTTCCCCGATCTGCACTCGCGGCATCGGTGGATGCAAGAAGGACTGTCGACGTACCTCGAGCCGATCGTCCGTGCGCGCGCCGGCAACATCACGCACGAGCGCGTGTGGGAGCGCTGGACCGCGAGCATGCCGTACGGTCGCCCGGCGCTCGGCGATCGCGGCCTCGATCGCACGCACACCTGGGGGCGCACCTACTGGGGAGGCGCCGTGTTCTGGCTCGTGGCCGATCTGCGCCTGCGCCAGGAGACCGAGGGGCGCAAGTCGCTGCGCGACGTGATGCTGCACCTGGCGTCGATCGGTGCGAACGGGCGGGTGAACTGGTCGACCGCGAAGGTGCTCGACGCGGCCGAAGCGGCGACCGGCAGCACCGCGATCACGCGGGTCTATCGCGAGCTCGCGCTCGCGCCGGGCGACGTCGAGCTCGACGCGCTCTTCGCCGAGCTCGGTGTCGTACGGGACGCCGACGGCAAGGTGACCTTCGACGAGCGCGCCCCGCTCGCCGAGCTCCGCCGCGCGATCACCCACGTCGAAGCGACCGCGTGACGCAGCGCCGCGCTCGGCGTGTCGGGACGGACGCCCGATCGCGTATCCTCGCGCCGGATGGCGAGCCCTCCGCCCGATGCCGATGCGAAGCCGTACCCCCGGCGCGTGTTGGTGCAGTTCGCCCACCCCGTGGTGGAACGCTCGCGGGTCGGACGCCCGCTGCTCGAGGCCGCGCGCGCGCTGCCCGGTGTGACCATCAACGATCTCTACGAGGAGTACCCGACGTTGTGGATCGACGTCGCGCGCGAGCAGGAGCTGCTCCTCGCGCACGACGTGATCGTGTTCCAGCACCCGTTCTACTGGTACTCGACGCCGGCCATCCTCAAGCAGTGGCAGGACATGGTGCTCGAGCACGGCTGGGCCTACGGTGACAACGGCACCATGCTCGCCGGCAAGATCACCTTCAACGCGATCACGACGGGGGGGCCGGCGGCGGCGTACCGGCGCGAGGGCTACAACCGCTTCAGCGTGCGCGAGCTGCTCGCGCCCTGGGAGCAGACCGCCAGCCTCTGTGGCATGCGCTGGCTCGCGCCGTTCGTCGCCCACGGTGCATTGCGACCGGAGTCCGAGCTCGGCATCGAGGGCCTGCAGAGCAGCTACCGTCGCGTGCTGGTCGCGCTCCGCGACGATCGCCTCGATCTCGCGCGCGCGGCCGCGGCCGAGCAGCTCGAGCCGGGCAGCGAGCTCGCGCTCGTGGAGGGACCATGACCGGTGATCTGCTCGGCCAGGCGGTCGTGTACCTGTGCGCCGCCGTCGTGTTCGTGCCGGTCGCGAAGCGACTCGGGCTCGGTGCGGTGCTCGGCTATCTGCTCGCCGGGGCGACGATCGGCCCGTGGGTGCTCGGCCTCGTCGGCACCGAAGGCCACGAGGTGATGCACTTCGCCGAGTTCGGCGTGGTGATGATGATGTTCCTCGTCGGGCTCGAGCTGCGGCCCGCGCTGCTCTGGGAGCTGCGACGGCCGATCCTCGGGCTCGGCGGGCTGCAGGTCGTCGGTTGTGCGGCCGCCGTCGCCGGGCTCGCGATGCTGCTCGGCGTGGCCCCGAAGCCCGCGTTCGCGATCGGCCTGGTGCTCGCGATGTCGTC
Organism: uncultured Nannocystaceae bacterium; assembly: GCA_964519175.1. Taxonomy (GTDB): domain Bacteria; phylum Myxococcota_A; class Polyangia; order Nannocystales; family Nannocystaceae; genus Xiheibacterium. The sequence continues at coordinate 181,993 of CAZFKC010000001.1, forward strand.
GACCGCGATCGTGCTCGCGTCGCTCGGCGAGCGCGGCTTGCTCAAGAGCCCCGGCGGGCAGGCCAGCTTCTCGGTGCTGCTGTTCCAGGACATCGCGGTGATCCCGATCCTCGCGCTGTTCCCGTTGCTCGGCAGCGGGCTGGCGGCCGACGTCGTCGGCGATGCCCGACCCGCGTGGCAGTCGGCGCTGGCGTCGTTCGCCGCCGTGGCCGCGATCGTGCTCGCCGGCCGCTATCTCGCGCGCCCGGTGTTCCAGTTCCTGGCGCAGACACGGCTGCGCGAGTCCTTCATCGCGTTCGCGCTGCTCATCGTCGTCGGCATCGCGGCGCTCATGCAGTACGTGGGGCTCTCGGCGGCGCTCGGCACGTTCATGGCGGGGGTCGTGCTCGCCGACAGCGAGTACCGCCACGAGCTCGAGTCCGACATCGAGCCGTTCAAGGGCCTGCTACTCGGCCTCTTCTTCATCTCCGTCGGCGCCCAGATCGACTTCGGCCTGCTCGTCGCCGAGCCGGTGACGATCCTCGGGATCGTCTTCGTGACGATGATCGCGAAGGGCGTCGTGCTGTACGTGCTCGGCCGTGCGCACGGGCTCGATCGTCGGGCACGCTGGCTGCTCGCGTTCGCGCTGCCGCAGATCGGCGAGTTCGCGTTCGTGCTGGTCTCGTTCGGCGAACAGACCCACGTCTTCGACACGGATCTCGGCAGTCGGCTCGTCGCCGCGATCGCGATCTCGATGGCGATCACGCCGCTCTTGTTCATCGTGCTCGAGCGTTGGGTGCTGCCGGCCGTGGCCGAGCAGGGGGCGCGCCGCGAGCACGACGTCATCGAGCACAGCGAGGGCCGCGTGGTGATGGCCGGCTACGGCCGCTTCGGGCAGATCGTCGGCCGCATCCTCCGCGCCAACGGCATCAAGATGACGGTGCTCGACCTCGACCCCGAGATGGTCGACGTGCTCGGGCGGCTGGGCATCAAGGTGCACTACGGCGACGCGTCGCGGCTCGATCTGCTGGAGGCCGCGGGCTGCGGACGCGCGGATCTGTTCGTGCTCGCGATCGACGACGCCGAGCGTGCGGTCGCGGTCGTGCACGCGGTGCGGCAGTACTATCCGAAGCTGCGCATCATCGCGCGGGCCCGCGATCGTCCGCACTACATCGAGCTGCGCCGCGCCGGCGTCACCGAGGTGCACCGCGAGACGTTCGCCGCCGCGTTCGAGGCCGGCGTCGCCTCGCTGCGCGCGCTCGGCTATCGCGCCCACACGGCGCACCGGCTCGCGCAGCGCTGGCGCGCGCACGAGGAGCGCGAGCTGGCCGAGCTCATGGACATCTGGGATCAGACCGAGGACGTACGCTTCGCACGCGTGCGGCTCGGCATGCAGGAGGCCGAACGGCTGATGCGCGAGGAGGATCCCCAGGTGTACGAGCAGCGCGATGCGGCGTGGGACGACGAGTCGCTGCGCCGCGGTGCCTAGCTACGTCGCGGGCGCGTCGTCGAGGTACTGCCGGTACCACTTGCGCAGCTTCATGATCGGCCCGTCGCCGTCGCACAGCACGGGCCGCTCCCAGTGGCGCTTGTGGGTCCAGATCGGGATGTCCTCGGCGAACTGACGCTGGGCTTCGGGCGCGATCACGAGCTTGCCCAGCATCCACGGCACGGGGTTCTTCGTGCGGCGCACCCAGAACAGCAATTGGGTCGCGATCGCTTGCTCGTCGATCGGCACCGTCGACGACGTCACCATCAGCTCGAAGCCGCGACGAAGGAGGACGGATGCGAAGCCGGGCCCCACGTGGATCGTCTCGAGCTCGGTCGCCAGCGAGACGAGCCCGAGTATGCGCACGGTGGTGACGGAGAGTGTCCGCGCCCGATCGCCGTCGATGTCGAGCGTCGTCTCCGTGGGGCCGGTGCCGTGCACGCGGGCGAAGTGGGCGCTGTCGGCCGCGTTCTCGAGCACGTCGTAGGCCGAGCCGCCCTCGATGCGGAAGCGGCGGGCACCGACGCGGCGCCAGGCCGAGATGCCGCCGTGCTCGGCGAAGACGTCGGGGATCTCGAAGCGCGGCGGTCGATCCTGCGGGTCGTGGTGGAGCAGCACGAGCCCGTTCTTCTCGTCCACCGGCCAGGCCTGCGTTCGGGCGTTCGCGGGGATCCGCTTCGCGTACGGGATCGCCGTGCAACGTCCGCCGCCGTCCCACGACCAGCCGTGGAACGGGCAGCGCAGCGTGTTGCCGTGCACCGTGCCCGTGCCGAGGTGGGCACCCAGGTGCGGGCAGTGACCGTCGAGCGCACGCGCGACCCCGTCTTCGCCGCGGAACAGCGCGAGCTCGCGACCGAAGCAACGCAGCGCACGTACGCCGCGCCGCGGGAGCTCGTGGCTGGGCAGGACGCCGTACCAACCTCGCGCGTAGCGGGCCGCCATGCTCAGCACGCCTCCGCGCGCGGGCCCGCGACGTCGGCCTCGAGCCCGAGCACGGCGAAGACTCGGGCCGCGGCGACCGGGTCGGGGTGGATGCGCTGCAGCTCGACGAGATCGATGCGCAGCAGCTGCTCGCGCAGCGTGCCGGCGCCGAACAGCCGCTCGAGCTCCGGCACGTCGTGCACGTACAGCGCCGCGACGCCCCGCAAGAGCCGTCGCGCGAGCCAGAGCCGCACGCGCCCGAGTCTGGCGCGGACGAAGAGCACGTGTCCGATCTCGTCGCCGAGGATCTGCCCGAAGAGCGCCTCGATGCGGGCGAGCGCGCGCGGCTCGTCCGCGAACAGCGAGCGTGCGCGCTCGAGCAGCAGCCGGAACAACACGACACCGCCGAGCTCGGCCGCGAGGATCACCACGTTGGCCACGGCGCGGGGCAGGCGGATCATGATCGCGATGAGGATGCGCATCGCGAGCGGCGGCGCGCCGAAGGTGACCGTGAGCCCGATCGTCGCCAGCGCATCGGCGAGGATGCGCGTGTGGTAGTGCTCCTCGAGGTCGATGTACGACTGCGGATCGTCGGGGTCGAGGTCGCCGCCGGCGCTGCGCTGCAGCTGCAGCTCGATCGCGTAGCGCTCGCTGAGGTTGGCCTTGGCGGTGGCCACGGCCCACACGACGGCGGGGTCGAGCGTGGGGGCGACCGCCGCGGTCACGTGGTGGCGATCGAACACGCGTTGCTCGACCGGCGGTGCGCCGCCGAGCACCACGGGATGCTCGACGAGCTCGCGCAGCAGCGACTCGCGGCGCCGGAGCTGTCGCCGAGGCTGGTCGATCTCGCCGTCGTTGGCCCGCAGCTGCGCGAGGTAGGCACGCTCGAAAGCGTGCTTCTGCGGGGTGGGCATCGGTTCGAAGAGCTGCGACGTCACGGCGACCCGCAGCACGGAGTACCCACGCCGACGCGAGCGTTCCCGGTTGGCGTCGCATCGTTCCGACACCCGTGTTGCATCCGCCGCACGGTCGAGCACCGTGCGGCGCACCACTACCCGGGCGTCGCGACGCTCGTATACCGACTCGATGCGGTGGTGTCGTGGGATGGCGCTCGCGTGCGCGCTCGGATGTGGCTACCAGTCGCAGTACCATCCGCCCGACGACGCACGCATGCGTCCGGTGTGGATGGGGCGCACGATCGTGCCGGTCGGGCCGAGCACGCTGCCGGCGTGCGACGGCAGCTCGCGGGCCGAGCTCCCGGTCGAGACCCCGCTGCCGCAGGCGAG
>CAZFKC010000001.1:185767-188512 GCA_964519175.1 uncultured Nannocystaceae bacterium
GAGCGCGAGGAGGAGGACGACGACGACGGCGGGGGCTTGGTCGCGGGCGCGGCCGTCACTGCCGTGATCGTGGCCGGGCTCGCCACGACGGCGCTCGCGCTGGCGTTCGTGCCGGTGGGCACGACCACGCGCAACGCCGCGAGCATCGACGCGATCAACACCTTCAACGACGAGCTGCGCCGGCCCGATCGGTGCGCCGTGGAACGAGGAGAGTCGCAATGACACGCCGCTGGCCGAGTCTGTTCGTCGTGCTCTCGTGTGCCTGCGCGACGACGCAGTACACGCCGTATCGGCTGTACGGCGACGAGCTCGTGCTCGCGCAGGACGGCGGGTTGGAGATGCGCGCCGGGGATCACACCGTCGCGAGCGAGCCGCGCTGGCAAGGGCTCGAGGCCCACGTCGGCTGCGTCGAGGAGGCGGGCCGTCATGCCCGCCGCGCGCGTCGCCATGCCCGTGCCGGCCGCGCGCTCGCGATCATCGGTGGGTCACTCGGCGTCGCATCGTTGGGGGCGCTGGGCGGCATCCCGCTCGTGCACCGGGATCCCCAGGCCGCAGGTGCGATCATCGGCACCGGGATCGGGCTCGGCCTCGTCGGCGTCGCGCTCGCGCTCGGCTCGCGACAGCAGCGCATCCTCGCCAACGGCCACGCGGTGGACGCGATGAACTACTACAACGACGCGGCACTCGTCGGACGGCGGTGCCGTTCGTCGGCGCGCTGAAAAACCACTCAGTCGGAACACGAGCGACGCGCTACGCTCGCCTCAGAACCAGCCGTGACGGCGTCACGCGAGCATCGTGATCCATCCGAGCTCTGGGCCGGCAGTGAACGACGGGGGCAGCATGCACGCACGCACACCAATCATCATCGCCTACTGGGGGCTCGTGGCCGCGATCGCATCGTCGTGCACGCGCGCCGATGCGGACGCGGACGGCGGCGGGTCGGACGGAGCGACCAGCGGCAACGTCTCCAATGGCGGCAGCACCGGCGCGAGCGCGACTGCGGCCGACGGCAGCGAGAGCGGCGGCGCGCCGATCGATGCGCGCGAGCCCGACTTCGCTGCGTGCGGCGGTGCGATCTTCGCGAGCGACGACACGTTCGTGGCCGACGAGTACGTGCGCCAGGCACGACTCTGGGATCGCGAGACGATCGACTGCCGGCTCGGGCCCGACTTCGCGACGCTGCATCCCGACGCGCCCGACGATCGCCCCACCGCCTGGGAGCCGCCGCACATGCCGAGCCCCGACGGCTGGTACCTGTGTCCGACGCACGAGCTGTCGGGCACGTGCGCCTCCGGCTGCGACTACGGATCGACCGCGGGTCAGGTGCTCTACGCGCCCGACGATCCCACCGATCCGGGGGTCGATCGCGTGCAGACGTACGCATACGAGTCGGGGCGAATCTGCGAGGCGCCGGTGTCGGGCGGATGGCTGCAGGGCCCGCACCCCGATCCGGGGATCGCGGTATGGAGCAGCGCGCTCGGGCGCACGGTCGCGATGCCCAACGGCTTCTCGCAGTCGGAGATGCACGAGACCAACGCCGGCATCATGATCTTTCCCGACGGGCTCGTCGCCGCGACCGGCAACCAGACCGCCGGCGACACGAAGCCGTACTTCCAGCTGCCGCCGAACGAGGTGCCCACCGCGGTCTCGCTCACGCTCTTCAACGAGCTCGCGCTCGTGACGATCTGGGACACCGATGCGCTGGCCGGCAAGATCGCGGTGTTCGCCCTGCGGGCGGTCCAGCCCGCGGCGTTCAGCGTGCCGTACTTCGCGCTGCCCAACGAAGGCGGGTTCACGAACATCCAGCTGCTCGGCTACGTCGAGCTGCCCGACATGAAGACGCCGACGGGCATCTCCGCCAACGGCAACAACGGCGGCACGCCGGGCGGGCACGCGATCGGCAACGAGTTCGGCGGGATGATGGACGATCCCGCCGTGCGGCAGGCGTTCGCGCGCGACGACTACGAGCGCTGGGTGCCGACCAAGGGCCACGCGGTCGCGATCTCGCGCTGGGAGGGCAAGGCCACGTTCATCGATCTCACGCCGCTCTTCCAGTTCGTGCGCAAGGTCTACTTCGGCGCGGAGGAGGACTGGCAGCTCGCGAAGAACCAAGAAGTGTGGCCGTTCTCGTTCGAGTCGAACCCCGAGATGGCGCCGCAGGTCGTCGCGACGCTCGACGTCGACAAGCCCGCGGTGGTGCGCGTCGGCAACATGCCCGACAACAGCCCGGGGCTCGGCCAGCCGTTCAAGGCCTGGATCGCCGACCAACCCGGCACGCTGCACTTCTTCGACATCACCGGGTTCGCGAACGATCCACGGCCGGTTCCGCCCGAGAGCATCACGCTGCTCGCGAGCCTCGAGGTCGGCGAGACGTTGACCTCGATGTCGTTGCTCGGCTGGAACAACGACGCGGTGGTGGCGAGCCGCGGCGATCGCAGCGTGGCGTGGGTGCACGTCGGCGAGACCGAGGCGACCGTGACCACGCGGCTGCGCGACACCCGGCTGCAGGATCCGGTGCGCGTCGACGCCAACGATCGCGGGCCGGTCGTCACCGTCGCCGACTTCCACGGCAAGCAGCTCGTCACGTTCCGGGTCGGACGCACCGAGGACAACGGGAACAAGCCGCCGGCGAACTACGGCTGCGGCGAGAACGGCACCGACACGGAGTGCACCGCCTTCGAGTGCGGCGGCGCGCTCCCGATCGCGGGCATGCCCTTCTTCGTCGGCACCACGAACGTCAACTGA
>CAZFKC010000001.1:188612-343309 GCA_964519175.1 uncultured Nannocystaceae bacterium
CGCGCTCCCGATCGCGGGCATGCCCTTCTTCGTCGGCACCACGAACGTCAACTGAAACCAAACGAAAAAACGGCGCGTCGGTCGAGACCGACGCGCCGTCCAACGTCACGGACGTGGGGGGGCCACGGGTGCGTTCAGAGCGGGTTGCCCGAGTGGGGCGAGGCGAGGTACGGCATCTGGTCGAAGAAGGGCAGGTCGTTGCTGTCGACGCCGTCACCGACCGCACCACCGTTGTTGCAGAGCACGGTGAGCAGCGTGTCGGTCACGTCGTCCTCGAGGCGCCGACCGTTCGGGAAGCCCGAGTTCGCGTAGGTCTGGCCCTGTGCGATGTTGATGCGCATCAGGTCGGCGGGCGCGGTGCCGTTCGGCGACAGGATGCCGACGATGTCGAGGCGGCCACCCTGCGGGGTCGGGGCACAACCGGCGCCGAGCACCGCGTTCAGCAGACCCGGAAGCTCCGGGTTGAGGATGTACGAGCCGAAGCTCGCGACGTCGTCGACCGGTGCACCGCGGTTGAACGCGTTCTTGTCCTGCAGCGGGATCACGGCCTCGTTGACGAGCGGCGTCGCGAGGCGCGAGACCTGCTGCCAGCCGCCGAAGTTGCCGTCGTCCTGGTTGCCGTTGCGGATCGTGACGATCGGACGGAGTGCACGTGCCCACACGCCCGCGACCGCGTTGAGCCCGTTCGCGTCGGCCGGACGCTGCTGGTACTGCGCGATGTTGGTGATCGGCACCTCGAGCACGATCGACATGACGTTCACGCCGTCGGTGGTCGGCGCGCCCGCGACCCCGAGGAGGTCGAAGACGTGCAGGTCGACGAAGAACGGCTCGTCGCGGGGGCCGGCGAACACCTGCGAGCCGTCGCTCGCGGTGGTGATGGCCGACTGGGCGATCGCCTCGTAGCTGTCGTTCGGGAACGAGCGGTCGCCGACGTACCACGGCGCGACCACACCCTCGTCGACGATCTGCTCGACGACGCGGTTGTTCGCGACGCCCTGCGGATACGAGCGGTAGAGGTCGTAGGTCTGGCGGACGTTGAGGTTCGCGCTGCCGAGGCTGTCGACCGGCCCCACGTTGTAGAGGAACGTGCCGCCGTTCGCGACCGTGGTGTGGAACGCCCAGTGGTACGTGATGTCCGTCTGCGCGTCACCGTCGTGGTCGATGCGGATCTCGTAGCGCACGTTGTCCGAGAACTTGTAGAAGTTCGGACCCGACGACGGGATGAGCAGCGGCACGTAGTTGGCGACGATGACCAGCCGGTCGGGGTTGTTCGGGCTGATGAACGTGTAGACGTCGGTGTTGTCGGCGAACTGGTCCTCGCCGATCGCTGGCGCCTCGCGGTGGCTCGAGGCCGATGCGGTGCCGGGGAGGGCGACGAGTGTGGCCGCGGCGGTCAGGGTCGTGAGCAGGATGGTGGATTGCGTCTTCATGATGTCCTCTGATCTCCGTTCGTCTTCACTCGTAGGTGGCGCTGTAGATGGCGTTCTCGGTGGCGACCGCCATCACGGGGGCATTCTTCGCTGCGGCGACGCCGGTCGGCTCCTGCAGCTCGGGGGTGTCGATGACCTGCTTGTCACCGCTCGACGTGTTCGCCGTGACGAGGAAGGCCTTGCCTTCGCCGTTGCTGGCGGGGATGACCGCAGTGACGCCACCCGGTGCGAGCGAGACGCCGCCATGGCGACCCATGCCGAGCCCGCTGGCGACCGGCGTGACCTTGCCGGCGAGGCTGACCGCGAACAGGCTGCCTTCGCCCTGATCGCCGCGGGCCGCGTGGTCCATCACCCACGATACGTTCTGCGCGTCGACGTGGATTCCGGTCGGCGAGCGCAGCGGCTCGCCGGAGTGCAACACCTTCGCAGCGCCGCCGGTGGTCGGCACGGTGAAGACCGCAGGCTCGTTCGCGTCGGTCCAGCCGCTCACGAAGAGCGTGTCGCAGTCGTCGCCGACGACGATGCCGGCTGCGCGCAAGAGCCCGCTCGCCTGCAGCTGCGACGGCGCGCCGCCATCGGGATCGAGCGTGTAGATGCCGCCCTTCTCCTGCGTCGGCAGCTGCTTGTCGGGGCCACCGATCTCGTAGGCCGCGGGCGCGATGCCCATGTCGGTCACGAACAGCGTGTTGCCGTCGCACGAGGTCGCGACGTCCGAGGGGTAGAGCAGCGGCGCTCCGACATGGATCGGATCGACCACCTTCGCGGCGACGTCGATCGCGAAGATGCCCGGCGTCTGCATGTCGTCGTACGCGGCGATGTAGAACGTCTCGCCATCGGGGCTGACCGCCACCGCGCCGGCGTTCTTGAAGCCGCTGTCGGCGACTCGCTCGAGCACGGTCGGAGCCGTATCGGGCAGGTTGTCGCCACCACCGCTCCCGCACCCGAGGGCCGTGGCGAGGACCCCCGTGAGGGCCCATGGGGCCACTTTGTTGTCGTGTCTGTGTTGCATGCGTCCTCTTCCAAGGGAGCGCGCGCCGCCCTCGGCACGCGCCCCGTCGTCCTCGTCCAGATCGATTCGGGGTGGGGGAGATCAGAGGCCGAGGCCGCGCTCGACCAGCCACACGCAGCCGCAGGCTGCGATGGCGAGCGAGCCGCCGCGCACGACCACGAGCGGGTAGCGGCGATGACCAGCGGCCCATACGAGCGGCATCATCACCACCACCACGAACGCGAGCTGAGCGAGCTCGATGCCGACGTTGAAGCCGAACAGCGCCAGCGCACGATGGGCGCTGGGCAGGCCGACGTCCGCGAGCACCGACGAGAACCCGAAGCCGTGGATCAAGCCGAAGGCGCCGGCGATCCAGGGCTTGGCCACGCGGGCCTCGGGCCTGGCGATGTTGAGCGCCGCGACGACGATGATCGACGCCGCGATCGCGCTCTCGACGAGCTGCGACGGCAACGATACCCAGCCGAGCGCGGAGGCGACGAGCGAGAGGCTGTGGCCGATCGTGAATGCGGTGACGACGAACGCCACGTCGCGCAGCGAGCGACGCATGCCGGCGACCTTGGCCAGCATCCCCGCCGACAGCACGAGCGAGAGCAGGAACAGCATGTGGTCGTAGCCGGTGACGAGGTGGATCGCACCCTCACGCACGAACGCGCGCAGCGTCTGCAGCGGCGAGGCCATCGCGCCGAGCGCGACCTGACGGTCACCGCCGCGGAGCACGTGCGTCTCGCGGCCGTCGGGCGTGACCACCGAGACGAACGTCTCGTGATCGGGGTCCTCGGCGAACACGGTCTCGTCGCGCAGCGTGAGCGCGCCACTCGGAGCGGGGCACGCATAGTCGAGCGCGACCTTCACGACCGGCTTGCCGTCGTCGGTCTCGGTGAAGCTGGGCGCGTGCGCACGACCGCGGCACGGGCCGCCTTCGCCCTCGACGACGATGCCCGCCGCGAGCCAGCCGCGCAGCAGCACGTCGTGACGCGCGAGCCGATCGGCGTCGGCGGTGACCGGCAGGCCGAGCGCGAGCGCGGCGTCGACGGTGTCGACCTGCACGCTCAGCTCCGCACCGCTCTCGCCGATGCGCGCCTCGATGGACTTGCTGCTGCCCATGTGGGCGCCCGCGAGGGCGGGGATCGTCAGCGCCGAGCAGAACGCGAAGGGAGCCAGGAAACGCCGCACCGCAGGGGTGGTTCGGGTGCGCTGCTCATGTGCTGATCCCATGGGGTGGGCGTCTCCTGGCCGCCGACGCCATCGAGCGTCGGGTTCGCCAGCCGGTACGGCCGCGCGCGTGGCCCGGATCGGCCCGCAGGTGGCAGATGTGCAGATTCGTCGCGAAAGCCCGCCTGTGGCGCTCGCGAGCGGTCTCGGCCCCGCGCCGCGTCAGAGCACGAGCGGCGCGCCGCAGGCGTCGGGCCAGCCGAAGCTCTCGTCGTCCCAGCCCAGCAGCTGCAGGAGGCCCGTGAACAAGCCGCCGAGATCGGTGCCGCTCGCGACGACGTGACGGCCGGTCTCGAGCCGACCGCCCGCGCGACCGGCCAGCACGATGGGTAGCTCGGTGAAGCTGTGCAGCTGCCCGTCACCGAGCTCCGAGGCCGCGAGCACGAGCACGCGATCGAGCAGCGTGCCGTCGCCGTCGGGCGTGTCTGCAAGGCGATCGAGCAGATAGGCGAGCTGCGCCGAGTACCACTGCATCGCCGCGACGATGGTCGGCTCGTAGCCCGAGCTCGGGCCGTCGTGGATCATCGTGTGCCAGGTGCCGAACGCCGCCGGGATGTCGAGGCCGAGGAACGGGAAGCGCGGGTCGTTCGCGTTCGTGAAGTGCAGCGTGCCCACGTTCGTGAGCCCGCACGCGAAGGCCATGACCATCAGATCGATGAACGCGGGCATGCTCGCGTCGTCGTAGTCGGAGTGGAGCGGGTCGAAGTCGTCGGGCAGCGTCAGCGCCGGCACGGTGCACGCGGGGCCGGGCTCGGGCGTGGAGGCCAGTCGGCGCTCGAGCTCGCGGATCTTCTCGGCGTGCGCATCGAGTCGCGCCCGGTCCGCGCTGCCCACCTTCGCGCGCACGCGATCGAAATCGTGCAACACGGTGTCGAGCACGCTCTGTCGGCTCGCGTGCAGCTTGGCGATCGTCGTGGGGCCGTCGGGCTCGAAGCCGCCGAAGATGCGCTCGAACGCCGCGCGCGGATCGTGCTCGTAGCCGACCGGATCCGACGGACCGGCAAAGCCGGACTGGCACTGCCCGGAGTCCTCGCCGATGCCGCAGTCGAGGCTGCGCACGGGCGTGCCGGCGCCGATGCGGGACGCGATCAGCTGATCGAACGAGATGCCGCCGCCGTTGCCGTCGGTGAGGCCGGGGACGAGTGAGCCGTCCTCGGCGATGCTCTCGGCGAACGGCATGCACGTGAACAGCGAGCGCGCGGAGATCCCGTGGGCGTTCGCGCCCTCGAGCAAGGTGGCGACTTGGTTGTGCACGCCCGAGACGACGACGATGTCGCCTTGGTGGTCGGCGAGTGGCTGCAGGATCGGCGACAGCACGAAGTCGCGGCCGCTGCCCGCCGGCGTCCATGCGCTCGGTCGCGTGCCCTGGGGCACGTGGATCTGGATGTAGCCGAAGCTCGGCGCGCCGCCGGCCCGCGCGGCACGGGGCGCGAGCGACTCGAGCAGCGGGAGCGCGACCGCGACCCCGCCCGCGCCGCGCAGGAGCGTGCGTCGCGACAGCGGCGTGCGACCAGGGCGGATCACGGCGCCTCCGCCCGACGGAAGCGGAACGCGTCGGACGTCGTGGTCAGCACCACGAGCTCGCGCAGATCGTCGCCGCTCGCCGCGAACGCGTCGCGCAGCTCGGCGACGACGCAGCCATCGAGCTCGCCGGGGGCGAGGCCGTACACGTGCCGCACCCAGTGCTGCACGAAGCAGTCGCGCACCGCGTCGTCCTCGGCGAGCAGCGCCTGCAGCTCGGCGACGCCGTCGAAGGGTCCGGCGCCACCCACCAGCTCGCCGGACGCATCGATCGTGCGGCCGTCGTCGTCGACGTCGCGCCAGCGGCCGAGCGCGTCGTAGTGCTCGAAGCCGAGCCCGATCGGATCCATCAGCGCGTGGCAGCCACCGCACGAGCTGCTCTCGACCAGCGCCGCCGATCGCTCGCGCGTCGTGGCGTCGGGCGGCAGCTCCGGGACCATCTGCATCGCGCCGGGCGGCGGCGGCGGGATGCTCTCGCACAGCATGCGCGAGCGGACGAGCAGGCCGCGGTGCGTCGGCGAGGTGGTGTCGCGGGCGGCATGGCGCGCCGCGACGGCCGGACGTGCGAGCAACCCGCCACGCTGGCCCGGATCGAGCTCGACCCAACCGTCGGCCGGGCGATCGACGCCGAAGAATGCCGCGAGCGAGGTGTCGATGCGCGTGCGCGCGCTGGTGAACAGGGTCGCGAGGCGGGGATCGTCGCCGAGCACGACGCCCTCGACGAAGCTCGCCAGCTCGCGGTCGATCGCGGCGGCCAGCGCATCGTCGAGCTCCGGGAACGCGAGCGGATCCTTGTCGGCGGCGCGCAGCGGCACCACCCCCAGCCACTCGACGTAGAAGCGAGCCAGCGCCGGAGCACTGCGCGCGCGGTCGTCGAGCATCCGCTCGGTGTGCTCGGCGAGGCCGTCGGCGGTCGCGAGCGCGCCGGCCTCGGCGGCGGCGAACAGCGCCGCGTCCGGCATCGTGTCCCAGATCAGATAGGACAGCCGTGTCGCGAGCTCGTGATCGGAGACCGCCACGATGTCTGCCGGCAGAACGTCGCGCGCGCTGCCGGCCTCGACGAAGTAGAGGAAGCTCGGCGACTGCAGGATCGCCGTGATCGTCGCGACGAGGCCGTCGGTCGCGTCACCGAGCGCCGCGCGCGAGTCGAACAGGCCGAGCAGCGAGCTGCGCTCGTCGTCGGCGAGCGGCCGCCGCCATGCCCGCGCCGCGAAGAGCTCGAGCCAGGCGCGCGTGCAGTCGTGCTCGAGCGCCGCGCCGGCACACACGCCGAGCTCCGCGTGGTGCTCGCCGGCCGCGAGCGCGACGGCCTCCGCGGCGTCCATGATCTGCTCGACCCCGAGCTGCGACACGGGGTTCGCGTCGAGGTCGTTGGTGTAGAGCTCGCCCTGGATCGTCGCGGGGAAGGCGACGCTCGGCGGGACGACGCCACCGAACAGATCGCGCAGGGTGTTCGCGTACTGGACCGCGCTCATCCGCCGCAGCGGCGCCTCGCCCACGATGGGCGCGGTGCATTCGGCCGGCGGCGGCTCGGTGGCGCCCGTGCTCTCGTCCGGGGTGTCGGCGTCCGTGCTGGTCGGGGCCGGTGTCGCGGTCTCCTCGCTGGCCGCGACGGCGGGTGCGTCCGAGCGGCACGCGGCGAACAGCAGTGCCCCGACGAGCGCGCGCCGGATCGCGGAGGAATCGCTGCGAGCGGGCATCGGCCGAAGCCGGCATCGTATCAGAGCCCGACTTCGGCGCGAGCGACTCCGAGCTCGCTGCACGCGGCGAGCACGGCTGCCACCAGCGCGTCGCGATCGGGCGTGCGTCCGCCCGCGGCCCAGGCGATGCGCTCGAGCGCTTCCTCGGCGGTGGCAGCGACGCTGCTCGTCGCCGCGTGGCCGCTGATGATCGCGATCCCCCGCATGATCACGCGCACGATGCCCATCCAGATCGCGTCACCGAGCGGGACCGAGATCAGGTAGCGCATGCGCCCCTCGAAGCGGCGCATCGCCTCGCGTACGCGTGCGCGCAGGGCCGCATCGGGCGGCGTCGAGCTGGACAGGATGAGCTGGCAGACGACGAACGTGTCGTAGTCGGAGGCCATCGCCTCCATGCGCTGCTCGAGCCAGTCGAGGCGAGCGGCGCTGGCCGGCTTCTGCCACAGCGCGAACAAGACATCGCCGGCGCAAGCGACGACGAGTCCATCGAAGGCCGCGACGAGTTGCGGCCGCTGCTCCTGCTGCGGCACGCATCGAGTCTACCCGAGTGCAGGCGATCGGGTACGATGCGTGGCGACGTGGCGCTGTCGCACGACGAGGAGGCGCTCGCACAGGCCCTGCGCGACGCGGAAGGACGATACCGCGCGCTCTTGGACTCGGCGCTGGATGCCATCGTGGGCATGGATGCCGCCGGGCGGATCGTCGAGTTCAACCGCGTCGCGGAGGCGATCTTCGGGCACGCGCGCAGCGACGTGCTCGGCCGAACGCTCGCCGACGTCATCGTGCCCCCGCGGCTACGGGGAGCGCACGCGCGCGGGCTCGAGCGGCTGCGGGACACCGGCGTGCCGAAGGTGCTCGGGCGCCGGCTCGAGCTGCCGGGCTGGCGTTCCGACGGCACGGAGTTCCCGGCCGAGGTCAGCATCGTCGCCGCGCCGAGCGGGGCCGGCGACGTGTTCTACGGCTTCATCCGCGACGTGACCGAGCGACGTCAGGCCGAGTCCGACCGTGCGCGGGCCGAGCTCCTCGCCGCGCACACCGACGAGCTCACCGAGATCACGATCCGACTCGAGCACGCGTATCGCGAGCTCGAGGCGTTCAGCTACTCCGTCTCGCACGATCTGCGCACACCGCTGCGCGCCGTGAGCGGATTCAGCGAGATCATGCTCGAGGACTACGGGCCCCAGCTCGACGAGCAAGGCCGCAAGCACCTGCAGCGGATCGGCGCGGCGGCCGGCGAGATGTCGACGATCATCGACGCGCTGCTGCAGCTCGGCCGGATCGGTCGGGCCGAGCCGCAGACGCGCGACGTGGAGCTCGGTCCCATCGTGCTCGCCGCCTTCGACGAGCTGCGCGCCGTGCATCCCGAGCGTCGGGTCGAGCTGCGCCTGCACGAGGGCCTGCACGCCCACTGCGATCCGCAGCTCGTGCGGATCGCGTTCGACAACCTGCTCGGCAACGCGTGGAAGTTCGCGCGCGACGACGTCGATGCGTTCGTCGAAGTCGGAGTCGAGCAGGACGGTACGTTCTTCGTGCGCGACAACGGGATCGGCTTCGACATGCGCGAGGCCTCGCGGCTGTTCGTGCCGTTTCGTCGGCTCTCGACGGCGGCGCACCTGCCCGGTACCGGTGTGGGGCTGGCCACCGTCGAGCGCGTGGCGCAGCGGCACGGCGGGCGCGTGTGGGCGGAGAGCGAGCCCGGGGCCGGCGCCACGTTCTGGTTCACGCTGTCGGCGTAGCCGCTTTGCTCCGGCGCACGACTGCAGCGTTCGCCGTAGTCGAGGCGCCACGGGCCTGCAGCGAGCGCTGCATTCTGCGCCGCGCGCTGAATCGGACGCACGGGCACCGGGTCTCTGGCACCCATGCAACGGACCTCTCGTAGCTCGCTCGGCCTCTCGATCCCGCTCGCCACGCAGCTTGCGATGCTCGCGACGCTCGCGTGCGTGCCCGACTTCGACCTCCATCACGATGCGCCGGTCGATCGCACGCCGCGGATCGCCGGCACCGTGCTCGATGCGAGTGGAGCGGGGCTCGCCGACGTGATCGTCGTGCAGGACGGCACCGAGATCGGCACGAGCGATGCGTCGGGCCGCTTCGAGGTCGCCGCGGGTGCGGGCGAGCAGGTCGTGCTGCAGTTCCGCAAGCCCGGCTACGTGCGCGGGCTGGAGCGCGTCGAGGTGGCCGCCGGTCCGACGGCGCTGCGCGTCACGTTGCTCGGCGAGGCGCCCGCGCTGCCGTTCGACAGCGATGCCGGTGGCAACGTCGTGGGCATGCGCGGTGCGAGCATCGAGGCGATGCCCGGCGCGTTCGTCGATCGCCAGGGCAACGCGGTCGCCGGCATGGTGGACGTGCACCTGACGCCGCTGAATCCCGGCGTCGCAGCCGAGCTCGCCGCGTATCCCGGGGACGGGCGCGCGCGCACGGCCGGCGGCGAGACGGTGCAGCTCGAGACCTTCGGCGTCGTCGACGTGACGGTGCGGCAGGGTGACACCGATCTCACGATCAAGGACGGCA
Organism: uncultured Nannocystaceae bacterium; assembly: GCA_964519175.1. Classification (GTDB taxonomy): domain Bacteria; phylum Myxococcota_A; class Polyangia; order Nannocystales; family Nannocystaceae; genus Xiheibacterium. The sequence continues at coordinate 197,996 of CAZFKC010000001.1, forward strand.
TGGGCGTGGTCGTCGAGTTCCCGCTGCCCGATCCGATGCCCGCCGAGCCGCCCGCCACGATCGCGCTCTGGGGCTTCGACGACGCGACCGGTGAGTGGACCGAAGAGGGCGTCGCGACGCTCGATGCGGAGCGCGGCGTGTATGTCGGCACCATCACGCACCTCTCGCCGTGGAACTGCGACCAGCCGCTCGAGGCCACGTGCGTGAAGGGCCGGGTGATCGACGAGAGCGGCGATCCGATCCCCGGCGCGTACATCATCGCGCGCGGGCTCGACTACAGCGGCGACTCGGCCGCGGTCGCCGGCGACACCGGCGAGTTCTGTGTGCCGGTCCGCAAGGACTCCCGCGTCGAGGTCACGGCGCATCTGCCCGGTGGCGATCAGCAGACGCGCGAGGTGCAGAGCGGGAACGCCGACACCGACGTGCCGGCCGCGTGCGACGATCCGCGCTGCCTCGACGCCGGTGACTGGATCTTCGCCGAGGGTGCGGGCGCCGAGGACGGCTGGGACGGCGCCGGTGCGTGTGCCGACGATGCCGACTCGCACCTGTCGATGGAGCTCGACGGCTACGTGCAGGACAGCATCGACTGGCAGGGCTCGGCGTGGTTCGCGACCTGCGGTGCGCTCTCGGGCAGCACGAGCTCGGGCTCCACGTTCATGATGTTCCAGGACGAGCGGATGTCGCTCGGCGTCGGCATCTCGCTGGAGATCGATGCGGCGCAGACCGGCGAGTCCGTCGAGACCGGCGTGTACCTCTTCGAAGATCTGCAGAACGGCAGCGGCTCCGACTTCTGGTTCACGGACGACTGCACCGCCGACGTCACCAGCAACGAGGTCCTCGCGCCGGGCATGTTCCTCGTGGAGGGCACCGGCAGCTGCGCCAGCCCGGCGACCAGCCTGTACGGCACCGCGGGCGAGATCGACGTCGTCGGTAGCTTCGCGTTCGAGGGCGTCGTGATCTCGAGCGACGTCGCGAGCGAAGTCATCTACCAGTGCTGCATCGGCTACTGGTGACCGAGCGCGCGGGCGAGAAACGGTGCGGTGCGGCTCCCTGCCACGCGGGCGACCTCGTGCGGAGGGCCGGCCGCGACCACCTTGCCGCCCTCGTCGCCCGCGCCCGGACCGATGTCGAGCACCCAGTCGCTGCGCACGATGACCTGCATGTCGTGCTCGATGCAGACGACGGTGTTGCCGGCCGCGACGAGCCCCTCGAGCTGCACGAGCAAGCGCTCCACGTCGTCGGGATGCAGGCCCGTCGTCGGCTCGTCGAGCACGTAGAGCGAGTCCCCGCGTTGGACGCGTTGCAGCTCGGTGGCGAGCTTGATGCGCTGCGCCTCGCCGCCGGAGAGCTCGGTCGCGGGCTGGCCGAGCCGCAGGTAGCCGAGCCCCACCTCGCGCACGATGCCGAGCCCGCGCGCGAGGGCGGGCTCGTCCGCGAAGAACTCCCAGGCATCGTCGACCGTCATCGCGAGCACGTCGGCGATCGAGCGGCCACGGCAGTGGACCGCGAGCGTCTCGGGGTTGTAGCGCGCGCCCTTGCAGCTCGGGCACGGCGTGCGCACGCTGGGCAGGAACAGCAGCTCGACCATGACCGAGCCCTCGCCCTGACACGTGGGGCAGCGACCCTTCGCGACGTTGAACGAGAAGCGACCGGCGTCCCAGCGGCGCGCACGTGCAGCGCGGGTGCCGGCGAAGATCCGACGCACGTGATCGAAGAGCCCCGTGTAGGTCGCGAGGTTCGAGCGGGGCGTGCGACCGATCGGGCGCTGATCGACGCGCACCAGCCGACCGATGTGCTCCATCCCCGCGACGATGCGTCCGCCCTCGGTGCGCACCGCGGTGTGCTCGAGCGACTCGGTGTCGTCGTCGTCGTCCTCGACGCGCTGCCCGAGCGCGGCCGACACCAGCTCGACGAGCGCGTGCGCGACGAGGCTGGACTTGCCCGAGCCCGAGATGCCGGTGACGGTGGTGAGCACGCCGAGCGGCAGCTCGACGTCGAGCTTCCGCACGTTGTTGCGCGTGACGCCCTCGAGCCGCAGCCATCCGGCCGGCTGCCGGCGCTCGCGTGGCGGGGCCGGCGGTGGATCGCAGAGGTGTCGGCGCGTGCGCGAGGCCTCGACGTGCGCGAGCCCGGCGGGTGGCCCGCTATATAGGATGCGCCCGCCGTGCTCACCCGCATCCGGGCCGACGTCGACGATCCAGTCCGCGCGGCGGATCACGTCGAGCTCGTGCTCGACGACGAACATCGTGTTGCCGGCCGCCTTCAGCACCCCGAGCGCGTCGAGCAGCGCCTCGGTGTCGGCGGGATGCAGGCCAGCCGAGGGCTCGTCGAGCACGTACACGACGCCGAACAGGCTCGCGCGCATCGCAGTGGCGAGGCGCAGGCGCTGCAGCTCGCCGGGGGACAAGGTCGGCGTGCTGCGATCGAGCGAGAGGTAGCCGAGCCCGAGCCCGAGCAGCGCGTCGAGTCGCCGGCACAGATCTTCGGCGATGCGCTGCGCGACGACCTCCTTCTCGGGATGGCGCGCGGCGTCCTTGCGGTGGGCCTCCCCGCGCGCGGTGGGCCGCAAGAGCGCATCGAGCTTGCCGAGCGAGAGCCCGGCGATCTCGGCGATGTCGAGCCCGGCGAAGCGCACCGCGAGCGCTTCCTTGCGCAGGCGCTTGCCGTGGCAGCTCGAGCACTCGGCGTTGATCATGAAGCGGGCCGCGCGTTCCTTCATGCGCGGGCTGTCGCTCGTGGTGAAGCTGTGCAGCACGTGCTTGCGCGCGCTCGTGAAGGTACCCATGTAGCTGGGCTCCTCCTTGCGCTTGAGCGCGCGCTTCACCTCGGCGGGCGTGTAGCCGGCATAGACCGGCACGACCGGCTGCTCGTCGGTGAAGAGGATCCACTGGCGCTCCTTCTTCGGCAGCTCACGCCAGGGCTTGTCGACGTCGTAGCCGAGCGTCGTGAGGATGTCGCGCAGGTTCTGTCCGTGCCACGCGGTGGGCCACGCAGCGATCGCACGCTCGCGGATCGTCAGCTTCGGATCCGGCACCATCGACTGCTCGGTGGTGTCGTAGATGCGGCCGAGCCCGTGACAGGTCGGGCATGCGCCCTGCGGCGTGTTCGGCGAGAACGACTCGGCGTAGAGCAGCTCCTGCCCGCGCGGGTAGTCGCCGGCGCGCGAGTAGAGCATGCGCAGCAGGTTCGACAGCGTCGTGACGCTGCCGACCGACGAGCGCGTGGTCGGGATCCCGCGCTGCTGCTGCAGCGCGACCGCGGGCGGCAGCCCCTCGATCGACTCCACCGCGGGCACGTCCATCTGCTGGAACAGCCGGCGTGCGTACGGCGACACCGACTCGAGGTAGCGGCGCTGCGCCTCGGCGTAGAGCGTGCCGAAGGCGAGCGACGACTTGCCGGAGCCGGACACGCCGGTGAACACGACCAACGCGTCGCGCGGGATGTCGACGTCGACATTCTTCAGGTTGTGCTCGCGAGCACCGCGGACCTGGACCATCCCCACGGGACCAGCATGCACTGCCTCGGGCGACGCGCCCGCCATGTCGCGCCTAGATCTTGCCGCGCAGGAGCTCGCGGACGACCGAGGTCGCCGCCGTGGAGAACGTGCGCGCGAGCGTGCGCACGTCGAGCGTGGAGGTCAGAACGTCGGCCACGCCGAAGGGCAGCATCGACGGGATGATGCCGCGGGCGTACTCGAGCGCCCAGCAGTGATCGGGGATGCGATAGCCGCGGGCGTGCCCACGGGGCATGTGGTGGCGATCGCCGGGCTTGAACACCTGGCGCGAGGTCGAGCCGGCTTCGTAGGCCCACTGCTCGCCGTCGAGGATGACGAACCAGTCGTCGGCCCAGAACCGACCGCTGTGACCCTCGGTGCCGATCGGCGAGCCGAACACGATCAGGTACTCGGTGATCGAGAAATGCAGCACCCACATGGTGCCCATCGCGCCGCCGGCGTTGTTGAGCATCCACGGCGGATCGGCGGCGATGTGATCGCCGTAGCGATCACGCAGCTGCGCGTGCAGGCGCGGCAGGATCTCTTCGATCGGCGCGCCGATGTGCTCGCGCGCGATGGCGTGCAGCTCGTCGGGATCGAACAGCGTGGTCATGCCCGCGGGTTTGTCGCCCGCGCCCGCGGCGAGGTCAAGTGCCGCGATCGGGTCGGTCGCGTGGGCCCGCCGCCTTGCGCAGACGATCGGCGACCGCGAGCCCGAGCCCGTGCTCGTCGGGCAACGTGGCGACGATGACGGTACAACCGCGGGCGTCGAGCTCGCGCAGCGTCGCGTAGAGATCGTGGGCGACCGCCGCCGCATCGCCGAGCTCGACGTCGACGCGATCGCCGCTGTCGTGCCAGCGCGGTGCACCGCCGTGACCGCCTTGACGGACGACGCCGACTCGCTCGCCGCGCAGCGCGGCGACGACCGGCTCGAGCGCGTCAGGGGCGACGAGCTCGACCCTCGCACGCGGTGCGTAGTGCGAGGCCAGTCGTCCGGACGCCGGTACGGCGTCGTCGCCGGCCGTCGCGACGTCACGGCCGAGCACCCGCGCGAGCGTCTCGCGATCGATGCCGCCCGCGCGCAACAGCACCGGGTCGTCGTCGCCCCGCGACAGATCGACGATCGTCGACTCGACGCCGACCTCGCACGCGCCACCATCGAGCACCAGCTCGACGTCGTCGCCGAGATCGGCACGCACGTGCGCCGCGGTGGTCGGGCTCACCGCGCCGAAGCGATTGGCCGACGGCGCCGCGATGCCGCCGCCGAACGCACGCAGCAGCGACTGCGCGAGCGGATGGCTGGGCACGCGCAGACCGACGGTCGGCAGCCCGCCCGTGACCTCGTCGCAGACGCGAGACGAGCGCTGCAGCACGATGGTGAGCGGGCCGGGCCAGCACGCGGCGGCGAGTCGGCGCGCGGCCTCGGGCACCGGGTCGGCCCATGCGTCCAGCGCGGCGGCGTCGGCGATGTGCACGATGAGCGGGTGTCCGCTGGGACGGCCCTTCACCGCGAAGATCCGACGCACCGCGGCGGGCGCCTCGGCGTCGGCGCCGAGCCCGTAGACGGTCTCGGTCGGGAACGCGACCAGGCCCCCGGCACGCAGCACCTCGACCGCTCGCGCAATCGCGGTGTGATGCTCGCCACTTCGCGACATCGTCAGCGCGGGAGGATAGGGGCGGGCAGCTGCGGCCGCAACCGCGTGCGCGGTGGACACCGGCCGCGCGGCGGTGGTAACCCCCCCTCGTGAGCAGCACGAGCCCGATCTCGATCCCTCGTGGCAAGGTCTTCGTCACCGGTGGCTCGGGTCACGTCGGCGCCAACCTGGTGCGTCGGCTCCTGGCCGACGGTCAGGATCTGCGGTGCCTGGTCGAGCCCGGCGGCGACCGTCGTCCGTTCGAGGGGCTCGCGGTCGAGCTCGTCGAGGGCGACATCCGCGATCCGGAGGCGATGGAGCGCCTGGTCGCCGGGTGCACGCGCGTGTTCCACGTCGCGGCGAAGATCTCGATCCTCAGCCCGAGCGCGAACGAGTACAAGGACATCTTCGGCATCAACGTGATCGGCACGCGCAACGTGATGCGTGCGGCGCTGAAGGCCGGGGTCGCGCGTGCGGTGCTCACCGGCTCGTTCTCCGCGGTCGGCTACGACCCCGACGATCCCAGCAAGCCCTCCACCGACGACATGCCGCACTGGCCGTACGACAGCGCCGTGCTGCCGTACGCGCGCAGCAAGGCGCTCGCCGAGCACGAGATGCTGAAGGTCGTCGCCGACGGGCTCGATGCGGTGATCGCTACCTCGTGCTCGTGCATCGGTGCGCACGACTGGATCCCCTCGCGGATGGGCCGCACGATGTGCGACTACACGCGCGGCAAGGTGCGCGCCTACGTGCCGGGCGGCTTCGAGTTCGTCGCGGGGCGCGACATCGCCGAGGGCCACGTCGCGGCGATGGAGCGCGGCAAGAAGGGCCACAAGTACGTGTTCGCGACCGCGTTCCACACGCTGTCGGATCTGATCGAGATGTGGCGCGACACGGTCGGCCCGCGCAGCAAGCCGCTGCGGATCCCCGCCGGCCTGATGTCGGCGGTCTCCAGCATCTACTCCGGCACGCTGTCGCGCTTCTTCCCCAACGTGCCGCAGCGGCTGACGCCCGGCTCCATCCGCATCCTCACGATGCAGCGCCATGCCGACACCAGCAAGGCGAAAGACGAGCTGGGCTGGCGGCCCACCAACATCGCCGACGCCGTGCGCGACGCGTACGAGTTCTTCGCCGAGCGCGGCATGGTGGAGCGCGACGTGCTCGTGCAGGTGCCCAAGAGCGCGAACGACGACGCCGCGGCGGCGCAGTGATCCGGACCCTGCGATGAGCGCCGCTGGATTCGCTGTCACGAGCGCGGTGTGCCTGGCGCTCGCCGGCGCGCCGGCGAAGCCCGCCGCTCCGACGACGTCGCCGAGCAGCGCGCCTGCGAGCGAGACCGTTGCGCCGACGACGGGCACACCGCCCACGACGGACGCGACGCCGCCGACGGACGCACCGCCTGCCACGGGCGCACCGCCTGCGAGCGATACGCCGCCTGCGAGCGATACGCCGCCTGCGACCGACACTCCGCCAGCGAGCGATACGCTGCCTGCGACCGACACTCCGCCGACGACCGACGCGCCGGCGAAGGCGAGCCCGCCGCCCGCGCGACCCGTCGACACCACGCCCGCGATCACGCCGGGCCACACCCGGGGCGCGCGGGTGGGCTTCATCGTCGCGGGCTCGGTCGTGCTCGCCGGCAGCCTCGCGCTCGCCGGCACGATGGCGTTCTACATCGCACGCTCGCGACGGCTCGAGCGCGACGGTGAGCGCAGGGTCGGCGACGATCCTGCCGCCCACGACGCGACCGAGCTGCGGGAGCTCGTCGCCGACGGTCGTCGCGCGAACCGTGCGGCGATCTGGACCGGCGTCGCCGCGGGCGTGGTGCTGAGCGCCGCGATCGGTCTTTTCGCCTCGGCCTCGCGGCCGCGCAAGCACACCGTCGCACCGGCGCTCTCGCGCGGCGGTGCAGGTGCGGTGTGGTCGGTGAGGTTCTGATGCGGCGCGTCCTCCTGCTCGTCCCGCTCGTGCTCGCGTCGTGCTTCCGCGCGGAGTTCCTCGAGGGCACGGCCTGCGAGGACGATCGCGACTGCGCGCCGCGCTTCGTGTGCAATCCCCCCGACACGTCGACGGGCGGCGAGAGCAGCGGCGGCGGAGGCTACTGCGGCGCGCCCGACTTCACGCCACCGCCCACGAGCTCGGAGACCGGCACCGGCGACTCGACCGCGATGACCGGCGGCACCGAGACCGGTGTCCCCGGCACGAGCAGCACGAGCAGCGCGAGCACCGGCACCGACGGCACGACCGGCGGCACGAGCGGCGGCACCGGCACGACCGGCTGACGCCCGTGCGTCACGTCGCGTCTCGATCTGCAGCTTCGCAGCCGTCGCCGCGACGGATTCGGTAGGGCAGCTACACGAACGGGGCGATGGCTGCCTCGTTCGCTCGCTCCCGCTTCGTCTCGCTGATGTGCTCGCGCACGTTCGCGCTGGCGCTCGCGGGCGCGCTCGCGCTCGCGCTCGGCTGCGATCGCGATGCGCCGGCCGCCGCACCGAGCCCGGCGCCCGCGGTCGTTCCGCACGAGCTGCGCGATACCGGGCTCTTCGCCGATTTCGAGCAGCGCATCGTCGCCGACGACGTGCAGCCGTTCGTGCCGCAGTATCCGCTGTGGTCCGACGGCGCGACCAAGCGTCGGTGGATCCGACTCCCCGCGGGCGCGGTGATCGACGCGAGCGATCCCGATGCGTGGTCGTTCCCGACCGGCACGCAGCTCTGGAAGGAGTTCACGTTCGGCGGCCGCGTCGTCGAGACCCGCTACATGCAGCTGGGCGCCGATGGACGCTGGGCCTATGCGACCTACGTGTGGAGCGCCGATGGTCGCAGCGCGACGCTCTCGGCGACCACGGGCGGTGACGCCGTCGCGCCTGCGGTCGCGCTGGCCGGCGGTGCGCAGCACGTCGTGCCGGGCCTCGCCGACTGCACGGCATGCCACGACGCGACGCGACCCGTGCTCGGGTTCTCCGCGCTGCAGCTCTCCTCCGATCGCGATCCGCTCGCCCCCCATGCCGAGCTGGTGCCCGAGGGGGCCGTCGATCTCGCCGCGTTGCTTGCCGCGGGTCGGATCGTCGGCGACCTCGAGCGCCTGCAGGTAGCCCCGCGCATCGCCGCCGCGAGCCCCCGCGAGCGCGCTGCCCGGGGCTACCTGCACGGCAATTGCGGCGGTTGCCACCGCGACGACGGCCCACTCGCGCCGCTCGGCATGGATCTCTCGCACCACTTGGCGCCCCACTCGGCGCCCGACCTCGACGACGACAATCCCGTGGCGATCGCGACCACGGTCGGTCGTCGTAGCCGCGCACCGCTCCCGAGCGCGCCGAGCGATCCACGTCACGATCGCATCGTCGCCGGGGAGCCGGAGCACAGCGTGCTGCTCGGCCGCATGCGCTCGCGCGAGGTCGTCCACCAGATGCCGCCGCTGGGCACCCGTGTCGTCGACGACGACGCGGTCGCGCTCGTCGGCGCTTGGATCGCGGAGCTCGCGGCTCCGCGCTCGTAGTCCGTCCGCACCCGAGGAAATTCGACCATGAAGACTGCTGCCATCATCGTCTCGCTCGTCTCCACCCTCACCGCCGGCGTCGTCGGCTGTGGCAACAGCTCCGCCGCCGAGCCCGCGGCCTCCACTGCGAGCGCCGATGCGCAGAGCAAGGTGGAGCGCGGCAAGTACCTCGTGCATGCGGGGCTCTGCATCGACTGCCACACGCCGATCGTGATGACCGCGAGCGGGCCCGCGCCCGACATGACGCGCATGCTCTCGGGTCACCCGGCCGACGTCGTCATGCCGACGCCGCCCGCACTGCCGGAGGGTCCGTGGATCGGCGTCATGGGAGCGACCGGCACCGCGTTCGCCGGACCGTGGGGCGTGACGTTCACCGCGAACCTCACCCCCGATCCCGAGACGGGGCTCGGCAGCTGGACCGCGCAGACGTTCATCGACACGATCCGCAGCGGACGGCACATGGGCAAGGGCCGACCGATCCTCCCGCCGATGCCGGCGAAGCTGGTCGCGAACTACACCGACGAGGATCTCGAGGCGATCTTCGCGTACCTGCAGACCCTGCCGCCGGTGAAGAACGAGGTCCCCGCTCCGCGTCCGCCGCAGTGATGCGCGGCAGCGCCATCCACGAAACCGGCAAGAAAGCGCCCGTTCGAGGCGAGTGAAGGCTTCATTCGCAGGGAACCGCAGCGATCCTGCCGATTCGCGGTGGGGCGACGACCAGTGGTACGTCGCGAGCTGGGACGTCGACGACGATCAGTTCGTGGGCAAGTGGGGCTACCACTTCTCGTTCGACAGCGACTCGACGATGTACAGCCAGTACAGCGTGCAGCGCGTGACCGTGCGCAAGCGCTAGCTACTCGGGGCAGCGGCAGTCGATCTCCCAGTGCGGCACGCCGACGTCCTCGCCGGGCGCGACCATGTGCTCGCCGCGGCTGCACTCGGCCGGGCACATCGACCGTGCGAGCGTGTACGTGTGCGCGACGCGACTCGTGCACCCGCTCGGGCCCGCGGCGCTGCATGCCGCAGCGTCACCGTAGACGAGCGTCGTCTCGATCACGAAGCCGGTGGGCGACGCGGAGACCAGCTCCATCGTCGCGTCGACCGTGTAGGCGTCGCAGCCGAGCTGCGGCGTGCGGCGGTGCTGCACCGAGTAGCCGGGCTCGAGCCGGAAGTCGCTGCGCGCGAGCGTGGGTGCGGCTCCGATCGCGGAGAGGGCGGAGAGCGGCAGGTTGACCTTGGCCTTGCCGCGCTCGGCCGCGACGAGCACGCGCGCCTGCCACGGCGGCGGCACGGCGTGCGCCGGCGTGCAGTCGTCGTCGAGCACGGTCACGACGACGTCGTAGGCGCCCGACGGCGCGAACGGAGAGTCGGTGGGCTCGGCGTCGGCCTCGAGCTCGGCGATCGACTCCGGCGGAGGATCGCCCGCGCAACCGAGGAGCACGGCGAGCAGCGACGAGATGCACACGGGTCTGGACATGGGGATCGCCCTTCGGACGATCCCCAGGTTCCGCCGCGACGGGGACGGTTTAAGCCCGCTCTTCGCGGATGAACCGCGCCGCGCGGAGGCCCACCAGCATGCTCGGGGCGTTCATCGCCGAGACCGGCGTGAACGGCACCGCGGAGGCATCGGCGACGCGCACGCCGGTGACGCCCTTCAGCCGCAGCCGCGTGTCGACCGGTGCACTCGCGCTCGTGCCCATGCGGGCGGTGCCGGCGAAGTGATAGGTGGTGATCGCGTTGCCGCCGACCCACTTCGCCAGCGCGTCGTCCTTCTGGTTCCAGACGCCCGGCATCAGCTCCTGGCTGCGCCACGCGCCGAGCCCACCGCTCTTGCTCAGCTTCCGCGCGAGCCGGATCCCGTCGACCATCGTCTGCATGTCGCCCGCGTCGCCGAAGTAGTTCGGATCGACGACGGCCGGCGTGCGCGGATCGGCGCCGCCGAGCCGCACACTGCCGCGGCTCTTCGGCTTGCCGAGGATCACGACGATGCCGTAGAGGTGGTCGACGATCGTGCTCACGCCCGGCACGCCGAACGCGATGTCGAGGCTGCCGCGGATCGCCGACTTGAGCGGCCCGTCGTAGAGCCCCGGCGGCAGCACCTTGCCGGGCAGCATGCGCTGCATCGCCTGCTTCATCGCCGACGGTGCGGGCCAGAACACGTAGCAGGTGTCGCTCTGCCCCGGCGGCAGGTCGGCCGACGGCCGCGTGCGATAGAAGCTGTAGAGCTGCGGGTACTGGCAGTCGACGTGGCCACGCGACACGAAGAAGAGCGGCACGTTGGGATGGTCGTGCAGGTTCTGTCCGATCGACGGGGCCTCGTGCACGCAGGGGATCCCGCACGCGCGCAGCGTCTGCGCGGGGCCGATGCCCGAGAGCATGAGCAGCTTGGGGGTCTCGAGCGCGCCCGCGGCCAGCACGACCTCGCGGTCGACGTCGGCGCGCACGTGCACACCGTCCTTCTCGTACTCCACCGCCACGGCACGCTTGTGCTCGTCGAACACGATGCGGTGCAGCTTGCTCTTCGGCGAGATCACCAGGTTCGGCCGCGGCGGCGCGTCCTTGATGAACCCGACGTACGAGCTCCGTCGACGATCGCCCTCGTAGGCCATCGTCTCGTAGCCGACGACGTTGCTCAGCATGCCGTCGTTGAGGTTCTCGCGGCGCTCGAAGCCACATGCGACCGCGGCCGAAATGCAGGCCTCGGCCCAGCGCGTGGGCGGACGCGGACGCGGACGCAGCACCGCCTCGATCTGCTCGAAGTCGGGCACCACGTCGTCCCAGCGCCAGCCCTCGGGCCACTCGGCGTAGTCCTGCACCGCGCCGCGCGTGTAGACCATGCCGTTGACCGAGCCGCTGCCGCCGAGCACCGAGCCGGTGCCCGCGAACACGCGCTGATCGCCGCAGTGGCGCTGCGGCACGGTGAAGCGCTCCCACATCACCGCGTCGTTCGCGAACGCGTACTTGTAGCCGTCGGCCGAGAGCGTCTCGGGGTGATCCTCGGCGGCTGGACCGGCCTCGAGCATCAACACCTTCAGCGCCGGATCCTCGGCGAGCTTCGCCGCGGCGATGCAGCCGGCCGATCCGCCGCCCACCACGACGTAGTCGAAGCGGTCGTTCACGCGCGCTTCTCCTTGCGTCCGCGTCCGCGCACGAGCTGGACCAGCGCCGAGATGCGCTTGCCGATGCCGCGGCCGTACACGAGCCCGAGCACGCTGCGCATGCGATCGAAGTCGCCGTCTTTCACCGGGAACATCTTGCTGGGGAAGTGCAGCGGCAGCCGATCGTCGAGCACCGCCTTCACGTTGCAGAACGAGCGCAGGCCCTCGCGGCCGTTCATGCGCCCGAAGCCCGACTGCTTGATGCCGCCGAAGGTCAGGTCCTGGGCCATGTAGGTCATGCCCCCGAAGTCGTTGATCGCGGTCATGCCCGCGTTCAGCCGCGCGGCGATGCGTGCGGCCTTCGCCGCGTCCTTGGAGAACACCGACGAGCCCAGCCCGAAGCCGGTGCCGTTCGCGATCTCGATCGCGTGGTGCTCGTCGCGCACGCGGCAGAGCAGCATCACGGGCCCGAAGGTCTCCTGCTGCATGATGTCCATCTCGGGCGTCACCTCGGCGAGCACCGTGGGCGCGAAGAACTCGCCCTGCTCGGTGTGCACGCGCTTGCCTCCGGCGAGCACCTTCGCGCCGCGGCGGACCGCGTCGTCGACGAGGCGCTCGACGATCTCGAGCTGCAGCGGGGTCACCATCGCGCCGACGTCGACGACGCCCTGCTTGGGATCGCCCTGCCGCAGCGACGCAGTGAGCCCGCCGACCAGCGCCGCGAACTCGTCGTAGACCGCATCGAACACGAGCAGCCGCTCGGACGCGACGCAGTTCTGCCCCGCGTTGATGAAGCAACCCGCGAGCGCCGCGTGGGCGGCCTGCTCGAGCGAGGCGTCGTCGCAGACGATGAACGGATCCTTGCCGCCGAGCTCGAGCACGACCGGCACGAGCGACTCGGCGGCGGTGGCGAGCACGCGGCGACCGTTCTCGACCGAGCCGATGAACACCAGCGAGTCGATGCCACCGCCGATGAGCGCCTTGCCGGTCTCGGCATAGCCCTGCACGAGCTGCACCAGATCGGGCGAGCAGCCCTCGGCGACGAGCGCCTCCTTCGCGATCGCGACGATGCGCTCGGCCGACCACGCGACCCACTCCGACGGCTTCACCACCACCGCGTTGCCGGCCATGAGCGCCGGGATGAGCGGGTTCAGGATGTTCTGCAGCGGGTAGTTCCAGGGGATGATCGCGCCGATGACCCCGAGCGGTCGGTACTCCAGCCGCGCACGCTTGTGCGCGAGCAGGCCGGAGGACACCCGCTCGGAGCGCAGGAAGCGTTCGCCGTTCGCGATCGTCCAGCGCAGCTTCTCGAGCACCGTCCAGATCTCGCCGACCAGCGCGTTCTCGCGGGTCTTGCCCGCGTCGCGCACGATCACGTCGACCAGCTCTTCGCTGTGCTCGAGGATGTGATCGTTCATGCGCTGCAGCACCGCGCGGCGCTTCGCGAAGTCGGTCTCGGCCCAGCCGATCTGCGCCGCGCGTGCGCGCGCGATCGCGGCGCGCACCTGCTCGGGGGAGTCGACTGCGACGGTGCCGAGCGCCTCGCGAGCCGCGGGGTCGGTGCAGCGGATCGTGCGCTGCTCGGGATGGATCTCGACGACGTTGTCGTTCGCGGCGCTCATCGGTTGGCCTCCACGTTGCGCACCAGATCGGCGGCGGGCAGCACCGGGCCGCAGTCGGCCGCCTTGCCCTGCCGGCTGTCGAGGTACTCCTGCCACTTGCGGATGGTGAGGTCCTGGAACGCCTTCACCACCGGCGAGAGCTCGGGTGCCGGCTTGTCCCAGAACTTCTCCCAGCCGGCCTGCTCGCGCTCGATGACCCACACGTCCTGACCGAGCAGCGGCTGCAGCGTGACCCACCGCTGCGAGGCCATCATCTTCGACACGAGCCAGTGCGGCAGCCGCGGCCCGATGAGCGGCAGCTTGATGGTGTCGGGCCGCACGTAGAAGATGAAGATGTGGCGGTTGTGGCTGTCGTCCTGCGGCAGCGTGAACAGGAAGTGCTTGATGCGGCCGTCGGTGTTCGACCAGTGGTACGGGTAGTCGTAGCAGGCCAGCATGTGATCGCAGTCGGAGTCGCTGCGATTGATGAACATGTTCTGGAAGCGGCCCGCCGCGATCTTCGACTTGTACTCGATCTCGATCGTGTCCCCGACCTCCTCGCAGCGCAGCACGTCGGTGCCGGAGAACGGCTGGTACTTGCGGTGCAGGAAGCCGTGGGTGAAGTCGGACACGTTCTCGAGCAGCATCGAGTGGTGGCCAGGGCAGTCGAACATCACGGTCGCGTGCGGCCAGGGCTTGCTGCCCTCGAGCTCGGGGATCGCCGGGATGTCGCGCTCGGTGGAGCGCGCCGGATCGCCGGGGAACACGAACACGAGCCCGTAGCGCTCCTTCACCGGCACGTGCGCGATGCGGATGTTCGGCTCCTTGTGCCCGAACAGATCGTGGGGGATCTCGGCCTTGCCGTCGCCGTCGTACGACCAGCCGTGGTACGGGCACACGAGCCGGCAGCCGACGACCTGACCCTCGGTGAGCTTGACGTGGCGGTGCGCGCAGCGGTTCTCGACGCCGCGCAGGCGACCGTCGTGGCCGCGGAAGATCGCCATCGAGCGGCCGAGGAACTTCACCTCGATCTTGCCGCCGCGCTTGATCGCGGAGCTGCGCTCGACCGCGTACCAGTAGTTCGGATCGAGGCCGGCCGCGCGCGCCTTCTGGCGCCTCGTCTTGGCGGCGTCGAAGCTCGGCGGGGGACCGGAGGCGTGGCCGGAGAGATCGGTCGTGTCGCGCATGGGTGTCCGTCCTCGGGGTCCTGGCCGGTGCTAGCGACCAGAATGTAGATTCTGATACGGGAATCTACTATTCTCCGGATCACCCGGTGTCAAGCGAGATCCCCAGCGCCGAGCCGAGCCCCAAGGCCCGGCTGCTCGAGGCCAAGCGCGGGCTCTACCGCGCGGCGATCGTCGCCGCGGCGGAGCTCGAGTTCGCCGAGCAGGGCTACGACGCCGCACGGGTGCAAGCGATCGCGAAGCGGGCAGGGGTCTCGCTCGCCACCTTCTATGGTGTGTTCCCCGGCAAGTGGGACGCCTTCCGCGCCGTGCAGCAGGATCGCCTCACGGCGCTCATGATGGAGGTCGGCGCGCTCGTGCTCGGCGCGAGCGATGCGTTCGATCGCCTGCGCGCGGGCCTCGAGGGCTACCTGCGTTGGCACATGGAGCACCCGTCGTTCCTGCAGATCCAGCTGCGCGAGCGAGTGCCGTGGGGCACGCTCGACGAGCTACGCACGCCGGAGCAGACGCGCGCGTGGGAGCAGGGCCTGCAGCTGCTCATCGCCGCGTTCCGCGAGGCGATGGCGCAGGGGCTGCTCTCCGACGACGATCCGGAGTCGTGCGCACGCACGGCGACGGCGATGAGCCAGGTCCACATGGTGATGTGGCACAAGGCCGGCATGCACGAGTCGCCGGCCACGGTGGCGCGCGCGGCGATGCTGCAGCTCGTGCGCACGTTCGCGCGGCCCGAGCAGGTCGAGCCATTGTCGGCCCGCGTGCGCGGCACCGACATGCCGCGCTGACGCTACTCCGCGGCTTCGGCGAGGTCGGGCACGCGGACGGGCTGCGTGGAGACCAGCCCGAGCCCCATCTTCTTCGTCCACCACAGCAGGCCGACGACGAGCTGGCGCTTGTCCTCGACGAAGCTCGGCTTCTTGCCCTCGAACGCGTGGCCGACGAACTGGAACGTCCAGCCCACGCCGAACATCGCCGCCGCGAGCGGGATGCCGACGATCGTCAGCCCCACCGGGATCGAGCCCGCGATGAGCGGGATGCCGACGCTGTGGCAGGCCTGGTTGATCTTGTTCTGGTGGTCGAGCGCGTACTTCTGCATGAGCTCGGACCACTCTTCGTTGAGCTTGATGACTGCCATGGGGACTCGACCTCTCTCAGCTGCGGGTGGTGGTGTTGCCGGCCGGGCGCGCCACGCATGCGAGTGCGTCGACCAGCGCGGCCACGAATCGTTCGTCGGAGACCATCGGCTCGCCGAGCACGTGCGCGTGCACGGAGCCCTCGACCATACCGAACAGCACGAACGCGCGTGCGAGCGGGTCGGCGGCGGTGGCCCAGCGCTCGAGCAGCGCGGCCAGCCGGTGCACGACCTCGCGCTCGCCGGCGCTCCACTGCGCGTCGAGCTCGCGGTCGACGTGGCGGCGCTCGGTGAAGACCGCGTGCATCGCCGGATCTTCGCGGTGTAGCTCGAGCACCAGCTCGACGACCGCACGCAGCCGCGCACGCGCGACCGACTCGAGCTCGCCCGCCTGTGCCGGCTCGGGGTCACGCTCGAGCAATGCGAGCGAGCGCTCGGCGATCGTGGCGAGCCTTCGCGCCGCGAGCTCGCGCAGCAACGCATCCTTGCTGGTGAAGTACTGGTAGAAGCTGCCGGTCGCGACGCGGGCCCGATCGGCGATGCTCTTCGCGGTGGTGGCCGCGTAGCCGCGCGCCGAGAACTCGCGATCGCCGGCACGCAGCAGCGCATCGCGGGTTCGTTGGGCGCGCTCCTGGCTGGGCACGCGGACACGGGTCTCGGCGGTCGGCATGGCCTCGGAGCCGACCTTCGCCGGTCATGAAACCGACGTCAAGTTCACATTCTGAGCGGGCCGACGTGGCTGGAATCGCTGCGCTTCTCTGCCCTCCGCCGCGAATCGCGGGGCGGGGCCCTATGCGGCGGCGCGGCGCTGCGCCAGAGTCGCTGTCGCGTGGCACGACTCACCGGCTTCGATCGCATGTGGAACGCCTACCCGAACCCCGGAGAGGGCGCGGATGCGGCGAAGCAGACGATCGGCGGCGGCGCGAACGTCTCGTGGATCACCAACACCTGCGTGATCCGGATCAGTCGCAGCCTCAACTACGGCGGCTACCCGATCCCCAACAGCGCCTCCGACGAGATCATCACGGTGCGCGGCGCCGATCGCATGCACTACGCCGTCCGGGTGCGGGAGTTCGCGCGATGGATCCGCCGACGGCTCGGACCGCCCGAGCTCGAGCACGGCTATCCGCCGCCCGGCGGCGGCGACGTACCGCCCGCCTTCGTCGGCCGACAGGGGCTCATCATCTTCGAGGTCGAGGGCTGGACCGACGCGACCGGGCACATCGATCTGTGGAACGGCTCGACGTGTCGGCACCACGGCTACTTCGAGCGCGCGTCGAAGGTCTCGCTGTGGGAGATCGCCGACGCACCCGCTGCGCCCACGCTGACCGGGAGCGTCGGCGCCAACGGTCGCAACCAACCGGTCGACGTCTTGCTCGTGCAGCAGCTCCTGCAGCAGCGCGGCGTCGATCCCGGCGCGCCCGACGGGCTCATCGGACCGAAGACGATCGCCGCGATCCGCAGCTTCCAGTCGCGCTTCCTCGCCAGCCCCGACGGCCGCGTCGACCCGGGCGGCCGCACGTTCCGCGAGCTGCAGGGGCTCTGAAGCCGGCCCGCCGTGGGCCGCCGCTGGCGCGGGCGCGCGGCGACCGTACGAAGCCCGGGCATGGTCACCGCCGCCCGCATGCCCGACGACGAGCAGCTGCTCTGGGACGCCTATCACCGGCTCTTGCTCGGCCCCGACCTCGAGCGCATGCGCAAGCTGCTCGTGCGCTACGACTTCTTCAAGCTGGTGCTCGATCGTCCGGGCGACATCGTCGAGTGCGGCGTGTTCAAGGGCGCGGGCCTGCTCACGTGGCTCAAGTTCCTGCAGATCCATGCGCCCGGCTCCGCGCGCCGCGTGGTCGGCTTCGACACGTTCGATGCCTTCGCCACGCCGAGCTCCGGCACCGACTTCGCTGCAGTCGCGGCGTTCGTGAAGGAGACCGCGCACGCGGGCACGTCGCCACGCTCGTTGCACGAGGCCATCGCCGCCGCCGGCATCGCGAAGGACCGCTGCGAGCTCGTCGCCGGTGACATCGCCACGACCGCAGCCGACTACGCGCGAGCGAATCCCGGCTTCCGCATCGCGCTCCTGCACATGGACCTCGACCTCGGCGAGCCCACCTTCGCGGCGCTGCAGGCGTTGTGGCCGCGCGTGATCCCGGGCGGCGTGGTGGTGTTCGACGAGTACGCGGCCCCGCGCTGGAGCGAGAGCGACGGCGTCGATCGCTTCTTCGCGGGCACCGGCGTGCGGCTGCGCGCGCTGGCCCACGCGCGCACGCCGACGGCCTACGCAATCAAGGAATGATCGCGAGCCGGCGCTCGACGGGCTCCGCCCGCGTGCGTCATCGTGTCGAACGGGTGTCGGCGAAGACGCGGAGCGTGCTCGTGCTGGCCACGGCGATCGGCTGCGGCGACGCCGGTCCGTCGCACGGAGCCACTTCGACGAGCGGCGACGGCAACGGCAGCTCGGGTGGCAGCGCGAGCACCGGTACGGGCGACGGCACGGCTGCGGACGTGTCGAGTGGCTCCGCGGCGAGCAGCGACGGGGGCTCGAGCAGCGGCGACACGGGCGACGCACCGCCCATGCCGCCGCCCGTGTGCGCCGCGCCCGAGACCGGCCCGCTCGCGCCCGGCGAGCTGCCCGAGCACTACGGCTTCACCACGGTGCCGCCTGCGATGGCGCTCGCCGACACCGCGTACGGCTACGACGCGCGCACGAACATCGGCGCATGCGCGACCGACCGTGCGCGGTGGCGGCTCGAGTCGGCGCCCGGCGGGGCTCGGCTCGAGCTCGCCGGTACGTCGGTCGGCGTCGGCGAGGAGCTGCAGATCGACGACGGCTCGGGCGCGCGCGAAGAGGCGAAGCTCGTGCTCGAGCTGGCCGACGTCGAGCCCGGTTGCCACGCGTTCGAGCTGCGCTGGCAGGCATGGCGCGACTGCGGTGCGCTCGACGACGGCGGCTGGGGCCCCGAGCTCGCGCAGACCTGGGAGCTCGCGGTGCGCGAGAACCACTGGTACTCGGGCGATCTGCACGTGCACACGCGCCACAGCGAGCGCGGCGACGAGGCCGGCGGCGTGCACGACTACTACCGCAGGATGATCAACGAGAGCGCGGACGACTCGGGCCACGACTTCGCGGACCGGCGTCTGCGATCGCTGCGCGGGCGGCTGCACTGGCTCGTGTTCAGCGACCACACCAACAACGAGCTCGAGGAGTGCGGGCGGCACTTCGCGACCTGGTGTGCCGCCGGCGAGGCCGCCGAGGTCGCGACCGGTCGCGACGTCGCACGCATGCTGACCGAGTCCGATCCCTCGGTGCTGCTCGTCGTCGGCGGCGAGATCTCGAACCGCTTCGACGGCCACTTCGGCTTCCTGCCCAGGAATCCGTTCCCCGGCCATCCCAGCTACGCGCCGGGCTACGACGAGGTGCCGACCGACTTCGACCACGACGCGGGGTTCGGGCCCGGGGTGTTCCGCGAGCGCTGGGTCGACGACGCGGCCACGAACGCCGAGGAGATCGAGCTCGTCCACGCGATGGGTGGGCTCGCGATCGTCAACCATGAGAGCGCGCCGACCTTCTGGATCGAGTACGACTGGAGCAACCTCGCGTTCGACGGCCTCGAGGTCTGGAACGGCGGCAATCGCCACGACAGCCACGACGACAGCGCGTACCACGGCGGCATCGATCTGAACGAGGTCGCCGAGGGCGACTTGCTCGCGACCGAGCTGCCCGAGGATCCGCTCGAGCGCTCGTGGGTGGGCATGCTCAAGCAGGGCCGCTGGCCGATGGTGCTCGTCGGCGGCAGCGACGTGCACGATCACGACGAGGTGGTCTGCGAGGGCGGCCCCTGCGATCCGACCAATGCCCAGCTTGCGTCGCCCACCACGACGGTGTGGGCGCCCGAATTCGTGTGGACCGACGGCGCGAGGGGGGTGCTCGACGGCATCGCGGCCGGGCGCGTGGTCGTGCACGACCGCAGCAACTTCATCGATCTACGCATCGTCCACGACGGCAACGAGCGGCTCGTGGGCGACACGATCGACGGCTACGTCACGGACGCACCGCTCGAGCTGCGCGCGTTCGGTCGCGTCGCCGACTACGTCGACGGCGACAACCGCGTGCTGATGATCCTCGGCACCTCGGGTGATGGCGACGATCGCCACGTCGACGTGCTCTACGACTCGCAGGACGACGCGCACTTCGTGGAACGGCTCCAGGACCAGGACCACATGCGCTACATCCGGGGCGACTCGAGCTTCGATCGCGCGGTGACGATCACGCTGTCCGCCGAGCAGCTCGGCGCGAGCGGCACCTACTTCGTGTGGGCGCAGTTCGTGCCCTGGCACAACCCGCTCTACCTCGATGGCAACGGCCAGGACATGGCGCTGACCGGGGCCGTGCGCATCACGACGCGCGAGTAGATCGGGATGCGGCGCTCGGCCGTACTCTGGCCGAGATGCGTGCCATCCTCGCGATCGCGTCCGCGCTGCTCGCCGCGTGCCGGCCCGCGACGGACGCGGGGGCGGTGCACGAGGCGCCCGCGCCCGCCGACGTCGCGGACGCGCCCGCAGCGGATCCGACGACCTTCGAAGGCCGGCCGATCGCCGCGACGATGAGCTTCCACGGCGCCGACTGGCTCACCCGCGACGAACGGATCGTCGAGGAGGATCCCGATGCGCTGCATCGCGAGCTGGCGATGAAGCCTGGCCAGACCGCATGCGACATCGGGGCCGGCAACGGCTACCACAGCCTGCGGCTGGCCACGGCGGTCGCGCCCGGCGGCAAGGTGCTCGCGGTCGACATCCAGCCCGAGATGCTCGAGCTGTTGCGCGCGCGTGCGCAGGCGGCCGGTGTGCAGAACGTCGAGCCCGTGCTCGCCACGCCGGAGGCCCTCGGGCTCGCCGACGGCGTCTGCGATCTCGAGCTGCTCGTCGACGTCTATCACGAGCTCGCGCAGCCCGAGCCGATGATCGCGCAGCTGCGTCGCGCGCTCGCGCCCGGTGGCCGGCTCGCGATCGTCGAGTTCCGCGGCGAGGATCCCGATGTCCCGATCAAGCCCGAGCACAAGCTGACACGCGCACAGGTGCTGCGCGAGCTCGAGCCCCGCGGCTTCCGGCTGGCGGCGAGCTACGATGGGCTGCCGTGGCAGCACCTGCTCGTGTTCGAAGCTACTCGATGACCTTCAGCGCGCCGAGGCGCTCGCCCCACGACAGGATCGCGTGCAACGACGCATCGGCCGCGGCGCGGCGCGTGGTCGCGTCGTGACCGTGGCGGGCCGCGAGCGCGAACAGCTCGTCGTGCGAGGAGCCGGTGGTCTTCGCGGTGACCGGCGTCGGGCGACGCACGACCATCATCGGCAGCGGTGCCGGCGGCTGCGGATCGTCGACGAAGCTCGGATCGATGCAGCTCGACAGGTCGGAGGTCATCTCGACCCGCATGTTGAGCGGCTCGAGCCCCCACTTCTTCGTCACGGTCGACAGCACGGAGACGTGGTCGAAGGTCGTCGAGCTCACGCAGCCGCGCCGCACGTGGGGACCGATCACGAGCGCCGGCACGCGGAACCCCAGCTGCTCGAACTCGGGCAGATCGTCGACGGTGGTCGGCGGCGAGACGTGGTCGTAGAACCCGCCGTGCTCGTCGTAGGTGAGGATCATCAGCGTGCGGTTCCAGGCCGGGCTGTTCGCGATCGCGGCATAGACCGAGGCGATGAAGGCCTGGCCCATGCTGACGTCGGCCGGCGGATGATCGTCGGTGCCCGTGCTCGGGTCGGTCGCGAAATCCGTGAACACCGGATCGATCATGCAGAACTGCGGCAGCGTGTCGGCGGCGGCCGCCTCGAAGAACGCGCTGATCTGCTCGACGCCGTCGGTCTTGCCGAACGTCAGCGTGAACGGCACGTTCGAGCTGTAGTAGACGTTGGTGATGCCGCTCTCGGTCAGACGATCCCAGATGCTGGGGATCTCGCTGACGCCGTCGTTCGTCATCATGCCGCCCGACGTGCCGAGGTGCAGGTGGAAGCGGTTCGGCCACGTGGGGCCCATCACCGAGCAGAACCATCGGTCGCACACGGAGTAGGCGTCGGCGAGCGCGTAGCTGACCGGCAGCGTGGCGCGCTCGTAGTAGCCCATGACGAGGGTGGGGTCGGGCGCGCCCTCGTCGGCGTAGCTCTGCACGAAGCCGTCGTTGTCGCCGTCGTTCCACTGCTGCCGCGAGCCGTTCCAGCTGTGGTCCGGATCGAACGCCACGACGGTGTCGGTCAGCGCGAACACGGGCACCGCGTCGCCACCACCGGCACCGGGGTTCGACTCCTTGCCGGTGAGCCCGTCGATGGTGCGGCCCTCGAGCGCGAGCGACCCGAACACATGATCGAACGAGCGGTTCTCCATCATCACGACGACGATGTGATCGACGTTCGCGAGCAGCTCGTCGAAGGACAGCGAGCCGGGGTCCTCGCAGTCCGACATGATCGGGCCGTCGCCGGTCGAGCTGCTGCTCTCGTCCGCGCCGCTCGTCGACGAGTCGCCGGTGGTCGTGCCGGTCGTGGTCGTCGTGGTGGCGTCCGCGTCCGTGGTCGCGTCGTCGCCGGTCGTACCGTCGTCGGAGGATGCGTCGGACTTGCAGGCGGTGGTGCCGAGCCCGACGGTGGCGATCGCACCCATCGCACGGCGGCGCGACCACAGACGACGGAGCTCGGACAAGGTCTTGCGATGCATGGCGGCCTCGAGGCTACGCCATGCATCGTAACAGCGGGGTCACGCGGAGGGCGCTAGCCCTTGAATTGCGCCGACTCGGTCGACGCGTCCATGGCCAGGGTCGAGGCCTGGCCGCCCGAGACCACCTTCGAGACCTCGTCGAAGTAGCCCGTGCCGACCTCGCGCTGGTGGCGGGTCGCCGTGTAGCCGTTGGCCTCGGCCGCGAACTCCTGCTGCTGCAGCTCGCTGTACGCCGACATGCCGCGCTCGCCGTACGCGCGCGCGAGCTCGTACATGCCGTAGTTCAGGCTGTGGAAGCCCGCGAGCGTGACGAACTGGAACTTGTAGCCCATCGCGCCCAGCTCGCGCTGGAACTTCGCGATGGTCGCGTCGTCGAGGTTCTTCTTCCAGTTGAACGACGGCGAGCAGTTGTACGCGAGCATCTTGCCGGGGAACTGCGAGCGCACGCCCTCGGCGAACTGCTTGGCCTCGTGGAGGTCGGGCGTCGAGGTCTCGCACCACAGCAGGTCGGCGTAGGGCGCGTACGCCTTTGCGCGCGCGATCGCCATCTCCACGCCGCCCTTGATCTGGAAGAACCCCTCGGGCGTGCGCTCGCCGGTGATGAACGGCTTGTCGCGCTCGTCGAGGTCCGAGGTCAGCAGGCGCGCGCTGTCGGCATCCGTGCGCGCGATGAGGATCGTCGGCACGCCGCACACGTCGGCGGCGAGCCGCGCGGACACGAGCGCGCGGATGAACTGGCTGCCCGGCACGAGCACCTTGCCGCCGAGGTGGCCGCACTTCTTCTCCGACGACAGCTGATCCTCGAAGTGCACCGCGGCGGCGCCCGCCTCGATCATCGCCTTCATGATCTCGAACGCGTTCAGCGGCCCACCGAAGCCGGCCTCGGCATCGGCGACGATCGGCGCGAACCAGTTGCGCTTGACCCCACCCTCGCTGCTCTCGATCTGATCGGCGCGCTGCAGCGCCGCGTTGATGCGCTTCACGAGCGCGGGCACGCTGTTCGCCGGATAGAGGCTCTGGTCGGGGTAGGTCGCGCCCGCGAGGTTCGCGTCGGCGGCGACCTGCCAGCCGCTCACGTAGATCGCCGACAGCCCCGCGCGCACCTGCTGCACCGCCTGGTTGCCGGTCACGGCGCCGAGCCCCGCGACGAACGGCTCGGTCTGCATGAGCTCCCAGAGGCGCTCGGCACCGAGTCGCGCGAGCGTGTGCTCGATCGCGACGCTGCCGCGCAGGCGCAGCACGTCCTCCACGGAGTACGGCCGGGTGATGCCGCGGTTGCGGGCGTCGTTGAAGGTCAGGGCGGCGGTGGTCTTGGGCGTGGACATGGAGCTCCGGGGGACAGGTATCAAACCGAGAGAATGTGCTCGTACGCGGGCAGGGTGAGGAAGTCGGCGAGGGTCTCGGCGGTGGCGACCGACTCGAAGAGCTCGCGCGCGAGCGGGAACTTGCCGCCGTCGTAGCGCGCGTCGCCGAGCTCTCGACGGATGCCGACGAGCTCGTCGTCGATGATCGTCCGTACGCGCGTGGCGTCGAGCTTCCGACCGTCGTCGAGCGTCGCGCCGTGGCGGATCCACTGCCATACCTGCGCGCGCGAGATCTCGGCGGTCGCGGCATCTTCCATGAGATCGTAGAGCGGCACGCAGCCGTTGCCCGACAGCCAGGCCTCGAGGTACTGCACGCCGACGCGCACGTTGTGCCGCAGCCCCGCCTCGGTGCGCGTGCCGGTGGGGGTCTCGACGAGCCGGGCCGCATCGGCCACCACGTCCTCGCGCAGCTTGCCGAGCTGGTTCTTCCCCGGCATGTGCGCGTCGAAGCACTCGCGTGCGAGCGCGATGAGCCCCGGGTGGGCGACCCACGTGCCGTCGTGCCCGGCCTGCACCTCGCGCAGCTTGTCGGCCCGCACCTTCGCCATCGCCGCGTCGTTGCGGCCGGCGTCGTCCTTGATGGGGATCTGCGCCGCCATGCCGCCCATCGCGTGCACGCCGCGGCGGTGACAGGTCTGGATCACGAGGCTCGTGTACGCGGCCATGTTCGGCTGCGTCATCGTCACCTGGCTGCGATCGGGCAGCACCGCGCCGGGATGCTCGCGCAGCGTCTTGATGAACGAGAAGATGTAGTCCCAGCGGCCGCAGTTGAGCCCCGCGGAGTGCTCGCGCAGCTCCCAGAGGATCTCGTGCATCTCGAATGCGGCGGGCAACGTCTCGATGAGCACCGTCGCGCGGATCGTACCCGTGGGGATGCCCAGCGCCTGCTGGGCGAACACGAACACGTCGTTCCACCAGCGCGCCTCGAGGTGGCTCTGCAGCTTCGGCAGGTAGAAGTACGGCCCGGTCCCGCGCTGCAGCTGCGCCTTCGCGTTGTGGAAGAAGAACAGTCCGAAGTCGACGAGCGCGCCCGGCATCGCGGCGCCGTCGACCTCGAGGTGGCGCTCGGGCAGGTGCAGCCCACGCGGGCGCACGAACAGCGTCGAGAGCGGACCCTCGCCGAGTCGGTACTCGCGGCCGCGCGCGGCGTCGTTCCACGCGAGCGTGCGACGCACCGCGGCCTGCAGGTTCGCCTGGCCGCCGACCACGTTCGCCCAGGTCGGCGCGGTCGAGTCCTCGAAGTCGGCCATGTACACGTTGGCGCCGGAGTTCAGCGCGTTGATGATCATCTTCGCGTCGACCGGACCGGTGATCTCGACCCTGCGATCGGCGAGGTCGGCGGGGATCGGTGCGACGGTCCACGCGTCCTCGCGCAGCGCCTTCGTCTCGGGCGAAAAGCGCGGCAGCTCGCCGGCGTCGTACGCGGCCTGCACGTCCCGACGGCGCGCGAGCAGCTCACGCAAGCGGGGGGCGAAGCGGCGGCCGAGCGCACCGAGGAACGCGAGCGCCTCCGGGGTGAGCACGCCGTCGCGATCGGTCGGGGCGAGGACCCGCGCGGGCGGGGCGAGGGTGTCGTCGGTCGCGGGCATGCAGCTCGCGCAAATTGTTGTCAATCTCGGCCCCGGGGCAACCTGAAATTCTTGCGGCGAGGCTGCAGCGTGCGTCGAAAGATGTAAACCCCGCTGGTCTCGCCGTCGGTGAAGTTGTAAACCGTGTAAAGTCGAACGGGCGATGGCGCGCGCGATCCAGCTCGGCGCGAAGGTGCGGGCGCTCCGGCAGAAGCGACGGCTCTCGCAGGTCGAGCTCGCGCGAACGCTCGCGATCTCGCCGTCGTACATGAACCTGATCGAGCACGATCAGCGAGCGCTCACGGCGCCCTTGCTGCTCAAGCTCGCGGAAGCGCTCGGCGTCGATCTGCGCGAGTTCAGCGGATCGGCCGAGGGCCAGGTGCACGACGATCTCGTCGAGGCCTTCTCCGATCCTCTCTTCGACGGCCACGGGATCGCACCCGCGTCGCTCGGCGAGCTGTGTGCGCGCGATCCCGGCATCGCGCGCGCGGTGCTCGAGCTCTACCACGCGTTCCGCCAGGCCCGAAGCTCGGCGGACATGCTCGCGTCGCAGATCTACGACGACCAGCAGGTGCCCGAGCGTGCCCGCATGCCGTCCGAGGACGTCAGCGACTTCATCCAGCGCCGCGCGAACTACTTCGAGGAGCTCGAGGACGCCGCCGATCGACTGCGCAAGGATGCACGGCTCGATCCCTACGACCTGCAGCGCGGGCTCTCGCGTCACCTCGCCGATCGCTTCGGGGTCGAGGTCCGCATCGGCAAGCACGGCCATCGCGAGGGTGTGCTGCGCCGCTACGACGCGGCCAACAAGCGCCTCGATCTATCCGAGCTCATCCCGCCGGCCTCGCGCACGTTCCAGCTCGCCGTGCAGGTGGCACTGATGGGCGAGCACGCGCTGCTCGATCGGCTCGCCGCGGATCCCGAGCTCGCGCATCCGCAATCGCACGCGCTCTGTCGCGTCGTGCTCGCGAACTACTTCGCCGCGGCGGTCGCGATGCCCTACGACACGATGCTCGCGACCGCGAAGGCGGAGCGCTTCGACATCGAGCTCTTGCAGCACCGCTTCGGCACCAGCTTCGAGCAGGTCTGTCACCGACTCACGTCGCTGCGCCGGCCGGGCGCCGAGGGCGTGCCGTTCCACATGATCCGCGTCGATCTGGCCGGCAACATCTCGAAGCGCTTCTCCGCCTCGGGCATCCGTTTCGCGCGCTTCTCGGGCGCGTGTCCGCGGTGGAACGTGTTCTCCGCGTTCGTCACGCCCGGCGTGATCCGGGTGCAGCTGTCGGCGATGCCCGACGGCGAGCTGTACTTCTGCCTCGCGCGCACCGTGCCCAAGGGCAAAGGCGGCTACCTCGCGCCACAGACCCTGCACGCGATCGGGCTCGGCTGCCGCATGGAGTACGCGCCCTCGCTGGTCTACTCCGACGGCGTCGATCTGGAGGCGGAGGACGGTGCGGTGCCCGTGGGCGTCACCTGTCGGCTCTGCGAGCGGCGGGACTGCGAGCAGCGGGCCTTCCCCTCGATCCGTGCCGGCATCGCCGTCGACGAGAACGTCCGCGGGCCCTCGATCTACGCGCCGCGCGGGCCCGAAGAACCGGGCTAGCGGCTGCTCTGCGGCCGCCTCTGTGTGCTACAACGTCGGGGCATGCCGCTCGTCCGCCGCATCACGATCATCCGTCTCGTCGCGCTCGCGCTCGGCGGGCTGGGTCTCGGTGCCGGCGCGTGCAAGTCGAAGTATCCGCACTGCAAGAAGGACGACGACTGCAAGACGGCGCTGCAAGAGAAGTGCGTGAACAACAGCTGTCAGGGCTGCACCACCGATGCCGACTGCGCCGGCAAGGCGCCGGCGGGTCAGCCCGCGTTCGTCTGCAAGGAGCTGCGCTGCGAGGCCCCCGGTGGTCCCGATGCGGTGGGCGAGCGCAGCGAAGAGGGCGGGCCCTGCACGGCGAAGAACGACTGCATCGGCGGGCTCGCGTGCAAGGAAGGCAAGTGCGGGCTGTGCACGTCCGACGCCGACTGCGAAGGCGTGCCGTGCACGATCGACACCGGCCGCTGCAGCCCGGTGAACTCGTGCACCACCGACGAGCAGTGCTCGATGGACGAGATCTGCGACGGCGGCATGTGCATCTTCTCGGGCGACCTCGGTGACGAGGACGGCGGTCCGTGTGGGCTCGCGGCGGTCTACTTCGCATTCGACAGCGACGCGCTCACGCCGAAGACGCAGGAAGATCTGAAGGGCATCGCGACCTGCATCGCGCAGCAGGGCAAGCTCGTCTACCTCGAGGCCCACGCGGACAACCGCGGCACCGAGGAGTACAACATCCTGCTCACCGAGCGCCGCGGCGCGTCGGTGAAGGCGTTCCTCGGCGAGCAGGGCGTGCCCGGCGACTCGATGCAGGTGATCCCGAAGGGCAGCCTCGAGGCGGTCGCGGCCGACGAGGGCGCGCGCTCGAAGGAGCGCCGCGTGCAGTTCATCTGGCCGTAGCGGCGTCGCGGGCTCAGGGCCGCGCGGTCGCGGGCTCGTCGATGCCCGTGTCGTCGTCGCTCGGCGCGTCGCGCTGACCACCGCGGCTGGCGATGGCGAGCCGCGCGAAGCCGGCGGCGTGCACCCGATCGAGGAGCGCCACGGTGCGTGCGTGCGGGATGGTCGCGTCGACGTCGACGAGCACGCTCCTCGTGGTGCCCGCTTCGGCGATCGCGCGCAGCTCGGCGTCGAGCCGGTCGTCTGCGATCGAGCGCCCGTCGAGCTCGACCCCGGCGGGCCCGAGCCGCAGCGTGAGCACCTCGCGGCGGGCGGGCACCGGCGCGGCCGCGGAGGTGGTGCTCGCGGGCGGCGCGGCGACCTCGGCCTCGAGCTCGGCCTGCTGCCGCTCCAGGGCGTCGAGCCGCCGCTGCATGTGCTCGACGCGCTCCGCCAGGGCCCGGTGCTCGGCGGGCTCGACCGAGCCGTTGCACGAGATCACCAGCAAAACCGGGAGGAGGCGCGATCTCGGGGTCGGCACGCAGGGGGATTCTGCCGGCCGAACGCCCGGTCGCGTGAACCTTTCGCGCGCCCGCATCACTTTGGGACGAACCCTGGCTTCCGCCTCCGCCATGCGCCGACCCGCCCAGCCCCTGTTCCGTGGCCTCCTCGCCCTCGCCACCTTCGCCGCGATCGGCTGCGGGCAGGCGCCCGGCGGCCGCGCGACCGGGGGCGTGTCGGCGGGTGGCAAGGGCGACGACGTCGAAGAGGACAGCTCGGACGACGGTGGCACCGACCAGCCGATGTCGGACCACCGCGGCGCGACGATGCAGTGTGAGGCGGTGGCCGATCACCTGCGCGCGCACATCAACACGGCGCGCACCGATTCCGTCGTGGACCTCGAGCGCGATCGCAACGACTGCCTCGTGCGCGCGAACGATGCGGCGCGCCCGGTCATCGACGCCAAGCTCGACGGCGCGACGGATCCGTTCATGGGCCAGTCCGACCGCTCGTGGCGCTCGCATCGCGACGACGCCGTCGCGGCCTGCAACGCACTGGTCGAGGCGCACACGGACGCGGGCGGCGATGCGCTCGCGGCCGTCGCGACCGCGTGCATCTCCGGCGCCGAGCTGCACCTCGCGCTGGTGCTCGACGCCTACGTCGACTTCGGGGTCGCGCCATTCTCGATTCCGGCCGCGCGCGACACCTATCCCAGCTGCTATGCCGCGCTCGATGCGTCGCTCGAGACCGCGAGCGGTGACGATCCGATCGAAGAGGCGGTGGCCCAGTCCGAGCTCGCCGACTGCATCGTCGCCGAGCACGATGCGCTCCTGCCCGAGCTCGCCACGCGTGTCGCCGCGACGTTCCCGGGCAAGGACGCGCTCGTCGTCGAGACCGAGCTGCGCGACGCGCTGGCGGCCCTGCACGAGACGAGGGACACGATCTGCAGCATCTCGGTGCACGCGGGTCCGACCGCCGGCACGCCGAACGCGGATCTCGACATCGCCGAGTGCGAGGTCGACATCGCGATCCAGCAGGGCGAGCTGATCGCCTCGGTCGCGCCGGACCTGCTGCCCGACGACGCGGGCAGCGAAGGCGGCGGATCCGAGAGCAGCGGCAGCGACGAAGGTGGCTCGAGCGAGGGCAGCTCGAGCGACGACGGCGGCTTCGAGAGCTCGACGTCGTACTGAGCGACGCCGCGCGGAGTGGGATCAGGCGCGCCAGCGCCGGAGGAAGGGGAGGGGAAGGACGGGCCGTCCTTCCCCTGAGATCAGTCCGCCATGAGCTCTTTGAGCTCGGTCAGCGCCTGTTCCTTCATCTCGACCTTGGTCTTCTGGATCGCGCTCTTGAGCACGACGTCCCACTGCTTCTCGGGCAGGTCGGTCTTCATGTTGAGGAGCAGCTCGAAGACGTTCTCGTCGTCGCGCGTGTTGTAGATCTGGTGGTCGTCGAACTCGAGCAGCGCGACCAGCCTGCGGATGTAGTCACCGACCGAGGTGCCCTCGACCGGCGGCGCCTCGCCCGGCTCACGGGGTGCCCCCACCTTCGCGTGCTTCTCACGCCGCTTGAGCTCGCGCTCGATGCGTTCTTGATCGGTGCGTTTCATGGGGGACCTCGGGGCGTCGCGGCCGCGGAACGGTGTACAGGGGCGCCGGAGCTCCCCCGGAACGCGGGTCGACGGGCGGGGTGGTAGCACGAACGCCGGCCCGCGCCCAAGCCCCTCGGCACCGGCCCGGGCGCGCGCGGCCAAACTCGTGATCGCCGGGCACCAGGCCCACGCGGCCGCTCGCCTCGAAACGGCGACGGGCGTGCCCGGGCCGGCAGCGGGGCCGCCGCGGCGAGCGGGATCGCACGCGCGAGGGCGCGATCGCTCGTGCGTGCGGCGGCCTCGGCGATCGGCCGGGCTACTCGTCGGCGACGACGATGAAGTCGAGATACGTGGTCAGCGCGGTGTGGGTGAGCACGCTGCCCTGGCTCGAGAACACGATCGTGTTGTTCTCGAGCTCGATGGCCGAGAAGTTCATCGTGTCCTGCAGCTGCGCGGCGAGGTCGTTGCGGAAGCGATCGATGAGCCCCTGGTTCTCGTCGACGAGCTCGTCCTCTTCGACCGCGGCGGCGCCGGAGCCCTTGCCCTCGACCAGCTTCGCCTCGCCGGGCGTGACCACGATGCCGAGCGCCGGCGGCATGTCGGAGACCGCGAGCGGCATCTCGGCGACCACGTACCCGCAGTAGCCCTCGCCGGTGCGCCAGATCTGGAACGTGGTGTCGAACTGCGACAGGTCCGCGGGGTTCGCCACGACGTCGGTCAGCGTGACGCCGTAGATGCCCTGCGGATCGGGCTTGCCCTCTTCGTCGTAGGTGCGCGCGATGTGCCCCTCTTCGAGCATGCGGTGCGCCATCGGCAGCATGATGCGCGGGTCCATCGAGATGTTGAGCACCGAGCCCTCGGGCAGCGGCTGCGACGTGTCGACGCCGACCCCGGCCGCGAGCGGGAGGTTGGTGTGCATGCCGAGCACGATCTTGTCGTTCGCCGGCTGGATCTCGAAGTCCTCGGCGAGCAGCTCGATCTTGCCGTCACCGATCTCCCAGCCGCCGATCGTGAGCAGCTCGACGTCGTCGTAGCCCGCCGCGATCTCCTCGTTCATGAAGCGCTTGAGCGCGCCCGCGATCATGGTGTGCTCGCACGAGTCGAAGCCGTAGACGAGCAGGTAGAAGCCACAGCCCTGCGGGTTCTCGCAGGAGCACTCGGGTCCATCGGGGGCGATCGTGGCCTTCGCGTACTCGGCGACCAGCGTGCTCTGCCCGGCGACCGGATCGACGTCGAGCCGGATCGGGATCAGCAGATCGACGAACCCGACGCCGGAGGACACCGGCATCTCGGGGGCGTCGAGCTGCACGCCGAAGTCGAGGTGGAACAGCACGCAGTCCTTGCAGCCGGGTGTGCTCGTGAGCCGGAGCTCGGGCACGCTGGTCGGCTGGAACTCGGCCTCGGCGGGGCCGTACTGGGTCAGCGCGAAGGGCACGGTGCCGGAGAACGGCACGCCATCGTCGATGATGTTCGCCAGCAGCTTGTTGAGCCCGACGCCGCTGATCTCGACCGCGACCGGGAACGGACCCTTCGTGGGGATCTCGGTGCGCAGCGGCTCGAGCTCGGCCTGCGCCTTCTTGTTGAACTCGAGGTGCTGGTTCTCGCAGTCGAACGAGATGTCCTTGCCGCGGCAACCCGAGAGCCCGAAGGCGAGCAGCAGCGACGCAGCCGCGACCGAGACACGGGGCAGGGCAAGGTAGGCTCGGCTCACGCCTTCATCTTGTGCCGGGTGAGCGGCAGATGACAAGCGTGGCGCTGCCGACACCGGGCGCGCCGTGCTACCTTCGCCGCATGAGGTTGCAGCGCGCCGCCTGGGGTCTCGTCGTGTTCGTGCTCGCGGACGCCGCCTGCTTCGATTCCGATCAGACCTTCAAGAGCGCAGCTACCACCACCGGCACGACCGGGACGACGACGACCACGACCGCGGAGACGACGACCACCGGTACGACCACGACGTCGGCCGAGACGGGGCCGTTCGACACCTGCCGCGATGCCATCCAGTGCGTGTTCCAGTGCGCTGGCAGCATCCAGGCCCAGCTGCAGCAGAACCCGGACTTCGAGCCCGATCTGAGCTGCTTCATCGAGTGCGCGGAGACGCTGTCCGTCGACGAGGTCTACAAGCTGTTCAACCTCATCAACTGCACCGGCCAGGTCTGCAAGGACATCGGCGAGTGCGTCGACTCCAGCACCACGAGCTCGGGCGAGAGCAGCTCGTCGAGCAGCACCAGCGGCGACACCTCGAGCACGTCCTCCTCGAGCAGCGAGAGCTCCAGTAGCTCGAGCAGCAGCGAGGGCGGCGAGGACGGCGGCCTCATCGACCCCTGCATCAACTGCATCTTCACGCGAATGCTCGACCCCGAGTCACCGGGGTGCGAGGAGTTCGCGATGATGTGCGAGTGAGCCCGACGGGTTCGGGCTCGGGGGCCGGTTTCGGGCTGGGCCCGCGACGCTAGGGCGTCGGGCAGTCGATGTCGACGAGCGTCAGGTACTCGCCGATGGTCGGGAACGACGGGTGCACCACCGTGCACTCCCGGTCCGGATGCTCGGCGGTGATCGTGATCTCGCCCGGTGCACCCGGCGCGACGTTGAAGTAGACGACCACCGGCAGGAAGCTGAACTCGACCACGTTCTGGTTCAGCACGGGCACGCCGTTCTCGTCGGGGGCGTAGTACGTGCCGGCCATCGGTGCCGGCTGGAAGTCGATCGTGGCCCCGGTGGCGAGGTTCTGCAGCAGCCGCGTGATCACGATCGACTGCGTCAGATCGGCCATCTCGGGCATCTGGTCCTGCAGGATCTCGATCTGCCCGTCGACGGTCTCGCGGGAGATCTGCGCGAGCGTCTCGCCGTCCTCGTCCTCGTCGGGCACGGTGAGCCCGATCACCGAGCCGAAGTAGTCGGTGCTGGGCTCGATCGCGATGAAGACCTCGGTGCCGGGCGGAAGGGGCGCCAGCGTGAAGTTGCCCTCGGCGTCGCTCGTGGTCTCGAAGCCCGGCATGTCGATGATCGAGATCGCGGCGTCGGGAATGCCCATGCCGACCGCGAGATCCTGGACCTTGCCGCCCACGATCACCTCGGCGGGCGCCGTGGTCGACTCGGAGCTGCTGCCCTCGTCGGACGACGAGCTGGTGTCGGCCGGCGCAGTGGTCGAGCTGCTGCTCGTGGTCGGATCGACGGTCGTGCTCGTCGAGCTCTCCGAGCTGCTCTCGCTCCCGCCGGTGCCGGGGTCGTCGTCGCCGCATCCGAGCGGGGCCGCGCACACACCAGTCAGGGAGACCACAACCAAGGAACGTCGGGACAGTCGCATGTAGAAGCCTCCAAGTAGCAAGTCGGGTCTCGAGCATACCACGGGGCCGTGGTTGGGGCCCGCGGCCCGCGGTCGCACCGTGATGGTGCATGTCACCGATGTCGTGCGTCGGCGAAGGCGGGGCTGGCGAAGCGAGGTCCGGTTGCGATAGAAACATGGCCACATGAAGCGCTTGCTCGCCGCGTGGGTCGTCGGCGTCGTCTCCATCGGCTCGCCGGCGCGGATGGTCGCGGCGGCACCCGATGCCGAAGCGCCCGCGGTCGAGGCGCCGAGCGACGCGACCGAGCCCGCGACGGAGCCCTCGGGCGATGCCGCCGCGCCGCCGGAGCCGAAGCCCGATCCGCTCGCGCCCGAGCTCGCGCCCGAAGAGGTCGCGACGCAGCAGAAGGCCGATACACCCGACACCGCGCCGAACCTCGGCAAGCGCCGCAAGCCGGCCGCGAGGAACGACGGCCGCGAGGATCCCTACCAGCGCCTGCCGTGGATCAAGCGCTGGGCGCCGCAGCGCAACACGGGCGAGCTCGGCATCGGCGCGGGCGTGTTCATCCCGTCGACGCGGCACGACCTCTACGACCCGAAGTCGGCCCCGCCCGAGCCGTTCTGGCGCGCGGGCGCGGACATCTCGGTGCGCGCGGGCTACTACCCGCTCGCGCCGCTCGGTGTCGAAGCCGAGTTCAACGCGATGCCCACGCGCATCCGCAGCATCACGAACGATCCGGTGTTCGTGTACGGCTTCCAGGCGCACGTCGTCATCCAGCTCCCGTTCTACTCGGTGGTGCCGTTCTTCCTCGCCGGTGGCGGGCTCGTCGGCGTGCGCTCGGCCTCGCTCGCGTTGCTGGGCAAGGACGTCGATCCGGCGGCGCACTACGGCGCGGGCGTGAAGGTCAACGTCCACAAGGTCGTCGGCCTGCGCTTCGAAGCGCGCAACATCATCAGCTCCACCGAGGCGGTGCAGAACAGCGGCACGCAGAACGTGCAGGTGCTGGCGAGCCTCATCTTCACGCTGGGCCGCAAGCCGCCGCCGGAGCCGGTCATCCCGCCGCCGCCGAAGGACACCGACTTCGACAAGGACGGCATCGTCAACGAGATCGACGAGTGCCCGCGTGACGCGGGGCCGAAGCCGTCGGGCTGCCCCGACAGCGACGGCGACACGTTCATCGACAAGAAGGACGCGTGTCCGGAGGTGCCGGGCGTCAAGCCCGACGGCTGCCCGGTGAAGGACACCGACAAGGACGGCTTCCTCGATCCGGACGACGACTGCGTGTTCGAGCCCGAGACGTGGAACTGCCTCGACGATCACGACGGCTGTCCGGACGACCTGCCGCCCGAGTTCACCGGCGCGATCGCGGGCATCGAGTTCGACCTGAAGAAGGACACGATCCGGGCGGTCTCGAAGCCGGTGCTCGACCGTGCGGTCGAGGTGCTGAAGAAGTTCCCCGACGTGCGGGTGAAGATCATCGGCCACACCGACGACATCGGTACGCCGGAGTTCAACCTCGACCTGTCGAAGCGACGTGCGATCGCCGTGGAGAAGTACCTCGAGGCTGCGGGCATCGACGCCGGCCGCATCGAGACCGAGGGTCGCGGTGCGACGCAGCCGCTGGCACCGAACGACAGCGATGCGAACCGCGCGAAGAACCGCCGCATCGAGTTCGAGGTGCTGCAGCGCAAGAAGCCCGGCACGCCCGGCGCCGACGCGAGCTGCACGGCCGCGAAGGAGCACCAGGCTCCCGCGACCGACACGCCGACCGAGCCCCCGGCCGGTTGATC
Organism: uncultured Nannocystaceae bacterium; assembly: GCA_964519175.1. Lineage (GTDB taxonomy): Bacteria > Myxococcota_A > Polyangia > Nannocystales > Nannocystaceae > Xiheibacterium. Next base: position 232,886 of record CAZFKC010000001.1, read on the forward strand.
GCCGTCACGGCACGATCGTCCCGGCGGCCACCCGGCCGCGCGGGGATTGTGCTGTCATGCGCACGCCGTCCGTCGACGGTCGCTTGCAGGAGCAGCCCCATTGTCCCGCTATCTCTCGATCACCTGTGCCCTGACGCTGTCCTTCCTCGCGCCCGCCACCGCCCACGCCGGTGGGGCGTTGTTCGACAGCCCCGATAGTCTGCCCAATGCGTGCGGTGGCGGCGACGGGTGCTGGACGAACTACCTGCGCGTGACCGATCTCGACGGGGACGATCAGCTCGACATCGTCACGGTCAACATGCAGGGGCTGTTCGAGGTCGGGGCTGCGGAGCCGTTGGCGATCTATCGCAACGATCCCGCCGGGACGTTCGACAACGTCTCGCTCGAGGCGATCGGCGGCCACGAGGGGCAGCATCGCCAGGTCGCGATCGCCGATTTCGACGGCGATGGGCTCGTCGACATCTTTGCGCCGCAGGCTGCCGGAGGTGGCGACGACTCGTTGTTCGTCAACGCGGGCGACGGCACCTTCACCGAGACCAGCGTCGCGCTGGGCTCGTCGGCCGGAGCCGCGCGGCCGGGCGACGTCGACAACGACGGCGATCTCGACCTGCTCCTCACCGACAACTATCCCGACACCGACGCGCCGGTCTCACCGGTCGCGCACGTGTACATCAACGACGGCGGTGGCGGATTCACCGAGTCCGCCGCTGCGGTGCCCGACATGCTGGCCGGCATCCAGCCGATCGACGTGGACTTGTTGGACGCCGATGGCGACTTCGTCCTCGACGTGCTCATCGACACGCACGAAGGCGTGCTCGGACTGTGGCTCGGCGACGGCAGCGGAGGCTTCACGGACGCGTCGAGCCAGGTCGCGGGCACCGAGAACCTCCACTACGGGCCGGGCGTCTGCGACGTCGACGGCGACGGCGACCTGGATTTCTGGGTCGACAACGCCACTGCAGGCCGCGACGAGCAGCTGCAGATCAACGACGGCGCCGGCAACTTCACCGACGAGACCGCAGCGCGGGTCATGGGCAACGACGCCGGAGACGACGACAACGGTGTCGTGTGCGTCGACATCGACTACGACGGCGACTTCGATGCCATCGTCGTCTCGCTCTTCACCGCGCATCGGTATCTGGAAAACGACGGCACCGGGAACTTCACCGAGGTCGTCGGCGCCGTCCCGGGCAGCGGATATTCGGCGCTCTGGGTCGAGGCGGGCGACGTCGACGGCGACGGGCGGCTCGACCTCGTCGGCGGCGCCGGCGAGAGCGGCACGATCGATCGGGTGCACCTCGGCTCCGCCGCGCAGGCGGTCGACGCCCGACCCCCCGGCTTCCGGGCGGTCGAGCAGCTCGCCGATGTCGCCGCCGATGCCGCGGCCCTCGTGCGGTTCGCGGTCACCGACAATGTGGTCACCGACGAGGGGCCTCGGCTGTCGCGCGCGTTCGTGCGCGTCGCGGTCGACGGCGGCGACCCGGTCGAGGTCGAGGCCGGCTTCTCCGGCGGCGATCTCTTCCGCGCGGAGCTGCCGGGCCAAGCCGACGGCGCGAGCGTCGAGTACACCGTCTGCGCGGTCGATCGTGCGGGCAACGAGGGCTGCGCCGATCCGCTGGTCTACCAGGTGGGCGGCAGCGCGGACACGAGCGGCACGGCGACCGGGGCCGACACGACGGACTCGTCCACCGACACCGCGACCGGCCCGGGCACCGACAGCACCGCGAGCGCGACCGGAGCGAGCGCGACCGGCTCGAGCGCGAGTGCGAGCGGCGGCAGCGAAGACACCACGGCGACGAGCGGCACCGACACGACCGGTGAGGACGGCGGCGGCGGGTGTGGGTGCACGAGCAGCCGCGACGGATCGTCGCTCGGCCTGGTCTGGGCGGGGCTCGCATCGCTCGTCGGGCTATGGCGCCGCCGCCGACGCTGGTAGCTTGGTTCGGATGGATCGCCCTGGCTTTCGCGCGTCGTTCGTCGTCTTCGCGACCCTGATCGCCACCGACTGCACCTCGGGCTCCGACCGGGGTGCATTCGAGTCGCTGTCCACGACCGGCGATCCGACGCTCGATCCGAGCACGACGACGACGACGTCCGTCGATCCGACCACCGGCATGGTCGACACCACCGCGGGCGAGACCGGTGACACCGGCTGCGCGTCGAACGACGACTGCGTCGTCCCGGGTCTGCCGATCTGCGACACGGGCGACGGCACCTGCCACGGGTGCCTCGACACCGGCGACTGCCCCGAGCATCCGGTGCCGCTCACCTGCAACGACGCGAACCTCTGCGAGGGCTGCAGCTCCGACAACCACTGCCCGCTCGGCACGACGTGTCAGGCGGGCGTGTGCGCGCCGGGCTGCAACGACGATCAGCCCTGTCCCGGCGCGTACACGTGCTGCGGCACGTGCGTCGATCTCGAGTCGGATGCGAGCCACTGCGGTGACTGCGGCACGGACTGCCCCGATCTCGACAATGGCGTACCCACCTGCAACGCGGGCGAGTGTGCCGGCGTCGCCTGCAACGACGGCTTCACGGATTGCGACGGCAATGCCGCGAACGGCTGCGAGACCGAGGGCGACTGCGCGTGCGCAGCGGGGACGGTGCAGCCCTGCTACAGCGGCGACGTCGCCACGCAGAACGTCGGTGCGTGTGCCGACGGCGAGCAGACCTGCAACGAGTTCGGCACCGCCTGGGGCGGCTGCGTCGGTGAGGTGATCCCCACCGACGAGGTCTGTGCGAACGGCACGGACGACGATTGCGACGGCGAGATGGACGAGGACATCGACGCCGACGGCGACGGCTGGACCGCGTGCACCGGCGGCGATTGTTGCGACGCGTCGGGCCCCGTATGTGCGAATCCCGAGCTCGTGAATCCGGGTGCGTTCGAGGTCGACGGCAACACCGTCGACGACGACTGCGACGGCACGGTGGACAATCCGCTGCCGCCTTGCGACGCGGGGCTCGCCAGCAACTCGGCGAACGCCGACGAGTACGCGCAGGCGATCGATCTCTGCCAGTTCACCGAGGAGATGCCCGCCGATCCCGGGGATCGGATCTGGGGAGTCATCGATGCCGGGCTCTACCGCGCGAACAGTGCGGGCGCGCCGGCGGCGGCCTCCCGTTCGCTGCGCGACGGCTTCGGCGACAACATCGACAATCGCTTCGGCGATCGGCTCGCAGTGCTCTCGACCGGTCGCGCGGCCGACAACGCGGGCGACGTGAATCCCGGCTGGGCCGACTTCCAGACCGGCCAGGACATGAACACCAACAGCGCGTTCCCGGTGGACTGGTACGCCGCGAACGGGTTCGCGCTGCCGAATGCACCGGGCTGCCCCGTCCCGCTCGACGACACCGATGCGCAGGATCCGGTGCTCCTGCAGATCGACGTGCGCGTGCCGACCAACGCGAACTCGTTCTCGGTCGACATGTTCTTCTTCTCTGCGGAGTATCCCGAGTACGTCTGCACGGAGTTCAACGATTTCTTCGTCGCGCTCGTCGACTCGAGCGACCCCGGGAATCCCGCCGACAAGAACATCGCGATCTACGACGACGGGGTGTCGACCTGGCCGGTCGGCGTGAACATCGTCGAGGCCGCCGACGGCCTGTTCATCGCCTGCACCGATCACGTCGTCGGCGAGTGCGGTGACGCTGCGTCCGCCTACAATGGCTGCACCAGCAATACCGATCTGCAGGGCACCGGCTTCGATGTCGCGGGCGAGACGTTCTACGCCTGCGACTACGGCGGCGAAGCCGGTGGCGGCACCGGCTGGCTCGCGATGAGCGGCAACGTCACCCCCGGCGAGATCATGCAGATCCGCTTCGCGATCTGGGACACCTCGGACGGCCAGTTCGACTCGCTGGTGCTGCTCGACAATTGGCAGTGGTCGGTGCAGGCCTCCGACCCGGGCGTGCGCCCGGGCTGAGCGCTGCCCGAATCACAGGTGCGGCGTCGCGTGGAAGTCGTCGACGCCGCGCAGGATGCCGGCGACGCCGATCTCGACCGGCGCCCAGCTGCGTCCGAGATCGTCCGTGACCAGCACCGTGCCGGCATCCCCGACCGCGTGGCCGTGACCCTCGGCGTGCAGATGCACCCCGCGCAGCGCGAGCAGCGGGTCGAGGTGCTCGTCGGCCGACACGCCGCGCTCGTCGATGCGCAACACCGTGCCGGCATCACCGACGGCGATCACGGTGTCGCCCTGCAGCGACACGCGCACCGCCCAGAGGTCGCGCACGGTCGGCACCGATTGGGGCTGCCACGTCGCGCCGCCGTCCTTCGACATCGCGACCCAGCCTTCGGCGCCGACGACCACGCCGATCGCACCGGCGGCGTCCAGTGCCACGCCCGAGAGCTGCTGACCCTCGAACGTCGCGACCTCGGCCGCGGGCCCGTCGCCGTCGACGCGGAAGATCGAGCCCTCGTCGGTCACCGCGAGCAGGCGCGTGCCCTGGTGATCGAGCGCGAGCGAGGTGAAGTCGTGCACCGGGATCGGCAACGCGACGAAGTCGCCGAGCGCATTGCGCGAGAGGATCACGCCGTCACCGGCGATCACCACGCGGCTGGCCTCGCCACGGTCGTCCTCGGCGATCGCGACCGCGCGCAGATCGACCTCGATGCCGAGCTCGTGGGATTGCCAGCTCTGCCCGGAATCCGTGCTCGAGAGCACGGTGCCCGCAGCGCCCACGACCCACGCACCGGTGGTCCCGACGCAGGCGATCGCGAGCAGGTCGTCGTCCTCGTCGAGCGGATAGCTCGACACGCTGCCGTCTGCGGCCATGCGCAGCATCTCCCCGTCGTCACCGACCAGCCACGCGCTGCCGGAGCTGCTGCTCGGCGAGGTGGTGGAGTCGTCGTCGTCGTCGTCGTTCTTGCATCCGCCGACGACACACGCACCGGCGAGGACGAGCACAGTGATTCGCGAACAAGCCATGGGATCACCTCCGTCGCCAGGATAGTCCACGCATCTGCATGCGACCACCGGCGTTGGGACGGCTTCACGGCCAACGCGCGACGCAGAGCGCCTTCGGCTTGCTTTCGGTGGCGGCCGACGAATGCTTCGCACCCGACGGAAAATCGATTGCGATCGCGCGGCCGTGCCAGAGCGCGGACGTCCAGTAACGTCCCTTTCGGATCGCGCGGAGCCCCGCGAACTTCGCGGCGATCGCCGGGTTCGGCAGACCCCATCGCGAGATGCCGAGGTGCGCGCTGCGGGCGAGATGATTGCAGTAGTCGCTCGCGCGCCGGTGGGTGCCCGCGGGGCCGGGCTTGGCGAGCGCGATCCATCGGGCCGAGCGCACGACGCCGGGTGGATCCGGTGGAGGCGGCTCCGGCGGCTTCGTCGACGGGCGCGGTGGCTTCGCTGGGCTCGAGTCGTCGTCGGTGTCGTCCGGCTCCGCATCGTCCGCCGCGTCGTCGAGCACGGCGACGTCGTCGGCGCCGGCCTCCGGCAACGCTGCGCCGCTCGTGGCGCCCTCGATCGTGGGCGAGGGCACGAGCGGCGGCGGTGGTGGAATCGCGGTGCTCGGCTGCGCGAGCGGATCGGGCTCCGGTGCACTCGGAGGTGCGTCGGGCTCGAGCGGCGTGATCGGAGCGGGCGGTACCACGGCCGCGAGCGCGTCGGCCTCGGAGTCCGCGGACACCCTGTCATCCACGGCGAGGAGATCGCGGGCATCCGGCGGCGTGCCGGGATCGCGGGCACGCCACCAGCCATAGCCCGCCAGCCCGATCGCAATCGTCGCGAGCGCGACGATCGTCCGCGCTCGCCGTGGTCGCTCGTTCGCGGGCGTCGCCGCTCCGTGCCACGACTCGGTCGGCACGGATAGCTCGCGCGGCTCTTCGGCGGTGATCGGATTGCGACCGAGCACGCGCTGCCACGGTTCCAGATCGCGCTGGGCCACGTCGAAGGGCGCGAGCGCGTCGTCGAGCGCCGCGACGTCGGCGAAGCGCTGCTCCGGATCCTTGGCGAGGCAGCGCATCACGACGTCGACGAGTGCCTGCGGGACGTCGGGGGCGAGCGCGTGGATCGGGGCCGGCTGCTCGCTGGCCACCATCAACAACGTCGCCGCGACGGTGGGTCCGCCGAACGCGTTCTTCCCGGTGAGCGCACGATAGAGGATGGCACCCGTCGCCCAGATGTCGGTGCGGGGCTCGGCGTGCGCCGCTCCCCGGAATTGCTCGGGCGCCATGTATTCGGGCGTGCCCAGCAATGCGCCGTGCTCGGTACGGATCTCGCCGCTGCCGTCGGTGAACTTCGCGACGCCGAAGTCCATCAGCTTCACCATCGGCTCGCCGCCCTCGGCCTGGTGCAGGAAGATGTTCTCGGGCTTGAGATCGCGGTGGACGATGCCCGAGCGGTGCGCAGCCGACAGCCCGCGCAGTGCCTCGCGCACCAGCATCACGGCGGTCGCCGGTGCGAGCCGGCCCATCTCGGTGAGCAGCTCTCCGAGGCTCGCGCCCTTCAGCACCTCCATCACGATGTAGGGCCCGATCGGCGAGCGCCCCGAATCGAGGATGTCGCAGATGTTGGGATGACCGATACGACCCGCCGCGCGCGCTTCGGCCCGGAAGCGCGCGACCATGTCGTCGTCGCGCGCGACCTCGGGGCGGATCAGCTTGATCGCGACCAGTCGATCGACGCGGACGTTGCGGGCGAGCCACACCGACGCCATGCCGCCGCGGCCGATCCGCTCGAGCAGCTTGAAGCGACCGTCGAGCAGCCGACCGCCGAGCGGCAGGATGACATCCACCTCCGGGCAGCGCAGCACGCTGGCAGGGTGGTCGCCGCCGCAATGCGGGCACGGCGGAAGCGCTGTGGCCGTCGCGGGGGCACTCACGACCGGCCCAGGGTAGCACGGCGAGTCGGTCGCTCCGCGCCGCGCGCAGGGCGTCGCGAAAGCGGCGTCGGTGGGCAGTCGATGCCCCACGGGCAATGGCTCCTGTGCGCTGGTTCTCGTGGGCGGTGCTGGGCATCGCGATCGCCGTTTCGGCGTGCGCCGGTGGTGCGAAGGGCGGACCGCCGCCCGCGCCCGTCGAGGCGAGCACGGACGGGCGCAGCCCGGAGCTCGCGCGCGCGATCGAGAGCTGGCACGTCGACGACGACCTGGAGCCGCTGCGCCGCTGGGTGCGGCGACATCCCGGCGATCCCGACGTCGGCGTGTGGCGCGAGGTCGTCGCGCTGCACAGCTACGAGGCGTGCGCGCAGCCGACCGGTGGCAACGACGAGGGCCAGCTCCGCAGCGTGGCCCGCGAATATCCCGAGACGCTGGCGGGCCGCGTCGCGGCGCTGACCCTCGTCGGCGATCGACTCGGTGCGCTCTATTCGAGTGTGCCCGGACCGCTCGTCGCCGACTTCCTCGACGGCGGAGACGCGTGGGCGAAGGACGGCGGTGGCGCGGCGATCGTCACGACGCAGCTCGCCGCGGTCCACGACGTCCACTCCGAGCCGCTGCGCGACGCGATGGCGCGTGCGCTGCTCGACGATCGCTGCGATGCGACGATGGGCTACTGCAGCTGGTGGGTCGCGCGGTATCCGAACGACGCGCGGACCGCTGCGATCGAGGACGCGATCACTGCCACTTGGTATCGACGGGGGCACCCGCACTGGCGCGGGGGGAAGCACGCTCGCTGCGCATATCGGTGTATGCGGGAGTGTCGCGAGCGTGCCTCGGCGTTGGATGATTCTTGCTACGCGCCTTGCTACGCGCGCTGCTGAGAATCGGGCACGGGCACGGGCACGGGCACGGGCACGGGGCAGCGCGACCCTTCGGGTCGGCTGCTGCTCAACCGCTGTACGTCGTCCCGCGCGCCTTGCCCTGCGACTTGATCTTGCCGTCCTCGATGAGGCGGTGGAGCGCAGCGCGGATCTGCAGCGAGGTGCCGCCGACCTTCTTGCGCAGATCGACCGCCTTCACCTTGCCCTTTGCACCCTTCACCGCCGCGAGCACCGCTTCGTCGAACTTGCCACGGCCGGCCGCCGCACGCGTATCGACCGCACCGGCCTTGCCCTTCGCAGCCGGAGCCGCGGCAGGTGCCGCAGCCGCAGCAGCCTTCTTGCCGCTGCCGGGCGGACGGCCGGGCTTGCGACCGCTGCCGGGCGGACGGCCACGCTTCTTGCCGCTGCCGGGCGGGCGACCGGGCCCGCGCTTGGCGGCGACACGGGGTGCGTTGGAACCGAATGCCAGTTCGACGAGTTGCGCGACGCTCCGCCCGCAGCGTTGGGCGAGCTCGTCAACCGTCATCGTGGCGACGAGAGATTCGAGGGAAGTGCTCACGCCCCGTGAAGTAACATGTTTTCCAAGGGCGGCAAACCGCGGTTCGGCGGATGAATCGCCCGAAAAGCCGCGAAATGGTGATCCGGATGCGCCGCGACGGGTGGAGATCACTCCGGCGGAGCCGCGGCGTCGTCCATGGCCGAATCCGGCGCTGTGGCGGGCTCGTCGTTCGATTCCGGCTCTGCGGGCTCGCTCGGCGGGGTCGGAGCGACCGGCTTCGTCGGCGCATTCGTGCGCGGCGCAGTGGGGGCGCTGGGCACCGGCGATGCGTCGCGGCGCGACTTGGCCTCGTCGCGCTTGCGCTTGCGCCCCGCGAGCAGCTCGGCGAATCGGAGCTCCAGCCCGAGATTCAGCAGATCGAAGCTGGAGCGGAACGTGCCGGCATTCGCCGGGACACCCGAGAAACCCCCGCACTCGGCCGGACACGGCGCGAGCGGGCGCTGCTGGAAGACCTGCGCCTCCGCCTCGGTGATCGAGCGCGTCTGCTGGAAGACGTGCATGTACCCGAGCGTGAAGTACACGCCCTTGGCACCGGCGGTGAGCCCGGCCCCGACGCCGCCGCGCATGAACGCCGGGAAGTCGAGGTGGGAATGCTGCTTCGCCTGCGTCGGGCTCTCGAAGAAACCACCGGCGCGCACGGTGAGGTACGGCGGCAGCGCGATGAAGTCGCCGCCCAGCCGTACCGAGACCGTGTCCTTCCACTTCTTCGGCACCTTCAGCGTACCGAGCTCCTGTCCGCTGATCGCACCGTCGAAGCGCAGCTCGAAATTCTCGATCGCGCTCCAGTTCTCGTAGACGACGTCCGCCTCGAGGTCGAACCATCGCCGGGTCTTGCCGGCGCGCTCGACCTCGTGGATGTAGCGGATGCCGGCGCGGAGATTCGCGGGCAACACGAGCGGGAGCTCGACTTTGATGTCGCGCGTGACGAGCGTGTCCTTGTCCACCGCCACGCCACCTCTCGCCTTCAGGGACACCGGCACGATGCGACTCGAAGCGCCCAGCTCGATGCGCCGGTGCGGGCGATACCAGAGCCCCAGGAGCGCGGTGGCGGCGGTGTGATCTTTCAAGCGCAGCTCGGTGATGAGATTCGTATCGGCGCTCGGCGACGCGTGCAGCTGCGACGATGCCGTGCCGTCGACGGTCAGCGCATATTTCATCTGCAACAGGTCGACCCATTGGAAGGTCGCGCCGATGCCGAACACGTCCTTCCACTTCCACGCGGCCGAGAGGTTGTAGTACGCCAGCAGGATGTTCATCTTGGTGAGCTGGAACGACTGCGGCCCGTAGTTCGGGTAGTCGTGCGAGCCCACCGCGCTGGGGCCGTAGATGCCGGCGGCGAACGTCCAGTTCTTCAGGCCGAAGTCGGTGCCGACGACGGCGAACAAGCCGAGCGGGAACAGCTTCTTCTTGTCGTGGACGGTCGCGAAGCGCTCGTCGGAGCCCCACACCGCCGGGTCGAGCGGCACGCGGCTGAAGCTCGCGCGGTGGAACGTGAGGTTCTGGTTGTAGAGCAGGTTCGTGCCGCGCTGCTTCGCGAGCGCGCCCGGGTTGTAGTGCATCGCGGTGAGGTCTTCGACGCCCACCGCCATCGCACCGCCGCGGCCCACCGCGCGTGCGCCGGTGTCGGGGATCTCGAAGCCGCCGGCGTGCGCGATCGCGGGGAACGTGCACGTCGCGAGCAGCGACGCGAGCACGGCCTCTGCGCTGCGCCGGCGCGCGGGCAGTCGGTGGTCGGATCTTCCAGCGTCGGCGAGCATGGGCGCGGGAACCTACCACAGTGATAGGCTGGGGCCGCATGTCCCTACCCGACGCTCCGATCGCCCCCGCATCTCCGCTCGTCCGCATGCGCGTGCTCGCGCTCGTGCTCGTGGCCCCTGCGCTCGCAGGCTGTCCCGCGGACGACGACGAGACCGGCACCACCAACGTGCTGCCCACGCAGGGCGCCACCGAGGAGAGCACGAGTGCCGGCACGGGCGGCATGACGATGAGCACCACGACGACGGCGGACACCACCGGTGGGGAGCCCACGTTCCCGACCGCGTACCGCTTCGAGTGCATCGACATCCAGGTGCTGGGTGACGCCGACGGCACCGCGTTCCAGGCCAGCCTCCTCGAAGACACCTGGAACTCCGACATCGACGACTACAAGCTCAACATCGTGTTCGAGGTGGCCTCCCGCGACGACGTGGGGGGAATGGCCGAGGTCGCGATTCGCTCGGGCATCGGCACGAACCAGGCGGATCTGTGCTCGGAGCCCAGCTCCGAGACCGCGATCATCGACGTCCAGTACGACGCCGCGACGCTGTGGTCGGCCAGCAGCGCGGACGGTACCTGCAGCGCACCGGCGGACGCGGGCGCGATGAGCGACGGCAGCTATACGATGATGCTCGGCCCCGATGTGCTCGTGTACATCTATGCGCAGGACACCGACGGCACGACCTTCAATTGCACCGCCGACGACGCGCTGCCCGATGCGGTGCCGGTCCGCGCGGTCGAGGCCGAGATCACCGCGTTGCCGGACGGCAGCGCGGCCGGCACGCTGACCGGATGTCTGCTCGGCACCGAAGCCGAGGCGCTCTGCTCGTGCCTCGGGCAGTGCAATCCGAAGCTCATGAACGAGAATTGCGGCGGCTGCCCCGACGGCAGCGTGCCGCTGCGCGATCTGTTGAGCGGCATCAATCCGTCGTCGCGCTGCAGCGATCTCACCGGCGCGGAGGCCTACGACATCACGCTCGGATTCTCCGCGAGCGCGTTGCCTGCGGTGCCGACGACCTGCGGGGGTGGCTGATGCGATCGCCGCTGACGTTCGCGGTGGTGCTCGCGACCGCGCCGGCCTGCGACAAGCTGACCGGCGCAAAGGACGAGCCCGCGGCGGAACAGAAGACCGATGCGAGCGCGACGAAGGAGGAGCCCGGGCCCGCGAAGACGACCGAGGAAGCGAAGGCGGACGCGAAGGTGGAGCCCACGCCGACGACGCCCTCGATCGTCTGTCCCGACGGCGGCACGGGCAAGGGCGCAGCGCCGCCGGCCGGTTTCGAGCAATGGTGCGAGGCGGACGTCGATGGTCATCCCGCTCGGCACGGCCGCTGGACGCGTTGGTACGAAGGCGGCACGCAGAAGTGGCAGGAGCAGGACTACCAGCGCGGCAAACGACACGGGCACGCGCTGTCGTGGTTCGAGAACGGCAAGAAGTCGGAGGAGGGCGACTACGAATCCGACGAGAAGCACGGGCGCTGGACGGTCTGGTCCGAGGACGGCAAGAAGAGCGAGGAAGGCGAGTACAAGGCCGGCAAGAAACAGGGCCGCTGGACGCGGTGGTGGCCGAATGGCAACACGCGCGAGCAGACCGAGTACGCCGACGATCTCGAGAACGGTAGCCACACGGAGTTCCGCGAGGACGGCACGAAATCGTTGGTCGGTACGTTCGTCGCCGGCAAGAAGAACGGCACCTTCACCGAGCTCGATCCGACCGGCAAGGAGATCGCGAAGACGGAGTGGGTCGCGGGCGTGCAGCAGCAGACCCCCACCGCACCGGCCGGGTTCGCGTGCCCCGACGGGCTCACCGTGAAGGGCAGCGCACCGCCCACCGGCACGGAGGCGTGGTGCGAGAATTCCGACGGCAAGCGCCAGGGTCCGTACCGCAAGTGGCACGACACCAGTAGCGGTCGCATCCAGCTGCAGGGCGATCACGAGGCCGGCAAGAAGCACGGCCGCTGGCAGGAATTCTATGCGTCGGGCGACCCCAAGGAAGAGGTCGATTATCGCGACGACAAGCGCGAGGGCGAATTCTCGGCGTGGTGGAAGAACGGACAGAAGCGCGTCGAGGGCGAATACTGGTCGAACAAGCGGCAGGGCATCTGGCGCTGGTGGTACGACGATGGCCAGCGCAAGCTCGAGGGCGAGTACAAGCGCGGCGACAAGCAGGGCGAGTGGGAGTCGTTCTTCCCCGGTGGCGAGCGTGAATCGAAGGAGCAGTACAAGGACGACCTGCGCGACGGCAAGGGCGAGTACTGGTACGAGAACGGCAAGCAGTCGGCGGTCGGTACCTGGCAGGCCGACAAGAAACAGGGCGCGTGGCGCTTCTTCGACGAGAACGGCCGGCTGAGCGACGAAGCCGTCTACAAGGACGACGTCGTCGTCGGTCGCCCGCCCAAGAAGAAGCCGAATTTCCGCAAGCCGCAGACTGATTGAGCTCGCTCAATCCGCCGGCTTCGCGAATGCGGTGTCGTCGAGCGTGGCGTCGAGCTCGACGCCGCTCACCGTCGCGATCACGCGGCCCTGCACCGATTCGGTCTCGACGCGGTGCGGGATCGCGATGCCGCCGATGCGGCGCCAGTCCGAGTACCGACGGGTCTCGCGCAGCGTGCCGCCGTGCGCATCGATCGGCAGCTCGAGCTCGCGACGCTGCAGGAGGAACGTCTTCGCGTCGTAGCTGTCGAGGATCACCGCGCCCCAGTCGGTGGTGAAACGCGCGATCACGACCGGCTTGCCGCCCTCGGTCGCATTGCGCACCACGGTGGCGCTCGCGAAGCGCCGGATGTCGGTGCCGAAGGGATCGAAGGCGGCTTCGAGCGCGAGCGCCCGCTCCGTGTAGGGCTCGAGCGGCGCGGGCGGTGCGAACGAGATCGTCTCCCACGCGCGCTCGCCGTCGAAGCCACTGCGCATGCGGCCGAGCTCGCGCTCGAACGCGACGAGGCGGACGTCCTCCGCGAAGCGATCGCCGGTCGCACGCACCACCACGCTCGTGCCGCGCAGACCCTGGTGGACGAAGGTGAGCTCGCTGGTGATCCGCATGCGGGGGTGTTTCGCCAGCGCTGCGCTGCCGTGCGCGGTGGCACGGCGCGCCAGCAGCTTCGCGAGCCCGATGCGCGGTGCGGTCGCGTCGACCAGCGCGAGCTCGAGCTCCGCGTTCGGCTGCACCAGCACGAGCCCCTTCGCGCGGCGCTTCGCGTCTCGGCGGACGGTGAGCCAGAAGCCCTCGGGCAGTCCGGCCAGCGCGAATCGATCGCCCGCGATTCGGGTGAGCGGCGCCGGCGGCTGGCCGGGCACGACGAGCGAGACGCCGCCCTCGAGCGCGACCACCTCGATCTCCATCGACTGCCCCTCGACGCGATAGTTGCCCATCAGCTCGCGCAGATCGTCGGGCACCTCCTTGCGAGCGGCCGCGTCGAGCGTGGCGCGGTCGAGCTTGGGCAGCAGCAGATCGCCGAAGGGCTGGTGCAGCGACAGCTCGCGCGTGCCGTCTTTCTCGCGCAGCTCGGCGAGGAAGCCCGCGGGCGCGGGACTGCCGAGCCGGAAGCGCAGGCCGCGTTCGCGCTCGAGCGGGTAGGGCGGCTGCGCGGGGACGTGCAGCGCGAGCCCGGCCCCGTCGCGCGCGAGCTCGACCTTGAAGCCGCCCAGCATTCCGTAGGTGCCGAGCCACGCCTCGGGATCGGCGAGCGGCTCGGGCTCCGGTGCCGCTTCCGCGTCGAGCAAGCCGAACACCTCGCGCGTGACGACGCCGTGCAGGTCCTCGTGGTCGACGTTGGTCACCAGCGCGAAGCCGAGGCCGCGCGCGGGGATCATGGCGACGAGCGCACTGAAGCCGTCGATGCCCCCGGTGTGGCTGAGCTGCCACTCGTCGCGCCAGCGCGAGCGCAGCCAGCCGAGCCCGTAGTCGAGCCCGGGCCCCGCCGGGAACTGCGGCGCCAACAGCTGCTCGAACAGCTTGCGTGACAGCAGCTGTTTGCCGCCGACCTCACCACCGGACTGCATCAGCCGCAGCCAGGTCGCCAGCATGGTCGCCGACGCGTTGAGACCGGCCGCGGGCGCGATCGCGTCGATGTTGCGCGTGGGCACCGTCGCGAGCGTCCCATCGCCGCGCCGGTGGTGGCCCTCGGCGACGTCGGGGCGCTGCTGCATGCGGGTGACGCTGAGCGTCGCAGCGCCCATGCCGATCGGCGCGAGGATGCGCGCGCGCAGGAGCTGCTCGTACTCGCCGCCGAGCGCGTTCGCGGCACAGAGCCCGGCCGCGACGTACATGACGTTCTGGTACTGGAAGCGTGCGCGCAGCTTCGCGGTGGGCTCGGCCTCGGCGAGCAGCGCGACGAGCTGTGCGGACGAGAGCGCGCCCGTGTACCAGGCGAGGTCGGTGCCCATCAGCCCCGAGCTGTGCGTCAGCAGATCGCGGACCGTGATCGCGGCGTCGGCCTCGGGATCGCGCAGCTTGAAATCCGGCAGGCACTTGCGCGGCGAGTCGTCGAGCGAGAGCTTGCCGGCGTCGACCGCGATCATCACCAGCATCGCGGTGAAGGCCTTGGTGGTGGAGCCGATCGGGAAGAGCGTGTCGGGCGTCACCGGCAGCTTCGCCGCGCGCTCGCCGTAGCCACGGATGTGGATCGGCTGGCCTTCGCGGACGATGACGAGCGCGGCTCCGGGAACGCCGAGGCGCTCGCGCGCGCGATCGATGCGCTCGTCGAGCAACGCGAGTCGGGCCGCGAGGGGATCGACGGCGGGCGCGGTCGTGGGTCGCTCGGGCGCACGCGAGGTCGGCACGGCGGACGGCGGCGTGCGGCAGGCGAGCACGAGACCGAGCGCGAGGAGGAGCCGGCGGCACATCGCGGGGAGGATAGGCTGGCTATCGCGCTAGCCACCGAGGCCGCCACGCCTTCCACTCCGCGGGGGATCTGCACGGGGCATCGCGGTGCGTAAGTGGCTGGATCTACAGTCGGTACACCCTGACCTACATGTGGCATCCAAAGTGGATTCAGGGCCGCGAACCCGAGAGACGAAAGCACCGATGAAGCGCTCGATCCTCACCGCCGCCCTCGCCCTCGCCACGATCCCCGCCTGCGACGCCGACGACGACGCGTCGCTCGAGCTCGACGCGGGCGACTACCAAAAGGGTGGCGCCAACGGGAAGGCCGACTCGAGCGTCGAGGCGATCATCCTCGACTTCGAGTTCGACGGCGAGGTGCTCTCGAGCTCGCAGTTCGGCATCACGAACACGATCGAGGATCAGCTGCTCTACACCATCGGGCACTTCAACGGCAGCAACAGCGTCGGTCGTCTCGACCACGTCGAGCTCACCGACGTGCACACGGTCCGCGAGGGCAGCCTGTTCCGCACGAGCTACCACGCGCGCATGCCGGTCGCCTGGGGCGACAAGGCCCACGTGCCCACCACGTACTCGCTCACGTTGCCCATCGATGCGACCATCGCCGGTCAGGAGCGTTTCACCGCGGCGTACTCGCACACCTGCGTCGACGCCGGCGCGCACGACGTCGACACCGGCAGCATGTGGTACTACTACCGCCCGAACCGTAGCGGCTGCACGCTCGCAGCGGCCGACGTGGTGCGCACCACCGCGACGGTCAGCGTCAGCGACGTGAACACGAGCGGCAAGTACCCCGAGTACGACAAGGTCTGGGAAGACGGCGTGCTGCAGGTCGTCGCGGTGTTCGGCAAGTACGAGGACGGCGCGACCACGGCGAGCGACGCGGGCATCTCGGCGTACAACAAGTTCAGCCGCGCGGTGAAGAGCGAGCTCGGCACCGGCGTGACCACGATGCCGGCCAACGTGCCCAGCTCGCCCGGCGTGGCGATGCCGGACATCACCTGGTCGGTCACGCGCGCCGACGGTCGCCGCGTGCAGGTCACGGCGCTGCTCGTCGACAACGTGCGCACCGCGGGCGCCGCCTTCGACGCGCGCTACGGCGAGCTGTCGACCCGCGCCGACGTCATCGTCTACGGCGGCCACGCGGGCCTGGGCGCCAACGTCCGCGCGCTCGCGCGCAAGGGCGAGTGGGTCGCCGGCCAGTACGTCATCGTGTTCGAGAACGGCTGCGACACCTACGCGTACGTCGACGGCGCGCTGTTCGACGCCCACGCGGCGATCAACGCCGACGACCCCAACGGCACGCGCCACGTCGACCTCATGATGAACGCGATGCCGTCGTTCTTCGCCGAGATGTCGAACGGCACCATGGCGATCATGCGCGGGCTGCTCAGCTACGAGAACCCGATGACCTACGAGCAGATCATGACCAGCATCGACTCCGACGAGGTCGTGCTGGTCTCCGGCGAGCAGGACAACGTGTTCGTGCCGGGCGGACGCATGGGCGGCGGCGGCACCGAGGGCTGGGAAGGCCTCGAGGCCAGCGGCACGGTCACGAAGAACCAGGAGCGCCGCTTCGAGACACCGGTGCTCGCGCCCGGCCGCTACGTGTTCGAGATGACCGGCACCGCCGATGCCGACCTCTACGTCCGCACCGGCGCCGCGCCGACCGAGTCGACCTTCGAGTGCCGCCCGTTCAAGACCGGCAGCAACGAGGCCTGCACGGTGGAGCTGACCACCGCGGCCGCCATCCACGTGATGGTGCGCGGCTGGGCCTCGAGCTCGAGCTTCGAGCTCTCCGGGAATTCTCTTTGAAGGGGCTGCGCCCCTTGCTTCCGCCGTAGTCGAGCCGTTGGCTCGACTACGGCGCGCGCTACCCCCGGCGGCAAGAGCCGCCGCCCCCGCTGTGCGGGGGACGCTCGAAGGGAGTCGCCGCCGTTGGCGTCGGCTCCCTTCGGCGTTGGTTCGTGGCGTGCTCGCGCGTCTGTGGGTTCGTGGCGGGCTCGGGCGTCTGTGGGTTCGTGGCGGGCTCGGGCGTCTGTGGGTTCGTGGCGTGCTCGCTCGGCATCAGCTCGCGTGGGGCACCAGGGCGGTGATCGTCAGGGTCTCGCCGTCCACGCGGAAGCGGACGTCGAGGCCGGCGAAGGCCATCGCGTAGTCGCGGTCGTCGCCCTCGCCGCGGTAGCCCGGGCGAGGATCGAGGGCCAGCAGGGGCTCGAGCTCCGCCGCGAATTCCTCGGCGTCGGGGCGCGCCTCGAGCTGCGCGCGCGCAGGCTCGGACCAGCGCACCTCGAGCTTGCGCTCGTCGGTCGCGTGCAGCCACGCGACGTCGGTGCCGTCGAGGCGGTCGCAGCTCGCGACGTAGGGCTTCACGTCGAGCACGGGGGTGCCGTCGGCGAGATCGCAGCCTTCGATGTGCAGCACGAGGCCCTCGACGCCGACGAGGCGCACCGCCGACATCCCGATCGGGTTCGGGCGCTGCGGTGCGCGCGTGGCCAGCACCCCGAGGCGCGTGTTGCCGCCGAGCCGCGGCGGTCGCACGGTCGCGTGCGTGTGCGCGGGATCGCTGCGATCGAACACCCACAGCAGCCAGACGTGCGTGACGCCTTCGAGCCCGCGCAGCGCCTCGGGCGTGAGGCGGGCCGGGTCGAGCTCCACGCGCGCGCGCACCTGTGCGAGCGAGGCCTGCCGCGGGATCCCGAACGGCTGCTCGAAGGGCGAGCGCACGCGGCCGATCGGCACGAACGAAAACCCCGCCGGGCTCGCGCCGGGCGGGGTCGGGGAGGGGACGGAGGGGGAGTCGGTCACTCGGGGCAGTTGTAGTCGACCTGCACGGTGGCGCCACCTTGCTGCGAGTCGCAGGCCATTCCACAGAGCTGGATCGCGTTGTAGGGGCCGACCGCGTTCGTGTAGGCCCAGCCGTCGCCGGTCGAGCAGTCCGCGACGGCGCTCCACAGCTTGCCGTCCACGGTGACGTCGACGAGGTCCGGATGCTCCGGCTCCTCGGGCAGCGTCACCGTGCACTCGATGCGGTTCGCGACCTCTTCGAGCGCGGCCGACAGCTCGATCTCGTTGAACGAGTTGTAGAAGCGATCGACGCCGGCCGCCGGCACGCCGCCCGCGGTCGCGACGTCGGTGAGCGCCTCGTAGGGGTTCACGGCGGGCTTGGTGCCGAGCTCGTCGAGGATGTTGATGCCGACGACGTAGGTCGGGATCGAGTGGTTGCTCCACGCGTCGTCGACCAGCGCCGGCACGGCATCGTCGTAGACGAACAGCGTGTCGGCCGGCAGCTCGTCGGGGCTGCAGTTCGCGGCGCCGTCGGTGAGCAGCAGGATCGCGCGCGGCGAGTCGGAGGGCAGCGTCTGCAGGTGCTCGATCGCGCGGGCGAGCCCGGCCGACGCCGGCGTGCCGCCCGAGATCGAGAAGTCGCCGGCCGCGGGAATCGACGCCAGGATCTGCGCGCCCGTGTCGACGCCGACCGGCACCTCGGGCGCGTCGCCGACGAGGCACGAGTACGCGTTGGTCGGCTCGTCGAGCCAGGCGTCCGCGGCAGGGAACAGGATCGATCCGAAGTGGATCGTATCGGCGAACTCGGTCGTCACGAACTCGACGACGTTGTGCAGGCTGTTCCAGCGCGAGATCTCGGCGGTCGTCGCATCCGCGTCGTGATCCCAGAGGTTGCTCATGCTGCGCGACTTGTCGAGCACGAGCATCACGTTCGGCGGCTCGGGCAGCAGCTCGAACGCGAAGCCTTCTTGCTCGCACGCCGGTGCGCCCGTCGACGACTCGTCGGCGCCGGTGCTGCTCTCGCCCGTCTGGCTGTCGCCTTCGTCGGAGGACGAGCTGTCGTTGCCTTGCTCCGCGCTCGCGTCGTCGTCGTCCGTGTCCGTCGCGCTCGCGGTGATCTCTGCGGTCGTTCCGATCGAGCCGCCCGCCGTCGCGCTCGCCGACATCCCGCCGTCAGCACAGGCCGCGCTGGTGAGCGCGAAACCGAGGATGGAATACCGATGCATACATTGCCCCCTTCGTACGCATCTCTCTTACTCCCCGGACCTGGAGGACGGAAAGGCCTGAAACTCGAAGACTTTTTGGGTCTACGGAGAATTGCGGACGAGCCAGCGCACTGCGCGATTTCCGCGGTGCCTAGCACCCCGCAGGCATCAATCTTGGAACCAACGCTCGACTCGCTCGCCGGGGATCGAGGTCTCCCACGCGAGCTCGCCGATGCGCGCTTTCGCTTCTGCGGGACGGCTCGCCGCGCGAGCCGGGGCCACTGCGCGCTGCACCGCCGCGATCCGCCGCGCGCGGCTGAGCGACGCGAGCTGCCGCGCCGCATCGTCCTTGCTGCACGGCGCCATGGACGAGACGAGCAGCTGCTCGCGCAAGCCCTGCTCGCACGGCGTGTGCCACAGCGCGTCTGCGATCGCGGCGCGATCGTCCTCGAGCGCCGGTGCGCCGCCACCCATCACGAACCCGAGCACCGCCGCGACTGCGCGCGCGAACTCCTGCTCCGCGCTCGTCCACGCCTCGCGCCAGTACTCGAGCTGCACCGGCTCCACGCCCATGCGCCGGGCCAGGCGCTCGATCATCGCGGTCTCTTCCGCGGTGCGTTGCCCGTCGACGACGGCCATCACCCACGCGCCCTCGAGCAGCTCGCGGTGGTGCTCCGCCGGCGGAGGCGGCAGCGCCTCGAGCAGCTCCTCGAGCCGCGCGGCGTCGGCGATCGCGGCCATCCATGCGCCGTACTCTTCGCCGTCGAGCCCGTCGGCGCCTTCGAGCACACCCATGAGCCGCTCGCACTCGTGGCCTTCGAGCACACCGTCCGCGTGGGCGACGAGACCACCACAGACGAGCGTCCACTGCTTGACGGGGTCGAGTCCCAAGGTCGGCATCATACCGTATGCTCGTCCGCGCACGAGCATGGCGATCGAGCGGATACACCTCGGGGCGCCCGTGTGGAGCTGCCGCGCGTGGGCCGGCGAGCTGTGGCCCACGGCCACGAAGCCGGCCGACTACCTGCACCACTACGCGCGGGTCTTCAACGCGGTCGAGGGCAACGCGACCTTCTATGCCGTGCCGCGGCGCGAGACCGCGGCGCGCTGGCGCGACGAGACGCCGCCGGGGTTTCGCTTCTGCTGCAAGCTGCCGCGCACGATCACCCACGAGCGCAGCCTGGTCGGGGCCGAGCGCGAGCTCGCGGAGTTCCTCGCGGTGCTCGGCGAGCTGGGCGAGCGCGCGGGCCCGACGATGATCCAGCTGCCGCCCACGTTCGGCCCGCCGCGACTGCCCGCGCTCGCGGCCTTCCTCGCGCGGCTGCCCACCGAGCTGCGCTTCGCGGTCGAGCCGCGGCACCCCGCGTTCTTCGACGGCGGCACGGCGCACCGCGAGCTCGAGGCGCTGCTGCGCGAGCGCGACACCGATCGCGTCGTCTTCGACACCGAGGTTCTGCACGGCTGCGACGACGACGACGAGATCCTGCGCGCCGCCCAGTCGAAGAAGCCGCGCCTGCCCGTGCTCGAGGTCGCCACCGCGTCGCATCCGGTCGTGCGCATCGTCGGGGTCGCGCAGCTCGAGGCCTGCATGCCCGCGTTCCAGCGCTGGGCGAGGCGTGCCGCGATCTGGATCGCCGAGGGGCGAACGCCCTTTCTCTTCGTGCACACCCCGGACGACCGCGACGTGCCACGGCTCGCGGTCGCGCTGCACGGCCTCGTGCGCGCGCACGTCGACGTGGGCGCCCTTCCACCACTCGCCGCCGATCCTCCGGCCCGGCAGATCTCTCTGTTCGATCGCTGACCTGCACGGCGAACGCGGTGCACGGCCGTGCAGCCACGCGGCCCACGTGGGCCGACACGCGCGCCCGGCACCGGCGTCGCGGAAACGGGACGTGCGCGCCGCATGATGTAGAATGTCCGCGCTCCACATGCCCGGACGCGTACACATCGCGATCTTCGTGGTCGCATGCCTCGTCGGTCTGGTGTTCGCGTCGGTGTCGACCTACGACTTCGCGCAGCACCTCGACCGCCAGGTGCACGATCTGCACTGCTCGTTCATCCCCGGCCAGCGCACCGCGACCGCCGCCGGTGAGGCCGCGGGCTGCCAGGTCACGCTGATGAGCCCGTACTCGTCGATGCTCCGCGCCACGGTGTGGGGCGGCGTGCCGATCTCGCTGCCGGCGATGGCTGTCTTCGCCTTCCTCGCGTTCCGCGGGCTCGATCTGCTCGGCCGCACGGGCCGCGCACGTCGGCGCGCCGCCGGCTTCCTGTTCGCCGCGTCGTCGATTCCCGTCATCGCGTCCGCGGTGATGGGCGCGATCGCGATGCTCGAGCTCGAGGCCGCCTGCAAGCTGTGCATCGGCATCTACGGCGCATCCCTCGTCGCGCTGCTCGCCGCGGGGCTCGCGTTCGCGAGCATCCGGAAGGCCGAGCTACCCGACGAGCCGGAGGACACCGGGCCCATCGTGCTGGTCGGGCTCGCGCAGCTCGGCGCGTTCGTGGCCGTACCCGTCGTCGGCTACGTCTTGATGATGCCGGACTACTCCCGCTACGTCGGCACGTGCGGCAAGCTGCCCGACACCAAGGATCCCGCGGGCGTGATGGTCTCGCTCGATCGGAACGCCGGCCCCGCCGCGATCGAGGTGTTCGATCCGCTGTGTCCGTCGTGCCGTGCGTTCGACAAGCGGCTCGCCGCGGCCGGGCTCGACGCGAAGATGCACCGCACCGCGGTGCTGTTCCCGCTCGACGACTGCAACTGGATGGTCGAGGGCGCGATGCACCCCGGGGCCTGCACCGTGAGCGAGGCGATCCTCTGCGCCGACAAGTCGACGACCAGCAACGGCGGGGGCCCGACGCCGCAGGTCGTCATCGCCTGGGCGTTCGAGAACCAAGAGAAGATCCGCGAGGCGAGCAAGGCCGATCCCGCTGCCGCGAAGCAGCTGGTCGACGCGCGCTTCCCCGAGCTCGCCGCGTGCGTCGGCTCGCCTGCGGTGCAGCAGCGCCTGTTCAAGGGCCTGCACTGGGCCGCCGATCACAGCATCCCGGTGCTCACGCCGCAGCTCTTCGTCGAAGGCACGAAGCTCTGCCCCGAGGACACCGATCTCGGGCTCGAGTACAGCCTCAGCGGCCTCTTGCAGAAACGACAGGGGACACCATGAGCTCGACCGCGTTGCGTGTGGTGCTGGGCCTGGCGTGTGCCGGGATTCCCACGGTGATGGCGTCGGCCTGGGTCGGCGCCGCGGGCAAGCGCCTGTCTCGCATCGAGGCGGGCGAGGCCGTGCAGGAGGAGCAGGAGGTCGCGATCGCCTCGGCGGCCGACGAGGCCTACTGCAACGGCGATCTCCGCAAGATCCTGCGTCGCGTGCTGCAGAGCTGCGGCCTGCTCGGCACCGGCGAGGTGCGGGGCTGCCAGCCGGTGCAGGCGAAGAGCGTCGCGACGATGTCGGGCGAGGACTTCAACGCGCTCTTCCTGCCGCTGGCCGACCGCGCCGGCATCATCCAGTTCGAGAAGGCCTCGGCGGAGCTCGATCCCTCCGCGCAGAGCCTGCTCGACAAGACCTTCGCCGACCGCAAGGGCGGCAGCTACTTCTTCGTCGTCGCGCGCAGCTCACCGGACGGCAAGACCGAGACGAACCGCGAGCTCTCCCAGAAGCGAGCCGACGCCGTGATGGGCCATCTGCGGGGCAAGTTCGCCGACCCCGATCTCGATCGCCAGGTCGGGCTCCTGTGGCTCGGCGAGGAGTTCGCGCAGCTCGACGACGACTTCTGCAAGTGGAAGCGCAGCGGCTCGGCCGAGAGCTGCAAGCCCAAGGACATCAACCGCAGCGCGTTCGTGGCATGGATCGACTGTCGGCTGTGATGCTCGCGCTCGCGCTCGGCGCGTGCGACGACAAGGCGGAGCCCGCGGCGAAGAGCGGCGGGTCTGCGCGCGTCGACGCCGTGGCGGCGAAGAACACGAAGATCGATCTCGAGGGCTTCTGCGACTTGCACGCGCCGGCGGCCACGGCGAAGTCGCTCGTGCTGCCCGAGCTCTCCGGCACCGCACCGCCGGCCGCGGGGGGCTGGCGCTGGGTGAACGTGTGGGCCACGTGGTGCAAGCCCTGCGTCGAGGAGCTGCCGATGCTCGCGAAGCTGCGCGAGCGCTTCGCCGGCGATCATCTCCCGCTCGATCTCGTCTTCCTCTCGGTCGACGCGACGTCCGACGAAGTCGCGTCGTACCGCAAGGCCCACCCCGACACCCCCGAGTCGCTGCAGATCAAGGATGCCGCGAAGCTGCCCGAGTGGCTCGCGGCGATCGGGCTGGCCGAGGACAGCGCGCTGCCGATCCACCTGTTCGTCGACGAGACGCAGAAGATCCGCTGCGTGCGGATGGGCGCGGTCGCCGAGAAGGACTACGAGACCGTGCGCGGGCTCGTGCGCAAGGGCTAGCGCTCGCGCTGGCCCAGGCCCGTCATCTCCGACGTGCCCCAGCCCCAGAACTTCTTGATGCCGGGGCTGCGCTTCGCGAGCTCGCCCACGACCTTGAAGCCGTCTCCGTAGCCCGGGAACGTGTCGACGAGCGCGATGTCGGCGGTGAGCTTGGGGATCTCGACGAACGCATCGCCGACGACGACCTCCACCGGCTTGCGCACGTGGGGCTTGATGACCGGCAGGATCCAGTCGACCAGCTCCCGATCGATCTCCACCACGACCACGCGCTTGACCTGCAACCGCTTGCTCACCTCGATGAGCTGGTGGCCGAGCCCGAGCCCGGCGATCAGCACCTTGCCCTTCGCCATGCGCGTGCCGGGCCGCAGCGTGATCATCTCGCCCGGCGTCAGCGACATCCACGGCGCCTCGTTCCACGGCGTCTCGCCCGGGCCGGGGTCCTCGCGCACCTGGTAGAGCGCGGGGATGATCACGTCGCTGTCGAAGACGACGGTGCCGACCTCGGCGCCCCACCAGGTCAGCATCGGCACCCCGCGGCGGTGCAGTCGCACGCAGTAGCGGAACCGGCCGCCCGGCGAGTCGACGTACTGCCCGCGTTCGAGCAGGTGCACCGGGGCATCGGAGGCGACGACGCCGGGGAACAGCTCCAGCACCTCGTAGGTGTCGCCGATGATGTTCAGCTCGGGCGCCCACTTGATCGCGGGCGTCCACGGCACGCAGCTCCGCATGCGACGTACGTGCTGATCCGCCAGCACACGCAGCTGTTCGGTCGAAAGCTGGACCGGGGGCATCGGCGACGAATGATAGCAGCATGCCTCCCCCGCCAAGCAGCATCGCGGCTATCGTCGACGGCGAGATGACCGCCCTGCGCTTCGATGCGTCGTGGAGCGAGGACGTCGAGCTCGCCGGCGGCACGCGCGTGCGACTGCGACCGGTGCGGCCGCAGGACAAGGAGGCGATCGCGAGCGGCCTCGCGCGGCTGTCGCCCGAGTCGCAGTACCTGCGCTTCTTCACGAGCAAGCCGCGGCTCACCGACCACGAGCTCCGCTACCTCACCGAGGTCGACGGCCTCGACCACTTCGCGATCGTGTGCGCCCTCGTGGAGCCCGACGGCAGCGAAGGCGAGGGCATCGCCGTCGCGCGCTTCGTACGTCTGCCCGACGATCCCGAGGTCGCCGAGCCGGCCATCGTGGTCGCCGACCAGATGCAGGGCAAGGGCCTGGGGCGCATTCTCATGCAGCGGCTCGTCGACGCGGCGAGCGAGCGCGGCGTACTGCGCTTCCGCAGCGAGTTCCTCGCCGTGAACAAGCCGATGAAGGAGCTGCTCGCCACGCTCTCGCCCGCGGCGCAGTTCACCACCGACGGTGCGCTGGTCGTCGCCGAGTTCCCGCTCGCCGAGCCCGGGGCGCTCGACACCGTGCACCGCTGGCCGATCTACGAGTGGCTGCGCCTGGCCGCGGCGCGGGCCGTCGAGATCCGTCGCAGCTTCGGCATGCTCTTCGATCCCGACACGGTGCTCGGGTTCCTCCAGCGGCTGCGCATCGGTCGCGACGCCGACGAGCCCAAGGAGTAGCATCGCCACATGGCCGCCGTGCAACCGACCCGCATCGTGCTCGACGCGATGGGCGGTGATCACGGCCCGGCGCAGACGATGGCCGCCGCGGCGCACGTCAGCCGCACGACGGCCATCCACGTGATCTGCTGCGGCGAGCCCGAGCGGCTCGCGAAGGAGCTCGGCGAGCTCGAGCACCGTCCGGCGCAGATCGAGATCCTGCCGGCCCGGGGCACGATCGCGATGGACGAGAAGCCGAAGGATGCGATCGCCAGCAAGCCCGACGCCTCGCTCTGCGTCGCGATGCGAGCGCTGCGCGACGGCACCGCGGACGCACTCGTGTCCGCCGGGTCGACCGGCGCGCTCGTGCTGGCGTCGGCGCAGTGGGTGCCGCGTGTGCCCGGAGTCGAGCGAGCCGCGCTCGC
The DNA here is from genome assembly GCA_964519175.1 of uncultured Nannocystaceae bacterium. Taxonomy (GTDB): domain Bacteria; phylum Myxococcota_A; class Polyangia; order Nannocystales; family Nannocystaceae; genus Xiheibacterium. The sequence goes on from CAZFKC010000001.1 coordinate 258,149, forward strand.
GGCGGTGTATCCCACGCCGCAGCGCGGCGCGAACAAGGACCGGTTCGCGCTGTTGCTCGACGTCGGCGCCACGGTGCACTGCCGTCCGCAGGACCTGCTGTTCTTCGCGTACATGGGCCACGCGTACGCGAGCCGCATCAGCAAGGTCGAGCGGCCGAGCATCGGCCTGCTCAACATGGGGAGCGAGCCGAGCAAGGGCGGCGAGACGCTGGTCGCGGCGCACCGGCTCCTGCAGGACGATCCCCGGCTCAACTTCATCGGCAACGTCGAAGGCAACGACATCCCGCTCGGCCGCGCCGACATCGTCGTGTGCGAGGGGTTGCTCGGCAACGTCACCTTGAAGATGGCCGAGGGCACGTTCGAGCTGTTCAAGAACCTCGGACGCTGGGCGTTCAAGCAGAACCTCGTGTGGAAGATCGGGCTCGGGCTGCTGTCGTCCGGGCTCAAGCGCCTGAAGGCGGTCACCGACTACGGCGAGTACGGCGGCGCGCCGCTACTGGGGTTCACCCGGCCCATCCTCAAGGCGCACGGTCGCAGCGACGCGCGCGCGATCGGCAACGCGATCAAGGTGGCGGCGAAGGCCTCGCGTGACGGCGTGTGCGAGGAGATCGCGGCCTGCGTATCGGCGTTCGAGGCCCGCACCCGCGATGGCGCAGTGGACGAGCGCGGCGCCGGATGATCCGCGGCTCGCGGTGCTGCGCGAGCTGCCGCTCGGCTCCGGCGCGCGCACCCAGCGGGTGATCGTCGAAGGCGAGCTGGCGGTGCTGCGCGCGTTGGCGTCGCGGCACCGCGTGGAGCTCGTGCTCGCGGCCCCGAGCGCCGCGGCGCGGATCGGCACGCCCACCGGGGTCGAGCTGCTGCTGCTGCTGCCCGAGGCGGAGATCTCGACGATCGTCGGCTATGCGTTCCACCGCGGCTGCATCGCGGTGCTCGAGCGACCGCGCGCGACGTGGACGCTGCCCGAGGGGCCGCGCGCGCGCGTGCTGGCGCTGGATCGCGTCGCGGATCCGGCGAACGTGGGCGCGATCGTGCGGACCGCCCGCGCGCTCGCGATCGACCTGCTCGTGCTGGGCCGCGGCTGCGGCGATCCGTGGTCGCGTCGCGCGATGCGGGCCTCGATGGGCGCGGTGCTCGATCAACCGCTCGTCGACGACGTCGAGCTCGTGGAGCTCGTCGCGAGCGCGCGGGATCTGGTGTGGTGGGCGGCCGACGCGGACGCGGCCTCGGCGGCGCTCGATGGCACCGTCGCCCCGCCGCGCCTCGCGATCGTGCTCGGCAACGAAGGCGCTGGCATCACGCCCGAAGTGCGCGCGCGCTGCGATGCGAGCGTGCGCATACCGATCCGCAGCGAAGTCGACTCGCTCAACGTCGCGGCCGCGGCCGCGATCCTCGCGTGGGCCCTGCGCTAGGGCACGACGCTGATCTCGACGTACTCGTACACGAAGTTCCCCGCACCGACCGGGTCGGTGTACTCGGAGATGTACACGGTGCCGGAGACGCCACCGACCGCGTCGGAGCTGCCCGGCGTCGAGCCGTCGTTCGGCGCGACATCGACCGACCACGCATCGGTGTCGCCCGCGTCGGCGTCGGCGTCGGTGCGAGCCATGACGGTGGAGAGATCGAGCGTCGGCGTCGGGCCTTCGACGAGCGTGTCGTCGGGCGCGCGCAACGAGTAGGTCTCGCCGCCGTTGATCGTGGGGAACTGGTCGGCGCCGTCGATGTAGACCACCTCGTCGCCCCAGTTCACGCCCCAGAAGCCCTGGAACGCGCCGGGCGAGGCGTTGCGCGCGATGACCAGGCTGCCGCCGAGCGGCACGACCGTGCCGGCGGGCAGCACGAACTCGCGATCGGAGCCGGTCTGCACGACGGTGTAGCCGGACAGATCGACGTCTTCGAGCGGCGACGTCTCGCCGCCGGAGCTCGACTCGCTGCTCGTGCCACCTTCGTCGGAGCTCGCGCCGCTGCTGCTCTCCTCGACGCCGACCTCGCTGCTGCTGCTGTCGTCGGCCGGCGTGGTCTCGCCGTCGTCGGTCGCGGCGGTGGTGCTCGGCGTGCCGGTCGTGCCGGGCTCGGTCGTCGTCGGCGCCGCGGTCGTCGGTCCGCCTTCGCTGCCGGACGGATCGGTGCCGGGCGTTGCATCTGCTCCGCCACTGCTGCTCTCACCGGTGCTGAACACGCCGTCGACGTCACCGAAGCGCGACATCTCGCCGCCCGCGCATGCGGAGCCAGCGAGCGCTACCGCCACGAGAACGCCGAAACGAGGATGCGCGTGGGTCTGCATGGTGGAGCCGGGCGCGGTTGCCCGCACCCCTTCGGTGCTCCGAGGACGGTGCTCGGTTCGACGGGTTGCACGGCGCCGCGTGTGCGTGGGCTCATGGACGGCGACGCCGCGTCGCGCGATCACCGTTCCGCGGTGCGCGTCGCGGCGATCTCCGATCTCCACATCGGCGTGCCGGCCGGCACGGACGGCTTCGGTCACGACCTCGTCGCGTTCGAGGCCTGGTGCGCCCGGCTCGAGCGCGACCACGACCGCATCGTGCTGCTCGGCGACGTGTTCCAGACCGATCACGTGCTCGTGCCGGGCGCACGCGCGCGGGCGCAGCAGCTCGCGGACGCACGGCGACGTGCGGGCGCGCTGCTGCAGCGCTTCGGCGGCGCGGGCTATCACTACGTGCACGGCAACCACGACGAGATCGCCGGCCGCGAGCTCGACGTGCCCGAGTCGCTGCGGCTCGCGGCCGACGGCGTGGAGCTGCTCTTCACGCACGGGCACCAGTTCGATCCGGTGGCCAAGGGGGCGCAGTGGCTCGCCGATCTCGGCACGTGGGCGACGGGTCGGCTGCGGCGCACGCGGATGGTCGCGCTCGCACGCTGGCTCGAGGCGCGCGACGTCGCGATCAAGCACGGGCGCTTCGGCGGTCGCGACGGCCCCTATGCGCGCGGGGCCGCCGAGCTCGCGACGCGCGAGCGGGCGGACGTGGTGATCATGGGCCACACGCACGCGGCCGAGCTGCACGAGCTCGGACCGACGCTGTACGCGAACACGGGCACCTGCAGCGGCGGACGTCGGGAGTGCGTGTCCATCGACACCGCCGCGCGGCGCGTCGCGCTGCTGCGCTGGCCGCGGGGCACCCGGGCGGACGATCCGCCGGAGCAGCACGCGGTGGCGAGCATCGCAGCGAGCGGTCGGGGCCGCGCCGGGTCGAGCTGCTAGGCTCGCCGCGCATGCGTCTGCCGCTCGTCTCTGCCGCCCTCGCGCTCGTCGTCGTCGCTCTGCCCGCTACCGCGCTCGCGGACATCGTGTGGCGTGGGGACTTCGAGACCAACGACCTCAGCCAGTGGAACGAGCAGACCGGCCCGGTCGGGGAGCGCGTCACGATCGTCGCGGATCCGGTGCGCGAGGGCATGTACGCCGCGCGGGTCGAGATCCGTCCCGGCGATCTGGGCAACGGCATGCTCAACCGCGTCGAGTTCGGCTACCACCCGCCGGCCGAGGGCTTCGAGGGCTCGGAGCGCTGGTATGCCTGGAGCGCGATGCAGGACGCCGACGCGCCGATCGGCGCGAGCTGGCACGTCTTCACCTACTGGGAGGCCGAGGTGCTCTACACCCCGGCGATCACGTTCCGGCTCTACGCCGGCAACGAGCTGCGCTTCTGCACGTACGCGGGCGGGGAGACGGTGCACTGGACCACGACCTTCGAGCCGGGCATGTGGCACGACTTCGTGTTCCACGTCGTGTGGTCGCCCGATCCCACCGTCGGGCTCGTCGAGCTCTACTACGACGGCGAGCTCGTGTTGCCGGCGGTGTCCACCGCGACGATGTTCACCCTGGGCGATGGCAGCGGCACGCCGAACTTCATCCACCAAGGCATGATCCGCGACGAGACGCTCGGGGTGAACGAGGTCTTCTATTACGACGGGATGGTCGAGGCGACCGCGCTCGAGGACGTCATGCCGAGCGGTGACGACACGAGCGGTGGCTCGGCGACGAGCGGCGTGGACACGAGCGGTGGCGAGGCGTCGGAGAGCCTCACGGATGCGAGCGCGAGCGGGAGCGACAGCGCGACGGCGAGCGGCAGCGCGAGCGCGACGAGCAGTGCGTCCGGCGCGACGACGACCGCAGGCTCCGCGAGTGGAGGCTCCGGCGACGAGACGACCGGCGCCTCGGGTGCGCCGCAGGACGAGGGCGACGGCGGGTGTGGCTGCTCGCAGCGCGGGGGCGCGGGCTGGGCGGGCCTGGGCCTGCTGCTGCTGGCGACCCGCCGAGCCTCCCGTCGTCGCCGCGGATAACCCACGTTCCGAACGGGCTCACGCCCCGTTCTAAGAGGCTTGTGTGCTTTGGTTGTACGCGCGAAATACGCATAGTACAGTTGCACACATGCGGACGTCGTCCATCGCCATCCCCGGTTTCGTCGTCACCACGGCTTCGCTCGCGCTTCTTCTCACAGCGTGCGCGGCACCGAAGAACGACGACAACAGCACCTCGCAGACCACCAACCCAACCGGCGAGTCGGACAGCGACACGGAGCCGAGCACGAGCGAGGAGTCGGGCCACGACCCGAGCGTCGCGACGACGAACGCGAGCATGACCGGCCCTGCCGAAGAGAGCGGCAGCGAAGAAGGCACCGGCGCGACCACGGTCTCGTTCATCCAGAACCCCGACGGTGGCAACGTCAGCAACGAGTGCGACATCTGGGCGCAAGACTGTCCGGAGGACGAGAAGTGCATGCCGTGGGACAACGCCGGCGGCAACTCGTGGAACGCCACGCGCTGTAGCCCGCTCGATCCGAACCCGGGTCAGCCCGGCGACGAGTGCACCGTCGAAGGCAGCGGCGTCTCCGGCATCGACAACTGCGACCTCGCGTCGATGTGCTGGAACGTCGACCCCGAGACGAACATGGGCACCTGCGTCGGCTTCTGCGAGGGCAGCGAGGCGAACCCGGTCTGTCCGAACCCCGGCACCGGCTGCTCGATCACCAACGAGGGCGTGCTCATCCTCTGCTTGCCGTTCTGCGATCCGCTTCTGCAGGACTGCAGCGAGACCGAGGCGTGCTACCCGGAGCCGAACGGCTTCTTCTGCTCGCCCGATGCGTCGGGTGAGATGGGCCTCTTCGGCGACGCGTGCGAGTACCTCAACGTGTGCGACCCCGGCCTCTTCTGCGCCGACGCCACCGCGGTGCCGGACTGCGCGGGCTCGGTCGGTTGCTGCAGCGAGTACTGCGACATCAGCGATCCGATGCCGGTCTGCATGGGCACCGGTCAGGAGTGCACGCCGTTCTACGAGATGGGCCAGGCCCCTCCCGGCTACGAGAACGTCGGCGTCTGCGTGATCCCGCAGTAGGTCGTCGAGCCGGCGGCCGCGCTGCCGCCGTCGTTCGAAGGGCGCTCTCCTCGTGGGGGGCGCCCTTTTCGCGTCAGGGGCCCGGGAAACGCCGATTTCGCGGCCGCCCGTGGCTCTGGCGATCGAGGGTGCACGCGGCGCCATTTGTGGTCATAGAACTAGATAGCAACCCGTGACCGACCCGTCGCCGCTCTCCACCGACGCATACAAGTTCTCGATGGCACAGGCCGGCTTCCCGCTGCGCCGCGAGACCTTCTACTTCTCCTTCCGGCGCGGTGGCTTCCAGCATGTGCCGCTCGACCTCGAGCACGCGGTGCGATCGCTGCTCGCGGCGTTGCGTGCGAGCGACGATGAGGTCGCCTTCACGCGCACGCACGGATACGGGCTCACCGATGCGATGGAGCGCGCGATGGTCGAGCCCGCCGTCGAGATCGAAGCCGTCCCGCGCGGCGCGTGGGTCTACGAGCGCGAGCCGATCCTCACCATCACCGGGCCGAGCTTCCTCGTGTCGTGGCTCGAGCCGATGCTGCTCTGGTTGAACTACCCGATCCAGCTCGCGACGGAGCTGCGCCGGCGCGAAGGCGAGCCGCTGCCGGCCGAGCTGCTCACCGCGACGTGTGCAGGACACGCGCAGATCATCGCCGATGCGCTCGTCGCCGCCGGCCGCGACGACGCCGCCGTCGTGCGCGAAGACTCCGCCTACGTCGATCGCGTCCGGAGCACCGTGCGTGCGCTCGTCGAAGCGGTCGGTAGCCCCGATCGGGTGTTCGAGGTGGGCATGCGCTCGGCCGTGTGTCCCGAGCAGCACCGGCTCGCGCTCGAGGCCTGCCGCGCCGAGGGCGTGATGCGCACGAGCAACGTCGCGCTCGCCCGCGAGCTCGGCATGAAACCGGTGGGCACGATGGGCCACGAGCACGTGCAGCGCTGGGGCGCCGATCTCCCGGCGTTCCAGGCGATGCGAGACATGCGGAGCTCGGCGCCGTCGTACCTGCTCGACACCTTCGACACCATGGGCTCCGGCATCCGTGCCGCCGTCCACGTGATGCGCGAGCGGCCGCACGAGTGCGCGATCCGCTACGACTCCGGCAACAAGTTCATCCAGTACCTGCACGCCTGCGAGCTGTTGCGCGAGCAGGGGCTCGAGCCCACGCACGTGCTCGAGGACGGGCTCGACCTCGAGGCCACCAAACACTTCGAGCAGCTGCGCGAGTTCACGCGCTGGCCCGCGAGGGCGCAGGTGTACGGCTACGGCGGCAGCATCGTCGCCGCACCGATGACCAACCCGCTCACGCGAGATCGTGTGAGCGCGGTGTTCAAGCTGAGCGCCACCGGCAACGAGCCGCGCATGAAGTTCGGCAACGAGACCGGGGTCGGCAAGCAGAGCGTGCCGGGGCGGCCCGTGGTCTGGCGGAGGATCCGCGGCGATGGTCCGATCGGGATCATCGGGCAGGCCGGCGAGCACGTGCCCGAGAACTACGTGCTGCTCTCCGGCCGGCCGGACGCGCTCGAGCAGCTACGCCTGTGCAACGTGCTCGACGAGCGACGCATCGCCGCGTCGACCCGCGAGCCCCACATCGTGCGGCTGTCGCCCGCCAGCGAGGAGCTGGTCGGGCGGCTCCGCGCCACCATGCCCCACGGCTGACGAGGCCCACCGACCGCGAAACAGGAGCCGACCATGCGCACGATCATCGTCGACGTCGACACCCAGCGAGACTTCATGCTGCAGGAGGGGGCGCTGTACGTGCCGTCGGACGCTGCCGTGCGGATGTCGATCGCGCGCGTGCTGCAGACCGCCCAGCGCCAGGGCACCCCGATCATCGGCTCGGTCGACTCGCACGCCTACGATGCGTGGGAATTCAGCGGCAACGGCGGCCCGTTCGCGCCGCACTGCGTGAAGGGCTCGCCGGGCTGGCTGCGGATGTTCCACGACGTTCCCAAGAAGACCCGCTTCGTGCCGATGCAGCCGGCCGAGCCCGAGCTGCGCAACCTCGTCGGCGAGGCGAGAAAGGGCGAGGGCACGCGCACGCTCGATGCCGCCGGGCTGGCGGCCGAGGCCATCGACGGCGTCGGCGTGTACTTCGAGAAAGAGGTCTACTCGCTGTTCGCCAATCCTGCGGCGCCGCCCGTGATCGAAGCGCTGGTCGAGGCACTCGGCGGTACCGAACAAGTGCGCTTCGATCTGCTGGGCTACTGCACCGGCGGCTACTGCGTCGATGCGGCCGCGCACGGGCTGCGCGAGCGCGGCTACGCGGTGCGCGTGCTGGGGTTCGCCACCGCCGCCATCGGTGGCAACGCCGGCATCGAGCGCTCGGCCAACGAGCTCTCCGCCGCGGGCGTCGAGTGGGTGAGCACACCGTGAGCACTGCCGCGCGTCGTCGCTTCGTCTACGAGTATCCCCGGCCCGCGCTCGCGGTCGACATGGTCGTGCTCGCGCTCGTCGAGCTCGAGCTGCGCGTGCTGCTGATCCGCCGCGGCGAGCCGCCGTACAAGGGCCGCTGGGCGCTGCCCGGCGGCTTCGTCCACACGAGCGACGAGGGCGATCAGGGCGAGGATCTCGACGCCGCTGCCGCGCGCGAGCTGCACGAAGAGACAGGGCTGCGCCAGCGCGACGTCTACCTGCAGCAGTTCCGCGCGTTCGGCAAGCCCGGCCGGGACCCCCGCGGGCGGGTGGTGTCGATCGCCTACTTCGCGCTCGTGCCCGGCGATCTGTTGCCGCGCACGCGCGCCGGTGACGATGCCGCGGAAGCGAAGTGGGTCGGGCTCGCGCAGGCGGGCCAGCTCCGGCTCGCGTTCGATCACCACAGCATCCTGGAGGTCGCGCTCGCCACGATCCGCGACCGCCTCGCCGGTGATCTCCGCATCGCCGCGAGCCTGGTGCCCGCGGAGTTCACCAAGGCCGAGCTACGCCGCGTGTTCGAGATCGTCAGCGGCCAGGCCTACGACAAGAGCAACTTCAACAAGCGGTTCAACCGCATGATCGAGGACGGCACGATCGCGGAGGGCCCGGGCGTGCGTGCACTGCCCGGGCCCGGTCGGCCCGCGAAGCTGTTCAGCTTCGCGTCTTGAGCCCGACGGCGGCCGCGTGGCCCTTCGTGCGCGAGAGCTTCGCGCGCCCACGCGGTGCGAATGCCTGGGCCTTGCCGGGCTTGGCCTTGCCGGGCTTGGCCTTGCCGGGCTTGGCCTTGCCGTGGCCGCCACCGTGCTTGCCGCCGAACACGACCTTCGAGCCCCGCTCGCTCACCAGCTTCGCGAGCGCCTTGCGCTGCGTGGGGTCGAGCGCGCCGTACACCGCGACCATGCTCTCGGCGACGATGCTCGCTCGCTGCTCGCGCTGCGCATCGCTCTTCTGCAACGCCGCGAGCACCTCGTCGCGCTCGAGCTTGCCGTCGTCCATCGCAGCCGCCAGCGCCTTGGCTTCGGCATCGCGCGCGCCGTGCAGCGCCTTCATGCGCTCGCGCGCCTTCGCCATGACGCCCTCGATGGTCTTGCGCTGCGCATCGGTGCACGAGAGCTGCGTGCAGAGATCACGTCGCTCGTGGCCACGATCGGCGCGCGCGCCGACCTCCACGGGGGCTCGGGTGGGCGTCGGCGCGGCGGCGCCAGTGTCGCTGGACGTGAGCGAGAAGAACGCGGAGAACACCAGGGGGAGGTTGCTGAGCAACATGTTCGGTCCTCGAGCGACTTCGACGGGGCGCGGACCCGCAGCATCGTTCGCGGCCCGAAAAGCGCAGAGCCCCGCGGTAAGCCGCGAGTGAACGCCCGGCGGTTGTGACATCCGTGTCGTGGGTCAGCCTGGGAGCATGGAACCGCCCGCACTCCCACTCGTGATGGAAGTGATGACCCGCGAGGTCTTCGCAGTGGCGCCCGACACCGGCCTCGAGACCGCCGCGCGCCTGATGGTCGAGCGCCGCATCGGTGGCGCGCCGGTGATCGACGCGCACCGCCGCGTGGTGGGGGTGATCAGCCTCGTCGATCTCGTGGATCCCGACCGCGACGCCTCGGAGGAGCCGGGCTACCCGGTGTACTACCGCGTGACCGACGGCTGGACCGACGAGCTCGGCGAGCACGCCTACTCGAGCCCGGGCCGCGTCTCCGACGTGATGACCGCCGCGGTGATCTCGATCCCCGCCGACGCGACGATCGTCGAGGCCGCGCAGCGCATGCTCGAGCTCGGCGTGCACCGCCTGCTCGTCGTGCACGGCGATCGCCTGAGCGGCGTCGTCAGCACGTTCGATCTCCTGCGCGCCTACACGCGCATCCACAGCTGAGCCACCCTTCGCGCGACTACTTCCGGTCGAGCTCGAAGCGGTAGCCGATGCCTCGGACGGCGCGGATGTTGAAGCCGCAGCCGTCGCGCCAGCCGAGCTTGCGCTTCAGGCTGGAGATGAAGTTGTCGACGGTGCGCTGCTCGACCACGATGCCCTTGCCCCACACCTGGTCGAGGATCGCCTCGCGGGTCAGCGCCTCGCCGGCGTGATCGACGAGGCACACCAGGAGGTCGAACTCGGTGCGGGTGAGGTCGACCTCCGCACCGTCGCGCGTCACCACCCGGGCCTTGCGATCGATTCCGATGCCGGCGACGAGGTCGCGCTTGCCGGCCGGGGTGGGGCTGGTGACCGGGGTGGGGCCGCTGGTGCCGCGGCGCGCGAGCGCACCGACCCGCGCGAGCAGCTCGCGCAGGCGATACGGCTTCGCGAGGTAGTCGTCCGCGCCGGAGTCGAAGCCGCGCACGAGATCGTCCTCGAGCGTGCGCGCCGTCAGCATGAGCACGCCCGCAGTGCAGCCTTGCTCGCGCAGCTTGCGACACACCGTGTAGCCGTCGCCGTCGGGCAGCATGATGTCGAGCACGACGACCGTGAACAGCTGCTGCTGCGCGGCGCCGAGCGCAGCCTTCGCGCCCGCGACCGCCACGACCTGGTAGCCCTCTTCGGTGAGGTTGTCGGTGAGCGCCAGCCGGAGGTTCTCGTCGTCCTCGACCACCAGCACCGAGTTGCCGCCGATGTCGGCGCCCTGCGTCATCGCGCTTCCACCATCGCTGCGGGAAACTCTAGCGCGAACGTGGTGCCGGCAGAACTGCTGCGGGTGATGCGGATGCGGCCCCCGTGGGCGGCCATCGTCTTGCGGCAGATCGCGAGGCCGAGGCCGCTGCCGCGCGAGGCCGGGCTGCCGCCGGCCCGGTAGAAGTCGTCGAAGATGCGCCGGTGCTCGCGACGCGGGATCCCGACGCCGTTGTCGGAGACGAACAGCGTGAGCCCGCCACGCCGTCCTTCGCGTGGCGCCACCACCAGCTCGAGCTCGACCGTGTCGCGGCTGCAGTAGGCGCACGCGTTCTTGCCCAGGTTGCGCAGCAGTAGGCGCAGCAGCTCGGGATCCGCGCGCAGGAGCACGCCGTCGACGTCCCGGCACACGACCTCGACCGGCTTGCTCGACCACTGCGCGAGATCCCGCGTCACGTCGTCGACGACCGTGCGCAGATCGACGCGCTCGCGACGCGGCCGCCAGCGCCCCTTGTCGAGCCGGTTGAACGACAGGATGTTCTCGACCATGAACGCGACTTCGTCGATCTCGCGCACCATGCGGGTGGGGTAGTCGCGCGCGGCGGCGAAGCCCACGGTGCGGCGCTCGATGGTCTCGGCCATCAGGCGCAGCGACGCGAGTGGGGTACGCAGCTCGTGCGACACCGTGGCGACGAAGTCGTTCTTGAGCTCGACGAACCGCTGCTTGCGCGAGGCCAGCACCACCGCCAGCACCACGATGACGAGCGCGAGGCCGATGCTGCCGACCAGGAACGCGCTCTTGATGCGGTAGTTGTGGTCGGCGTCGACGATGCGCGTCGCGAAGCGCGGTGCGGTGACGGTGATCGGCAGCGTCGCCACCGGCGAGATCGCGTCGCGCAGCTCCGGCAGCTCGAGGCGGTCCTCGGGCTCGATGAGCGCGCGCTGGCGCATCTGCGTATCGATCTCCTCGATGAGCCCCACGGTGTCCACCGCCGTGCCGATCACCGCGCCGTTCGGATCGGTCCGGGCGTACCACTCGCCGCCCTTGACCAGCGATGGCACCTCGACGCGCTCGGTGATGAAGAGCGGCATGCTGCTGGGCTCCGCGACGCGCTCGCGGAAGTCGTCGGCCAGCGTCTCGGAGCGCTCGGACAGCGACAGCACGTGCTCGGCGAGGAAGCGGAAGTCCCCGGCGGTGAAGCGCTCGCGCCGCCGCAGCAGCGCCGGCTGGAGGCCCTCGATGACCACGATGCCGCCCTCGCTCAGCCCCTCGCGCACGAGCTTGCCGATGAGGTCGGGGTTCGGCGCGGCGCGGTCGAACAGCTCGTCGAGCGCCGCGATCATCGACGGCACGTCGAGCGTGCTGTCGATGATGTAGCGCGCCCGGTGTCGCAGCAGGTTGCGGAACGCATGCTCGATCGAGCCGTGGCCACCGCCGCGCAGCGCCTCGCGCAGCTTCTTGTGCAGCTGCACGCGCTCGGCCCACGGCGAGCTCGGATCGACCACCGGGATGTGGAGACCGCTGCGCAGCGCGAGGTAGAGCGCGCGGGCAGGGCGGTCCTCACCCGGCGCGTAGGTGACCGTGCGCGGGAACCGTTGTCGGCCGTCGACGACGAGCAGCAGATTCGAGGTGCCGACCAGTGGATCGTCGACGGCGAGGCCGATCTCGATCTCCGCGATGTGGAGCTCGTTCTCCAGCAGCTGCTCGAGTGTGCGGCGGGCGTACTCCTGCAGCGCGTCGCGCTCGGCCTCGACCCGGTCCTGCGCCTCGTCGCGCTCGGCCACGAAGATGCGCTGCAGCGAGGCGAGCCCGAGCAGCAACCCGGCGAGACCGAGCGCAAGCACGAGGATCGTCGGCAGCAAGCGGCGCATCGCGGTGCTCACTGCAGGACCGGCATGCGGTCGAAGTCCATCTGGAGCGAGGTGAAGTCGCGATCGGAGCGCGTGCTGCGACGATCGAGGCGCGCCGCGGCGTCGATGAGCACACCCAGCTCGGCGACCTCGCGGCGGCGCAGCCAGTCGGAGGGCAGGCCCTCGTACAGCGCGTGGATGTCGGGCCACGAGAGCTCGCGCACCCAGTACGACCCGCGCAGCTTCTCGGCGAACGCGGCGACGACGAGCGACACGCGCGTGGAGGGCAGCGCGTCGTCGAGCGCCGGGCGGATCGCCGCGGCCGAGAGCTGCGACTCGAGCTCGCGCAACAGGCCGGTGTGCGGAAGGCGATAGCGCAACCGCACGGTGCCGAAGTGCTCGGGGTCGGGACGACGGAACTGCAGCTCGTACAGCGCAGTCACCGAGTGCCCGGCCCCGATCTCGCCGGCGTCGGTGTTGGCGCTGGAGAACGCGTCCGGCGAGAGCCCGCGGTTCTCGTAGCCGAGCAGGCGATAGCGGGCCACCACCTCGGGATCGAACGCGATCTGCAGCTTCGCATCGCGGGCCACCACCTGCAGCGTGCCGGTCAGGTTGTGCACCAACACGCGCTCGGCCTCGCCGAAGCGATCGACGTACTCGTACTTGCCGTTGCCACGATCGGCGAGCTGCTCGAGCAACACGTCGTCGTAGTTCTCGATGCCGACGCCGATCGTGGAGATCGACACGCCGCGCGCGGCGGACTCGGCGACGTGCGCGAGCAGCTCGTCGGTCGCGGTGGGCCCGGTCGTCGCCACCCCATCGGAGTAGAGCAGCACGCGGTTCAGACCGTTGTCGATCGGGTCCTTCGAGGCGAGCGCGTAGCCCAGCCTCAGCCCGGCATCGACGTCGGTCTCGCCCGACGGCTCGAGCGCCGCGATCGCGGCCAGGATCTCGGTCTGGCGATCGCCCGTCGTCGGCGGCAGCACGACCTCGGCGGCGTTGCCGTAGGAGACGATCGCGACGCGGTCCCCCTTGCCGAGCCGGCGCACGAGCGCGCTCATGGCGTCCTGCACGAGCTCGAGCCGCGCATCGCGGGCCATCGACGCCGAGACGTCGACGACGAACACCAAGCTGGCCGGGGCGCGGTCCTTGTCGGCGATCTCGCGCGCACGCAGCCCGACGTGCAGCACGTGGTAGCCGACGCGATGCGGCGAGGGCACGACCTCGGTGTGGATCTCGAAGTCCGCGGTGCTCGGCGCCGGATAGCCGTAGTCGAACGCGTTGAGGAATTCCTCGACGCGGATCGCCGCGTCGTCGGGCATCTCGTCGCGCGTGAGCGCGCCGCGGGCGAGCGTGTACGAAGCGGTGTCGACGTCGAGCGCGAAGCTCGACACCGATTCTTCCTCGGTGTCGATCGTCGGATTCACGCCGTAGTGCTTGAAGTAGGTCTCGGTCAGCGCGGCCGGCGGCAACGAGGGCGGCAACGGTGGGGCCGGCGGATCGGTGCTCGTCGAGCTCGCGGCACTGTCGCGCTTACCGGTCGGGCGACGGACGGGGGCGAGCGGTCCGCGGGGCGTGCCGGCCGCGGAGCGGGGCGCCTCAGCGCTCTCGGCCGCCGCGACCGCAGCGTCCTCCGCCTCGGGTGCCCGCGACGACGCGCACCCCACGATCGCCGAGGCGAGGCCCCCTGCGACGAGCGCCCGCGCGAGCGCTGGCCGCAGGACGTGGCGGAGCGACGGCATCCCCCGTGATCTTGTCGCGCGCACCTCGGCGAGGAAAGTAGCGTGCCCGTCATGGTTCCGCGACCGTGCAGCCACACCGCACCGCGGCCGCCCGCGGTGTAAAGCCCGGGCCGCGGGCGGCGTTCGGGCAGCGCAGCCCCGGAGGGCCCATGATCGCGCACGCAACCCTGCTTTTGCTGCAACTCGCCCTGGGCGCCACCACCGATGTCCCGGCGATCGACGCGCCGGGCGCGAGCGAGCGCATCGAGTCGATCGCGATGGACGTCTCGGGACCGGGCGGGACGCTCGTGACCCGAGCGATCGCCCTCGACGGCGGCCGCTCGTCGTTCGCGTTCGGGGGCAAGAGCTGCCGCGATCACAAGGTCGAGGCGATCGTGCTCGAGCAGCTCTTCGAGGCGATGCGCACGCGGCAGGGTGTGCGCGTCACCGGCAAGGCGCCTGGCAGCGGCGGCGCGGCGGTGCAGTGCCTCGCCGCGATCACGTTCTACGCGCCGGACGCCTGAGCGCGATCAGGACGCGGCGCGGAAGGCCGCCATCGTGGCGTCCTCGTCGTAGGCGTACTGGAAGCCGGTCGCGCGCCGGAACTCGCTGCCGTCGATCACGACCGGGTACTTCACGTGCTCGAGCGCGCCGGGGGGCAGGCGCGGCAGGCCGAAGCGGCCGAGCAGCGGCCGCACGAGCGACTCGGGCAACGGGATGAGCGTGCGCCCGGTCTCGCGCACGATCACGGACAGCGGGACGGGCGGCGGGCCGCACACGTTGTAGACGCCACGCAGGTTCTTCTCGAGCGCGAGCACCATCGCCGACGCAGCATCGAGCTCGTGGATGAAGTGGAACAGCGGATCGAAGCCGAGGATCGCCGGCACGCGCGGGCCCTTGATGAACGCAGCCAGCGTGCCCTGCCGCAGCGGGCCGAGCGTGTAGCAGAGCCGCAGCACCGCGGTGTCGATCTCCGGATATCGCCAGAGCGCAGCGCCAGCGTAGAGATCGGCGGCGACGAGATCGGACAGCTCCTGGAACGTGTGCACCGCCATCGGCGGCTCGGCCTCGGTGTGGTAGAGCGGCGAGTCCGGCCCGGCCCCGTAGTACGTGTGGCGACCGGCGAAGACCACCCGCTTCACGCCGTAGGTCTTGCAGTGCTCGAACACCGCCTGCGTGCCGCCGAGGTTGATGCGATAGCGATCCTGACTGCGGTGCGTCAGGTGCGTCACCGTGGCCATGTGGATGAGCCCGTCGAACTGCCGCGTGCGGAACACGTCCTCGGCGGGCCGCTTGCGGATGTCGGCCTGCACGACCGTCGCACCCTCGGGCGGGTGGTACCAGGGCCGCACGTCGATGCCGACCACTTCGTGCCCACGCGCGACGAGCAGCTTGGTGACCTCGCGCCCGAGCGCGCCGGCGATGCCTGTGACGAGGACCTTCATCCGAGCTCCAGATCTTCGGGCTTGCGCTTGCCGTCACGGAGCTCGCGCCCCTGGCGGATGAGGCTCGCGATGCGGCCCTTGATGCGATCGACGTGGCGCGCGATGACGTCGTCGGTGTCGTGCTCGCTGCCCTCGAGCACGATCGGCTTGCCGTAGATGATCTGCAGCGCGACCGGCAGCGGCACCGCGGCGCCCCACGGCGTGACGGGGATGTAGGGCACCCCGAAGATGCGTCCGAGCTTGTAGAGGTTCGTGACCGTCGGGATCGCCTCGCCGCCGCCGACGAACGCGAACGGCACGATCGGGGTCTTGGTCTGCAATGCGAGGCGAACGAAGCCGGTGCCGAAGCCGACCAGCGAGTCGCGCTCCTTGTAGAGCTTCGCCGTGCCGCGCGCGCCCTCGGGGAACACCATCAGCAAGCGATCGTCTTCGAGCAGGCGCACCGCGTGCTCGGGCAAGCCCGGGAGCTGACCGATGCGGCTGGTGAAGTTCGCGAGGAACGGCACCTTCTGGATGAACTTCTCGGCCATGCCCTGCGCGAGCCGGGGCGGATCGAGCTCGAAGAACGCCGACGCGATCACCATGATGCCGTCGAGCGCCCATCCGCCCGAATGGTTCCCCACCAGCATCCCGCGTCCGCGCGCAGGTACGTTGTGCTTGCCGTACACCGTGATGTCGAAGTAGCGGTGATAGAAGAAACCCAGCAGCGTGTAGAGCTTGGCGAGCTCGCGCTTGTCGATCCCGAAGGGGTCGACGCCGTGGCGGTTCCACGGCAGCTCGATGGCATCGACACGCTCGGCGATCCGGCGATCGGTGGGGAGCGGTACCAGGCTCGCCGGGATCTGCATTCGCGGGCGAGGTTCCCCGTTGCACCGCACGAGATCAAGCCCTGGCCCCGCATCGCTTGCCGCGGCCACGCGAGCTGGCATGCTCGTCATGCGATGTGCGGTCGCTTCACGCTCACCACCGACGACTACCAGTCGGTCGCCGAAGCGCTCGACGCCGACTGGGCGCCCGAGGACGCGGCCCGCTGGCGCCCGCGCTTCAACATCGCGCCGACCGATCAGCACCCGGTCGTCGTCGCCGGGGCCGACGGTCGTCGCAAATTGATCTGGGCGACGTGGGGGCTCGTGGCGCCGGGCGACAAGGCCAAGCCCAAGCCGCCGGTGCACATCAACGCCCGCGCCGAGACGGTCGCGACGCGCGGCTTCTTCAAGCATGCGCTCATGCGGCTGCGCTGTGCGGTGGTCGCCGACGGATTCTACGAGTGGCACGGCCCCAAGCAGGCGCGCCGCGCGATTCGCTTCCATCGCCCGGACGACGGCGTGATCACGTTCGCCGGCATCGCACTGCCGTGGCGACACCCCGAGTCGGGCGAAGTGCTCACCCGCTTCGCGATCATCACCACGGTGCCGAACCAGGTGGTCGCCGAGCTGCACGATCGCATGCCGGCCGTGCTCGCGCCGTTCGAGCTCGACGGTTGGCTCGATCCGCCACGGGCAGGGCAGGACACCGAGGCGTGGATGGCCGAGCTGGGCATGCGGCTGCACGCGGCGCCCGACGATCTGCTGGTCGCGACCCCGGCGTCGCCGCGCGTGAACGACGTCAGGAACGACGACCCCGCGTGCCTCGTCGCGGAGCCCGAGCTGCCCGGCCTGCCCGGCCTGGATCAGTGAGGCGGGTACTTCGCGTAGTCGGCCGGCGCGCCGGTATGCGCCGCCAGCAGGTCGTCCGCGACGATCGCGATCTCCTCGCGCAGCTCGAGCCCGTCGAGCCACGCGGCCGGGATCGACTCGACGCCCCATGCGGCGCCGAGCAAGTTGCCGACCATGGCACCGGTGCTGTCGCTGTCGCCGCTGTGGTTGACCGCGAGCACGACGCCATCGGCGAAGTCGTGGGCCACGAGCGCGCAGTAGATCGCGATCGCGAGCGCCTCCTCGGCGACCCAGCCCCCGCCGAGCGACTCGACCGTCTCGGCGCTGCGGGGCTGTCTCGCGGCCGCCTTCATCGCGCCGTCGATCGCGTCGCGCACCTCGTCGTTGAGCACGCCGGCGAACTCGTCGCGCACGTGGGCGATCGCCTGCGGCAGCGGAGTCCCGCCGACCACGAACGCGACGATCGCCGCGAACGCACCGCCAGCGAGGTAGCCCGAGGGATGGCCGTGCGTGATGGCGCACGACTGGCAACCGAGATCGAAGACGCGCTCGCCGAACAGCCCGACCGGGGCGACGCGCATCACACCACCGCAGCCCTTGCTGTCGTTGGTGGGGTGCTGCAACGTGCCGGGCTGCGGCAGCCGCAGCGCGGAGACGCAGGTATTGCCGGGCGCGCGCTGGCTGTGCAGCTCGGGCAGCCGGATGAGCCACCCGTCGAGCGCGTCGTCGTATGCGGGATGGGCGGAGCGCAGGGCCTGGGTGTGGAGCCAGCGCAGGTAGCTGTTGTGCAGCGCGGCGATCGGCTCGAGCGGATGCGCGGTGAGGCGCGAGGCGGCGAGCCGCACCAGCGCCTCGGCGGTGAACAGGGTCATCTGCGTGTCGTCGGTGATCGCCCCGCGGCGGCCGTAGACCTCGCCGTACTCGACGATGCCGCGCGCCCCGTAGCGCGAGCGGATCTCCGTGAGCGACATGAATTCCACCGCGGCTCCCAGCGCGTCACCGACCGCACCGCCGAGCAGGCAGCCACGGAATCGTCGCGCGAGCTCGGCCGAAACCATCGCGGCGCCAGGGTAGCACGCGACGTGATATCACCGGGTCATGCAACTCCGACTCGCTCCGAAGCGCAGGCGCTCGCCCATCGCAGGATCGCTCGTGGTCGCCCGACATGCCTTCGCGTGGGGCGTGGCCGCGATCGCGCTCGGTGTGGTCGGGGGCTGCGCCGAGATGCGGCAGAATTGGCGGAGCGAATTCGTGTCGTATCGCGGCGCATGGTTCTGCGGCGCCGCAGGCTGCGACGAGGGCAAGATGCAGCGGTCGGCGCGGGCGCACCGCGAAGGTGACCTGACCGTCAACCACGGCAAGATCCGCAACGGCGTCGCGCTCGTGTTCAAGGCCGGCAAGGCGCCGGACACCTTCACCGCCGACGTCGCCGACTGCGGGGGCAAGACCTCCGCGGTGCCCGCCGACAAGGTGAAAGCCCCCGGTGCACATGGGATCCCCGGGCAGTCCGACTCGTACGCCGTGGTGATCGATCCGAAGGACTACCCCGATCTCGAGCTCGGCAAGGGCTGCAAGAAGTGGACGGTGACGACGCATGCCTCGTGGCCAAAGGGCAAGTGGGATCAAAAAGGCGCGATCGAGAACGAGTGACGCGCGCGCGCCGAAGGTGATCGGTCACCGCGGCGCCTGTGGCGTGCGCCCGGAGAACACGGCGGCCGCGTTCACGGAGGCGCTCCGCCAGCGCGCCGACGGGATCGAGCTCGACCTGCAGCTCACCAAGGACGGCGTGCCGGTCGTCTTCCACGATCTCACGCTGCAGAAGATCGGCGGACGCGGAGCGCTGCACGATCGCACGCTCGCCGAGCTGCGCGCGCTCGACTTCGGTGCGTGGTTCGACGCCGAGTACACCGGCGAGCCGATCCCCACGTTGACCGGCGTGCTCGATCGCTACGCGGCGAAGACCGAGCTGTTCCTCGAGCTCAAGCCGGTCGGCGAGACCGTGGCGCGCGTGAAGGTGCTCGTCGATGCCGTCGTCTCGGCGCTCGCACGCTGCCCCGGCGCGAGGGTGCGGCTCATGTGCTTCGAGCCCCGTGTGCTGGCGTTGGTCGCGAAGGTGGCCCCCGCGCTGCCGCGGCTGCGGCTCGTCGACGAACGGCCGCGCGGTGCGGCGCTCGTACGTGCGCTCGCCGAGGTCGGCACGCTGTGCTTGCCCGCCCGCGAGGTCGATCCTGCGCTCGCCGAGGTCGTGCACGGCCGTGGCTGCGAGCTCTTCGTGTATCGCTGCGACACCGATCGCAACCTCGCGCGCGCGCTCGCATCGAGCGTCGACGGCATCATCACCGACCGCCCCGATCGGCTGCGCGAGCGACTGCGCGCGCGCACGCATTGACGCATGGCCGGCCTGCGCCAGCGGCTCGCGCTGCTCAGCGTCCTCTACTTCTGCCAGGGACTGCCGGGTGGATATCTCGCGGAGGCACTGCCGGCGATCGCACTCGCGCAGGGCATCGACTACGCGGCGATCGGGCTCGTCGGGCTGCTCTCGCTGCCGTGGATGCTGAAGCTGCTCTGGGCGCCGCTCGTCGACCGCTGGGGCTCGGTCCGCTTCGGCCGCCGCAAGAGCTGGATGGTGCCCGCGCTGGTCGGGATGATCGCGACGACCTACGCGATCGGGCTGTTCGATCCCGCCGACGGGTTGACGGTCGTGCTCGCGTTGTTCCTGCTGCTCAACCTCTTCGCCGCGACGCAGGACATCGCCGTCGACGGCTTCGCGATCGCGATCATGCACGGCCGCGAGCTCGGCCCCACGAACTCGGCGCAGGTGGGCGGGTTCAAGCTCGGCAACATCCTCGGCGGCGGCGTGCTGCTCACGCTCGTCGCCGTGCTGGGCTGGCAGCTCTCGTTCACGATCATGACCGGTTGCCTGCTGGTCGCGTTGGTCGCCACGGTCGCGACGCGCGAGCCCGTACCGAGCGAGCCGCCGCCGCCCCAGACCTGGGCGGTCGTGCGCGAGGCCGGCGCGGCCCTGGTCGCGGCGCCGGCCTACGCGGCGTTCCTGTTCGGCTCGAAGCTCGCCGAGACGATCGGTGGCGTGCTCTTGAAGGCCGCCATGGTGCGCCACGGCTTCGGGCTCTCGCAGATCGGTGCGATCGACGGTACCGCAGGCGGCATCGCCACCATCGTCGGCGCGGTGCTGGGCGGCATGATGACCCCGCGGCTCGGCTGGGCGCGCACGCTGATGATCATGTCGTGCGTGCAGGGCGTCGGGCTCGTCGTCGCCGCGGTGTACCAGGCCGGCGAGGTGGGCCCGATCGGCTTCGGCATCGTGCGCGCGTGGGAGAAGCTCGCGGGCGGGGCCACTGCGGTGGCCGTGTTCACGCTGGTGATGAAGCGCTGTCGCGAGGAGATCGCGGCGACCGAGTTCACCGCGGCGCAGTCGCTCTACATGTCCGGCGGGCTGATCGCGGGCGCGGGCTCGCTCGCGGTCGCGAAGTACGCGGGCATCGGCCCAGTCATGCTCGCGGGTGGCGTGCTCACGATCGCCGTCGGTGTCGCCGCCTGGTACTGGCGCGCGCGCATCGATGCGCCTAGAGCGGACCCAGCTTCCGGTAGTCGCTCGGCGTGAGCCCGATGTAGCGCGCGAAGGCGCGGCTGAAGCTCGGGTGATCCGCGAAGCCGATCGCGAGCGCGATGTCGAGGATCGGGGTCTCGGTGGTGCGCAGCAGTCGTGCGGCCTGGCACAGCCGCAGCGTGCGGAGATACGCGCCCGGCGTCATGCCGACCACCTGATCGAACTGGCGCAGGAAGTGGTACTTCGACAGCTCGGCGACCTCGGCGAGGCGGTCGAGCGTGATCGCCTCGGCAGGCGCGGTCGTGGGCAGATCGCGGATGTACTCGAGCGCGCGGGCGATCTTGTGGTGCGGCACGCGGTTGGTGGAGCGCATCATCGGCGTGCGCAGGTTCGAGAACTCCTCGAACGCGTGGATGACGACGCGCGCCAGCGCGGCCTCGACCGCCGACGGATCGTTCGACGTGCGCGCCGGCGGGGCCGAGATCTCCGCACCCCGCTCGCTCGCGGCCTGGCGCGGGATCTCCAGCTCGGGATCGTCGACCCGCGCACTGCCGGGGAACAGCACGGCGCGATCGTGCTCTTGCACGGTCGCGAGCAGGCCGCACATCTCCTCGACGAGCGCCTTCTGGGCGGCGGCCCGCACCACGGTGAACTCGGGCGTGTGCGCGGGCGCGCCGTACTGCTCGGCGAGCGCCCGCACGTAGCCGGCGTCGACGTAGAGGCTGATGTACTCGACCTGCTCGCCCTCGGTGTTGCCGGTGTGGACCTGCTGCGGGTTGATGAGCGCGACGTCGCCCGTCGCGAACTGATGCAGCTTCCCGCCGATGTGGCAGTGCTCGAGGCCGCCGACCTGAGCGCAGATCAGATACTCGTCGTGGAAGTGCGGCGCGAGCGGCACGCGGCTGTCGCTGCCGCACGCGTGGTAGAGCGAGAAGCCCTTGCCGCCGTAGAACGCCGCGGTGAGGCGAGGACGCGCCACGAGACCAGCCATACCGCAGCCGCCCGCCTCCGTCGAGCGCCCGCACTTTGGGTGCGTCGTCGCGCGTGCGACGTGCGAAAGTGAAGCACACCGCCCTTGGGACGACGACTCGAACCGGTGACGTTCGACCAGCCCGACGGCCGGTCGCGCGGACACGCGCACGGTGAGCTCTGGCGCGCGGAGATCCGCGAGCTCGTGGAGATCCGCACCGAGCTGCTGTTGGCCAAGGCCGGCTTCGCCGATCGAGCCCAGCTGCTCGCGGTCGCCGAGCTCCACCTCGCGCCGCTCTTCGCCCACGATGCCGAGCTGCACGCCGAGCTCGTCGCGATCGCCGAGGCGTCGGGCTGCACGTCCGCCGAGCTCGTGGTGCTGAACCACTACTCCGATCTGCGCGACGTGCCGCCCGCGGTCCTGGGCGACGGCGACCCGGGGGGCTGCACCGCGATCTACGTGCCCGGCAGCGAAGGCGCGCTGCTCGGGCAGACCTGGGACATGCACGCGACCGCCGAGCCGTTCGTGCGCGCGATCCGGGTCGCGCCGCAGGGCAGTGCGCACGAGCTGGTCTGCTTCACGCTCACCGGCTGCCTCGGCATGGCCGGGCTCGGCAGCAGCGGCGTCGCGGTCACCATCAACAACCTCAGCTCCACGGACGGCAGGGTCGGCGTGCCGTGGCCGGCGCTCGTGCGCAGCATGCTGGCCTCGCCGAGCGCACGCGCGGCGTACGAGCGATTGCTGTCGACCCCGCTCTCCTCGGGGCACCACTACATGATCGCCGACGGCGCCGACTTCTTCGGCGTCGAGTGCAGCGGCGAGCTCAAGGTGCTGACGCAGGTGGGGGCACGCGCGGCGCACCTGCACACGAACCACTGCTTCGATCCGGTGCTGCGCACGCGCGAGCGCGTGCCGGCCGGCAGCACCACCCACGCGCGGCTCGACGTCGCGAGCACGCTCTACGTGCAGCAGCGCCCCCGCGACCTCGACGGGCTGTGGACGCTGCTCGGCAGCCACGAGGGCTACCCACGCAGCATCTGCTCGCACAAGGTCGAGCTCGGCGACGACCCGTCGGCCTCGAAGACCTGCGGACGGCTCGCGATGCAGCCGAGCGCGGGTCGGATGCGCGTCGCTGCGGGTTGCAGCAAGGACGACGCGCCCGTCGATCTGCAGCTCGCACGCGCCTGAGCTATCCTCTGGCCCGCGTGTCGGAGCCTGATCGCTGGGGGGAGCGATTGCCACGTCGGCTCGGTGCGTGGAGCGCTGCCGCGGTGGTGATCGGCTCGACGATCGGCAGCGGCATCTTCCGCACGCCCGCCGACATCGCGAAGCGCGTCGAGGATCTCGGCGCGTTTGCGGCGGTGTGGATCATCGGGGCCGTGATCGCGCTCTGCGGCGCGCTCACCTACGCCGAGCTGTCCGCGATGATGCCCCGCACGGGCGGCATCTACGTGTACCTGCGCGAGGCGTTCGGGCGGCTGACCGCGTTCCTCTTCGGGTGGGCCGAGCTGCTCGTGCTCCGCCCCGCGGCCTACGGTGCGATCGCGCTGACCTGCTCGGACTACGCGTGGCGGCTGGCCGGCTTCGACGGCGAGCTCGCGGCGTTCGGCGTACTCACGCGGGCGCAGCTCACCGCCGCCTGCCTCATCGTCGTCGTGGGCATCGCCAACATCCGCGCGATCGCCCTCGGTGCGGTCATCCAGAACGTCAGCACGCTGCTCAAGGTCGCGGCTCTGCTCGCGCTCTGCGGGCTCGGCATCCGCTGGGCGCTCGGCGGTGAAGGCAGCCTCGACGTCGCGAGCGTGCGCGTCGTCGAGTCGCCCGCGGCGGCATTCGGGCTCGCGCTCGTCTCGGTCATGTGGGCGTACGACGGCTGGTCCGACGTCGGGTTCGTCAGCGGCGAGGTCCGCGATCCGCAGCGCAACCTCCCGCGCGCGTTCGTGCTGGGCACGCTCGCCGTCGCCGGGCTCTACCTCGGCGCGAACGCGGCCTATCTCGCGGTGATCCCCTTGGCGAAGATGCCCGACTCGACGCTCATCGCGGCCGACGTCGCGTCGACGGTGATCGGGCAGGGCGGGGTCGCGTTCGTGTCGGCGGCCGTCGTGGTCAGCACGTTCGGTACGCTGAACGGCTCGATGATGACCGGGCCACGGGTGTTCTACGCGATGGCGGCCGACGGGCTGTTCTTCCGCGCGCTCGCCAAGGTCGACCCGCGCTACGGCACGCCCGGTCGCGCGATCGCGATGAGCATCGTGCTCGGCGTCGTGTTCGTGTCGGTGCAGAAGTTCGCACAGCTGGCCGACCAGTTCGTCGTGGGGATCTGGCCGTTCTACGCGCTCGGCGTGCTCGCGGTGTTCGTGCTGCGCCGCCGCGAGCCCGACCGCGAGCGTCCCTATCGCACGTGGGGCTATCCGTTCGTACCGGCGCTGTTCCTGCTCGCGACGCTGTACCTGCTCGGTGCGTACCTCGTCACCGAGCCGGCGAAGTTCTTCGCCTGCATCGGCGTGATCCTGCTCGGCGTGCCGGTCTATCTGCTGTGGACGCGCAAGTCCGCGTCGCCCGGGTGATCGCGCTCGATCGCCCTGCGCAGCTCCGACTTCTGCAGCTTGCCCATCGCGTTGCGTGGTAGCTCGTCGACGAGCACGAGCTGCCGTGGCGTCTTGTAGTCGGCGAGCTGCGCCCGGCAGTGCTCGGCGAGCTGCGCCCGCGTCGGTGGCTCGCCGCGCGGCACCACCACCGCGGTGACGCGCTCGCCCCACGTGGCGTCGGCGACCCCGATGACCGCGACCTCGGCGACGGCGGGATGCGTGCGCAGCACCTCCTCGAGCTCGGCGGTCGCGATCTTGAAGCCACCGCTCTTCACGATGTCCGTGCTCGAGCGGCCGACGATGCGCACGTAGCCGTCCGCGTCCGCGGTGGCGACATCGCCGGTGCGGAACCAGCCGTCGCGGAATGCCGCCGCGGTCGCGTCGGGATCGTTCCAGTAGCCGCGCATGAGCGAGTCGCCGCGCACCTCGAGCTCGCCGGGCTCGCCCGTGGCAACGGGCCTCGCGTCGTCGTCGACGATGCGCACCTGCACGCCCGCGACCGGCAGGCCGACGCTCCCGGGGCGACGCTCGCCGTCCAGCGGATTCGACAGCGTGATGAGCGTCTCGGTCATGCCGTAGCGCTCGAGGATCCGCTGGCCGGTCAGCTGTTCGAAGCGGGCATGCGTGGTGGTCGAGAGCGCCGCACTGCCGGCGGTGAACAGCCGCGCGCGCGCCAGCACTTCGGCGTGCTGCGGCGTCGCGTCGAGGTGCTCGAGCAGCCGCGTGTACATCGTGGGCACCCCCATGAAAACGGTCGCGCCGTGGTCGGCGAAGTCGGCGACGATCGCCGCGGGGTCGAAGCGCGGGTGCAGGCGGATCGCGACGCCGTGCAGCAGCGCGCCGTAGATACCGATGCAGAGCCCGTGCACGTGGAAGAGCGGCAGCGCGTGACTGAGCACGTCGGACGGCGAGAAGCCCCAGCTGCCACACAGCGCGCGCATGTCGAGGCCGAGCGCGCGCCAGGTCAGGGCGACGCCCTTGCTGCGGCCGGTGGTGCCCGAGGTGTAGACGATGAGCGCGATGTCCTCGTCGTCGGCGGCGACCGGCGGCAAGGTGGTGTCGTCGACGGCGTCGGCGAGGGGACACGGTAGCGCGGCGATGGGCGGCGCGTCGGCGACGGCCGCGAGGCGCTCGCGACCGTTCGTGTCCGCGAGCACGAGGCGTGCGCCGCTGTCGTGCAACACGTGCGCGAGCTCGAACGGCTTGTAGAGCGGGCTCAGCGGCACCGCGATGGCGCCTGCGTGTTGCACGGCGACCGTCGCGACGACGAGGTCCTTGCACGGCGCTGCGAGCAACGCGACCCGATCGCCCGACGCGATGCCGTCGTTCCGCAGGCGCACGCCGACGCTCGCGACGGCGGACGCGAGCCCGCGCCAGCTCAGCGTGCCGTCGCTCGCCGTGATCGCGGTGCGCTCGCCGAAACGCGCGAGCTCGAAGAACGCGTCGCGCTCACCCATCGCCTCACCCCAGCGCGATCGCGGCGGCGCCGAGCAGCAGCAGGTACACGACGAACACGCCGACCTTGCCCTTGCCCACGAGCACCAGCAGACCGCGGAGCGCGGCGAGCCCGACCAGCAACGACACCGCGAAGCCGACGACGTAGGGCAGGGGATCGACCGGCGGTCCGCTCGCGGGCGCCATCGCGACGGACAGGCCCTCCTTCGCGACTGCGCCCGAGACCGCGATGACGCTGATGAGGAACGAGAACCGTGCCGCCATCGCGCGGTCGAGCCCGAGCAGCAGCGCCGAGGAGATCGTCATGCCGCTGCGCGACACGCCCGGCAGGATCGCGGTGACCTGGGCGAGCCCGATGAGCAGCGCCTGCAACGGTGTGGGCAGTCGCCCCGGCTCGCGGGGGGGATGACGACGCTCGTGGCGGAAGCCGACCCACAGCGCGAGCGCGGTGATCCACAGACACATGCCGACGACCCGGATCTGGGATTCCAGCGCGATGATCGTGTCCTCGACGCCGGGCAGCAGCACGAGCCCGAGCGGCAGGCTCGCGACCAGCATCGCGACGAGCAGCCGCCGCTCTTCGCTGTCGCGGGTCGGCCGCAGTGCGGCCCCCGCGAGCGCGATGAGATCGCGACGGTACGTCCACAGCACGGCGAGCAACGTGCCGCCGTGCACGGTGATCGTGAAGCGATGACCGACGCTCGCGGGGTCGAGCCCGAGCAGAGCGTTGCCGAGGGCGAGGTGACCGTCGGAGCTGATCGGCAGGAACTCCGTGATGCCCTGGACCGCGCCGAGCAGGATCGCCCAGGGGATGGTGAGCGAGCCGCCGCCACCGCCGTCTGCGGCGCGCGCGTGGGTGGCGAGCCCGAGGATCGCCAGCACCAGCATCGCGACGATCCAGCGCGAGCTGCTAGCATCCCGGTCGTGGGTTGGCTGCTCGCCGCCGTCGGAGCCATCGCGACGATCCAGGGCGCCGCGTGGATCGGCGCGGAGCGATCCGGCGGGCGCCGGCGTGCGCTCGGCGTCGTGCTCGCGTGTGCCGGCCTGCTCGGCACCGGCGCGGGTACGGCTCACGCCTTGCTCCCCACGTTCTTCTCCGGTTGATCGCCCTGCACGGGCTCGACGTCCTCGCCGAGGTCGAGCGCGTCGAGCTCGTCGTCGAGCGCGTCGAGCCCGGTGGGGTCGCGGTCGACACGTCCACGCGCCCAGAGATGATCCTCGATCGCGTCCATCATCGGCCTCGTGCTGCGGCGATCGAGCGCGCTCACGAGGAACGCCCGCGAGCCGTCCGGTGAGCGGCGCAGCAGCTGCTCGCGCAGCTCGTTGCGCGCTTCGTCGTCGAGCGCGTCGACCTTGTTGTAGACCGAGAACCGCGGCACCCGGCCTGCGCCGAGGTCGTGCAGGATCCGCTCGACCGAGGCAATCTGCTGCTCCTGATCGGGATCGGCGGCGTCGATGACGTGCACGAGCAGGTCGGCGTCGGCGAC
Organism: uncultured Nannocystaceae bacterium; assembly: GCA_964519175.1. Classification (GTDB taxonomy): domain Bacteria; phylum Myxococcota_A; class Polyangia; order Nannocystales; family Nannocystaceae; genus Xiheibacterium. Next base: position 285,227 of record CAZFKC010000001.1, read on the forward strand.
CTCCTCGAGCGTCGCGGAGAACGCCTGGATGAGCGCGGGCGGCAGGTCGCGGATGAAGCCCACCGTGTCGAGCAACACGATCTCGCGCTCGTGCGGGAAGCGGACGCGGCGAACGGTGGGATCGAGCGTCGCGAACAGCTTGTTCTCGGCGTCCACCGAGCTGTCGGTCAAGGTATTGAGCAGCGTGCTCTTGCCCGCGTTGGTGTAGCCCACGATCGCCACCACGGGCACGCGGGTGCGTCGACGCTCGGCGCGTTGCTGCTCTCGGCGCTTGCGCAGCGTGCCGAGCCTGCGCTCGAGGTCGTTGATGCGTTCCTTCGCGCGCCGGCGATCGATCTCGAGCTTCTGCTCGCCCGGGCCACGCCCACCGATGCCACCGGCGAGCCGCGACATCGCCGTACCCTTGCCGACCATCTTGGGCAGGTTGTAGCGCAGCTGCGCGAGCTCGACCTGCAGCTTGCCGTCGCTGCTCTTCGCGTGCTTCGCGAAGATGTCGAGGATCACCATCGTGCGGTCGATGACCTTGAGGTCGGTTTCCTCGGCGATCGACCGCGCCTGCGAGGCGGTGAGCTCGGGATCGCAGACCAGCACCTCGACGTCGTGCTCGAGCGCCTGGATGAGCACCTGACGCAGCTTGCCCTGGCCGAAGAACGTGCGCGGATCGGGATGCGGACGCCGCTGCTCGACGAGCTCGACCAGTGCGAGCGAGGCGGTGCGGCAGAGCTCGCGCAGCTCGGCCTTGCGGGCAGCGACGTGGGCACCGCCGTTGTGCACGAGCAGCGCCATCGCGCGCACGCCCTGGACCTGCTCGCGCGCGCGTGCGGTGGCGGCCACGAGCCGGCCCTCGAGCTCGCGCACGAAGCCGTCGAACGGCACCGGCAGATCCTCGCCCGGGTGCTCGACGTCGTCCTCGCGCACCAGCGCGGCGAGCGAGGTGCGTGGCCATGTGCGCGTGACGAACGACTCGGTGCGCTCGTCCGGTGCAGGCGCGAGGCAGGCGAGCTCGACCTGCAGACCCGCAGGACCACGGTGGATCGCGGCGGTCAGATCGAGACGCAGCTTGGTGAGGTCGGCGAGCTCCTCGCGATCGAGCGGCTCGGGCAGCAGGTGGGCGAGCACGAGCCGGATGCCGCGCAAGCGGCCGTCGACGCCGCGAACGCGGGCGAACTCCGGGAGCTGCAGGCTGTGCGCGTCGCCCAGGATCACGCGGGACACGCGACCGCGGCGATCGATGAAGAGCCCGATGCGGCGACCGAGCTCGTGCGCGAGGTCGACGAGATCACGCGCGAGGGCGGAGCTGACGACCCGGTCGGCGGGCACCGAGCGCTCGCCGATGCGCTGGAGCGCCTTGACCTGGCTCGCCTTGAGGTTCGACGTGTCGCCGAAGATCTCGCGAGTCGTCACTGCGCTGCACGCTCGTCGAGGACGCGCATGGCGACGGCGAGCGCCTGCTCGGCACGCCGCACCGCATCACGACGCGCGGCCAGGTCTGCCGCCGTGTCGTCGAGGTGCCCGCGCGTGCGCTCGAGCTCGGCCATCGTCTCCTGCAGGCGCGTCGTCTCTTCGGACAGCGCGGTGGAGAAGCCGTCGCGCTCCTCGGTGAGCCGCGCCGCAGTGGCGGCCGCGTCGGCGCGCTGCTCGGCGAGCTGACGCTGCAGGCGGTCGCGCTCGGCCTGGGCGTTCTCCTCGGCCTGCGTGATCTGTGCGCGGAGCTTCTCGATCTCGGCGCGTTGCAACGCGAGCGCCTCTTCGCCCTCGGCGCGCAGCTTCTCGAGCTCGGCCTGGTGCTGGCCCTCTTCGAACTCGGTCTCGGCCTGGTGCTCTTCCGAGAGCGCCTTGATCGCGGCGGCCTTGTCGGCCTCGCCGAGCTCGCGCGCCTCGGCGACCGCAGCGATGCGATCCTCTTCGCCTTCACGGCGGGTGCGCTCGACGTCGCGTCGGAGTCCTGCGGCTTCCTCTTCGAGCGTCGCGACCGCGGAGCTGAGCTCGGCGCCGCGCGTGCGCGCCTGCTCGAGGTTCGCGCCGAGCTCGACGATCTGGCCGCGTGCAGCCGCGAGGTCGCGGTCGAGCCCGTCGCCCCTGCTGCGGGCGTCGGCGAGCTCGCGCTGGGCGGCATCGAAGCGCCCCTGCAGCGCCGAGAGCTCGCCTTGCAGGCGCTGCTCGCTGGCCTGCGCGGCGCTGCGCGCCGTCGCGATGTCGTCCTCGAGATCCTTGATCTTCTTCTGGCTGTGCTCGAGGCGGGTCTTCAGCCCCTCTTCGCGCTTGAGCACCGTGTTCTTGTCGCGGGTCGCGGCATCGGCCCGCTCGCGCGCGGTGATGATCTGCTCCTCGGCCTGGACCAGCTTCTCTTCGATGTCGCCGATCTGCGCGAGCAGCTCGCGGTTCTTGTGCTTGAGATCGAGCGCCGTGCGATCGCGGCTCTCGATCTCCTCCTTGAGCGCGAGGATCTCGCGGTTCTTCGCGTTGACCTGCGCCTTGAGCTGGATGACCTCGCGCGCGGCCTTGAAGTCGCCCTGCGCGACCGCGGCGCTGTGATCGTCCTCGACGTGCGACGGCTCGGCGCCCGAGGGCTCGGGCACGCGTGCGGCGACGGGCTCCGGGGCCGGCTCCGGCGTCGCGGGCTCGGCAGCGATCGTCGGCGCGGGCTCGGGTTCCGGCGCGGGTTCCGGCGCGGGCTCCGGCTCGGGTTCCGGCTCGGGCTCGGGTTCGGGCTCGGATTCCGGCTCAGGCTCGGGTTCCGGCTCCGGCTCCGGCTCGGCGGCCTCGGACGCACCCGGCTCGTCCAGCGTGAGCGCATCGATGGCGGCGTCGGTCTCGTCGCCGAGCGCTTCGGGTTCCTCGCGGGGACGAACCGGCGCATGGGCGCCCGTCTCCTTCGAGAGGTCGGCGAACTCGGCGTCGAACTCGCTCATCTCGAGGTTCGTGTCGCTCTTGGCGCTCTCCTCTTCGACGTCGTCGATGTCGACGTCGAGGCCGGCCTCGTCACCGTCCTTGCCCGCGAGCGGGATCAACGCCTTCACCGCGTCGAGCAGCCGGCTGTCGTTGAACGGCAGCTTGAGATACTCGTCGGCGTGCGTCTTCAGGTTGCGATGCTGGTTGAAGACGTCGTCCGAGACGCCCGACGCGTACATCACGAGCGGGATGTACTTGGTCTCGTCGTTGCGACGCAGCTTGTTGCAGACCGAGAAGCCCGAGACGTTGGGGAGCTCGACCCGCAGGAAGATGATGTCGGGCGTCGCACTGCGCGCCAACGTCATCGCCTCGGGGGCATCTTGTGTGGAGGTGAACTCGAAGCCGAATGGGCGCAACGCGCTCTGGATGCTCCGAGCCGCGTCCGCGTCCGCATCGATGATCAGCGCAGAGAACACGCCGGGAGAGTATCGTTTCGACCGCACTAGGACCAGACCCGGTGCGGGCCGGGTCTGCGCTGGGCCGGGCGGGGGGCGCGAGCGTGGCCCGACCGTCCGTGCCGCCGCCTACTGCATGCCGACCGGCGGCGCGAGCAGCATCTGCTCGGCGAGCTCGAGCAACACCGACACGTCTTCGTCGCCGTGCTCCGTGCCCTCGAGCACGACGCGATGCGCCATCCCGGTCGTCTCGAAGTGGATGCTCGTCTCGCCGACCCGGGTGCGGTCGACCACGAAACGGCGACCGAGGAACTCGACCGGCCGCCCCTCGGGCGCGGGTCCGCCGAGCGGTGCCTGGTGGTCGACGAGATGACGACCGGTGCGCGCGCCATCACGCAGGATCTCGTAGCGGAGGCTCGCCCCGCTCTCGCGCGGCGCGTCGTCGGAGAGCTGCGCGCCCACGAGCTGCAGCTGACCGCGGCCCGTGCCGAGCGCCGGCGGGAGGCTCTCACCGGGCCGTGCGCGTGGGCTCGGGCTCGTGCCGGCAACGGGCGGCGCCGCCGGGGAGGTGGCGTGCTCGCTCGCCATCAGCCCGGCGCCGAGCTGATGCGGCATGCGCGAGACCGGCACCATGCCGTCGCGCGCGACGAAGAACAGGCCGATCGCGACCGCGCCCGCCGGCACCATCACCATCGCTCCGCGCGCGACGTCGCCGAAGCTCGACCATGCGCGCGACCACAACGAAGGGCGCGGTCGAGGCGTGCGGCGGGGGGCGACGACCTGGGCCGCGATCGAGCTGCCCGCGAAGGACTCGTCGGGCTGCTCGGCCTGCACCGCGTCGAGCGCAGCGAGGATGCGTCCACGCAGGGCGTGCGGAGCCTGCTCGCGCTCCACCGCGCGCAGCGTCGCGCGCACCCAGTGCTGTTCGGCGACCGCGGCGCGACACGCCCGACAAGCGGTGACGTGCTCCGCCACCCGCTCTGCATCCGGCGTCGCGAGCTCGCCGTCGACGTAGGGCTGCAGCAGCGCGGCGGTGTCGGAGCACTCCGAGCGGATGTCCTCTAGGCTCATGCCTTGCCTCGCATACGGTAGGTGTGGAGATGGACGGTATTCGCGTCGTTAACTTCGTCGTAGACGACGGCGTCCGCGAGTCCGAGCTCCACTGCGTGATCGTAGAGCAGCTTGTGCAACAGTCGGCGACCGCGATAGATGCGACTCATGACCGTGCCGATGGGGCAGTCCATGATCTCCGCGATCTCCTTGTATGCCAAGCCTTCGAGATCGGCGAGGATCACCGCCATGCGGTAGTCCTCCGGAACCGACTCGAGCGCGGCCATGATGCGCTCGCGCGTGATGCGGGCCGCGAGCGCGCCGTCGGGCGAAGGGAGCTGGCTGCTCGGGTGGGCGACGGCGGCCTCGGAGCCGATCGCCGAGAGCTGCGCCTCGAGATCGTTGCGGGCCGAGCGCGTGCGATTGAGGCGGTGGTAGCGGTTGATGAACGTGTTGCGGAGGATCGTGAACAACCAAGCGCGCACCGAGGTGCCGCTCTTGAACGTGTGCCAGAACCGGAACGCCCGGACGTAGGCGTCCTGCACGAGGTCTTCGGCCTCGGCCGCGTTGCGTGTCAATCGGAGGGCGGCGCCGTAGAGCGCATCGAGCTGGGGGAGCGCGGTCGACTCGAACTCGTGACGGGCAGTGATGTCCATCGTTGGGACGGCTGACCCGGCGTGCCGCCGGGCTATTCCCGGCTAGCTTGCCAAATAAGCCGCCGTGTGGCGGCCAGCACTGCGTTTTGGCGCCCTGGCGGCCGATCTTTCCGGGCGCGCTCCGAACGCAGGCGGGCAGCCGGCGTGGACTGCGCCGCATCGGCGCGAGGGCGGCCGGCTATGCTTCGCGCGTGACGCTTCCCCCCGAGTATCGCAGCCCGCTCGCGACGCGTTACGCGACGCGGGCGATGGTCGCGAATTTCGACGATCGCCGCCGTTACGCGCTGTGGCGCGACCTCTGGATCGCGCTCGCCGAGAGCCAGCGCGAGCTCGGTCTGCCGATCGAAGCCCAGCAGATCGAGGCGATGCGCGCGAAGAAGGGCGAGCTCGACCTCGCCCGCGTCGCCGAGCTCGAGGCCAAGCTCCGCCACGACGTGATGGCGCACGTGCGTCACTTCGGCGAGCTCGTGGGTCCCGGTGCCGAGAAGGTGATCCACCTCGGCGCGACGAGCTGCTTCGTCGCCGACAACTCCGAGCTCGTGATGATGCGCGACGGGCTCGAGCTGCTCATGGATCGTCTCGTCGCGGTACTCGAGGGACTGCGTCGCTTCGCGACCGAGCACCGGGCGCTACCCACCCTCGCGTTCACGCACTACCAGCCCGCGCAGCTCACCACCGTCGGCAAGCGGGCGGTGTTGTGGGCGCAGGACCTCGCGTTCGATCTCGAGAGCCTCGCCGCGCTGCGCGAGCGCCTGCCGTTCCGCGGGGCCAAGGGCACGACCGGCACGCAGGCGTCCTTCCTCGCGCTGTTCGACGGCGACCACGCCAAGGTCCGCGAGCTCGATCGTCGCGTGTCCGCGAAGCTGGGCTTCGCCAAGCCGATCCCCGTCAGCGGCCAGACCTACACGCGCAAGGTCGACAGCTGGGTGGTGTCGACGCTGGCCGATGTCTGCGCGTCGGCGGCGAAGCTCGCGACCGACGTGCGACTGCTGGCGCACGAGCGCGAGGTCGAGGAGCCGTTCGGCAGCGATCAGGTGGGCTCGTCCGCGATGGCCTACAAGCGCAACCCGATGCGCTGCGAACGGATCTGCTCGCTCGCGCGCTTCGTCGCGTCGCTCGCCACCAGCCCGCTCGCCACGCACGCCAACCAGTGGCTCGAGCGCACGCTCGACGACAGCGCGAACCGCCGGCTGGTGATCACCGAGGCGTTCCTCGCCACCGACGCCGTGCTCAACCTCTGCGTCGACGTCTGCTCGGGCCTCGTGGTGAACCCCGCGGTCATCCGCGCCAACCTGCAGGACGAGCTCGGGTTCATGGCCACCGAGAACGTGATCATGGCGGGCGTGAAGGCCGGGCACAGTCGGCAGGAGCTGCACGAGCGCGTGCGCGTGCACAGCCACGCCGCCGCGCTGCGCATGAAGACCGAGGGCTGCGGCAACGACGTGCTCGCACGCATGCGCGCCGACGAAGAGCTCGGCGCGTTCGTGCCGGCGGGCGAGATCGAGCCCGGCGCCTACGTCGGGCGCGCACCGGAGCAGGTCGACGAGTTCCTGGCCGAGGTGCTCGATCCGCTGCTCGAGACGCACGCACACCGCCGCGGCCGCTTCACGTCGCGCGTCGAGGTGTGAGCGGCCCGCATCGGGTCGGCTTCAGCCGCCCGGGGCGTCGGTCGATGACCGGGTGCCGTGTCCAAGCCTCCGATGCTCGTCGTGCTCGCGCTCGCGGGCGCATGTTTTGCCGCGCCCAAGGTCGACGAGACGATCGACGACGGAGCGAGCACCGGGATCGAGCTCGGGGGCAGCGACGGCGCACCGTACCAGCCCACCAGCAGCACCACTGCAGCCGCCGAGGACGACGGCACGAGCGGGGCGCTGGACACGGGCGGTGAGGTCACGACGGACGGATCGAGCACCGGCGAGGCCGAGGTCGACACCGGCTCGGACACCACGGGCTCGGGCTGGAACGAGGACGATGTGCCGCCCGGCTTCCCCGGCACCGAGCCCTTCGGCGACGACGTGCGCGAGCTCGATCTCGTCGGCACGTGGACGACGCCGTGGGATCCGATCGGTGTCGCCGACGTCGAGCTCGTGATCGACGACGACGGATCGTTCGTGTGGCGCGAGCGCGCGGCCGACTGCTCCGACGTGGGTAGCGCGAGCGGGACGATGTGGGTGAGCAACGGCCAGCTCGTGATGCACTTCGATGCGTGGGACAAGCGCGCGCCGTGGGACACCGAGGACGCGCTGGGCATCGCGATCGCGCCGCCGTACCGCCTGCGGATCGGCTACACGCCGATGGGTGGGTACCTGGGCCTGTCGGCTCCGGCCGGCCTGCTCGCGATCGACGACTGGAGCGGACGCGGCTACGTGCGGATCTCCGTCGGCGTCGGCGCGCTGTCCGACTGGGCCGCGGAAGCAGAGCTGTGGGCGATGCCCGACGGCGAGCCCGGTCCGCTGCTCGTCGCGCGCGATCGCTTCGAGGCGCATCTCGGCAGCAGCGGCGTCGCGCAGCTGCTGCACGCGCGCACGTGGTGGTATCCGGAGCAGAGCGCCGCGCCCGACGACAGCGAGGTCGGGCCATGGAGCGACGACACGCCCGGCAACACGGCCGGCGCAGCGACCGTCGTCGGAGTCGGCCACGCCTACGATGCGGGCGGGCTGCTCACGTTCACGCCCTCGCGCAGCTTCAAGCTCGGCGTCGCCTCCGATTGCGAGTGAACGTCAGCGCGGGCCGAACACCAGGCGCTCGGCCCAGCGCGCGCGCACGTCGAAGGCGGCCTCGATGACCTCGGGCACGAGCAGCTCGGCGGTGGGGCCGATGCGGATGTCGGTGGGCGCGGGTCCGATGCACACCACCCGTTGCGCCCACGCGCGCGCGAGCTCGAGATCGTGCATCGCCATCACGATGCCCGCGCCGTGCTCGGCCAGCCCGGCGCAGCACTGCATCACCAGCGCCGCGTGTCCCACGTCGAGCGCGCCGGTGGGCTCGTCGAGCAGCAACAGCTCGGCGTCGCTGGCGAGCATGCGGGCGATCATCACGCGCTGACGCTCGCCGCCCGACAGCGACGAGAGCCGGCGATCGGCGAGCTCGGCGATGCCGACGCGCCCCAGCGCCGCGAGGGCCCGCGCACGATCGTCCGCGCCCGCGCCCCCGAAGGGCCCGAGGTGGGGCGTGCGGCCGAGCAGCACCAGCGCGAGCGCGCTCGGATCGGCCCACGGCTCGAGCTGTTGCGGCTGCCATGCGAGTCGACGCGCGCGCTCGCGGGCCGGCCACTGCCCGAGCGCGCGGCCGTCGAGCTCGACCGTGCCTTCATCCGCCGGGTGCAATCCGAGCAGCGTGCGCAGGAGCGTCGTCTTGCCCGCGCCGCTCCTGCCGATCACGGCCACGATCTCGCCGGGCCCCAGCTCGAGGTCGAGCCCACGCAGCAGCGCCCGACGGCTGCTGCCCGTGCCCACCGCGATCCCGAGCGCGCGCGCGACGAGCTTCATCGATCGGTGCTCCGATCGTAGCGCAGCAAGATGACCAGGAACATCGGGGCGCCGAGCAAGCTGGTGACGACGCCGGGCGGGAGCAGGAGCGGCGACGCGCGCGTGCCGGTGTCGACGACCAGCAGCACGACCGCGCCGAGCAACGCCGACAGCGGCACCACGTGGCGGTGATCCGCGCCTGCCCACCAGCGCACGACGTGCGGGACCACGAGTCCGAGGAAGCCGAGCACGCCGGCGACTGCGGTCGCCGCACCCACGAGCACCGCGACGGTGGCCATCGCGACGCGTTGCGTGCGCTCGATCGAGACGCCGAGCGAGCGCGCGGCGTCGTCGCCCAGCACGAGCGCGTCGAGATCGCGGGCGAGCGAGCTCGCGAGCACCAGCGCGAGCGCGATGGGCGGGCCCGCGCCGGCGAGGTGCGCCCAGCTACGGCCCTCGAAGCTGCCCATCAGCCAGCGCATCACCTTGATGCCCAGCTCGTGGCGATCGCCCGCGATCGCGAGCAGGCACGTGGTCAGTGCGCCCGCCACCGCGCCGATGGCGATCCCGGCGAGCAAGAGCGACGTGGTCTGCGGACGCAACGACGCGATGCCGAACAGCAGGCCGAGCGTGGCGCCGGCTCCTAGCGCAGCCAGCAGCGGCGTGACCCACGTGCCGGCGGCGTCGAGGCCCAGCACGAAGCCGATGACCGCCGCCAGTGCGGCGCCGAGCGACACGCCGAGCACGCTCGGATCGGCGAGCGGGTTGCGGAACAGGCCCTGCGTCAGCGCGCCCGCGCTCGCGAGCGCGGCTCCGACGAATGCAGCGAGCAGCGCACGCGGCAGCCGCAGCGTCCACACCAACGCGGCGGCCTTGTGCTCGGTCGGGTCGTCGACCGGCCCGTGGACGAGGCCACCGAGGACATCGAGCACGCCGTGCTCCCCGGGCCCGACGACGAGTGCGATCACGATCGCGATCGCCAGTGCGACCGCCAGCTCGGTCGCGGCGCGGCGCGGCGATCGGCTCACCTCCGCCTCGCGCGCAGGCGTTCGACGACGTCGAGCATCGCGAAGCCGGTGCTGTAGAGGACGTGGGCCGGGATGCCGACGATGCCGCCGGTGCGTCCCGCCTTCGTGAGCGCGATGCCGGGTCGTGCGGCGAAGGCCGTCTCGGCGCCGGTGCAGTCGTCGTCGCAGCCGATCGCGATGAGCTCGGGATCCCAGGCGACCAGCGTCTCCAGCGAGATGCTCTGGTGGCCGACGATGCCGTGCTCGCCGGCGAGCTCGCGCAGACCGGCGGCCTCGGCCTCGTCGGCGAAGATCGTGCCCGAGCCCGCGACGGTGCCCTCCTGCCAGCTCACGATGCCGAGCCGCGCGTCCCCCGAGGGCGCGACGCGCAGCTCCGCGAGCCGAGCATCGAACGCGCCGATCCGCGCCTGCGCTGCGTCGGCCGCACCGACCACGTCCCCCAGCTCGCGCACGTGGACGCGGTAGTCGTCGAAGCCGTCGAACCCGCGCAGCACGAGCGTGCGGATGCCGAGCTGCTCGAGCACGCTCTTCGTCTCCGCCGCACTGAACTCCGCGAGGATCACGAGGTCGGGACCGGCCGCGACGATCGCCTCCGCCCCCGCGACGCGGGCGACGCTCGCGGGCCACTCGTGCGCCACGCCGCTGTAGCGCGCGTCGTCGGCCATCGTGCTCACGCCGACGACGCGTCGGTGCGCGGGCTCGCCGAGCGCCCACAGCTCCTCGTCGGCGAACACGACCTGCGATACCACGCGCTCGGCGGGGCCGCTCGCCTGCGGCGCGGGCCGGCCACACGCCGCCAGCAGTACGCCGAGCGCGAGCGCGGCTCTCATCGCGGCACCGCCACGATCGCGTCGAGATCGAAGCCGCCGGCCAGGCCGCCGCACCACATGTCGTCGCCGTAGTGCTCTTCGGTGCGATCGACGAGCCGCACCCAACGCGCATGGCGCAGCCCGACGTCGGCGAGGTCGAACGCGTCGCCGCCGCTGCGCTCCGGGTCGAGCACGTCGCCGTCCTTCGCGGTCGGCGTCACGCCGGCGCAGCCCACGGGTGGCCACGAGCCGTCGCCGGTCGGCGAGCAACCGAACGCGCGCCAGCTCGTGCCGTCGTCGCTCACCAGCACCTGAGCGGGCTCGGCGAAGGTCTCGTCCCCGGTGGCGAACGCGTTCTCGAACACGACGAGATCGTCGCCGTCGCCATCGACGATGCCCGGGGGATCGAACGCCAGCGTGATCGTGCCGCCGCACCCGAGCGCGGCGACGTCCATGCTGCCGCTCGCGCCCGCACCGGGCACCGGTGGTCCGAGCACGATGTCCGGCAGCAGGTCGTGGCCGAACACCGCATCGGGCCCCGGCACGATCGCGTCGACGCAGTCCGCGAACGCGTCGCCGTGCCCCACATCGCTCGCGCAGGTCCCGTCGATCGCCGGCGCGTCGTCGGCGACCGTCGCATCACCGCCCTCGGGCAAGCCCTCGTCGTCGCTGCCACACGCGAGCACGAACAAACCGATCGAGCACAGACGCTTCATGGGATCGCCACCACGCTGTAGGGAGGGAGGCCGGTGTCGAGCGGACCCGCGACGGGCACCGGCGGCACGACCGACGTGTCGAACACCCACAGCCCCGGGGCTTCGCGCCGCGTGCTGCCGTACCAGAGCCGATCGTCGACGAGCTCGAGCGAGCGCTCCACCGAGTCGAAGCCGTCGGCGAACGGCTCGGGGATCGCGGGCTCGTTGCCGTCGAGCCCCACGCGATAGAGCCGCACCTGCCCGAAGTCCTCGTCGTACGCGGCCAGCCAGGCGAGCTCGGCGTCGTCGTCGATGTCGAACGACTGCGGCTGCCGCATCGTGCCGAGCCCGGCGGCCGCGAACGCCTCGGGCGCGACCGCCCAGGCGACCGTCTGCGCGCGGAGATCGAAGCGCTCGATGCCGGTCGACAGCGCGAGCAGCGTGAGGCCGGCGTCGTCGGTGGGATCGCGACGGAGCTGCCGCAGCCACGCGCCCGCGCTGCGCAGGCCCTGCGCACCATCCACGGCGGGATCGAGATCGATGACGGTGCGCGTCGCCGTGTCGACCGCGACGAGCTCGTCGGGTCCGACGCGCGAGTAGCTCGCGTCGAGCCGCTGCACCGCGACCCATACCGTGCTGCCGCACGCGACCGCGAGCCCGGCATCGGGGTTCTCGTCCTCGTCCCGCACCGCGCGCAAGTCCACGCTGCCGACGCGCGCCTCGCTCGGCGGCGCGTCGAGATCGAGGACGGCGAGCTCCGGCACGTCGAGTGTCGTGACGTAGGCGAGCCCGTCGGGCGCGAACGCGATCGCCTGTGGATTCGGTGCGCTGCTGCAGACCGAGGCGATCGGGATCTCGCCGGCGCTCGCCCAGCCGCGCGCGGGATCGAGGCGCTCGACGCCGTCGAACTGGTAGCGGTGCACGAGCACGCCGAGCCCGGCCTGCCACGCCGGCACCGAGTCGGTGGTCGCGCTCGCGACGTCGCGCGTGACCGTGGCGGCGGCGAGATCGACGACGCTCACCGCACCCGTGGAGAAGTCGGTGGTGGTGACGAGGAGCCGCGTCGGCGTGGGCGGATCCAGATCGCAGGGCGCGTCCATTACGGGCGCGAGCGTGCTCGGCACGGCGGCCTCGTCGGCGGGGCAGGGCGCGTCGGCGTCCACGGGTGCGCAGCCGAGCGCGAAGAGCACGACACCTGCGATGCGCTTCATCCCTCGCGCCCCTTTGCCCGACCGGCAAAATCGATCCGCACCGTGGCCCACACGCTGCGGCCGGGCAGCGGATAGCCGATGTAGTCGCTGACCGCGACCGGCGAAGGCCGTGCGCCCATCACCGGCAAGGTCACGGTCGAGGTGCGCACGTCGAGCAGGTTACGGACCTCGAGCGCGAGATGGACGCGCCCCGCGACGTGGGCCTCGACGCCGATCGCCTGCAGCGCGCGCGGAGGCAGCACGTAGCGGCCGCTCGGATCGAGGAAGCTGCGCGCGAGCAGCTCGACCGTGTATGCGAGGCGCGGCTCGAACGCGGTGCCGCGCGGGTGGAACACCCAGCCGAACGATCCGCGCGCGAAGAGATCGTGGCGCGGTCGACCCGGCAGTGGACGACCCCGTCGTCCCGGATCGTCGCTGCGGTCGGCGGAGTCGAGCAGCGTGTAGTGCACGAGCAGCTCGAGCACATCGGCGGGCGAGCGCAGCGACACCGAGCCCTCGAAGCCGCGCACGCGCGCCGCCGACACGTTCTCGGGACGCGCGACGGTGCCCGCCGCGATCCACTGGATGAGCTCGGTGCTGCGCACCCAGAACCCGGCGGCGTGGGCATACAGCTCGCCGGCAGTGCCGCTCGTGTCGACCACGAAGCCGCCGTCGGCCACGAGCCCGCGCTCGGCCCGCAGCGCTTCGTTGCCGACGAAGTAGCCGCGGTCGCCGAACAGCTCGACGAGGCTCGGCGTGCGGAAGTAGCGGCCGAAGCTGCCGCGCAGCGAGAGCCACGGCGTCGCCGCGAGCCGGGCACCGAGCCGCGGAGATGCCGACCAGTCCACGCGATCGCGGCCGCGATCGTCCTGCTCGCCCTGGCCCGGCGCGACCGCGAACGCGCTCGCGACCGCGTCGACGCGCACCGCGGGCACGAGCTGGATGCGATCGTTCCACGCGAATTGCTCGAGCTCGAGCCCGGCTCCGATCGCGTGCCGACGCCGTCGCGCATCTCCGCTCGGCGAGCCGTCGCTGCGGCTGACGCGTTGGTCCACGGCGATCCACTCGCTGCGGTGATCGGCGAGCAGCAGCAGGTAGGCGCCGCGCCACAGCGGCGTGCGCCAGCGCGGCGACACGTAGACGTCGAACGCGAGGGTGCGTTGATCGTCGGTGCCGACGCCCAGCTCGGCGCGCGGGTCGGCGAAGCGACGGGCTTCGACGCCGACGCTCGTGATCCACTCGAGCCGGCCGCCCGGTCCGCCGAGCTCGTCGCGACGCGCGCTGAAGATCGTGCGCGCGAGCAGCTGATCGAGGCCCGTCGCGGTTGCCTGCGCGCTGCCCGGGCCCGGCACGCCCGAGCGCTTGGCGACCACGAGCTCGTGCCCGCCGAGTCGCCAGCGACCCACTCGACCGCCGACGCGCACCTGCGCGAGCACCCGGTCGTAGCCGTTCGCGCTGCGCCGGCGCACGCGGTCGTCACCGGTGAGCTGCGCGCTGCCGCCGTCGTCGTAGTAGCGGTAGTTGCCGAGCGTCCCGGCGTAGCCGACCCGCACGCCCACCGTCGCGCGGCGGGTCTTCGTCGCGGCCTCGCCCGCGACCTGCCGCGTCCAGAACGAGCCGAGCCCGGCCTCGACGCGGCCGCGCGGGCGATCCTCGGCGTCGGTGCTCACGAGGTTGAGCGCGCCGCCGATCGCACCGGAGCCGAACGCGATCGGCACCCAGCCGCGGTGGATCTCGACGCGCGACATGCCGTCGGTCGGCAGCTCGGCGACGTCGACGAGCCCGGCCATGCTGCTGCCCACCGGCACGCCGTCGAGGAACACCCCGACCTGCTGCGGAGAGCTGCCGCGCAGCGACACCGCGGCGAACTGGCCGAGCCCGCCGATCGAGCGCACGTGCGTCGCCGGGGCGCGCGCGAGCACCTCGGCCAGCCCGTCGCGCGGCCGCGTGGCGCGGGGATCGTCGAGCTCGATCACCGTGACGAACCCGGGCGTGCGCCGCTCGAGCGCGCGCTTGCGAGGGCGACGCACCACGGTGCGATGGCGCGGCTCGGCCTCCGCGGATTGCGGATCGGCGATGGGTTCCGAAGGCGCGACGAATGCCCGGTTGGAGAAGGGCAGCATCGCCGCGATCGCGGCATGGGCGAAGGGCACGAGCACAGCGCGAGATGACTCCCGTCTCGCAGGTTCTCGGGCTGGTCGTGGCAGGTTTCCTGACTCGACGGGTCGTCCTCGCGCGGCGCCTTCCCAGGTGGATCCCAGTGGCCTCGTTGCCGCGCTCGTCGCCGTTCACAGTGGCGGGAGCCGCGTCGGATTCTCACCGACTTCCCTTGCGTGCCCACGTGCTCGCATGCAGCCCCGGAGTTCACCGTGCAGCTGCGCGCGAAGAGTGGTCACGTCCATGACCAGATCGATGGTTTGTCAGAGAGCAGGTGTATTGGATCGCCGGACGTCGCACGTTGTCAAGCCCGGCGGCCACTTCACGAGCGGCAGCTGGCGCGCCATCACGTGTACGCGGCGAGCCCGAGCGCTTCGCGGTTTCGCGGGCCGAGGAGATCGGATAGCCTGTGAAAGCTCGGAGTCCCTCATGCTCGACTTCCCCATCGGCGAACTCATCACTCCCGAGGAGCAGGTGGCCGTCGCACGTGCCGTCGCCATCATGGCGTCGCGCGACGATCAGGTCTCCGACAGCGAACGCCACTTCGTCGAAGAGCTGATGGGGCAGATGATGCTCCTGCCCGAGGAACGCGATCTCGTGCGCAAGGAGTTCGTGGCGCCGTCCGACCTGCTGCGGGTCGCTCGCGCCGTGAAGCACCGCGAGGCGCGGATCTTCCTCTTCTACCAGGCGGTGTGCGCCGCGATGGCGGACAACCGCCTGGTCGACGGCGAGCTCGACGCGCTCTTGCAGCTCGCCGATGCGTTCACGTTCGATCTCGAGGTCGCGAAGCGCTTCATCCGTTGGGTGCAGGACAGCCTCGAGCTCCGCGAGCGCGGGCAGCAGATCCTCGTCGAGATGTAGCGATCGA
Organism: uncultured Nannocystaceae bacterium; assembly: GCA_964519175.1. GTDB lineage: Bacteria > Myxococcota_A > Polyangia > Nannocystales > Nannocystaceae > Xiheibacterium. The sequence goes on from CAZFKC010000001.1 coordinate 300,494, forward strand.
GCCGAGCGCGCCGGGGCCGGCCGCGCTCTATAAGGATGCCTGCGCGGACCGTGAGCAAACGCAACGGCCGACGACACGGCGCAGCTGCGCTCGCTTGCGCGGCCGGTGGGGGCTCGCCCATACTCCGCGGTCGATGGCTCGCGTCACGGTCGAAGATTGTCTCGCGCGCGTACCCAACCGGTTCGCGCTCACGATTCTCGCATCCCGCCGGGCGCGTGCCCTCAGCGAGGGTCGCGGCCGCGCGCTGGTCGAGTGCGACAACAAAGAAGGCGTCACCGCGCTGCGCGAGGTCGGCAAGGCCCGCGTTCGCTTCCGCGAAGACGTCCCCGAGGCGATGCGCGACTTCATCGAAGAGCAGCGTCGTCAGCTCCGCGTGACCGCGGGCGAGCACACGTTCCTCGAGGCCGCATCGCTGCGCGCGCTCGAAGAGGACGAGGGCGAGAGCGACGAAGAGGACGCGGAGATCGAGGAGCTGCAGCCCGATCCGGAGGCGCTGAACAAGCAGGCCGCGACCGTCGACGGCGAGACCCCCGAGGGTGAAGAAGAGACGGAAGACGCCGAGTTCGACGAGGAGGGTGGCTTCGGCGACGAGGACCTCCCCGAGGAGACCGGCGACATCGCGCCGCCCGACGCCGACGAAGACGTGCCCGCGGACGACGAAGGCGAAGAGCCCGAGCCGTCCGACGAGGAGTGAGACCTTGTCGCCGCGACCCGCAGCGCGCGGCGTGATCGTGCTGCTGCTCGTCGGTTGCGGCGATCGTTCACCGCCCGCGCTGTGGCCCGAGCCGCCGCCGCCGACGCTCGCTGCACCGATCGGCGTCGACCCGCCGCGCGCCCCGAGCGAGGCGCCCCCGCCGGACGAGCCCAGCGCGGCTGCGGCCACCGACGAGGGCGCGCCCGCCGAGACGCCACCGCCGGACGAGCCGGCCGAGGGTGCAGCCGCGCCCGCCACCTCGACACCGGCGAAGCCGCCCAACCGCGCCGAGTGATCGTGGTAAAGCTCGGCGCACCGTGGCGCCGCTGCGCAAGGTCCTCGTCGCGAATCGCGGAGAGATCGCCCGCCGCATCTTCCGGAGCTGTCGCGAGCTCGGTATCGGCACCGTCGCCGTCTACAGCGACGCCGATGCCGACGCGTTGCACGTGCTCGAGGCCGACGAAGCGATCCACATCGGTCCCGCGCCCGCGCGCGAGAGCTACCTGCGCGTCGATGCGATCATCGCAGCGGCGAAGCAGAGCGGGGCGCAGGGCATCCACCCCGGCTACGGCTTCCTCTCCGAGCGGGCCGCGCTCGCACAGGCGTGCGACGACGCCGGCATCGTCTTCATCGGACCGCCCGCGGCCGCGATGGACACGATGGGCGACAAGGTCCGCGCACGGCAGGCGATGGCGAAGGCCGGCGTGCCCGTGGTGCCGGGCGCCGACGACGTGAAGGACGCCGCGACCGCGCACGCACTCGCGGCGCGCATCGGCCTGCCGCTCATGATCAAGGCCAGCGCCGGCGGCGGTGGCAAGGGCATGCGCGTCGTCGAGCACGAAGACGGCATCACCGCGGCCTTCGAAGGTGCGCAGCGCGAGGCCGAGGCCGCGTTCGGCGACGGCCGCGTGTTCCTCGAGCGCGCGATCCTGCGGGCGCGCCACGTCGAGATCCAGGTGATGGCCGACGCGCACGGCAACTGCGTCTCGCTCGGCGAGCGCGACTGCTCCGTGCAGCGCCGCCACCAGAAGGTGATCGAGGAGACCCCGAGCCCGAGCCGCTGGATGACCGAGGCGCTGCGCGCCGAGATGGGCGAGGTGGCGGTCCGCGCCGCCAAGGCGGTCGGCTACCGCAGCGCGGGCACGGTCGAGTTCCTCTTCGAGGAGACCGAGCACGGCGCGCACTTCTACTTCCTCGAGATGAACACGCGCCTGCAGGTCGAGCACCCGGTGACCGAGCTCGTCACGGGGCGCGACCTGGTCGCCGATCAGCTCCGCGTCGCGGCCGGCGAGCGGCTGGGCTACGAGGCCGGCGACATCGTGCGCCGTGGCCACGCGATCGAGTGCCGGATCTACGCCGAGGATCCGATCACGTTCCTGCCGCGTCCCGGTCGCATCGAGCTGCTGCGCTGGCCCGAAGGCGGACACATCCGCGTCGACGCGGCGGTCGCGAGCGGCAGCGAGGTGTCGCGGCACTACGACCCCATGATCGCCAAGCTCGCGACGTGGGGCGCAGATCGTGCGCAGGCGATCGCGCGCATGCGACGTGCGCTGCGCGAGACGGTGATCTGCGGCATCGAGACGAATCTCGCGCTGCACCTGCGCATCCTGGACGATCCCGATTTCGCGGGCGGGACTTCGGTCACGACCCGCTACATCGCCGAGCATCCCCACGTGATCGCGCCCACGAGCGCGACCGACGAGCTCCGCGCCGCCGCCATCGCAGCGGCCGCAGCGAGCGCGGCAGCGGCCCGTGCGGGCCGTGCCGACAGCGCGCACCGCGAGCACGCCGCCGACGATGGTGCGCAGTGGCGACACGCGGCGCGCTGGCGCCGACACTGACCCCGAGGCGCGCTGGCGCCGACAGTGATAACCTACGCGCCCGGAAGTCGAGCACGACGCGACTGTGCGTGCGCGAGGCTTGCCATCGCTCCCGATTGGGGGCAAAGGACGAGCGCCATGCGACCGGGAAGAACAAAGCGCACCAAGTTCATCTTCGTCACCGGTGGCGTGACGTCGTCGCTCGGCAAGGGCCTGTGCGCCGCGTCGACGGGCGCGCTGCTCGAGAGCCGTGGGCTCAACGTCGGGCTGCAGAAGCTCGATCCGTACCTCAACGTCGACCCGGGCACGATGAACCCCACGCAGCACGGCGAGGTGTTCGTCACCGACGACGGTGCGGAGACCGACCTCGATCTCGGACACTACGAGCGCTTCGTGTCGCACCGCATGACGCGGCACAGCAACTACACGTCCGGCCAGATCTACGAGTCGGTCATCCGCAAGGAGCGCAAGGGCGACTACCTCGGCCAGACCGTGCAGGTCATCCCGCACGTCACCAACGAGATCAAAGAAGCGATCACGGCCGCGGCCGACGGCGTCGACGTGCTCATCGTCGAGATCGGCGGCACGGTCGGCGACATCGAGAGCCTGCCGTTCCTCGAGGCCATCCGGCAGCTGCGGCTCGAGGTCGGGCGCGAGAACGCGGTGTTCGTGCACCTCACGCTGCTGCCCTACATCCCCACCGCGGGCGAGCTCAAGACCAAGCCCACGCAGCACTCGGTCATGAAGATGCGCGAGATCGGCATCCAGCCCGACCTGCTGGTCTGCCGCAGCGAGCAGAAGATCGACCGCGCCACGCGCGAGAAGATCGCGCTCTTCACCAACGTGCAGAACGACTGCGTCATCGGGCTCGAGGACAAGAAGACGATCTACGAGGTCCCGCTCGCGCTGCACGAGGCCGGGCTCGACGACAAGGTCTGCGAGCTGCTCAACATCTGGAGCCGCGACCCCAAGCTCGAGCAGTGGCAGCGCATCTGCGAGACGCTCGCGCAGCCGAAGCAGCGCGTGAAGATCGCGATGGTCGGCAAGTACGTCGATCTCGCCGAGTCGTACAAGAGCCTGTCCGAGGCGCTCGTGCACGGCGGGCTCGCGAACTCCTCGGCGGTCGAGATCAGCTACGTCGACAGCGAGGAGATCGTCGTGCGCGGCGCGGCGAAGCTCCTGCGCGGCTTCGCCGGCGTGCTCGTGCCCGGCGGCTTCGGCCAGCGCGGCAGCGAGGGCAAGATCGAGGCGATCCGCTGGGCCCGCGAGGAGGGCATCCCGTTCCTCGGCATCTGCCTCGGCATGCAGATGGCGGTCGTCGAGTACGCGCGCGACGTCGCCGGCGTGCCCGCGGCGCAGAGCGGCGAGTTCGCACCCGAGGCCGCCGACAAGGTCATCGATCTGATGCCCGACCAGCACCAGGTGCAGGACAAGGGCGGCACGATGCGGCTCGGTGCCTACGACTGCTCGCTCGTGCCGGGCACGCTCTCCGCGAAGATCTACGGCACGTCGAAGATCTCCGAGCGCCACCGTCACCGCTACGAGTTCAACAACGCCTACCGCGAGCGGCTCGAGGCCGCCGGGCTCGTGCTCTCGGGCCTGTCGCCCGACGGCCGTCTGGTCGAGATGGTCGAGCTCCGCACCGCCGATCACCCGTTCTTCGTGGGCTGCCAGTTCCACCCCGAGTTCCGCAGCCGACCCACTGCGCCGCATCCGCTGTTCGCCGCGTACATCGGCGCAGCCATCGAGTACGCACGCACGCACGCGTGATTCGTCCCGCGACTGGTGCCGACGGGGCGTCTTGCCCCCTCGGCGGGCCTGGCGGAAGGGTCGAGCCGCCCCACGCGACGGCCCCCTTGCGTCGGGCTGGAGCCTGATACACTCCGGTCACCTCCGGAGATCCAGATCGCTCATGGCCCTCAACATGCGCCAAGAGCTGCGGATGAGTCAGCAGCTGGTGATGACGCCGCAGCTGCAGCAGGCGATCAAGCTGCTGCAACTCTCGCGCATCGAGCTGCAGGATCTCGTGCGGAGCGAGCTGCTCGAGAACCCGCTCCTCGACGAGCACGGCGAGCTCGGCAGCACCGCCGAGGAGCCGGTCTCGTCCGTCGAGATGCAGGACGGCATCGACATGCAGCGCGACGAGGGCGAGCGCCCGGCGTCGCGCGAGCGTGAAGAGCTGAAGGTCGACGACGCTCCGCCCAAGGAGAACTTCGACTGGGAGGCCTACCTCGAGAACCAGAGCTACTCGCCGGCGACCGGCTCCGGCGTGCGCGTCGAGAACGAGGAGCTCCCGTCGCTCGAGGCCACCGCCACCCGGCCCGAGACGCTCGCCGAGCACCTGATGTGGCAGATCCGCCTGTCGAACTTCGGGCCGGTCGCCGAGGACATCGCCGAGTACATCGTTCGCAGCATCTCGCCGGCCGGCTACATGCGCGATCAGACGGTGCCGCAGATCGCGAAGAAGAGCGGCTACTCGTGCATGCGCATCGAGGAGACGCTGCGGCGCATCCAGTGCCTCGACCCCATCTCGATCGGCGCCCGCAACCTCGCCGAGGCGCTGTGGGTGCAGGCCAACGCACCCGACGATCCGATCGAAGACCCGCTCGTGCGGGCGATCATCGCCAAGCACCTCGGCAACCTCGAGAAGCGCGCATACCAGGCGATCGCGCGCGACACCGGCGAGACCGTCGAGGAGGTCTACGAGGCGGCCAAGGTCGTGCTCGGGCTCGAGCCGCGGCCGGCGCGGGCGTACGCGGCCGAGGAGCCCCAGTACATCGTGCCCGACGTGTACATCGCCAAGATCGGCGAGGAGTACGTCGTCACGCTCAACGACGACGGCCTACCCAAGCTCAAGATCAGCGGCTTCTACCGCGGCGCGATGGGCTCCTCGCAGAAGGCGAAGGAGTACATCACCGAGCGGCTGCGCTCGGCGCAGTGGCTCATCCGCTCGATCCAGCAGCGCCAGCGCACCATCCTCAAGGTGACGAAGAGCATCCTGCGATTCCAGCGCGAGTTCTTCGACCGCGGCGTCGAGCACCTGCGTCCGCTCATCCTCAAGGATGTGGCCGAGGACATCCAGATGCACGAGTCCACGGTCAGCCGAGTCACCACCAACAAGTACGTCCACACCCCGCAGGGGCTGTTCGAGCTCAAGTACTTCTTCAACGCCGGCATCAGCCGCAGCAACGGCGAGGACCTCGCGTCGGAGGCGGTGAAGACCAAGATCAAGCAGCTCATCGACAACGAGGACGGCTCGCATCCGTACAGCGATCAGAAGCTGGTCGAGCTGCTCAAGGCCGACGGCATCGACATCGCGCGGCGTACCGTCGCGAAGTACCGTGAGCAGCTCGGCGTGTTGTCGAGCAGCAAGCGTCGGCGGCTGTTCTGATACGCCGCTCGCGGGACCAAGGGAGCCGATGAAATGCGCCGCGAGGTCTCGGTCGAAGTCGGGCAGCTGCTCGCGGAAGGCACCGGGCTGCAGCTCGTGCAGCTCTCGAACTGGGGTGGGCTGGAGCGTCGCATCACGCGTCCGCGCATCCAGAAGCCCGGGCTCGCGCTCGGCGGCTTCACGAAGCACGTGTATCCCGATCGCGTGCAGGTGCTCGGGCTGACCGAGATCGACTACCTGGTCAGCACCGAGCCGGTGCGTGCGGTGCAGGGCGTGCGGGCGTACCTCGCCAAGGACCCGTGCGTACTCGTGCTGACGCGCGGGCTGGAGCCGCCCGAGATGCTGATGGAGGCCGCGCGCGACGGCGGCGTGCCGGTGCTGCGCTCGCCGCTCATGAGCTCCACGTTCATCTCGCGCCTCACGCGGAGGCTCGAGGAGCTGCTCGCGCCCACCGCGAGCATCCACGGCGTGCTCATCGACGTGCTCGGCGTCGGCGTGCTGCTCATCGGCCGCAGCGGCGTGGGCAAGAGCGAGGCCGCGCTCGACCTCGTGCTGAAGGGCCACCGGCTCGTCGCCGACGACGTCGTCGAGGTCACCGTGCGGCCGCCCGACACCGTCTGGGGCGCGGCCACCGATCTCCACCAGCACCACATGGAGATCCGCGGGATGGGCATCCTCAACATCACGCACCTCTTCGGGGTCGCCGCGGTGCGCGACAACAAGAAGATCGAGGTCGTGGTCGAGCTGTCCGAGGTGTCCGAGGGCGACTTCGATCGGCTCGGCACCGAGGGCCAGGTGTGGCCCATCCTCGGCGTCGACGTGCCGCTCGTCCGCATTCCGCTGCGGCCCGGTCGCAACATCGCCTCGCTCATCGAGGTGGTCGCGCGCAACCAGCTGCTCAAGTATCGCGGCCACGACAGCGCGCGCGAGTTCCAGGACAAGGTGAACGCGCGCATCCACGCGAGCTCGCAGCACGTCGCCGACCACGCGCCCGAGCCGCTGTCGGCCGGTGCGTCGGGCGTGATTCCCATTTCGGAGGTGGAGTGAGATGGACCTGACCGTCATCTCCGGGTTGTCCGGCGGCGGCAAGAGCACGGCCCTGCACGCGCTCGAGGATCTGGGCATGTACTGCGTCGACAACTGCCCGATCCCGCTCCTGCCCGAGCTCGTCGAGCTCGCGAAGAAGAGCGACGCCGGGCGCGCGATCGCGGTGTGCGTCGACGCCCGAGAGGCCCACTACCTGGCCTCCTTCGAGGCCGTGGTCGCGCGGCTCGAGCAGGTCGGGGTCGGGGTCGAGGTGCTGTTCATCGAGGCCGCGAGCGACGTGCTCGTGCGCCGCTACGCCGAGACGCGGCGGATGCATCCCATGGGCGAGCTGCCCGACGCGATCGACCGCGAGCGCGACGCCGTGGCGCCGATCCGCGCGCGCGCCACCACCACCATCGACACGAGCACGCTGACCGGCCGCCAGCTCCGCCAGCTGATCCGCGACCGCTACGCCGGCGGCGGCACGGGTGCGCTGCGCGTCGTGCTGCAGTCGTTCGCCTACAAGCGCGGAGTGCCCAGCGAGGCCGACATCGTGCTCGACTCGCGGTTCCTCGCGAACCCGCACGAGCACGATCAGCTGCGGCCCTTGTCCGGGCTGCACGAGCCCGTCGCCCGCTTCGTGCTAGAACAGCCCGACGCGACCGAGCTGCTGCGCATCGCAGAGACGCTCGTGCGCTTCGCGGTGCCACGCGCGGCCGCGGAAGGCCGCTCGTATCTCACCATCGCGATAGGCTGCACCGGCGGACAACACCGCTCGGTCGCGCTGGTCGAAGAGCTCAAGCGCCGGTTCGCGGCGCCCACTGCAGAGGCGCCGGTTCGAGTGGTGGTACGCCACCGCGACGTCGGGAGGTCCGGATGAACGAGCAAGCACCGATAGGCATCGCCGTGGTGGGTCACGGCAGCACCGCCAGCCAGCTGCTCGCGGCTGCACGGGCGATCCTGCCCACCGGCAGCCTCGACCACGTGATCGCGATCGATGCGGGGCTCGGCGAGACGCCGATCCTCTCCGAGACGATGTGCACGGCGATCGCCACCGCCGATCGCGGGCGCGGCGTCGTCGTGCTCGTCGACCTGTTCGGCGCGAGCCCGTGCCAGTGCGCGCGCAAGCAGGGACTCGGCCATCCGCTCGCGGTGGTCTCGGGGCTCACGCTCGCGATGCTGCTCAAGCTCGCGACCATCGACCGCACGCGGGTCGAGCTGTCCGCGCTCGCACAGGCCGTGGCCGACGCGGCGCATCGTTCGGTGGCGATCAGCGCGGGCGATGGCGCCGGCGAGGAAGTGAGCGCGAGCGGATGAGCTCGGCGAAGCAGGGTTCGATCACGATCGTCAACAAGCTCGGGCTGCACGCGCGCGCGGCGAGCAAGTTCGTCGGGCTCGCGAACAAGTACGACTGCGAGGTGTGGCTCGCCGTGGAGGACCGCGAGGTCAACGCGAAGAGCATCCTCGGGGTCCTGATGCTCGCGGCCGCCAAGGGCACGCAGGTGATGCTGCGCTGCGATGGCCGCCAGGCCGACGAGGCCTACGACGCCCTGGCCGCGCTCGTCGCCGACGGATTCGGAGAGACGTGAACGAGTCGGGCGAGGGCGGCGGGCGAGCCCCCGATGGGCCCTCGCGGGGCCGACGTGCCTCGGAGCCGGTCGCCGCTGCCGACGCAGCCGAGCACAGTGAAGGCCGCGTCGCGCTCTCGGGCACGGCGGCGAGCCCCGGTGTCGGCATCGGACGCGCGTGGGTGATCGATCATCGCCGTTTCCACGTGCCGCGGCGCTCGATCGCCGAGGGCGAGGTCGACGCCGAGCTCGAGCGCTTCCAGGCGGCGCTGCACCGCACGCAGGAGCAGCTCGAGGCCATCAAGAATCGTCTGCCGCACGGCGAGCACCGCCAGATCCTGAAGGCGCAGCAGATGATGCTGCACGATCCCGATCTCACCGCGCGCGTGCGCGAGCTGATCGAGGGCGAGCAGATCAGCGCCGAGTGGGCGGTCGACCGCGCGGCCACCGAGGTCCGCGAGACGCTCGAGCAGGCCGACAACGTGTACTTCCGCGAGCGCGGCAGCGACATCGCGTTCCTGGCCGAGCGCGTGCTCCTGCAGATGAGCGGCGAGGAGCAGGGCGAGCTCGCACCGCCGGCCGGCAGCGTGGTGGTCGCCCACGACCTCTCGCCCGCCGACACGGCGGAGCTCGCACGCGCCGAGGTCGCGGCGATCGTCACCGGCGTCGGCGGTCAGACCGCCCACACCGCGATCATGGCGCGCTCGCTCGAGATCCCCGCGGTGGTCGGCGCCGAGGGCATCCTCGAGCACGCCCAGAGCGGCGACCTCGTCGTCGTCGACGCGATCGAGGGCATCGTCGTGATCCGGCCCGAGCCCGAGGAGCTCGAGCGGTGGCAGACGGTCCGCGATCGCTACGACGTGTTCGAAGATCGCGTGCAGCGCGAGCACGGCCTGCCTGCGATCGCGCGCGACGGCACGCACATCGTGCTGCGGGCCAACGTCGCGCTCGATGCCGAGATCGGCTCGTCGGTGTTCCACGGCGCCGAGGGCATCGGGCTCTATCGCACCGAGTTCGTGTTCATGGACCGCGACGTGCCGCCCTCCGAGGACGAGCACTATCGCCACGCCAAGAACGTGCTGCGCAAGCTGGCGCCGTACCCGGTGGTGTTCCGCACGTTCGATCTCGGCTCCGACAAGCCCACCCGGCTCGTGCGCTACCAGGACCGCGAGCAGAACCCCGCGATGGGCCTGCGCTCGCTGCGGCTGGCGCTGCGCGAGCGGGAGATGTTCCGCACCCAGCTCTGCGGGCTGCTGCGCGCCGCCGTGCACGGACCGCTGCGCATCATGCTGCCGCTCGTCAGCGGCGTCGGCGAGCTGCGGGCCGCGCTCGAGGTGTTGGGCGAGGCCAAGGCCGAGCTCAGCGAGCGACGCATCGCGCACGCGCAGGACGTGCCGATCGGGATCATGGTCGAGATGCCCTCGGCCGCGGTCGTCGCCGACGTGCTCGCGAAGCACGTCGACTTCATGAGCATCGGTACCAACGATCTCATCCAGTACACCCTGGCGATCGACCGCACCAACGACGACGTCTCGTACCTCTATCGGCCGCTGCATCCCGCGATCCTGCGGCTCATCCACAAGGTCAGCGCGGCGGGCAAGGCCGCCGGCATCAGCGTCAGCCTGTGCGGCGAGATGGCGGCCGATCCGCGCTACACGTGGGTGCTCTGCGGGCTCGGCGTGCGCGAGCTGTCGATGCACCCCTCGGCGATCCCGGTCATCAAGAACATCATCCGCAGCTCGACGCTCTCCGACATGGAAGCGCTCGCCCGCGAGGTGCTCGAGGTCGAGGACGCCGACGAGGCGGAGGAGCGCGTGTTGGCGGTGATGAACGAGCGCTTCGCCGAGCACCTGCTGCACGGCGGCGGCCAGCGGTTCACGCAGGAGCCGGCCCCGCGCCGCGGCGAGGAATCGGGATGAGCCCGGCGTTGCCGGCGAGCCTGCCCGATCGCTCGCGCCTCGTCGGATCGGCGCCGATGCGCGTGTTCGTCACCGACGTCGGGGCGATCGACGAAGCGACGCGCCCCGTGGTGCTGCTGCACGACCTGCTCCAGTGCGGCTTCGCGTTCGACGCCGTCGCGCAGGGACTCGCGTCCGAGCGGCGGGTGGTCGTCGTCGATCTGCCCGGCGCCGGGGAGAGCGATCGGCCCGAGCCCGAAGCGGCCGATCACTATGCGCCGAGCTGGCTCGCCGACCGCGTCGCCGACGCGCTCGCATTGCTCGACATCGGCCCGATCGACGTCGTCGCGCAGGGCTTCGGCGCCGCGGTCGCGATGTCGCTCGCGCTCGCGAATCCGGGCGCCGTCGCGCGGCTCGTCGCGATCGCACCGCCGCTCTCCGGCATGCAGCTTCCGCACGAGCTGCGGCTCGCTCGACTGCCGCGCGTCGGCGAGCTGGCGTTCGAGCACGCCTACCGCCGCGCGGATCTGCGGCGCACGATGGCGGCCTGGTACTCCAGCCCCGAGCTGGTCGCCGAGCTCGCGGTCGACGTGTACTGGGATCGCCTCGGCCGCGCGGGTGGGCTCGCGGCCGCGCGGGCGATGCTGCTGCAGACCAGCGAGCTCGGTGCGCTGGCCACTGCTGCCCACGGGCTCGATGTGCCCACGCTGTTGCTCTGGGGCGATCGCGATCGCGTGGTGTCGGCCTCCGATTGCGAGCGCTGGCGCGGACTGTTGCCCGCGCCCGAAGCGGTGGTGATCGACGGCTGCGGGCACGCCGTGGTCGAGGAACGGCCGGAGCGGGTGCTCGAGGAGGTCGCGCGGTTCTTCGCAGGCACTGCGGGGATGGTGCATGGCTGAACGCCGCGCACGGCGACGCCGCTTCTCGGTCGCCGTGCTCGCGCTGGCGTGCCTCGTGGCCGTGCTGCTCGGCTCCGCACCCCTCCGCGCGGGCAACCCCGATCTGCGCTGGCGCACGATCGAGACCGAGCACTTCTTCGTGCACTACTTCGCGGGCGAGGAAGAAGCGGCCGACCGCGTCGCACTGGTCGCCGAGCAGGCCTACGAGGAGCTGACCTCGCTCTGGGGGCATCGGGTCTTCCTCAAGATCCACATCACGCTCTCCGACTCGCAGGACACCGCGAACGGCAGCGCGACCGCCGTGCCGTTCCCGCGGATCAACGCCTACGCGACCGCCCCCGAGGCGCTCTCGGTGCTCGAGGCCTACGACGACTGGATCGACATCCTCATCAGCCACGAGCTCACCCACGTCGTGCACCTCGACACGGTGCACGGGCTCTCGCGGCTCGCGAATGCACTGCTCGGCTTCGGCGTGCTGGGCAAGGTCACGGCGCCCAACATCCTGCAGCCGCGCTGGGTGGTCGAGGGGCTCGCGACGATGGAGGAGTCGAACCTGTCGAGCCAGGGGCGCCGGCGCTCCGCACAGTTCGACGCCTACATGCGCATGGCGGTGCTCGATCGGCAGTTCCAGACGATCGACCAGGTCTCGTCCGGCGCGCGCATCTTCCCCCACGGCAGCAGCGTGTACCTGTACGGCGTGCACTTCATGCACTACATCCAGGCGCGCTACGGCCACGACAAGCTGCGCGAGCTGAGCCACATCTACGCGACGCAGGTCGTGCCGTTCGGCATCAACCGCGCGGTGCAGAAGGTGCTCGGCGTCGACTTCGGCCAGCTCTACAAGGAGTTCAAGGAAGACACGGTGCGACGCTTCGAGAACCAGGCGCGACGCATCAAGAGCCGCGGGCTGCGGCAGGGCCGGCGCATGACGTTCTCGGGCGAGACCACGCGTTATCCCAGCTGGTCGCGCGACGACGCGTGGGTCTACTTCTACAAGGCCGACGGGCACCGCGAGGAGGGGCTGAAGCGCATCGCTGCCGAGGGCGGTCGCATCCGCGAGGGGCGCGGCATCGGTCGACAGGGCGTCGACGTAGACGTCGAGCACGTCATCGACATCGAGGACGTCGCCGAGGCCACGTTCGTCGGGGCGGGCGAGGACATCGTGTTCGATCAGGTCGGCGTCTACGACCAGCGCTACCGCTGGAACGACCTGTGGCGCTACAACGGCGGCGATCCGAAGGATGCCGAGCAGCTCACCTTCGGTCTGCGCGCGACGGAGCCGCACGCATCGCCCGACGGGCGCACGGTCGTGTTCCGACGCAACGACCAGGCCCAGAGCCGCATCGGCTTCCTCGATCTCGCGAGCGGCGAGGTCACCGAGCTGCCGCCGATCTCGAAGATCGGCCAGGTCTACACGCCGCGGTTCTCGCCCGACTCCACCAAGGTCGCATTCTCGGCCTGGCGCGAGGGCGGCTACCGCGACATCTACGTCTACGATCGCGAGCGCGACACCACGGAGCGCATCACCGCCGATCGCTTCATGGATCTGTCGCCGAGCTGGACGCCCGACGGCCGCTACATCCTCTTCTCCAGCGATCGCGACGGCGTCTACAACATCCACGCGTACGACACCGAGACGGGCGGCGTTCGCCAGGTCAGCAACGTGCTCGGCGGTGCGTTCGAGCCGATGGCGAGCCACGACGGCACGCGCATCGCGTATCTCGGCTACTCGTGGAGCGGCTACGACCTGTGGGTGATGGAGCTCGACCCCAGCAAGTGGCTGCCGTCGATGCCGACGACGTCCTGGCTCCCCCAGGCCGAGGATCCGAAGCGCGTGCTGCCGGGGACGCAGCCGCTCTCGGCCGGCAGCAAGCGCTACCAGCCGATCAAGACCATGTACCCGCGCGTGCTCGCGACGGGCGCGCTCGAGACGATCGCGACCTCGGGCGGCAGCGTGATCGGGCTCGAGACCGGCATCGCCGACGTGGTGGGTCTGCACGCGCTGGCCGGCAACTTCACGTACCTTACCGACGAGCGCGTCGCGATCGGTGGGGCCTCGTACACGCTGCGGCGCTTCTTCCCCAACTTCACGCTGGCGTTCGCGCGCACGTACTCGCACCGCGGTGGGCGCTCGTTCGATCGCTACATCTACGATCGCACGCCGGGGCAGGGCGATCTCTACCTCGTGCGGGGCTATCGCGAGCGCAACACCCGGTTCTCGCTGGGCATGAGCCTGCCCATCCTGCGGCAGGCGCGGCACGACGCGGACCTCTCGGCCACGTACTCGTTCCAGCACATCAAGAACCTCGACGCCGGCGACGACGGCATCGATCCCAACGCGCCCGCGGCTGCGCGGCCCGAGGTCGGCAACTTCGCATCGATCGCGCTGGGGCTCGACTACTCGAACGAGTTCGATGCGGCGAACCGCTTCGCCTACGGCGCGGAGCGGGGACGGCGCGTGAGCATCAACCTCACCGTGTTCGACAAGCACCTGGGCGGGCAGTACGGCGATCTGCAGGGCTCGTTCTCGTATCGCGAGAGCATCCCGATGCCGTGGCGCGGGCACCAGTCGCTCGTGCTGCAGCTCCGTGGTGGCGCGTCGGCGGGGGGCATCGCGCGCCGAGGTGCGTTCTGCGTCGGCGACTACTCGTACGGTGCCGACATCTTCCGCGATCTCGTCGCCCGTGCACCGAGCACGGCGGGGGGCTGCTCGCTGATGCGCGGGTATCCCGGGCCGGGCAACCCGCAGAAGGCCGACATCGTGTCCGGCACGTACTTCGGGCTGCTCAACGCGTCGTATCGCATCCCGCTCGTCGACGTCGATCGCGGCATCTCGTCGCTACCGCTGTTCTTCCAGCGCGCGGGCATGATCCCCTTCGTCGACTGGGGCGGCGCGTGGCGAGGGCCGATCACGGTGAAGGACCTGCTGGTCGGCGCGGGCGCGACCTTGCTCTTCCACTTCCGCCTCGGCTGGGCCGAGCCCGTGACGCTCGCGCTGCAGTACGCCCACGGCTTCGACAAGGAGCTGGGCGTGGACTCGTTCCGCGCAGTGATCGCCGGCTCGTTCTGAGCGCCGTCGCTCAGCCCGCGCAGGCCGGGTCGTCGTCGTCGCAGGGGACCACGGCGAGCTGGTACGCGCCGGGGTATTGCAGCTCGCCGTCCGCCCAGGTGTCGACCACGATCGTCCACGTGCCGGGGTCGAGCGTCGTCGCGATCGTGGTGTCGGCGCGTGCGAGGCAGGTGGCGGGATCGTCGCCCGCGATCACGTGCACGTCGACGTCGACGCCCTCGCGGTCGAGCGCGATCACCCGCACGGCCGTGGCCTGCGCGAGCGTGAGCTCGTAGACCAGCTCGGGGCCGGCCTCGTCGGCGTCGCTGCACGCGTACGCGTCGATCTGCATCGTGCCCGCGCTGGTGTCCGCGTCGTGGATGAACGGTAGCCCGTCGATCGACCAGGGTTCGTCGTGCGTGCCGGCGCCCTCGAGCGGCGCGAGCACCTCGCCGCCCGGCGGTGCCTCGGCGAGCGCCGCATCGACGCGGGCGAGCGCCTCGAGCTGGACCAGGTTGCGCACGTTGTAGCCGTGCGCGAGACCCTGGTCGTCGAGCACGCACGCGCCGTCGGCATAGGCCTCGAGGTGCAGCCCGTCGGGCCCGAGGCCGTGGTTCGCCAGAGGATCCACCGCGCGCCACACGTCGAGGAACGGCACCTGGCGGGCCTGCGCCATGCCGCGGAGCACCGCGTTGTAGGCGGGGATCCAGCGGTCGGCGTCCGCATCGTCGGCGCGCTTCGTGAGCCCGACGACGATCGGCACCACGCCCTGCAGCTCGAGCGTGTCGAGCAGCTCCGCCATCGCGACGTGGAAGCCCGGCAGCGCGGCGCCGGGGTCGATCCCGAGCTGCATGTCGTTGGTGCCGAAGTGCACGAACGCGAGCGCGGGCGCGATCGCGTCGAGCTCGGCCTGCAGCGGCGACGGATCGCCGTCGATGACCCAACCCGCGCTGCGGCCGGCCTCGGTCGCGAGGCTCTCGCGATCGAAGGGCGACGTGCCATCCGCATCGCCGCCGAGGAACAGCGCGAGCACGTCGGCGAGCTCCTCGTGCGCACCGAGCATCGGGGCGTCGGTCGCGAAGCAGTGCAGGCTCGCGGTCGCCACGTCGCTCGACGCACCCACCTTCATGAACACGTCGTCGGCGAGCTCGGGGCCCGCCTCGCGCACCTCGAGCATGCGCGCGGCGACGTGGGCATCGATCGGCGAGTGCACGACGTCGCTGGGATACCGCGCCGGTCCGGCGGGCGGATCGTCGCCCGTGCTGCCGTCGTCGCTGCTCTCGTCGGCGCCCTGGGACGACGAGCCCTCGGAGGAGGAGCCCCTCTCCGACGACGCGCCCGTCGACGACGACGACGACGAGCCGCCGGCGCCCGAGCTGCCCTCGAGCTCCGCGTGCACCGACACCGAGAGCGTGCATCCGGCGAGCGGCAGCGCTGCGAGCAGACGACGGTGCACCACGCCGAGCATAGACGAGCCGCGCATGCGGAGGCCACGGCGCAGCATGGCCGGCGCGCGCGTCGTCGCGCCGAACGCTCAGGGGGTGTGGCGCTCGTCGGCGGGCAGACCCAGCCGATCGCCGCCACTGCTCGGCGCCAGCGTGAAGCGGAACGTGGCCCCCTCGGCGACCTTCGCCTCCGCCCACACCTGACCGCCGTGCCGCTCGACGATGCGCTGCACCGTCGCGAGGCCGATGCCGGTGCCGGGGAACTCGCTCGCGTCGTGCAGCCGCTGGAACGGCGTGAACAGGCGGCCCGCGAACTCCATCTCGAAGCCCGCACCATTGTCGCGCACCACGCAGGCGGTGCCGCGAGGCGTGGGCTCGATGGACAGCTCGATCTTCGCGTTCGCAGTGCGGGACGTGAACTTCCAGGCGTTGCCGAGCAGGTTCTCGAGCAGGATGCGCAAGAGCTGCCGGTCGGCCTCCACCACGATTCCGTCGGGGATCGTCACGGTCGGCGCGTGCGTCGGATCCTGGCTGCGGAGCTGCTCCACGACCTGTCGCGCGAGCCGCGAGAGGTCGACCTTCTGCCGCGCGAGCTCGCCGCGACCGACGCGCGCGAGCTGCAGTAGGTCGTCGATCAACGCGCCCATGCGCTGCGCTTCGCCGCGCACGTGCTCGAGGTTGCCGACCGCGGTCGCGTCGAGGCGATCGGCGCACTCTTCGAGCACGATCTGGCTGAAGCCGTCGATGGCCCGCAACGGCGCACGTAGATCATGGGCCACCGAGTAACTGAACGACTCGAGCTCGCGATTCGCGAACACCAGCGCGGCCTCGGCCTGCTTGCGCGCGTCGAGCTCGTGGACCGCCCGGTCGAGCAGCGCGAGCCGGCTGCGCAGCCCGAAGTGCGCGAACAGCAGGATGGTCAGCGTGCCCGGCACGAACACGACGAACGAGAGCGTCGGGACGCGCAGCACCCACACGATCGCCAGCGCGGCGACGAACAGCGAGTAGGCCAGCAGCGCGCGCGCGGTCTGCAGGATGGCGCAGATCGCCGTGATGGTGATGTAGCTGCCGACGATCCAGTTCGGATCCGCGTGGTTGCGCTCGAGCAGGTAGAAGTAGTGCGCCGTCGCCACCGCGCAGCAGAGCGCGAGCAGGTCGGGCAGACGCTCGGCGACGCGCCGCGAGCGATGGCTGGCGACGAGCACCCCGAAGAAGCACGCGACGACCAGCGCACGGCCGAAGAACGGATTGAACGCGCCCGGCAGCGCGAGCTCGACGAACCCCCACCAACCCAGGTAGGCCAGGCCACCGCAGAGCAGCAGCGTGCGATGGAGTCGTGTCCGATCGGTCGTAGGCTCGCTCGCCAGGTGCGTTCGTCCCCGCGACCATGGTAGCCACCCCGCCGCGAGCGAGGGCCGTGAGCTCGGGAGCTGCACTCGAAAACCGGCTCGGAACCGGCTCTACGGCCGCGACAATCGCATGTAAGGTGCGTCTGCGCACGCCGTTGGCGACACCGATGGTGGTGTCAGAACGCGAAGCCGACGTCGAGCGACGCGCGGGCCCAAGGACCGACATGGGTCGCGGGGCAGGCAGCGGCGAGGGTGCAGATCGCCGGCTCGCGATGGAGGGTCTTGCCCCACCGGAGCCCGATCGACGCGCCCAGGAAGAACGTCCGACCGAAGCGCCAGCGCAGGCCGGCCGAGAGCCCGGGGATGATCGTCGCGGTCTGCAGCCGCGGGTCGGCGCCGAGCACCGAGTGCGCGAAGCCCAGGCTCGCCTCCGCGAAGAAGCCCCGGAATGTGCGCGGCGCCCACACGCTGAAGGCCAGCGTCTCGGCGAAGCCCTGCAGGTGGGCGTAGCCGGTCTTGGGCACTGCGTACTCGAAGCGGGCGCCGACGCTGAGCACCCGGTGGACGGCGCGGTCGTAGCCGATGCCGACGGCGACGCGCGGCGCGTTGACGATGGGGCTGACGAAGATCGCGTTCTTGGGCTCGGCCGGCGCCACCTTCACCGTGCCTTCGGGACCCGACACGGTGGGCGTACCGGCGAGGGTCAGGGCCAGCGCAGCAATCGCCACCGTCACGGCCGGCCAACGGTGACGGTGCTGCGCTGCTTTCAGGTGCTCGTGTCGATCGCGACGATCGGTGGATGTGGACCGCTGCCCGACGTCTCGTACGTCACCGATCGCCTGCACATCGCGACGGAGTTCGACGATCCGATCTGCGAAGGCACGCTCGATGCGTTCGACGAGCACGTCGCCAGCGTCGAGAAAGCACTCGGACGCACGGCACGTCGTGATCCCATCGTCGTCTACTGGCTCGAAGACGTGACCCAGTACTGCGGCGAAGGTCGCTACGGCTGCTTCTTCCCCGGCACGCGGGTGCTGTTCTCGACCGGGCCCAGCATCACGCACGAGATCGTGCACGCGGTGCTCGACTCCACCGCGCACACGTACTTCGTCGAGGAAGGCATGGCCGAGATGTTCTCCGGGGTCGACGTCTGGTATCGCCCGGATCCCGAGCTCGGACGGCCCGCGCAGGAGCTGCGGCTGTCGCCGAGCGCCTATCGCGACGGCAAGCTCGACTACGCCGCTGCGGCGCACTTCATGCGCTACGTGTACGACGCCGAGGGCGACGTCGCGATGCGGGCGTTGGCCGAGACGATCGTGAAGGGCGGCGATGCCGAGGCGATCGAGAAGACGCTCGAAGGCGCGTTCGACGAGTCGATCGAGCAGATCGAGCGCGCCTACTTCAAGGACGCGCGCAGCTACTACCGGGGCTTCGCGGCCCAGGAGATCACGGTGGCCGACGAGCTCCGCACCGGCACCGACGTGCGTCTGGACTGCGACGACGGCGAGACGCGCGGGCCGTTGATCAGCGGCGGTGGCGGGCTCTACCGCGTCGAACGCATCGTGATCGAGCGCGGTGGCATGGCCGACATCGAGGTCGACGGCGACGAGGACGGGTGGGTGGACATCTTCGATCCGACCGCGCGCCACGGCATCGTCACCAACTGGGCGATGCCGAAGATCGAGGTGGATCCGGACGCGCTGCACCTCGTGCCCGGCGATCGCGTGAAGCACCAGCTCGAGCCCGGCACCTACCTGGCGCTGTTCGGGGCCGACTCCGACGGCACCGAGCTGTCGCTGCGGCTGTCGATCCCGCTGCCCCCGGTGCCGCAGCCGCAAGAAGGTGGCTGATCGCTACCGCCGCTGCGCTCGCTCAGCGTCCGAGTCGCGCGGCCGCGCGGGCCATCGCCGCGATCGGCTCCGGCTCGGCGCCGAGCGCCCCGGGCTGCAGCTCGATCCGCACGCTCGGATGCTCGCGCGCGACGAGTGCGACGAGCTGCGGGATGTCGCGCTTGAGATGGTTGCCGCCGGGCGACAGGAACGCCGCGAGCACGCGCACGAGCGTCTCGCCGTCGGCGGCCAGCGCCGCGATCGCCTGCGACAGGCTCGGTGCGAGGTGGTCGAGAAATGCGAGCTCGATGCGTCGCCCGGGCAGCAGCGTTGCGAGCTCGACGCGCAGCTGCTCGAGCGGCACGCGCCAGTCGGGATCGGGGCTGCCGTGCGCGAGCAGCACGAGTGCGGCCGTGGGCGCGCACGACATGCCGAGCGCGCCGAGCTCGGCGGCGAGGGCAGGGGCCGCGCCCCGCAGCTCGAAGTGGGAGAGCTCGCGGCGCAGCGCGTAGCTGCGCCGCAGCTGCTCGAAGCCCTCGGCGTGGGCGGCAGCATCGGCCAGCGCGAGCGTACGCAGCGGGAGCCGATCGGCCTCGATCGGATCACAGCGGCGCAGCAGCTCGGTGCGCTCGGCGAGTCGGCTGACCGCGCACGGGGCCTCGATCGGTGTGCGCGGTCCGAGCACGTCGACACCGCTCCACGACGGCGGCACGCCGAGCCACCGCGCGAGCGCCTCGTGGATCATGCGCGTGCCCGCGAGCTTGCCCTCGAGGCTGTAGCCGGCGATGTGCGGCGTCGCGAGCCGCACACCCGGATGCACGACCATCGCGGGGTCGAAGCGCGGCTCGTGCTGCCACACGTCGAGCACCGCGCGTCCGCGACCGCGATCGAGCCAGCCCCGGAGCGCGAGCTCGTCGATCACGCCGCCGCGCGCGGTGTTGAGCACGAGCGCACCGAACGGCAGCGCCGCGAGCCGGCGGGCGTCGACGAGGCCGAGCGTGGCATCGGGCCCCCTCGCCACGAGCGGCACGTGCAGGGTCATCACGCGCGCGCGCGGCAGGACGGCGTCGAGCTCCAGCAGCGGCTCGTTGCGCGCCAGCTCGGCGAAGGCCTCGTCGTCGGGAATCGTCGCGCTCGCGCGCCGACGCGCGAGCGGAGGATCGCAGGCGAGCACCTCGGCCCCGAGCGCGCGCAGCTTCGCAGTGACGCGGCGACCGACCTGCCCGAGCCCGACGACGCCGATGGGTCCGGCCAGGAGCGCCGCGTCGCGCTCGAGCGCGTGCACGTGCAGGATCGTGAGCACGTACTCGGCGACCGCGTTCGCGTTGCAGCCGGCCGCACTGGCGAACGCGATGCCTGCACCCTGCAGCCAGGCGACGTCGACGTGGTCGACGCCCGCGGTCGCGGTGCCGACGAAGCGCACGCTGCTGCCGGCGAGCAGCCCGGCATCGATGCGCGTGACGGTGCGGACGAGCAGCACGTCGGCGTCGCGTACGAGCGCGGCATCGATCGTGCGTCCGGGCGCGAGCACGAGCTCGCCGAAGCCTGCGAACGCCGGCTCGGCCCACGGGATCGCGTCGTCGACGACGAGCTTCACGAGGCCCTGCGCCGCTCGACGCGGCGTCGCACCGTGAACAGGTACTCGACGTTGTCGAGGTGGCCGATGCGGCCGACCTTTTCACCGCGCGGGTTGTAGATGCCGATGCGCGCGCCCACGTAGCGGGTGTGCGGGATCTCCAGCACCGCGACGTCGCCGTGCGCCGCGAGCAGCTCGAGCAGCTGCTCGCGGGGGATGTGGCCCTCGTTGGAGAACGAGAGCACGATGTGCCGCACGTCGAGCGCGTGCAGCAGCTCGGTGAGCGCAGGCACGATCTCGCGCTTGCGATTGTACGCGCTCGCTCGCTCGCGGCAGTCGATGCGCTTGCACGCGACGCCGTAGACCTCGGGGCGATCCCAGCGGATCAAGGTCTCCCACACGTGATAGTTGCCGAGGTAGCTGTGTTGGTTGTACGGCGGGTCGAGGTACGCGACGTCGGCGGTGTGCCGCTGCGCGAAGGCCAGCGCATCGAGGCCGCAGGCGAGCCCCTGTCCGGAGAGCAGCTTGGGCAGCCGCAGCTCGAGCATGCCGAGCGCGCGCGGGGCCCATTGCTTGAGGTAGGCCATCTGCACGCCAGTGGTCGAGTCGACGCGGTCGGCGGCCTCCATGAGCGAGACCAGGGCGATCGCGCGCAGCTCGGGTGCGAGCGCGAGCGTCTCGATGCGCTCGCGGATCGCCTCGATGCGCGCGCCGTTGTCGGGATGGAAGAACCGCGAGCGCACGCAGAACGTCTCGGTGAACCATCCGGCGCGGGGTGGCGTGGTGCCGAGCTCGGCGAGCAACGCCCGTGCCGGCTCGGCGTGCTGCTCGGCATCCGCCTGCACGTAGCAGGTGGCGAGCGTGTGCGCGTAGGCGTTGTGGTCGTTCGCGACGACGTCGAGGCCCGCGGCCTTGAGCGCATGCCCGACCCGTGCGGTGCCGCTGAACACGTCGAGCACGCGCCGGGTCTGCGGCAGCGCGCGGATGGCCTCGACCAACGCCGGGACCAGCACGCGCTTGCTGCCGATGTACTTGATCATCGCGGGCCGTCTAGGGAACTGCCCGCAGGTCGACCGCGATGACGTCGGGTTGGCCGCGCAGCCGTTCGAGCAGCTCGGGGCTGGGGTGCCGCTCGAGGCTGATGGTGGCGCACGCGGTCTCGTTGCCGTCGAACACCACGTTCTGCATCTGCTGCACGTTCAGCTGCTCCTCGCGCAGCGAGCCGAGCACGCTCGCGAGCACGCCCACGCGATCGCGGTGACGCACGACCACGGTGAAGTTGGCCGCGCGCCCACGGTCGAGGTTGACCGCAGTGGCGACGTGGCCCGTGCGCAGGTACTCGTCGATGATGCGCACGGTCTCCGCCGCGGTGGCCAGCTCGGCCTGGTCGGTCGAGGCGCCGATGTGCGGCGTCGCGTAGATCGACGGCAGCTCGCGCACCTGCGAGATGAACTGGGCCTCGGAGCCCGCGGGCTCGTCCTCGAACACGTCGAGCGCCGCGCGGATGCGGCCGCTCTTGACCGCCTCGGCGAGCGCGAGGTCGTCGACGACACCGCCGCGTGCGGTGTGCACGAGCGTCGCGCCGTCCTTCAAGAGCGCGAGCTCGCGGGCACCGATGAGGTGGTGCGTGGCCTTGCCGTACGGCACGTGCACGCTGACGACGTCGCTGCGTCCGAGCATCGCATCGAGATCGCCCGCGAGCTCGACGTCGTTCTCCGCGGCGACCGCAGGCGTGAGATGCGGGTCATAGGCCTCGACCAGCAGCCCGAACGCGCGCGCGCGCTGGGCCACCTCGCGGCCGATGTGTCCGAAGCCGACGAGGCCCATGCGGCGGCCGTGGAGCCCGCGGGCCTGCCCGTAGCGCTTCTTGTTCCACATGCCGCGCTGCATGTCGCCGACCGCCTCGGGAATGCGGCGATCGAGCGCGAGCACGAGCGCCATCGTGAGCTCCGCGACCGCGATCGCGTTCTTGCCCGGGCAGTTGGCCACGAAGACCGCGTGGCGGTTCGCGGCGGCGACATCGATCGTGTTCACACCGGCACCGGCGCGCACGACGAGGCCGAGCCCCGGTGCGGCGGCGAAGGCGTCCGCGGTGACCTTCGTCGAGCGCACCACGAGGATCTCGGCGCCCGTCGAGCGGAGCGCCCCGGGGAGGTCGTCGGCACCCAGCTCCGGACGCGATTCGACGGTGACGCCGAGCGCCGCGATCGCCGTCACGCCGCTCGGCGGAAGCTTGTCTGCGATGAGCACACGCATGCTCCATCGATAACACAACCGCCACGGACTGGCGGTGCGAGCCGCGGAGCGGTATGCCAGCCGCATGGGGTCCGTGGGCCGGCCGACGCGAAAAGGGGCGATCTCGAGGATCGCGATCTCGGCGGGCCTCGTGCTCGGGCTCGGCTGTGATCGCAACGATGTGCGCGGTCCCGCGAACGATCCGGCCGCGGCGGCGAGCCCACCCGTCGCCGCCGCCGACACCTCGTCCGATGGTGCGACCGTCGCGAAGGGCGTGGCCTCCGCGCCGCGGCCGACGCCGCCGCCTTCACCCGCCGACGCGGGCACGTGTCCCGAGCAGGACGCGGCCGACGTCGGGATCCTGGTCTCGCCTGCGCGCGTCGTCGTCGGCGCGCCGGTGACGGTGCTCGCGGCGACGCTCGACGACGAGCAGCCGCTCGCGCTGCGTGTCGAGTCGGGCGGCCAGCCGATCGAGGCCGCGCTCTCGCACGAGCGCGGCGTGCCGGCTGCGACCGTCGCCCGCGTCGCGGCCGCCCCGAAGGGCACGCTGCAGGTGATCGTGGGCCGCGGCGGCAAGGGTCTGCGCTGCGCGACGATCGACGTGGAGCGAGGCGGCAAGTCGCGCGTACGCACGCCCGCGGCCGACGCGGTGTGGCCCATCGACCGCGCGTGGACCGGCGCCGAGGAGGCGCTGTTCAGCGCGTGGGTGCGCGCGCTGTTCCATGCGCCGCGCGGTGAGGAGCTGGCCAGGAAGGCGCTGCACGAGCTCACCTCGGATCCGGCGCGCAACCTGCTGCACGATCATCTGGGCTGGGACGAGGATCTGCCCGACACGAAGGTG
The DNA here is from genome assembly GCA_964519175.1 of uncultured Nannocystaceae bacterium. Taxonomy (GTDB): domain Bacteria; phylum Myxococcota_A; class Polyangia; order Nannocystales; family Nannocystaceae; genus Xiheibacterium. The sequence goes on from CAZFKC010000001.1 coordinate 324,114, forward strand.
GGCCTGCACCTCAAGCCCGACTGCGCCGACACGCCGTACTTCCTGCGCGCCTACTTCGCGTGGAAGCGCGGGCTGCCGTTCGGCTTCCGCGGATGCTCGCGCGGTGGGCCCGGCAAGGCGCCCCGCTGCGGCAAGCTGCGCACGGTCGCGATGGCGCCCGAGGGCAGCGACGGCAAGAAGCCCGGCGAGCTCGGCGTGGTGCAGAAGTACTTCCGCCGCACGCTCGCGTGGGGCGTGCACACCGGCAACGGCCGCACCGCGTTCGGCGACGACGCGACCGACTACTATCCGGTCGAGCTCACCCGCCGTGCGCTGCGGCCGGGCACCATCTACGCGGATCCCTATGGCCACGTGTTCGTGCTGGTCGAGCTGATGGATCCCGAGGGCAGCGAGCCCGGCGTGCTGTATGCGATCGACGGGCAGCCCGACGGCAGCATCACGCGCAAGCGCTTCTGGGAGGGCAACTTCCTGTGGAACCCGGATCCGGGGCTGGGCGGCAGCGGCTTCAAGGCCGCGCGTCCGATCGACGTGGTGAAGAGCGGCGGCGTGGTCGAGCTGCGCGCGGCCACCGACGCGCAGATCGACGCGCGCCCCGGCTACGGCGACGTCGGCGACGAGCAGCGCTCACTCACGCCCGATCAGTTCTACGACCGCATGGACGGGCTCGTGACGCCGGGCAAGCGCGATGCACTGCGCGCGCAGGCCGAGGCCGTGGCGGCGCTGCTCGAGGCCGCGAAGGTGCGCGTCACGTCGGTCGACAACGGCGAGGGCCATTTCCGCGGAGGCGGCGGCACGATCTCGATGCCGAGCGGGCACTCGATCTTCGAGACCACCGGCGCGTGGGAGAACTTCGCGACGCCGGCCCGCGATCTGCGGCTGCTCATCGCGATCGACGTCGTGGAGGGCTTCGACGCGAAGGTCGAGCGCAACCCCGAGGCGTTCCTCGTGCCGGGCACCACGATGCCCGCGCTGCTGGAGTCGCTGCGCGCCGAGCGTGCGCGCATGCTGGCCGACGAGTCGCTCGCGTTCGAGTACACCCGCAGCGACGGCTCGGCGCAGAAGGTCACGCTCGCGCAGCTCATCGAGCGCAAGGCGGCGCTCGAGGTCGCGTACAACCCCAACGATTGCCCCGAAACGCGCTGGGGCGCACCGCCCAAGAGCGACGAGGCCCGCACGTGCAGGCGCCACGCGCCCGCGGAGCAGGTGCGGAAGATGAAGGCGTACCGCGTGTGGTTCCACGAGCGGCGGCGACCCGCGCGTGGCGATGCCGGGCCGGCCGTCGACTAGCTCGCCGCGGCGGTGACCTTCGTCGTCGCTGCGCTCGTACGCGGCAGCGACGACCAATGCGGCTGTGCGACCACCACCATCGCGTCGGCGATGCGCGTCACGACGGCACCGGCACCGGATTCCCGCGTGCGCGACTCGAAGCCGATCTCGTCGGTGGGACAGAAGATCAGCACACCGAGCTCGGGCAGGCGCGTGCGGATGCGTCGGCAGAGACGCCGCGCCGCCGTGGTCGCGGCGTTCGACAGCGCCGCGATGCAGACCAGCCGCGGCGCGGCCTGCTCGAGCTCCTGGACGATCTCGGCCAGCAAGAGCTCGCCGGACAGCGGCTGCGCAGCGCCTCCGCTCGTGAGCCGCAGCATCGCCTCGAGCGCCTCGCCGCCCGGACCCACCGCGATGACGGTGAACGGTGCGACCGAGCTCGGCGCGGGCGCGCCGGCCTCGGGCACCGCGAGCTCGTCGAGCAGCTTGGCGGTGGTCTCGTTCGCGAACGCGGCGTCCTCGTCGGAGATCGTGCACGCGTCCTGATCGCGCACGGCCGCGAGCAACGCAGGCACCACGAGCTCGTCGACCATCCGCTCGTCGCCGAGCTCGGCGCGGCTCTTGACGAGGATCTCGCGTGCGTCGTCGGCATCGCGCGCGAGCAGCCGCTGGTAGTAGCGCACGTCGTCGGGCAAGGCCCGCGTGTCGCCGAGGACGACGTCGAGGAACTCGAGCCCGGGCACGTGCCGGCCGAGCGCCGCGAGACACAGCGTCAGCGGGGTCGCGAGCGCGAGGCCCATCGGTCCCCACAGCCAGGTCCAGAACACCGCGAACACGAGCAGCGCGAGCGACGAGACCCCGACTCGCCTCGCCATCACCAGCGGCTCGACGAAGTATGCGAACGCGAGGTCGAGCACGAGCACGATGCCGAGCGCGAGCACGGCCTCGGACCAGCCCGGAGACGTCGCGAACGCGACGATGGTGCCGAGCGCCATGGCGACGAGCGAGCCGACGTACGGGACGAAGCGCAGGAGCGCCATCGCGGCGCCGAACAGCGCGGCGTATGGCACGTCGAGCAGCCACAGCGCGACGCCGGTGAGCAGCCCGACCATGGCGTTCAGCAGCGACTGCGTGAACAGGTAGCGGCTCACGCCGTGGAAGGTCTCGTCGATGAGCCGCGTGGTGAAGGTGAGGTTGTCGGCCCCGACGAGCCGGATGACGCGGTCGCGAACGTCTTCGCGCCGGCCGAGCATGAAGCTCACCAGCACCAGCACCATCACGCCGGTGGCGAGCGGCGCGAGCACGAGCTCGACGGTCTCGCGCAGCCCGTCGAACGCCGAGAAGCGGCCCGGCAACACGCGCACCGGCGGGGCGTACTCGCGCTCGCCGCCCGCCTCGTCGAGCTCCGCGCCGAGCCGATCGACGGTGTGACTGAGCCGTTCCAGCGTGCCGCTCGTGGGGTGTGCGGCCTCGAGCTTGTCGTGGATCGCGGTGACGTAGCCGGGGGCCTCGAGCGCGAGCTCGCCGACCTGCCGTGCCGCGACCCAGCCGAGCGCACCGACGCCCGCGAGTGTGATGACGATGGTGCTCGCGACCGCGAGCGCCCGGGGGAAGCGCAGGCGCTCGAACATCCGCACGAGCGGCGTGAGCACGAACGCCAGCACCATGCCGAGCGCGAGCGGCATCAGCACGGTCTGCGCGACCCACAGCACGCCGACCACGAGCACCAAGGTGGCGAGCGCGATCAGGCGTCGGGCGGACGTGGTGGTGGGCGCAGCAGGCACCGGCTCGGCCCGAGCGTGCGCGCTCGTTTCTCGCTGTCAAATCGAGCGCGGCTGACACAGCGGGGCAGGCGTGCATTCGCAGCGCCGCCTCGCTCGGCGGGCCCGTATCGAAGCGGTGACGAAGCGGTGCCGCCGAGTGGCCGTTGGTACGCGGGCTGCACCGGCGCCGTCGTCGAGGAGACCGACATGCCGAGCCTTCGCACGACCCTCCCCATGCTCGCGTTCGCGGCGACGACGATGCTCGCCGCCGGCTCAGCGGAGGCCGCCGACAAGATCGGTGGCGCCGGTGGGCCGGTGGGCATCGGTGCGACGCTCGGCAACCCGACCGGCTTCTCGTTCAAGGCCTACTTCGCGCGGCGGCACGCGATCCAGTTCGAGGCCGGCTGGGCCCCGTTCCACCACGGCGACGGTCGCGTCCACGTCGACTATCTCTTCCATGGCCTCTTCACCTCGAACAACGCGCTCGATCTGCTGGGCTACTTCGGCGGTGGCGCGGGCGTGGCCTTCTGGGCCTATCCCCCGGTGCCGTTCGACTTCCATGCGCGCCCCGAGGACGACGTGCGTGGTGCCGCGATGTTCTTGCGCGCTCCGCTCGGGCTCGTGCTCGCGTGGAAGGGTGCGCCGCTCGACACCGCGATCGAGATGGCGTGGGCGCCGTACGTCGTGCCCTGGGATCCCGGGCGCGGCGACTTCGCGATCAAGGTGCGCTACTACTTCTGATAGCTGGGATCGTGACCCGACCCTGCCGCGTTGACGAGCGCGGGCGCAGCCCCGACACTCGGGTCCGATGTCGCGCCCGGAGCAGCGCCAGAGCGAACGTGTCGCAACCTCGCTGCCGATCCGCATCGAGCGCGGCGACCAGGTGGTCGAGGGCACGACGATCAACGTCAGCCTCGGCGGTGTGCTCGTCGCCGTGCGCTTCGAGCCGGCCGCCACTCTCGGCGAGCGCTTCACGATCGCGCTCGCCCTGCCCACGCTCGCGGAGCCGCTGCGGGCCCAGGCGGAGGTGCGCTGGATCGGGCTCACCGGCGAGCACGGCCTGCAGTTCACCACCGGGTTTCGTGCGCGCGAGACGTATGCGATCGGGCAGTGGCTCGACAAGCAGCGCAAGGGGTCGCCTTGAGCGCGGCTCCGCGACGCGCCGCCCTCCGGTTGCTCGCGGCCTCGATGCTCTCGCTCGCGATCGGCGTGTCGTCCGTCGCACGCGCTGCACCGCCGCGGGGCTACGACGGCGTGCGCGGCAGCGAGTGGAGCGAGGGCAGCACGCCCACGCCGGAGGTCGAGCCGGCCGTCGATCGGCCGCCGCCGAAGTCGACCTCGAGCGTGCCGCCGCCGCGCGTCGATCGCCGAGGCAGCGATGGTCGCATCGCCGTGGCGGTCGGGCTCTCACCCGAGGCCCCGGGCAGCAAGGGCGAGCGCGCGCTGCTCGAGAAGCTCGCCCGCAACGCGGCCGCGTCGACGGATCCCACCACCGAGGTGCGTCGGCTGCGGCCGGGGGCCGGCGACGCGAGATCGATCTGTCGCGACCGTAGAGACGACCTCGTGGTGTTCATCGGTTACGTGCCGCGGCGCGACGAAGCGGTCGTGCTCGCACACGACTGTCGGCTCGATCTCCCGCTCGGCATCCGCGCCACCGCCGCCCTCGAAGAACCAGGCCTCGTCGGGGCGCTGTGGGACGAGCACGACGAGCTGGTGCGACAGGGCATGCAGGAGCGCAGGCGGCTGGGAAAGCTGTCCGGCAAGGCGCGGGCGGGCATCGCCGCGGGCGTGGCCATCATCGTGCTCGGTACCGCGATCGGCCTGCTCGTCGCGAACGCCTTGCGCGACGAGAGGGTCGTGCTCAAAGTGGCGCCATGAGCTCGTCTCGGCCCTCTCGTGCACCCTCGTTCCGACGGGGGTCGTCCCGGGGGTGGCTGTTGCGCGCGCTCGCGCCCCTGTTGCTCGCGTTCGTGTTCCTCGCCGGTGGCCCGGCGCGGGCCAGCACCGGCCGTGCCGAGGGCTTCGCGGTCGAGCAGGCGAGCGCGCAGATCGTGCTCGGGCGCGTGACGCTGCGCTACGAGCCCGAGCTCGCCGACGAGGCCGAAGCGCTCGCACGATCGATCCCCAAGTGGTGGTCGGAGATCGAGCGGCCGCTCGCACGCGACGTCGACGACACGCTGAAGATCGTCTTCGTCGATCACGCGGGTCGGGTGGCCGAAGCGAGCGGCATGCCGCACTGGGTCGCCGGCGTGGCGCGGCCGGAGACCGGCGAGATCGTGATCGCGCGCCACGGCCCCGACGGCTCGCCCTCCGATCTCGAGCGCCTGCTCAAGCACGAGATGGCGCATGTGATCCTGCACCGCGCGACCGGTGGCGCCGAGCTCCCGCGCTGGTTCCACGAGGGCATGGCCGAGAGCTTCACCGGGGGCATCAGCCTGGCGCGCGCGCAGACGCTCGCGGGGGCGGTGTTCGGTCCGGGTGTGCCGGATCTCGAGAAGCTCGAGCAGCACTTCCGCGGCTCCGACGGTCCGGATGCTGCGGTCGCCTACGCGGCGGCGCGCGATCTCGTGGAGTTCCTGCGCGGCCGCGATCCCGACGGCGCGTCGATGCGGCAGCTGATGTCCGAGCTGCGCTCCGGCGACTCGTTCGAGGCCGCGTTCGTGGGCGCCTACCATGCCTCGCTGCCGGATCTGGTCGGGCAGTGGCGCACCGGGCTGCCGGGTCGTTTCGTCTGGTACCCGATGATCGCCGGCGGCGGCATCCCGTTCATCGTGGTCGCGCCGCTCGTGCTCGTCGCGTGGGTTCGTCGCCGTCGCCAGGTGAAGCGCGGCTGGGAGCGACTCGAGCGCGAAGAAGAGCTCGAGCGCGCGGCGATGGTCGCCGGCGCGCTGAGCATGGCGTAGCGATGCAACGCGTCGTCGCCGGAGCGCTGCGCGGTCGCAAGCTGATGCCCGTGCCCGACGGCGTGCCGGGCCTGCGGCCCACCGCAGCGCGCGTGCGCGAGGCGATCTTCGGGCGGCTCATGACCGAGGTCGAAGGCGCGCGCGTGCTCGATCTGTTCGCGGGCTCCGGCGCGCTGTCGATCGAGGCGCTGTCGCGCGGGGCCGCATCGGCGCTGATGTTCGAGCTCGACGGGCGAGTGGTCCGTCACCTCGGCGCGCAGCTCGACGCGCTCGGACTGCGCAACGCGACGATCCAGCGCGGCGACGCGCTCGCGTTGCTCTCGCGCGGTCCCGGCGACGCCCGCTTCGACCTGGTCTTCGTGGATCCGCCGTTCGCATCGCCGACGGTGTTCGCACCGATCGTCCTCGAGCTGCTGCAGCACGGCTGGCTCGCCGAGCGTGCGCTCGTGGTGTGCGAGCGCGAGCGCATCCGCGGCGCGGCACCGCCCGTGACGTATCCCGAAGCCGTCGAGCTCGAGGCGAGCAAGGTGTACGGGCAGGTGCTGGTCGAGTACCTGCGGCTGCGCTGACGCCGAAGGCCGGGCTTGGCCGGGCGCGCCGGCTCGGGTAGCGTCGTCACCGTCGTGACGTCGGCACAGCCAGGCATCCTCGCGGAGCCTCCGGTAGCGGGACGATATCTCTGGCTCATGGCCGCGCCGGGCGCAGAGGCCCGGTCGTGCATCGACGCGCTCGCATCGCTGTCGATCGACGAGTCGCTCGTCGTCGGGCTGGGCACCACGCTCGTCGGCGGACGGATCCGCGGCCTGCACGAGCTCGTGCAGCCCGAGGGCTCGCGCGTGCCGATCCCCAGCACGCCGCGCGCAGCCTGGTGTTGGTTGCGCGGCACGGAGCGCGGCGAGCTGTTCGCGCGCTCGCGCACCATCGCCCGCGCGCTCGCGCCGGCGCTCGTCGTGACCGAGGCGCTCGACGGCTTCCGCATCGACACCGGCCGCGATCTCTCCGGCTTCGAGGACGGCACCGAGAATCCCAAGGGCGAGAAGGCCGAGCACGCGGCGCTCGTGTCCGGCGAAGGCGTCGGCCTCGACGGATCGAGCTTCGTCGCCACGCAGCTGTGGCACCACGATCTCGACCGCTTCGGCGGCTTCGCGAAGCTCGCCCAGGAGCAGGCGATCGGGCGCAGCCTCGACGACAACCACGAGCTCGAGGACGCGCCGATCTCCGCCCACGTCAAGCGCACCGCCCAGGAGTCGTTCGACCCCGAGGCGTTCGTGCTCCGGCGCTCGATGCCGTTCGTCGACTCCACCGGCCACGGGCTCGTGTTCGTCGCGTTCGGGCGCTCGTTCGATGCGTTCGAGGCCCAGCTGCGCCGCATGGTCGGCGCCGAGGACGGGGTGGTCGACGGGCTGTTCGGGTTCTCACGCCCGCTGACGAGCGCGGGCTTCTGGTGCCCGCCGCTCGCGGGCGATCGCATCGATGTCGCCCGACTCGGATAGCGCGAGCTGCTACCATGCGGCCACGGTGGCCGGTCCCTCCATCTCCCGACGCGCGACGCGGATCCAGCCCTCGGCGACGTTCCAGATGGCTGCCCGCGCCGCCGCGCTGCGGGCCGCCGGACAGCCGGTCTACGATTTCTCCGCCGGCGAGCCCGACTTCCGTCCGCCGACGGCGGTGCGCGAGCGCACCGCGGCGTTCGTCCACGAGCGCGCGATCCACTATACGGCGGTCGCAGGCATGCCCGCGCTGCGCGAGGCGGTGGCCGCCCAGCTCTCCGAGTACCACGGCATCCCGATCCGACCCGCGCAGGTGCTGGTCAGCAACGGTGCGAAGCACAGCATCCTCAACTACCTGCTCGCGACGCTCGATCCCGGCGACGAGGTCGTCATCCCCACGCCCGCGTGGGTCAGCTATCCCGACATGGTCGCGCTCGCCGAGGGCACGCCGGTGCTGGTGCCGACCTCGCCCGAGCGCGGCTGGAAGCTCCAGCCCGACGAGCTCGCGAAGGTCCTCGGACCGCGCACGCGCGTGCTGATGATCAACAGCCCGAGCAATCCCACGGGCGCGGGCTACACGGCGGCGGAGCTGCGGGCGCTCGGCGAGGTGCTCGCCCACGGCGCGCCGCAGGCCTACGTGCTCGCCGACGACATCTACCGAATGCTCTGCTACGCGCCGCACCGTCATGCGAGCGCGACGCGGGCGCTCGACGGCGTCACCGATCGCGTCGTGCTCGTCGACGGCGTCTCGAAGACCTACGCGATGACCGGGTTCCGCATCGGATTCCTGGTCGCGCCCGAGCCGGTCACGTCGGCGGCCACGCGCATCCAGGGCCAGATGACCTCCGGCGCGGCCACGCCGTCGCAGCACGCGGCCCTGTTCGCGCTCAGCGACCCGAGCGTGCCGGCCGAGGTCGAGGCGATGTGTCGGGCGTTCGCGCAGCGCCGCGACGCGATGCTGGCCGCGCTCGCGCCGGTCGAGGGCATCCACATCGTGCCGCCCGACGGCGCGTTCTACACCTGGATCGACGTGTCGCGCCTGCTGGGTGGTCAGGTCGCCGACGACACGGAGCTGAGCGGCTGGCTGCTCGACCGCTTCGGGGTCGCGACCGTCGCCGGCTCGGCGTTCGGCGGGCCGGGACACATCCGGCTGAGCTACGCGACCGACGACGCGAGCATCGCTGCCGGATGCGCGCGGCTGTGCGAAGCTTTCGCCGAGCTCGCGAAGCCATGATCATCGAGTTCGAGAACGGCCGTCAGTCCACCGTCGACCAGATCCGCGACCTCGCCGCGCGCTTCGGGCTGCGCATCGAGATCACCCAGCGCAGCGGCGTCTACAGCACCATCCACGTGATCGGCGACACCCGCGAGTTCGCCGGACGCGAGGGCTATCTCCGCGATCTGCCGGGGGTGCGCGCGACCTGGCGCGTCACGAGCGAGTTCAAGAACATCGCGCGCGTGGTGAGCGGCACCGACGGCATGGCGTTCCGCCGACGGCGCCGCGTCGTGGAGGTGCCGGGGCTCGACGGCAAGGCGCGGCGCTTCGGCGCCGGGCCGCACATCTTCATCGTGGGCCCGGACTCGCCGCAGACGCTCGAGCAGACGCTCGCGATCGCCCGCGCGGCCCGTGAGATCGGCGAGCGCTTCGGGGTGCTCGACCGCATGATGCTGCGCGGCGGGGCGTTCAAGCCGCGCACGCGCCCCACCGACTGGCGCGGGCTCGGCATGAAGGGCATCGCGATGCTCGATCGCGCGCGCGAGGAGACTGGGCTGCCCTACGTCACCGAGGTGATGGACCTCAACCTCGTGCCCGAGGTCGGCGAGCACGCCGACATGCTGCAGATCGGCACCAGGAACGCGCAGAACTTCGACCTGCTCGAGGCCGTGGGCCGCTTCGGCAAGCCGGTGGTGCTGAAGCGCGGCTTCGGCAACGAGGTCAGCGAGTGGTTCCACGCCGCCGAGTACATCGCCAACATGGGCGATCTCGACATCGTGCTGTGCGAGCGCGGCGTGAAGACCCTGTTCACGAAGGGCGGCTACTGCCGCAATCAGCCCGATCTCAACGCGATCAGCTACGCGCGCGGCCAGACCATCCTGCCGGTCATCTTCGACCCGAGTCACGTCACGGGCGACCATCGGCTGGTGCCCGAGAACGTGCTGGCCGCGTGCGCGCACCTCGTCGACGGCACGATCACCGAGAGCCTCCACGACGAGGCGTTCCGCAAGGAGCAGCTCTGCGACGCGGGCCAAGCGCTGTTGATGGAGCACTACGCACGCGTGGTCGAGACGGTGCTGGAGTTCGAGCGCCACGTCGCACCGCGGCTCATCGCGCTCGCCGAGACGTTCGAGCAGCGCTGACGCCTTGCGCGCGTCGCTGGGCTGTGTCAATAGTCTCCCTCGATGCGCCTGCGCTGTCCGACGTGCCGCCGCGAAGACGTCGTCGCCGACGATTTCCAGTGGCGTCCGTTCTGCTCGCGCCGCTGCAAGATCATCGATCTCGGCAACTGGCTCGAAGAGGTCTATCGGATCTCCGAGCCGGTCGCCGCCGACGACGGCAGCGAAGCCTCGTCGGCCGACTGATCGTCAGCCCGGCGCGCCGAAATCCTGCGTCCAGTAGTGGTCGTAGGGGCTGGCGGCATCGTAGTAGTAGCCGACGCCGAGCTCCGTGAACGCGCCGTTCATGAGATTGGTGCAGTGGCCGTGGCTGGCGAGCCAGCCCGCCATCACGGCGTCCGGCGTCGTGTAGCCGGCCGCGATGTTCTCGCCCCACGTGATCCAGTCGTAGCCGGCGAACCCGAGCCGCGCCGACGGGCCCTGACCGAGCAGGTTGGTGTGGTCGAAGAACGCGTTCACCGCCATGTCCTTGCTGTGGCTACGCGCGGCGCAGGTCAGCGCGGGCTCGTACGCGATCGGGCCGACCGGACCGAGCACGTCGCCCTGGCCGCAGTCGATCACCTGGCTGCGCGCCTCGTTGACCAGCGAGATGACCTCGAGCTCGAACGCGACCCACTCGTCGTCCCACGGCCCGAGCGCGTTGCAGTAGTCGTTGTCCGGCAGGTCGTCGCCGCTCTGCACCGCGCAGGTGTTGCTGCAGGCGTCGTCGTCGTTCGCGTTGCCGTCGTCACAGGCCTCGCCGGCCTGCAGGAAGCCGTCGCCACACGCCGCGGCGTTGCACGCGTTCGTGCAGGCGTCGGTGTTCGAGCCGTTGTCGTCGTCGCACGCCTCGCCCGGCCCGACGTAGCCATCGCCGCAGGTCGCGTTGGTGCAGAGGGGCGTACACGCGGCGCCCGCTCCGTTGCCGCCGCCGAGATCGCACTGCTCGTGCCCGGCCCACACGTGCCCGTCGCCGCAGCTCGCGGTCTGGCAGGCGTCCGTGCACGCGCCGGTGTCGTCGTTGCCCGCGCCCTGATCGCAGGCCTCGCCGCTGCTCGGCTGCAGCAGGCCGTCACCGCAGGCGGGCAAGAGGCACGCGTCCGTGCAGCCGTCGTCCGGATCGCCGTCGGCTCCGTCGTCGCACGCCTCGCTGCCCTCGACGACGCCGTTGCCACAGCTCTCGAACGTGCACGCCGGGCTGCACCCGTCGCCCGGCACGGCGCCGCCGTCGTCGCACGCCTCGCCCGGACCGACATGGCCGTCGCCGCACGTCGCGAGCGTGCAGTCGGGCAGGCACGCACCGTCCTCAGCGTTGGACTCGCCGTCGTCGCACGCCTCGTCGCCTGCGCCCATGTCGTGGACGAGCCCGTCGCCGCAGCTCGCGGCCGCGCAGCTGCCCGTGCAGTCCGAGTGGTCGTTGTTGGCCGCGCCCTCGTCACAGGCCTCGTCGCCCTGCACGAGCCCGTCGCCGCAGGAGGGCAGGGTGCACGCGTTCGAGCAGGCGTCGGCGGCCTCGTCGTTGCCGTCGTCGCACGCCTCGCCGGGATCGACGACGCCGTCGCCACAGCTCGCGAGCGCGCACGCGGTGGTGCAACCGTCCGTGTCGTCGTCGTTGCCGTCGTCGCAGCCCTCGCCCGGACCGACGACGCCGTCGCCGCAGACGTTGACCGTGCAGTCGTCGTTGCACGCGTCGCCGGGCCCGTTCGCCGCCCCGTGGTCGCAGTCCTCGTCGGGCTGCACGACCGCATCTCCGCACAGCCCGTCCTCTCCGGGCACACCCGTGTCGGTCGAGCCACCGTCCGTCTCGTCCGATGCCGTCGTGGCGCCCATCGTGGCGCCGGTATCGGTGGCCCCGGATGCGTCGGTCGACGCGTCGCCGGGATCGGTGTCGAGCACGCCCGTCACTGCAGCACCCGTCGTGGCGTCGGGCTCCGCTGGCAACCCGACGTAGCACGCGCTCGCGCTGCCGAGCACGGCGACGACGAGTGGCGAGCGAAGGCGTGTGCGGGACATCGGCAGCATCTCAGTATCGCGCCCGGCACGTCGCGACGGCGGTGTTCTTTGCGTGCTCGCCCTCGCAGTCCGCGCGCGGACGCGGACGTCGGGTCGAGCACGTTTTCTGCGCGTGGCCAGGGATCGAAAGCGACGGCGACCGCACATCACCGGTCATGAGCGAGCGTTACCCAATCGCCCCATTTCCCGAGGGGTGGTATCGCGTGGCGTGGAGCGACGAGCTCCGCGCCCGCGACGTCGTGCCGCTCGAGTGGCTCGGCCGCCACCTCGTGCTCTACCGCGGCGACAGCGGCCGCGCGCACGTGCTGGACGCCCACTGCCCGCACCTCGGCGCGCACCTCGGCCACGGTGGTCGCGTGCACGGCGAGACCATCGAGTGCCCGTTCCACGGCTGGCGCATGAGCTGCGCCGGCAGCTGCGTGCTCGTGCCGCTGTCGAAGAAGGTGCCGCCGCGCGCGAAGGTGCGGAGCTGGCCCGTCGTCGAGGTCTCCGGCGCCGTGCTCGTCTACTGGCATCCCGAGGGCGAGGCCCCGCGCTGGACGCCGGCTCCGATCGCCGCGTGGAACGACCCGCAGTGGACCCGGCCGGCGCGGCTCGGCCCCTGGCGCGTGCGCACGCACGTGCAGGAGTTCGGCGAGAACGGCGTCGACCTCGGCCACGCGGTGATGCTGCACAGCGCCGTGAGCCGGGCCGCGGAGACGCTCGACACCCAGAGCGACGGCCCGGTGTTCCGCCACAAGAGTCGGCACCACTACCGCGTGTTCGAGCCGCTCGAGTGGCTGGGAAAGCGCGTCGTCGGCACGCTCGACACGAGCATCGACGGCTTCGGACGGGTCTCCGTGCACGCGCACGTCGATGCGGGCATCCCGATCGAGTACAGCGTGACGTTCTACCCCACCCCGATCGACGACGAGTGGGTCGAGCTCACCGGCGCGCTCACGGTTCGCAAGCACTCGAGCCGCATCGTGACGCATCTCCTGTTCGCCAAGTCGGTGCGCGAGGCGAAGCGCACCATCGACGAGGACCTGCCGATCTGGACGAACAAGCGCTACCAGGAGCGGCCGCTGCTCGTCGAAGGCGAGCAGGCGATGGGCCAGTATCGCCGGTGGGCGCGGCAGTTCTATCCGCCCGAAGCGGATGCGCTCCGCGCTGCCGGCACCTGAGCGGCGACGTCGGCCTCGCTCAGCGCGCGTCGAGGAGCTGGCGGATGCGCGCGTTCAGTAGCGCGATGCTGAACGGCTTGGGCAGGAACTCGATGCCCGCATCCAGCACCCCGTGGTGCACGATGGCGTTCGCCGTGTAGCCGGATGCGAACAGCACGATCGTCCCGGGCTGGACCTCGCGCAGTCGCTCGGCGAGCTCGCGCCCGCTCATCATCGGCATCACCACGTCGGTGAGCAGCAGGTCGATCGTGCCGTGCTTCGTGGCGAGCGCGAGCGCCTCGGGGCCGTTCGCGGCCTCGAGCACCTGGTAGCCCAGCTGCCGGAGCCCACGAACGGTGACACGCCGCACGATCGGGTCGTCCTCGACCACGAGGATCGTCTCGTGGCCGGAGCCCTCGCGCGTCGGCTCGACCGGCTGGGCACCATCGAGGGGAGCGTCGACGCGCGGGAGGTAGATGCGAAAGGTCGTGCCGTGGCCCGGCTCGCTGTACGCGTGGATGTATCCACCAGCCTGCCGCACGATGCCGTAGCACGTCGCCAGCCCTAGCCCGGTGCCGTCGGCGGCGGCCTTGGTGGTGAAGAAGGGCTCGAAGATGTGCGGCAGATCCTCGTGCGCGATGCCGACGCCCGTGTCCGAGACCGCGAGCATGACGTAGGAGCCGGCCACCACTTCGGCGTGCGCAGTGGCGTAGGGCTCGTCGAGCTCGACGTCGATGGCCTCGAGGGTGAGCCGCCCACCGTTCGGCATCGCATCGCGTGCATTGGTCGCGAGGTTCACGAGCACGCGCTCGAGCTGGTGCGGGTCGACGCGCACGCGACCCTCGGCCGTGCAGACCGCGGCGAGCTCGATGTCCTCGCCGAGCACGCGCCGCAGCAGCTTCTCGATGCCGGTGACGAGGCTCGACAGCGTCATCACGCGCGGCTCCATCACCTGTCGGCGCGCGAACGCGAGTAGCTGCGCGGTGAGTGTGGCGCCCCGCTGCGCGCAGTCGTACAGCTCCACCAGCTCGAGCTGCGCCGCCGAGTCCGCGGGCAGGGCCGTCCGCGCGAGGTCGATCGATCCGAACATCGCGGTGAGCAGGTTGTTGAAGTCGTGGGCGACGCCGCCGGCGAGCCGACCGATGCTGTCGAGCCGCTGCGCCTGCGCGAGCTCGGCCTCGATGCTGCGCTGCTCGGTGATGTCCATGACACCGCCGGTCAGGCGGTGCGCGCCGTCGGCGTCGCGGTGCACCTGCCCCGCGGTGCGGACCCAGCGGACCACGCCCGAGGGATGCACGACGCGGTGCTCGAACGGACCATACTGGCCCGTCGTGCGCGCCTTCGCGATCGCCTCGACGATGAGCGCGCGCTCGGCCGGCGGCACCACGGACAGCGCGCTCTCCATCGTCAGGGGCCCGTCGGTCTGGCCGAAGATCTCGTTGGCACGATCGTCGGCGCTGGCGGTGTGCGCATCGAGATCGATGCTCCACACGCCCATGTGCGAGGCCTCGACGATGATCCGCAGGCGATCGTCGCGCTCGCGCACCTCTTCTTCGGCCCGGTGCAGCCGCTCGACGTCGGTACCGAGCCACACCAGGCCCGTGATCGTGTCGTTCGTGCGTACCGGCGCGACGCGGTTGATGAAGTGGTTCAGGGTCGGTCCGCCCGTGTCCACGCGCGTCTCGAAGATCGCCACTTCGCCCGATGCGACGACGTGCGCCATCGCGGCCTCGATCTCCTGCTTGTAGCTCGCGGGGACGAACGCGGTGATGTGCTGGCCGAGCACGTCTTCGATGCGGAAGCCGGGTGCGAGCCGGTTGATGAACTGCAGCCGGCCCTGCAGGTCGCAGAGCATCACGAAGTCCGGCGAGTTGTCGATCACGGCGCGCCGCAGCGCCCGTTCGGCGGCGAGCTCTTCGTGGGCGACACGGAGCTCCTCACGCAGCCGCCGCAGCTCGCTCTCCGAGTCCGACGCCATCCCTTGCGCGATGGTAGGCCGGGGCCCGAGGGGAATCACCCGAACGCCGCGGCCCGCCCGCGCCCCCGTCGCGACCCCACAGATCGCCCGCCGAACATCGATACGCAGGACTGCGGCGTCGGCCGAGCGTCAGCGGCGGCGGTTCTTCTTGCGCGCGTCCTTCTGCTTCTTGCGATCCGCCTTCGCGCGATCGCGGGCGGCCGCCGACGGCGCTGCGCCGGGCCGCGGCATGCCCGGGCCCGCGGGCAGGCCCGGCATCGCGCCGCCGGGCAGACCCGGCATGCCCCCGCCCATCATGCTGCGCATCATCTCCGGATCCTTCGCGAGCTTGCGCATCGCACCGAGCTGCCGCAGCTGCTTGATGCCGGGCAGATTGCCGAGCATGCCGCCGCCGCCCATCAAGCCGCCGAGCATGCCGAACACGTCGCGCATCGCGAGGAAGCGTCCCACCAGCCCGCGCACGTCCTCTTCGCTGCGGCCGCTGCCCCGCGCGACGCGGGCGACGCGACCACCGACGAATTGCTCGGGCCCCATCTCTGCATACTTGCTGGGGTCCTTCGGCTTCGGCGTGCGCGGTCGCCTCGTCCACCGCGCGGAGCCCTTGGCCGCGCCGTCGTCCTCTTCGGCGAGGAACATGTCGGGGCGTTCGCGCTCGCCCTTCGTCATCGACTGGATCATCGCCTCGATCTTGGTGAGCTCGCGATCGTCCATCGCCTGATCGAGGGCTTCCTGGGGGATCTGTCCGCCGAACAAGCTGCCGAGCGGCATCTTGTCCATCAGATCCTTCATCGATCCCATCTTCTGGATCGAGCGGATCTGGTTGAGGAAGTCGTCCATCGTGAAGCCGCCGCCGAGCATCTTCGCGGCGTCCTTGGCCGCTTGCTCTTCGTCGACGTGCTCCTGGAAGTCCTGCATGAGGCCGACCAGGTCGCCCATGCCGAGGATTCGACCCGCGAGGCCTTCGGGGCGGAACTCCTCGAGGCGCTCGAGCGTCTCGCCCATGCCGAGGAACTTGATCGGCTTGCCCGTGACCGCGCGGATCGACAGCGCCGCGCCGCCACGGGCGTCGCCGTCGAGCTTGGTGAGCACGACGCCGCTGATGTCGATGCGCTCGTCGAACGCCTTCGCGGTGGTGACCGCGTCCTGGCCGATCATCGCGTCGATGACGAGCAGGATGTTGGCCGGGTGCACCTTGGCCTTGATCTGCTCGAGCTCGACCATCAGTGCGTCGTCGACGGTGAGTCGACCCGCGGTGTCGAAGATGACGAAGTCGTAGCCGCCGACGTTGGCCTCGTAGTTCGCGTCGTTGGCGATCTCGACCGGGTTGCCGCTCTCGCGTGCGAACACGGGCACGTCGAGCTGCTCGCCGAGCACCTGCAGCTGGCGAACGGCGGCGGGGCGGTACACGTCGCACGCGACGAGCAGCACCTTCTTGCCGTCCTTCTGCAGCTTGCGCGCGAGCTTGCCGACGGTGGTCGTCTTGCCCGAGCCCTGCAGCCCCACCATCATGATGCCGGTGGTGCCGCTCTTCGCGGTGGCGAGCTCGCTGTTCGGCTCGCCCATCAGCGCGACGAGCTCCTCGTGACAGATCCGGATGAAGTGGTCCTCGCTCTTGACGCGGGTCTTTCTCGCACCCGTGCCCGCGACCAGCTGCACCTCGGTGCCGATCGCTTTCTCCTTCACCGCGGCGAGGAACTGCTTGACCACGCGGAACTCCACGTCGGCCTCGAGCAGGCTCATGCGCACGTCCTTGAGCGCGGCCTCGATCACCTCCTCGGTGAGCTCGCCCTTGCCGGTGAGCCGCTCGCGCGCGGCCCGGAATCCCTTCGAAATCGTCTCGAACATGGCCGTCCTTAGATAGCAGATCGAAGGACTATTCTGTCCCGGAGAGCATGCGGGACTGACCGGTGGAGCTCCACCACTCCGTCCAGGCCTCGACGGCCAGCTCGCGCGCCTTCTTGTCGCCCATGGGCGAGAACGGCACGCGGTGCCCGGTGATGCGCGAGAGCTCGTCGGCCGCCCAGCGCCGCACGGGCAGGTCGCGGTGGCGCAGGCTCTCGATGATCCACTCGACCCGGTGGTGGTGCTCGTTCTCCGCGTACCAGGTCTTCCAGCGGTGCGGCTTCAAGCCCAGCTGCTGACCGGTGATCGAGCACAGCGACTCGAGCGCCGCTTCCTGCACGAACCGATCGCGGCTGCTCAGCAGATCGACGAGCTTCGCGATGGCGTCGATGTCGCGCAGCGTGCCGACGGCGCGCGCGGCGTAGAGCTGGCGCGTACGGTTCGTGCTGTCGAGCTGCGCCCGGACCACGCGCACCGCATCGGCGAAGCCCGCGGCGCGGCTGTAGGTCTCGAGCACGCGCATCGAGATCACGCGCACGTCGCCGCTCGTGTCGAACGCGAGCTCGGAGAGCGGCCGCATCGCCCGCGGATCACGGAGCTCCTGGAAGACGAACGCCGCGTAGAAGCGCACGTCGGGGCTCGGGTGATCGAACAGATCGATGAGGTGCGGGACGATCTCGGCGCCGATGCGGATCGCCGTGCGCACGAGCGGGCCGTGGGCCGACGGCGGCGGCAGTGCGCGCAGGTCACGACGCAGGATCTCGAGCGGACCGGGGAACTGCGCCGCGAGCCGCAGCATCGCGGGCTCGCCGAGCTGGCGCAGCTCGCCGACGTTGCCCGAGCCGGCAGCGATCGAGCGCAGGAGCGCGTCGACGCGGTGCTGCATCGACTCGCTCGCGAGCTGCTTGCCGGGATGCGCCCAGTCCTCTTCTTCGAGCTCGATGCGTCCGCGCATCGAGGGCTGATCGATCGGCGACGACAGCGGGATGATCCCGGAGTTCTCGCGATCGTCGAGCGGCGGCGGCACGAAGCGGGGCCCGGAATCGTGGGGCTGCACCGGCGGCGGCAGGCCCATCAGCGTGTCGAAGCCCTGCATCAGCTCCTCCGCCATCGGTGGCGGTGGCGGCAGCGGCGGTGGCGGTGGCATCGCGTGGATGGTGAGCAGCTGCGCGCGCGGCGGGGGCTCGTCCCGGAGCGCATCGCTGCGCGACGGGGGCTCGTCGTCGGCGTACGTCTCGGTGATGCGCTTGTCGCCGGTGTCCTGCGGCTCGGGCGACTCGAGCCGCGGCGCGTCGATCGGCGTCGTGGGCCGACGCGAGCCGGGCAGGGGCGGCGGCGCGGCGCGCAACGGCGGCGAGCCGTCGACGAACGTCCGCCGTGGCCGCGGCACAGGACCGTCGCTCACGATCGCCGTCGCGGGGATCGCCGGCACCGACCAGCTCTCGCCCGACTGCGATGCTGCGCCCGCGTAGCCGGGCGGCGGACCGATGCCGGCCTCGTTCGCGCTGTGCGTGCCGCTGTCCTCGGGCCGACCCTGGCGCAGCCGCACGACCGTCGCGAGCGCTGCGCTCGCGGTCGCGCACAGCTCGTCGAGCAGTCGCGCTTCGACGGGCAGGAACTCGCGACCACCGTGATCGACGTAGACGATGATCGTCGGTCGCTCGCCCACGTCGATGCGCCGGAGCAGGCACGGCACGCGCTCGCCCAGCTCGAGCGAGCGCCGCAGCTGCTCGTCGTCGACGAGGCCGGCGAAGCGGCCGTCGACGATCGTGCGCGCGACCATGCCGTCCTCGGCGATCGGCACCACGCGGCCGCCGGGATCGGGCAGAGCGGAGCGCGGCGTCGACAGCCCGACGAGCTCGCGGTTGCGGATCCGCAGCACGGCGAAGCGCGGGGCGAGCACGCCGAGCGCCTGGGCCAGCGCTTCCATCGCGGCGTCGCGCGTGCGTGCGGCTGCGAGCACGTTGCGCGCGACGGTCATGCGCCCGACGACGTCGGAGTCGTGGAACGCGGCCTCGAGCTCGCGCGGGGTGGAGATGAGCGTCCCACGTGCGGTGAAGCGCACCGGCGGCGGCCCATCGACGACGGCGCCGTTCGGCGTGAGCACGATCGGTGCGACGCGATCGTCGACCGCGTGCATCGGGGTCGCCGGTGGCGAAGGCAGCGGCGGCACGCCGTTCGCGACGCGGGACGGCGCCTCGGTCATGCCCGGCGAGAGCTCGGTGCGCACGAGCGGGGTCGCGGGGGGAACGTCGACGGGTGGCGACGCGGCCACGGACTCCATGCGCTGCAGAGGTGGTGTGAAGCGCAGCGGCGGCGGCTCGAAACGCGGCGTCGCCTCGACCTGCGGCGTCGCTTCGACGTGCGGCGCCGCTTCGACGTGCGGCGCCGCTTCGACGTGCGGCGCCGCTTCGACGTGCGGCGCC
>CAZFKC010000002.1:0-74893 GCA_964519175.1 uncultured Nannocystaceae bacterium
TCACGGCGCGACTCCGCGCTGGCGGCGCTCGACCGCCCCACCCATTGCGCCCGGGGCCGTGCCCTGGCCAAACGCGCAGGTCATCGAGGGATCGCGGCGTTCGGCCCGCAGCCGCGTATCTTTGAAAGGTCGTGGGAATCGGCAGCGGCGAGGGAACCGGCGGAGGGCCGCCCCGTGTCACCGACTCGGTGAGCGTGGTTGCTCCGAGCCCTCCCGATGGCGCGAAGGATCGCTTCCCGGAGCTCGACGAGCTCACGGTCGCGAGCGCGCAGCGCGGGAGCCTGCGGGCGAAGCGAGCGCTCGTCGATCGCTACCAGCGGCCGGTGCTCGCGCTCGTCTCCCGATTGCTGCGCGGCTACGGCGATTCCGCGCTGGTCGAGGACGTCGCGCAGGAGACGTTCTTGCGCGTGTTCCGGGCGCTACCGAAGTTCGACCGCCACGGCCCCGCGCGGCTGTCGACGTGGATCCTGACCATCGCGTGCCACCGCAGCATCGACGAGCTGCGCCGGCGTCGGCTCGAGGTCAGCCCGCTCGAGTCGGGCCCGGGCGAGGTCGCGGCCAACGATCGCGCCGACGAGAACGCCGAGCGCCGCATGCTCGCGCGCGTGCTCGACCGTGCAATCGACGGGCTCGCACCGGAGTACAAGGCCACGTTCGTGCTGCGCGAGGTCCACGGGCTCGAGTACACCGAGATCGCCGCGATCCTCGAGATCGATCTCGGCACCGTGAAGTCACGGCTCAACCGCGCGCGCACGCGGCTGCGCGAGGCGCTGACGGAGGTCTACCGTGCCTAGCGGTCAGCGTCCGCCGATCGAGCTCGATGCGATCGAGGAGCGCGCGCTCGCGGCGTGGCTCGGCGACGAGCCGCTCGATCTCGACGACGACTCCGACGTGCCGCTGCCGGGTGGCGTCCTGCCCGGCTTCGCCGAGCGCGTGATGGCGGTCGAGTCGTCGGTGCTGCCGGTGCCGGTCATCGTGCCGATCGATGCCGATCGCGGGCCGAGCCTGGACCCGACCACCGGCAGGCCGCGGGCCGGGGCTCGAAGGAGCTGGGGGATGCTCGCCGGCATCGGTGCGCTCACGGCCGGGCTCTCGGGCCTGTGGCTCGCCGATGCGTCGCGCGAGCCGTCGGTGCGCCACGAGCTCGACACGAAGATCGGCGCCGTCGACTCGGCCGAGGTGCCGCGCGAGCTGGCCGATCGCGCGCGCACGCCGAGCGTGCCGATCCCCGCCGATCTCGGCGATCAGATCAGCAGCTACCTCGCGGGCTACGGCCGGCACTTCGGGCCGACCTTCGAGTTCAACGGTGCGATCCTGGTCGCGCGCGACGGCAAGGTGCACTTCGCCCAGGGCTTCGGCATGGCCGATCCCACGCGCGAGCTGCCCAACACGCCGGCGACGCGCTTCCGCATCGGCATGCTCACCGAGCAACTCACCGCCGCCGCGATCCTGCAGCTGCGCGACGCCGGCATGCTCGAGCTCGACGACCCGGTCGCCGAGCACCTGCCGAACTACCCGAACGGGCGCCGCATCACGATCGAGCAGCTGCTCGATCACACCTCGGGCATCCCCAACTACACCGACCTCGCGAACTTCCACGACTGGAAGACGCGCCCGCACACCACCGAGCAGATCGTCGGTCGTTTCTCCGAGCTGCCGCTCGAGTTCGAGCCCGGCAGCGACTTCTCGCCGACCAACTCCGGCTACTTCCTGCTCGGCGCGATCATCGAGCGCAAGTCGGGGATGAGCTACGCCGAGTACATGCAGCGCTACGTGTTCGAGCCGCTCGGCATGGCCGACACCAAGGTCGGCGACGACTACGGCCGCCCGGGGCAGGCGCGCGGCAACGTGTGGAACGCCGAGGAGAAGCTGGACCCGCCCGATCCGATCGACATGTCGGTGTTCGGAGCGGCCGGCGGCATCGTCACGAGCGTCGTCGATCTCGCGAAGTGGGACGCGGCGCTCTACGACGGCCGCATCCTCGCGCGCAGCAGCGTGGAGCAGATGCTCGATGCGAACCGCTTCGGCTACGGGTTCGGCTGGCTGGTCGGCGAGGCCTACGAGCAGACGGTGGTGAGCTTCCCCGGTGCGATCGACGGCTTCAACAGCGCCATCATGCGCTTCGTCGCCGACCGCACCGTGGTGATCGTGCTGTGCAACACGGAGATCGTGCCGGCCGGCCGTATCGCCGCGGACATCGCGATGATGGCCTACGGCGAGCAGCCGCCGCCGCGCATCGAGTACCCCGAGGTCTCGGTCGCGCCGGGCACGCTCACCCGCTACCTCGGCACGTACGGCATCACCGACGACACCATCCGCGTGCTCGGGGCGAACGTCGACGAGTCGCAGTTCGAGCCGCTGCAGACGGTGCACGTCAAGCAGATCGGCGATCGCCTGTACCTCGACATCCCCGCGCACGGCTCGACGTGGATGCACCCGATGGGCCGCCACCGGTTCTTCTTCAAGGACAACAGCGGCAACTACATCAACTTCACGCTGGACGACGCCGGCCACTCCAGCGGGCTCGTGGTGCACTACCCCGACGCCGAGCTGGAGCTGCAGCGCAAGGGCGAGTAGCAGCGGCCGTTGACGGCACGATCAGGGCTGCCGTAGCGTGGGCGAGTGCGTGGCTCGTGCCTCTTCCTCGCCGTGCTCGGCACCGCTTGCGCCGGCGGAACCGACGCGCGTCAGCCGGGCGGTAGCGAAGGCGAGAGCGACGACGTCGGCTCCAGCGAGCTGACCAACGACACCATCGATCCGACCGCGTTCACGACGACGAGCGCCTCGACGAGCGCGAGCACGACCGAGCCGACCAGCACCACGGCGGGCCCGAGCACGGGCGAGCCGAGTGAGAGCAGCGGCGGATCGAGCAGCTCGTCACCGACGGGCGGCGACGGGCCCACCGTCGTCGAGACGACGCCCGCCGACGAGCTCGAGGGCGTCGACCCGGCGACGACGATCTCGGTGCGCTTCTCGGCGGCGATGGATCCCGACACCGTGGTGGGCGACGACGGCTCGTGCAGCGGTGCGGTGCAGCTCTCGCGCGACGACTTCGTCACGTGCGTCGCGCTCGGGGTCGACGCGATCGCGACCGAGGGCGACACCGTCTTCGAGCTCGTGCCGGCCGACCTGCTCGACAGCGCCGCCGAGTACCGCATCCGCGTGACCACGGCCGCCACCGGCGCCGATGCGAGCCCGCTCGCGGGCGCGTTCGAGAGCGAGGGCTTCCGCGTCCGCTACTTCCACACGATCGCGATCGACGGTGACGATGACTGGAACGGCGACGAGGCCTTCGCGACGTCGACGAACGGGCACACCGCGTATACGGCGTGGGACGACGACTACGTCTACCTCGGCATGCGCAGCCCCGATGTCGCGGCCGGCAACGGACAGGTCTGGGTCGTGGTGTACTTCGGCGGCGCGGCGGGCACGAACGACGGCGTGCTCTACAACACGCAGCAGCCCAGCCTGCCCTTCGCCGCGCAGTGGCACCTGCGCTGGCGCGCCGACAACGTGTTCACCGACGCGCGCGAGTGGAACGGCGTCGACTGGGAGACGTCGGCGTGGGCGATCGGCGGCGGTGACGTGTACCAGTCGGGCGAGCTGCTCGAGCTGAGGGTGCTGCGCAGCGACATCGGCGATCCCGACCTGCTCGAGCTGCACATGGGCATCCTGCGCGAGACGAACCTCGACGAGGCGAGCTGGGGCGCGCATCCGCAGGGCTCGTACGTCGACGGCTACGATCCCGACTACGGCGAGTACTGGGGCTTCGATCTGCTCGGCTCCGACACGCCCGCGCAACATGTCCCGCTGCCCTGAGCCGACGTCGTGAGCGCTGCCGACGATCCCACGATCGTGCACCTGTCGCGTAGCGACCCGTCGTCGGCCGACTCCCGCACTGGTCCCGAGCACGACGGTGCTCCGCCGCCCGACGTCGTGCTCGCACCGGGGGCCACGGTCGGACGCTACGTCGTGCTCGAGGAGCTCGGCGCCGGCGCGATGGGGCGCGTCTATGCGGCGTTCGATCCGCGGCTCGATCGTCGCGTCGCGCTCAAGCTGATCCGGGGGCACGCCTTGCTCGACGCCGCGCCGACCAAGGCGTCGCAGCGGCTGCTCCGCGAGGCCCAGGCGCTCGCCCGCCTCGCCCATCCCAACGTGGTCGCGGTGCACGACGTCGCGATCGTCGGTGGCGCGGTCGCGGTCGCCATGGAGTTCATCCCCGGCGGCAGCCTGCGCGAGTGGATCGACAGCGCACGGCCATGGCGTCAGGTGGTCGCCGTGTTCGCCGACGCCGCGCGCGGGCTCGCGGCCGCGCACGCAGCCGGCGTGATCCACCGCGACTTCAAGCCCGACAACGTCATGCTCGGCGCCGATGGGCGCGCACGCGTGGTCGACTTCGGGCTCGCGCGCAGCGATCTGCCCAGCTCCGACAGCGGCAACGAGCTCATCGTGTCGAACGAGTCGCTGCGCGAAGTGAGCGCGGTCGCGACCGCGGGCATGGCCGGCACGCCCGCATACATGGCGCCCGAGCTGTTCGGCGGCGGCGCGGCCGATGCTCGCTCCGACCAGTTCTCGTTCTGCGTGACGCTCTACGAGGCGCTGCACGGCACGCGTCCGTTCGTCGGCGAGACGCTCGCGGAGCTGGTCGGCAACGTGATGCGCGGCCGGATCGCACTGCCGCCCAAGGACAGCCCGGTGCCGGCCTGGGTGACGCGCGTCGCGATGAAGGGCCTGCACGCGGATCCGACCCAGCGCCACGCCGACATGACCGCGCTGGTCGCCGCGCTCGAGGACGATCCGCAGGCACGTTGGCGACGCATCGCCGCGTGGGGGGCGGTGGCGCTCGGCGCCGTGGGACTCGCGACCGGCATCGTCGTCACGCTCGCGGAGCCCGGACCCTGCGAGCCGGACGGCGATCCGCTCGCCGGCACGTGGGACGACGCGGTGCGCACGAAGATCCGCGACGCCCTGTCCGCGACTGCCGTGCCCTGGGCGACGCAGGTCGGCGGCGAGATCGAGGCGCGGCTCGACGCGCAGGCCGAGGCCTGGCGGAAGATGGGCCAGGAGAGCTGCCTCGCCACGCGCGTGCGCGG
Source organism: uncultured Nannocystaceae bacterium (assembly GCA_964519175.1). Classification (GTDB taxonomy): domain Bacteria; phylum Myxococcota_A; class Polyangia; order Nannocystales; family Nannocystaceae; genus Xiheibacterium. The sequence goes on from CAZFKC010000002.1 coordinate 5,094, forward strand.
TGAGCAGTCCGAGCAGCTGCTCGATCTGCGCGCCGGGTGTCTGGCCGCGCGCAAGCGCGAGCTCGCGAGCGTCACGGCGGTGCTGGCCTCGGCCGACGCCGAGGTGGCCCGCGAAGCCATGCGCGTGCTCGACGCGCTCGGGCCGGTCGCCGCGTGTGCCGAAACCGCTGCGCTGCAGCAGGCCGTCCCGCCGCCCGACGACGCCGAGACGCGTGCGCGCGTCGACGCGCTGCGCGAGCAGCTGGCCCACGCCGACGTGCTCACGCGCGCGGGCAAGTACGACGACGCGCTCGCCGAGGTGCTGCCCGTCGTCGCCGAGGCGACGCCGCTCGGGTACGCGCCGCTCGTCGCCGAGGCCGGCTATGCCCACGGCTACCTGCAGGACAAGCGCGGCGACTCGGCCGACGCCGAGCGCACGCTTTCCGATGCGGCGCTGCTGGCCGCACGCATCCGCCACGACTCCGTCGCCGCGCGTGCGATGGCCGACACGGTGTTCGTGATCGGTGCGCAGCTCAGCCGCACCGACGACGGGCTCATCTGGGCGCGACACGCCGAGGCCGCCGCCGATCGCACCGGCGATCCGCTCGCCCAGGCGAAGCTGCTCAACATCCGCGGGCTCGTGCTCTCGACCGCGGGTCGTTTCGCCGAGGCCGAGCGCGACCTGCGAGCCGCGCTCGCGATCCGCGAGCGCGAGCTCGGCCGCGTGCACATGGACGTCAGCGGATCGCTGTCGAACCTCGCCGGTGTCCTCGAGGCCCAGGGTCGCGACGCCGAGGCGATCGAGACCTACGACCGCGCGAAGGAGATCGACATCGAGCTCGTCGGTCCCGATCACCCGCGCACTGCCGCGGTGCTCACGAACTCGGCGAAGGTGCTGCTCGAGCTCGGCCGCAACGACGAGGCGCTGGCCAACGCGCGGCGGGCCGAACAGATCTTCCGCGCCACGCTGCCGCCCGGGCACCCCAACATCGCGGCCGCGGTCGGCAACGTCGCCTCGGCGCTGTGGGCCGAGGACGACTTCGAAGGTGCGATGGCGGCCGCGACCGAGCAGCTGCGCATCAACGAGGAGCGACTCGGGCCCGACCACCCCGAGCTGGCGATCGCCCACCACAACCTCGGGGTGATCGCCGACGACAGCGGCGAGCCCGTGGCGGCGAAGGAGCACTTCGAGCGCTCGGTCGTGCTCTACGAGCGCAACTTCGGACCCTTGCACCCCGAGCTCGCGGGTCCGCTCAACAGCCTCGGCGCGCTCGCGGCGAAGCGCGGCGACAATCGTACGGCTCGCGAGCTGCACCTGCGGGCGATCGCGATCCTCGACGCAGCGCAGCTCGGCGATCGCATCGAGCTGGGGCTCGCGCTGCGCTCGCTCGGCCGCGAAGAGCAGGACCTCGGCGACTTCGAGGCCGCCAAGGCGGCCTACGAACGCGCGCTGGTGGTGTTCGCCAAGCGCGACGACTGGGCGAATCGCAAGGCCGAGACGCGGCTCCTGCTCGCGGTCCTCCGCGACGCGCAGGGCGATCGCGCGGGGGCCATCGCGCTCGCACGCACCGCACGCGCCGAGTGTCCCGCCGACGATTCGACGGAGCTGCAACGGATCGACGAGCGGCTCACCGCCTGGGGTGCATCGAGTCGTTGACCGCGCCGAAACGACCCACGTCGACGACCGGCGCGCTTCGACCCACTCCCGGAATCCCCGACGTTGCGTCAGCAAGCGCGGGGCTGCACGTTGGCTTGGTATGGTGGTCGCTGCATTCCTCGGTGTCGCACTGGCGCTCGGACAGCCGACGTTCACGGTCGAGGATCTCGAAGATCCCCAGTCGCTGGCGGAACGGGCGGACGCCGCGATCCAGCGCGGCGACGCGCCGGGGGCGGTATCGCTGCTGCGGCGGGAGATCCTACAGCTGCCACGCACGAGCGACCGCGACGAGGCCCGTCACGGCGCGGTGCTCCGGCTGGGCTTCGCCATGGTGGCCGCGCACCAACAGACCAGCGATCGCCGCTTCCTGCTCGATGCGAAGCGCGTGCTCGAGCGCTACCGCGCGACCCACGAGCTGCTCTTCGGCAGCACGACGACCGCGCTCGCCCAGCGCACCGAGGTCGACAACTTGCTCGCGCTCGTCGAGCGCACGATCGCATCGCCCGCGAAGCGCCCGCAGGTGACGGCGTGGCAGGGCGCATACGTGCAGCAACGCGGGCTCGTGCGGCCGCTCGTCCCGACCTACAGCCTCTACGATCGCGCGCACGTCCGTGCGCAGGCACGGCCCGCCGTGGTCGCGATGCGACCGGCGCTGCGGAGCTGCTGGCTGCGCGCATTCCTGCGCAGTCGGGTCGAGCGGGTCGACACCACACTCGAGCTCGAGCTCGCACCCGACGGAACGCTGACCTCGGCGAGCATCGTCGGCAAGCCGCTCGTCGACGAGGACGGGAACCGCTGCGTCGCCGAGGCCGCCGACGATCTGCAGGTCGCGGGGAAGCCGACCCCCGAGGGCCTACGGGTGCGAGTTCCGCTCGCGTTCCGTTGGTGGACGTTCACCGAGGTGGCGGCGATCACCTCGCCCCGCTACGTGGCCCAGCGTCGCGGTACGACCGTGGTGAGGCACGCGCACCCGATTCCGGGCACGCGCGGTCGCTACTACTACTGACTGCGCTCGTGGCGGTCCGCGAGGTGCTCACGCACGCAGGCGCTTGATCGACGTCAGGATCGCGTGGGCCTGATCCATGTCGGTCTTCGTCGCGGCCTTGTCGACGAACAGCACCGCCATCACCTTCTCGGTCGCGCCGGTGTCGATGAGCGCGAACATCACGACGACCTGCGTGCCGTCGGTGACGTTCGCGAGGCCGGCGCGCATCACCGTGGGCAGCTCGTCGGGGCCGAGCTTCACCGTCTGCGGCTCCTTCCACTCGACCTTCGCGATCTTCGCGAGCTCTCCGATCTTGTCCAGCTTCTTCACCACCTCGTCCTTCGAGGCGAACGTGGTGGCGAGGATCCCCAGCTTGTCGTCGGCGGAGACGAAGCCCTCGATGTCGCCCTTCGTGCGGACCTTCCACGACGGCGGGCTCGCGGCGACGAGCCGACCGCCGGGGAGCGCGAGCCAGGTCGCATCCGCCAGCGACGCGTGCGGGGTCGCGTCGCCGCCGAGCTTCGGCGCGGCGCTCGTGTCGATCGTCGAGGGATCGGCGTGGGTCATCACGCCGGTCGTCGTCGGCTTGTCGGCGAGCAGATCGTGCACCTCGACCTTCGCAGGCGCGGCGACGGGCGTTGCGACCGGGGTGGCCACCGGTGCGGCCACCGGCGTCGGCGCGGGCGCAGCGGGGGCCGCGACGACGGGCGTCGCAGCGGCGGCCGGGGCTGCCGTCGCAGCGGGCGTCGCAGTCGCGGCGGGTGTCGCCTCGGCGACCGGCGATGCGGCCGCGACCTGCTTGTCGTCGCCGCCGAGCTTGTCGCACGCCGGCAGCGTGCACACGAGCGCGAGCGCGAGCGCGAGGGGAGAGTGCTTGGCGAGGAGGGGATTTCGTTGCATGGCGTCCTTCACTTCTTGCGCATGTGCGCGGCGAGCAGGCCTTGCCAGGCCTTGTCCTTTTGTTCGTATTCCTTCGGACAACGGGCGGCGCGCTGGTTCGGCAAGAGGCCGCGCTCCACCAAAGCCAAGTACTTCATCGGTTCGCTGCCGAACACGATGCAGGTGATGTTGTAGAAGCGTTGCTCGCCCATCGAGTGCTCGTCGAAGTAGGCGGCGCGCGTGCCCTTCGACAAGAGCGTCATCGAGCGCGCACCGTCGAATGCCCACTCGGCATGGCCCGAATCGACGAGCAGCACCGCGGCGAGGTCGTCGACGGCATCCTCTTCGCCGCCGGTCACCCCGAGTTCGAGCTCGCCGATCGCGGCGTGCCCCATTTCGTGCAGCATCACGAACGTGAGTGCATTGAGCGTGGAGTTCGCGGCGGTCTGGTCGTCGGCTCCGGCCGCGACGAATCCGCGGTAGAACACGTCCGCGAGCTCGTAGCAGATGACGACGCCGTGCTTCTTCGAGGCGTAGAACGCATTCGGGGTGCCGCACTCGAGCGGCGCCACCGGAACCGTGCGCGGCAGCTCGAGCATCTTCATCACCTCGACGACGCTGGCGAGGCGGCCGTGCTGGAACAGCGGCTCGTAGCGCTTCAGCGCCTCGTTCCTCGCGGGCGAGTACACCCACTCGAAGGTGCCGGCGCTCGCCGGCTGCGTCGTAGCGGGCAGCTCGACCTCGGGCGTGGGACCCGGGAGTGCCGCCGCTGCGGGTGCAGCCGTCGGCGCGGCGGCGGCCGCCGGAATCGCTGCGCTCGCGACCTTCGACTCGTCGGACGCGGGCGCAGCCGGCTCTTCACGCGCGTCGGCGACGCGGCTGGCGATGCGCTGCACGACGTCGCAGGCGGAGAGGCTGAGCGCGCAAGAGACCAGCGCGACGGCTCGCGAAACGGGCATTGGGTCCTCGGGAGCGGCGACCGGCGGGTCGTTCGCAGCCCTGAAGACGGGGCCTCTTCGATTCCGATCACTGCCCCCGCACCCAGCCGTCGTGGCCGCGCTGCGAGCAGTTCACGGCGTGCTGCAGTCGAGCTCGCAGCTCGGCAGATCGACCTTCGCGAAGAACTTGCTGCTGGCCAGCGCGGTCTTGTCGGGCTCGGTGAGATACGTGTTCGGATAGCTGGCGTAGCCGAGGTAGAGCAGCGCGTTCTCGTCGCAGCTCACGCCTTCGACGGGCGTATCGCAGCCGTCGGGATGCGGGCGACCGAAGGCATGTCCGAGCTCGTGCGCGAGCCCGCCGACCCAGCGACAGCGCGCGCCGTTGTCCGGTGGATCGTCGGCGCACGGCGGGATGTTCTGCTCGCCCGCGAGCCCGCGCAGATCGTTGGCGGGCAACACGGCGACACCGGAGGTGCCGGAGCCCGCGATCTGTCCGCACGCACCGTCGGCATCGATGTAGTAGGCCCAGATGTCGAACTCCTGATCGAAGTCGCCGCCGGTGAGCGGGAACGCGTCGGCGAGCACGTTGTTCCAGAACCAGAGCGACGGGTCGCCGTCGATGTGGGTCGAGTACCACTCCGCGGGATGCTCGGTGTGCAGCACGTCGACGACCTCTTCGTGCACGGTGAACGTGCTGCCGTCGCTCGTCTGGCTCGCGTACCAGAGCTGTAGATCGCGGGTGGCCTTCACGAGCGTCTGCCGATATTTCTCGTTCACCTCGCGATCGCTGGGCACGAGATAGACGATGTGCACGCGCGCCGCGGTGCCGGGGTCGCCCTCGAAGACGCACTCTCCTCCACCGCCGCCGCCTTCGCAGGCCTGGCCGAAGTCGTCGCAGCAATCGCCGTTCTCGATGCAGGCCTCGTCGCAGAAGCAGGCGGTGCCGTCGCCCTTCGGCACGGCGCTCGTGGAGCCGCAGTGATCGACGCACGAGCCTTCGTCGGTCGGCTCGGGCATTTCTTCGCCGGCATTCCACGCGCCGCGATCGATCAGCGCCGAGACGTACTTGCGCGTGACGTTCCAGACCAACCAATTGCCGCCGGTCTGCTCGAGCACCCACGGCGTGTATGCATAGAGCGACGCGGTGGCGTCGTTGCCCGGCGTAATCGTGATGCCGTCCTGCGTCTTTCGCGGGCTGCCGGCGCGCCACTGGCCGGTGCCGTTCGCGGATCCGTCGTAGTGCTTGCGGAGGGTGGTCGCGCCGCACTCGAGCTGGGCCGCGAGGCCGCGATACTTCGGATCGCAGGCCTTGCCGCCGCCGGGGCATCCGCAGCCGAGTGCATAGTCGACGGCGTGCGCGGCGGGGCGCGTGCTCTTGGACACGAGCGATTGCTCGACCTGCAGGCGGGTGAGCAGGAGGATCGGATTGAGGCCGTGCGCGGCAGCGACCTCGACGAGCACCTCGGAGAACGGACGCCCACCGACTTGCTCGTCGGCGAGGAAGCTGCGCCGACCGTAGGGCGATTGCGCGAGCAGGTCCTGCACGGCGGCGGTGGTGACGGCATCGACGTTGGTGAACACGGCGTCGTCGAGCAGGAGATCGCGATCGAACGTCTCGAGCGGGCCGTCGAACTTCTCGTTCTCGACCGGCTCGAAGTCCGCGGGCTCGTCGTGCCGGCCGAGATCACCGCGACCGGCGGGGGTGTGCTCGCAGGCAGGAGCGAAGAGCGCGAGCGCGGCGAGGGGGGCGAGGGGAAGGCGGGCGGGGGCGGCAGCGGAGGACATCGTCGACGCGGTGGTTGCCGAGGGGGACGCAGCGGTTCGCGGGCGAGCGCCGAGCGGTCGGCATGGCTTGCCGCGCGCGCCGGCGGCGGCGATCCTGATCAACCCATGAACCGAGGAGCTGCGACACGCACGGCGAGGCGTGCGAGAACGCGTCTCGGTGGAGACGTGCGTCCGCTGTTCTGTGCTCTTGCCCTGGTCGCCGCCGGTTGTAAGGCACGCAGCGCCCTTCCACCGGATTCCGACGCGGCGCCGGCGGCGGTGGCCGCCTGGAGCGATTCGCTCGGTCGTCTCGCGGCGCGTGCCGCTTCCCGTCGCACCTTCCCGATTCCCGAGGACGAAGTCACCAAGTCCGAGATCGACGAATACGTCCGCAGAGCGAAGCTCGAGATCGCCAACGAAGCAGACGCCGAAACTCGGGACTCGATGCTCGTCGGTTTCGTCTCGCTGGGAGTCGTCCCACGCGACGGCTGGCCGCTCGATTCGGTTCTCCGCGTGTCGTCCTCGAGCCCCGCCTGGGCGCATTGGTCGAGAGCGATCTCGGTCGTCGCCGACCGATCGCCGGACGACGTGAGGCGCACTGCTCTCCTCGACGCGCTCGCGCGTAGCGATGACCCCCGAGTCCGCGCCGAAGTCGAGCTCGCATGGCTGACTGCAGCATGCCGTGAAGGCCGATACGACGAGGTCGAAAGGGTCCGAGCCCGTCTGCACTCGCAGGAATACAGCCGCACCTCCGCCGCGCGTAGCGCTCGACATGTCTGCGACCCGCATGACGTGGGGTATCCAGGCAAGAACGTGGCTGCCGGACGCGCGACTGAGTTCACGATCGCGCGCGCCGGCACATCGTGCGTGCTGGCCGTCTTCTGGGCAGATTGGTGTTCGCCGTGCTTGCTCGAGATGCCGCACGTACGCGCCGTGCGTGAAGCTCGGGACCGCGGAGAGCTCGGGGCACTGGAGATCGTGGGAGTCGGCGTCGCTACGTCGCCCGAATCATCGGAGCTACTAGAGCAGCACTACGGTGCCTTGTGGGATCGATCGGCGTTCGTCGACGAATCGTGGGCACGCACGGCGATCCCCCGCGGAGTTCCGGAGTCGTGGTTGGTCGCCGGGGACGGTGTTCTGCTGTCGGCATCGGAGACTCTGCGAGGTGAACGGTTGGTCACCGCGCTCCGGGCATCGGTGGAATCGTGCGAGGGCACCACGAGCGGGGCGGAACGTGCTGAGGGAGTGCACGAGAGCACAGGCCGCATTCCTCAGCGAGACCACGCGACGACGGAATCCAGCGATGACGAAGACCGATGAGCTCGTTCGAGAATTCTCAGACCATGTCGCGGCCCAGACGGACGCGATCGGCGCAGGTGATCCGCAGAGTGGGAATCGACACGCGAGGCGCTACATTCGCGCGTTCGAGAGTCTGCGGGCGCTCGGGAACGAAGGACGCGACGCGTTGGTGCCGCTGATGTTCACGGGCAGAGACGACGTGCGCGCGATGGCTGCGGCGTTCCTCCTCCGCCATCGCACCGAGGATGCGCGGCGGGTGCTCGAAGAGCTCGGACGTGGAAAGGGACTGACGGCCTTCGGAGCGGGCGAGGCGCTGAAGCGCTGGGAGGAGGGCGTCTGGGCGCTCGACCCGGCGAACGACGCCGACCCCGGGTGAGCAAGGCAGGCATCCGCTCTTCACATGGACCGAGCGGCACGCGTCGTCCCCCGCCATCCTCCTCCCGTTCTGCGCAAGCCCAACGCCGTGGCGATCGTCGGGCTGTAGCAGGCGGAGCGAAGGCGCCCGCGTTGCGTAGCGCGCGTCCGAGCCCGGCGTCGTAGGATCCGTCTTCATGATCGCGCCGGGACTCGAGCGAGCTGCACTCGGTGCACTGAATGGCGTCCTGGTCGTGCTCCGGCAGCTCGCCCACGAGGACGTCCCGGCCGCCGAGCTCGCGGTATTTCTCGACATGGCGGAGTACCTACCGCGCCTGCTCGCGGACGACGAAGATCGCACCGCGGCGTTCCGCGACACCCTCGTCGATCTGACCCGCCGACGTCCCGAGTTCCAACTCGCGATCGAGCGATTCGACCATCCCGCGGCGCGGTGGTGAGCACCGGCTTGTAGCCGCGGCGGGCGGCGGTGAAGGAGTGCTACATCTCCAAGCAGTTCTTCAGCGACGAGCTCAGAGTCTACCAAGCGAAGGTTGAGTTTGGATTGGCTACGATCAGGATGTTCGGAGGTCTTCAATGACCGCGGCGTTGGAGGAGCTAATCTCCGACTACCGTCGTCATGCGAGCGAACATGGCGCCGCGACGCAAGCCGGCAATCACGTCGCCGCGAATCGCCATCACGATGAGATAATCGCCGCGCTCCACGGACTGCGCAGAGCCGGAGCTGCCTGTCCGCTCGCCTTGCTGACCCGGCTCGACGATGCAGATGCCTCGGTGCGCGCGTGGGCCGGCACCCACTGCCTGCAGATCGACGAGACGCGAGCGCGACGCACACTCGAGGCCCTCGCCGCGAGCGCCGGAACATCGCGTTCGGCGCGCAGATCGTGCTGAGGGAGTGGGACAAGGGGACGCTCCGCATTCCCTAGGTTGCTCGAGGTCGTCTTCATCGGCTCGACCGAGCATCGTGCATCGTCACCCGCTATCCTGCCCCCCCGTGCTGCGCAAGCCCTACGCCATCGCGATCATCGGCGCCCTCCTGGGCGGCGTCGCCGCATGGGGCTGGCACGTGCACCGCTCCCCCGCCCTGCCGACCGCCGCCGAGATCGCTGCGATCACGCGCACCGCCGACATCTACTCGGAGGTCTTCACCGTCGATCGCAAGTATCGCTCGATGATGGGGCCCACCGCCGTCGTCGAGGGCTCGCTCAGCGACGTGCGGCCGCCCGAGCTGCTGTGGATCACCGGCTACCGGGCCATCATGGTCGATGCCGCGAGCGACGAGCAGCAGCCGCAGGACTTCATGTGCCACGCGAACCTCGGCCTCGACATCGAGGCGCATCGCAAGCGGTTCGGCTGGAAGAAGAACGCGAGCCGGCGGCTGTTCACGCTCTCGCAGGGGCAGTCCGAGGTGAGGTTCCCACCCGGGTTCGGGATCCCGATCGCGTCCGACGAGCTCATCAGCGTCGAGATGCAGGTGCTCAACCTCGTCTACGAAGGCCCGCCGCTCGACGTGCGGCACAAGGTCACCGTCGAGTACGTCCGCGACGCCGAGCTCGAGACGCCGATGCGGCCGCTCTTCATGAAGGCGGCGACCGGCATGGTCGCGCTCGGGCCAGAGCATGCGCACTACGACGTGGCGAGCCCGGATCCGCAGCAGCACGGCGAGGGTTGTCTGGTCGGCGAGCACGCGGCCGGCAAGGTGCGCACCGATTCGCAGGGCGGCGAGTTCTCCGGGCACTGGGTGGTGAAGCCGGGTCGGGAGGAGAACCACACGCTGGTGACGCAGTCGATGGCGCTGCCGTTCGACACGACCGTGCACTACGTGGCCGCGCACGTGCATCCGTTCGCGGAGTCGATCTCGCTGCACGATCTGACGACGGGCGAGACGGTATTCACGAGTCGCGCGCACAACTTCGAGGATCGCATCGGGCTGCGCGAGGTCGAGTACTACGCGAGCGCCGAGGGCTTCCCGATCTACGCGGACCACCAGTACGAGGTGGTGAGCATCTACGAGAACACGAGCGGCGTGGACCAGGACAGCATGGCGGTGCTGTTCCTGTATGCGCTCGACACGGAGTTCGAGCGCCCGAAGGGGCTGTGACCCCGCCTCACGCCACCGCCCCTGCCCACTCGCCTTCGAGCGTCGACCAGTCCACCTCGGCGCCGAGCTGGGCGAGCACCGAGTAGAGCCCGAAGCGCAGGCGGAACAGGAAGAGCATGCGACCCGGGAGGCGCAGCCGCGCGATCGCTCGCTTGTCGGCCATCATCGATCGCGCCTGCGCGCCCTCGTCGGCCGCGATCCGTCGCGTGCCCGCATTCGCGAGCGGGCCGAAGAAGGCCAGCAGCAGCGCACGCACGTGCGCGCGCCCTTCGGCATCGCGCGGCGCCGTGCCGCCGAGGGCTTCGATCGCGGTCATCATCGCGGCCGCATCGTCCGCGCGCGCCGCCGCGGCCAGCCGCGCGAAGCCGCGGCGCATCGCCGCGTCGAAGCTGCGCACGCAGCCGAAGTCGTAGACGACGATGCGGCCGCCCTCGAGAAACGCGAAGTTGCCCGGGTGCGGATCGCCGTGGAACAGCCCGTCGCGGTAGAGCGTGCGCATCCAGAAGCGGAAGAGCGCCTCGCCTGCCACGTCGCGCTCGCGCTGGCTCGGCGCCGACGCGAGGAAGTCCGTCAGCGACGCGCCGGCCGTCCACCGCGTGACCAGCACGCTCTCGCTCGACCACTCGCGGAACACCTCGGGCACCACGATCACCGCGTCGTCCGCGAACAGCTCCGCGAACTCCGCTTGCCGCTGCGCCTCGATGCGGAAGTCGCACTCCTCGAGGAACGCCGTCTTCGCCTCGTCGATGCACTCGCCGATCATCTCCGCCCCGCTCACCGCCGCGAACGCCCTGCCCAGCGTCGCCGAGCGGAAGTCCGCGCGCATCGCCGCCTCGATCCCACGGTGGCGGATCTTCACTGCGACCTCCGTGCCGTCGGGCAGGCGCCCGCGATGCACCTGACCGATGCTCGCCACCGCGAACGGCTCGCGCTCGAGCCCGGCGAGCAGCGCATCGGCGCGCTCGCCCAGCGCTTCGCGCACCACCGCCTCGATCTCGTCCGCCGATGCGCTCGGCGCCGCGGTCTGCAAGAGCGACATCATCCTGCGCAGCTCCGGCGGCAGCGACGGATCGACGTAGCCGAGCATCTGCCCGACCTTCATCGCCACGCCCTTCAACCCGCCGAGCCGCGCGACGATCTGCTCGACATCCTGCGGCTCGATCTCCTCGCCGCGCCGGCTGCGGACGAGCGCCGCGCCCACGCCGACCGCACTGCGCCCGGTCTGCCACAGCCGGCCGAGCGCCGAGGTCGGCACCGCCGTGTGCTGGGCGAGCAGTCGGGTGCGGGCGGTCGTGGGCGGCTGGGCAGAGGTCGGCTGCGGCGTGGTCATGGCGTCCTTGTTGTGATAGTATCTATCATATGAGAGAGACTATCGATAGTCAAGGCGATGGTCGCACGCGCCGCAAGATCGCCGCGATGCGCCGCGTACAGGCCGTCGCGCTCGATCTGTTCGAGGCCCGGGGCTTCGGCGGCGTCAGCATCGAGGAGATCGCCAGCGCGGCCGAGGTCGGACCGGCGACCGTCTACCGCAACTTCGGGACGAAGGAGCGCATCGTGCTGTGGGACGAGTACGATCCGCTGCTGTTCGAGGCGCTCGCGCGCGAGCTCGTCGACGCCCCCATCCTCGAGGCGGTACCACGCGCACTCACGGGGTCGCTCGCGCGCATCTACACCGACGATGGGCCGCGGATCCTCCGGCGCGCGCGGCTCATCCGCGCGACCGAGTCGGTGCAACAGGTCGCGGCAGGCGATACCCGACAGCTGCGGCTCGGCCTCGCGGCCGTGCTGCTGAAGGCCAAGCGCGCCCGTGATCCGTTCGAGGCCGCCGTCTTCGCCGGCGCGATCGCGACGACGCTCGAGGCGGCGATCGATCACTGGCTCGACCACGAGGGCGAGCCCTCGCTCGCGCGTACCTTCGGCACCGCGTTCAAGCGCCTGCGCGCGCTGCTCGATGCGTGAGCTGCCGCCCACTGCCCGTGCGGCGATGTCGGTCCGCCACCCCGAGCCGAGCCCGATTTCCCGCGGGATGCGATGCTGCAGGCCCGAACGGGGCCGTCGGGCCTCGATCTCCGGCCTCCTCGCGGGTGTAACATCGTTCGTGCCCGGGCTCGTCTCCCGCCCGCTCATTCCCATGCGTGCTCGTTCCATCGCCCTGGTGCTGGGGCTCGTCGTCGCTTCCTGCAGTCGCAGCGAAGCCGGTCCCCAGACGCAGACCAAGGTCGAAGATCCGCCGCGCGCGGTCACGACCGCCGCCGTCGAAGAGCGCGCGCTGCCGAACGAGCTCGTGCTCACCGGCAGCCTCGTCGCGAACCGTCAGTCCGATCTCGCGGCCAATGCTCCCGGCCGCGTGCTCGCGACGCACGTCGAGCGCGGGCAGAAGGTCTCCGCCGGCGACATCGTCGTGCGGCTCGATGCTCGCATCGCGAAGTTCTCGGCGAAGGCCGCGACCGCACAGTCGAAGCTCGCGAAGCAGCAGCTCGAGCTCGCCGGGCTCGAGTGCGAGCGCGCCGACAAGCTGCTCGCCTCGGGCAGCATCTCGCGCGCCGAGTACGACCGCACGAAGACCTCGTGCACGACCGGTCAGGAGTCGCTGTCGGCCGCGCAGTCGAGCGCCGCGCTCGCGGCCGTGCAGGCCGGCGACTCGATCATCAAGGCTCCGTTCGACGGCATCGTCGGCGAGCGCTTCGTCGAGATCGGCGAGTACGTGCAGCCGTCCACCCGCGTCGTCTCGGTCTACTCCGTCGATCCGATCCGCGTCGCGATCGCGGTGCCCGAGGTCGAGGTCGCGCAGATCTCCCAGGGTCAGACCGTGCGCTTCGAGGTCGCGGCGCTCGGCGATCGCACGTTCGAGGCCGAGATCAAGTACGTCAGCCCGGCGCTGCGCGAGACCACGCGCGACCTGCTCGTCGAGGCCGTCGCGCCCAACAAGGCCGCGCTGCTGCACCCGGGCATGTTCGCGACGGTGCGCATCACCACCGGGGAGCGCAAGCTGCCCGCGCTCCCCGAGACCGCGCTCGTCGAGAGCGACGGTCGCACGCTCGTGTGGGTGGTCCGCGACGGTCGAGCGGTGCAGCAGGTCGTGCGCCCGGGCCCGCGCGCCGATGGCTTCGTCGGCATCCTCGCGGGGCTCGCAGTCGGCGACCAGGTCGTGCTCGAGCCTCCCCCCGATCTGCTCGACGGCACGCGCGTCGAATAGGCAGGTAGCGCCATGCAGTGGCTCGCCGAAATCTGCATCAAGCGACCGATCTTCGCGACGGTGCTCGTGCTGCTCATCTGCGTCGTCGGAGCGGTGGGCTACAGCCGCCTCGGCGTCGACCGCTTCCCCAAGATCGACTTCCCGTCGGTCACCATCACCACGCGGCTGCCCGGCTCCGCACCGGAGGACATCGAGAGCGAGATCACCGACCGCGTCGAGCGGGCGGTCAACACCGCCAGCGGCATCGAGGAGCTGCGCTCGGCCTCGGCCGAAGGCGTCTCGCAGGTGTTCGTGCAGTTCAAGCTCGAGCGCAACATCGACGTCGCCGCGCAGGACGTGCGTGATCGCGTCGACGCGGTGATCGCCGAGCTCCCGCTCGGCATCGAGCCGCCGGTCGTCACCAAGGTCGACCCCGACGCGGCCCCCATCCTCTATATCGCCGTCTCCGGCGAAGGCCGCACCGTCCGCGACATCACGGCGTTCGCCGATCAGAAGATCCGGCGCGACCTCGAGAGCATCTCCGGCGTCGGCGCGGTGCGGGTCATCGGCGGCAACGAGCGGCAGATCAACGTGTGGCTCGATCCCGTGCGCATGCGTGCGTACGGCATCACCGCCCCCGAGGTCGCGCGCGTCATCGGCAACGAGAACATCACGATGCCCGGTGGTCGCGTCGACACCGGCCCCGACTTCCTCACGCTGCGCATCCACGGGCGTGTCGACGATCCGCACCAGCTCGAGAACCTCGTGGTCCGCCAGGGCGAGGGCAAGACGGTGCGCCTCCGCGACTTCGCGCGCATCGAGGACGGCGCACAGGAGGTCGAGACCGCGGCGCGCTACAACGGCGACCGCGCGGTCGTGCTGTCGATGCGCAAGCAGTCGGGCGAGAACACGGTCGCGGTCGTCGATCTGGTCAAGGCCCGCATCGCCGAGCTCGAGCCCGAGCTGCCGCCCGGCTACAGGCTCGACATCCTGCGCGACGAGAGCCAGACGATCCGCACCAGCACGAATGCGGTCTCGGAGCACCTCGTCGTGGGTGCCGGGCTCGCGGCGCTCGTGGTGCTGCTGTTCCTCGGCAACCTGCGCAGCACGATCATCGCCGCAGTCGCGATCCCCACCTCGATCATCGGCACGTTCGGGGTCATGTGGGCGCAGGGCTTCACGCTCAACACGATGACCCTGCTCGCGCTCGCACTCGCGGTCGGCATCGTCATCGACGACGCGATCGTCGTGCTCGAGAACATCTACAAGCAGGTCGAGGAGCACGGCGTCGATCCGCGCACCGCGGCCATCGAGGGCACGCGCGAGATCGGCCTCGCCGTGCTCGCCACCACCTTCTCGCTCATCGCGGTGTTCCTGCCGGTCGCGTTCGTGGCCGGCATCCCGGGCCGGTTCCTGGCCAGCTTCGGGCTCACGATGGTGTTCGCGATCTCCGTGTCGCTCATCGTCAGCTTCACGCTCACGCCGATGATGGCGTCGCGCTGGCTGAAGCAGATCCCGCACGGCACCCATCGCAAGAAGAGCTGGCTCGAGCGCCTGGTCGACGTGTTCTACCGGCCGATCGAGCGCGTCTACATGGCAGTGCTGCGCTTCTGCATGCGCCAGCGCTGGATCGTGGTGCTCGCCTCGCTCGGCTCGCTCTTCACCATGGGCCCGATGGCCCAGCAGGCCAAGAAGGGCTTCCTGCCCATCAACGACGAGGCCCGCTTCGAGGTGGTCGTGCGCGCGCCCGAGGGCACGAGCCTGGCCAGCACCGAGCTGATCGGCGAGCGCGTCGCGAAGCAGGTGCGCGAGCTGCCCTGGGTCGAGGGCACGCTGGTCACCGTCGGCGACGACGATCAGCTCACGCCGAACGTCGCACGCATCTACGTGCGGCTCGTCGATCCCACGGTGCGCGAGCTCGATCAGGAAGCGATCAAGGCCGTCGTCCGCAACGACATCGTCGGCAAGCTGCCCAAGGAGCTGCGCGCGAGCGTGGCCGACGTCGCGGCCTTCTCCGGCGGCGGGTTCTCGACCGCCAAGGTGCAGTACGCGGTCTCGGGCCCGGACCTCGCGCTGCTCACCCAGCTGAACGAGCGCGTGCTCGAGCGCCTGCGCGAGATCCCCGGTGCCGTCGACGTCGACAGCTCGCTCGTCGTCGGCAAGCCGGAGATCGGCGTGTACGTCGATCGCGATCGCGCCGCCGATCTCGGCGTGCGCGTCTCGGACGTCGCGTCGGTGCTGCAGATGCTGGTCGGCGGCCAGAAGGTCTCGACCTATCCCGAGCTCGGCGAGCAGTACGAGGTGCGCATGCGCGCCGAGCTCGAGCAGCGCAGCGACGAGGACGGCGTGCGGCTCATGAGCGTGCCGTCGTCGCTGCTCGGCTCCGTGCCGCTCACCGACGTCATCACGATGCAGTCGGGCACCGGCCCGTCGGTCATCAACCACTTCGCACGCCAGCGCCAGATCACCTTCTTCGCGAACCCGGCCCCCGGCTTCAGCGAGGGAGCGATCGGCGACGAGATGAAGCGGATCCTCGAGGAGGAGGCCCCGAAGTCGGGCTACTTCGTGCGCCCGGTCGGCGGCGCGAAGCTGATGAAGGAGACCGCCGAGAGCTTCGTGTTCGGGCTCGGGCTCGCGTTCATCTTCATGTACCTCGTGCTCGCGGCGCAGTTCGAGTCGTGGCTGCACCCCATCACGATCCTGCTCTCGCTGCCGCTCACCCTGCCCTTCGCGATCGCCTCGGTGCTCATCTTCGACACCGCGCTCGATCTGTTCTCGGCGCTCGGCATCTTCGTGCTGTTCGGCGTGGTCAAGAAGAACGCGATCCTCCAGGTCGATCACACCAATGCGCTGCGCCGCAAGGGCATGCCGCGCAACGAGGCCATCCTCCAGGCCAACAAGGATCGCCTGCGGCCGATTCTGATGACCACCTTCGCGTTCGTGGCCGGCATGCTCCCGCTCGTCACCAGCAAGGGCATCGGGGCCGGGTTCTCGCAGGCCACCTCGGGGGTCGTGGTCGGCGGGCAGACGCTGTCGCTCCTGCTCACGCTCGTCGCCGTTCCGGTCGCGTATTCGTTGTTCGACGACGCCTCGAACCTGGTGCAGCGCTTCATCGGGCTGTTCCGGCGCAAGCCCGAGGCGCCGCCCGAGCTGCCGCGGCCGCCCATCGGCGACAAGTAGCGGCGCGGACGTGGCATCCTCCGCGGCGTGAACGCCACGCCACGCATGGTGCGTCCTCGCGCACTCGCGCTCTTCGTGCTCGTGCTGGCCGCATGTGCCGGCTCGTCGTCGCTGGGTCGCCAGCAACACCCGGACGGGCTCGCGCGCACGCTGCTCGGCGAAGAGGCCCACATCGAGGACATCTGCGTGCAGCTGCAGCCGGGCGCTGCGCCCAGCTCGGCGATCACGAAGCAAGCGCTCGCCGCCGAGCAGCGCCGCGACGCCTGTCGCATCGCGACCGTCATCGACCCCTCGCTGAAGGGCCACTGCGATCTCGAGAATGCACGCGCGGCGATCGAAGGCGCGATGGCCAAGGATCCCGCGCCGTGGCTGCGGCTCGTGCTGCAGTCGTCGGGCGCGTGGCAGGCCGGCAAGTTCGACGCCAGTGCGTTCTCGGCCCGCTTCGACTTCTCGCGCGTGCTGGCGCGCAAGCTCGGCGAGCTGGGTGACCGCGCCGACAGCTACTCGCAGCAGCTCGGCCAGGCCTTCGGTCGCTTCGCCGGCGCGGTGCAGCTCGGCATCGATCTGTTGGTCGCCGAGGTCACCGCGTCGGCGATGGAGCGCCTGCTCGATCAGCCCGCCGTGCGCGCGCTGGCCGAGCCCACCGAGCTCGCGCGGCTGGCCTGCCAGCAGCTCGACGACGGCCAGTCGCGTCCGCTCGTGACGCGGCGGATCCTGAAGCGCGCCATCCTGCGCCTCGACCCGCCCGCCGAGGTGCAGACCCCCGGGCAGCTCTGCAACGCGAGCCCGCGGCCGGCCGCATGCGCGAAGCTCGGTGCGGATGTCGACGCCACATGCAGCGCCGGCAAGCACCGTGGCGCGTGCGATCACCTGTGGTTCCTGGTCGCGAGCGAGCACGCGACCCCGCTCGACGAGCTGTGCAAGGCCAAGGAGCATGCGCCGGGCTGCGAGCGCTTCGGCAGCCGCTCCGTCGACGATGCGTGTCGCGACGCCGCGCTGCCGCACGAGCGCATGCAGTGCCACGGCATCGCGCGCTGGTTCGCCGAGCGCAACCTCTGGCACAGTGCTGCGGCCGAGAACGTCTGCTGGTCGCAGCCCAGCCACTGCGCGCGACTCAAGCGCAAGGTGCTGCCGGACGAGCCGGCGGCGCGACCGCTCATCCCGCGCACCGAGCTGGCGATCGCACCCGTCGAGCCGCCCACCGACGATCTGAAGACCTGCCTCGCCGCAGCGGACTCGCTGTGCGGCGAGCGATGTCCCGCCGGGGCCACCGAGTGCGCCGACGCGCTCGCCTGCGTCGCGACGGCCTGCGAGATCGTCGCGACCCGTGAGGCCGCCGGCATCGAGGCCGGCCTCGCGCCGGCCGAGCTCGCCGGTCTGCGCGCTGCCGTGGCGGCCGAGCTCGCGACCGGCGTCGCGCGTCGCGTCGACCTCGTGCCGATCGAACGCGGCGTGTCCGAGCTGGGCCGCAGCGATCGCGCGGTGCAGGACTCGATCGCTCGGCTGCCGAACGAGGTCGGCAACGCGCTGCGCAGCGTGTTGCCCGAGGTCGCCGGGCGCGGTGCCGACAGCGACACGATGCGACGGCTCCGCACGCTGCTCGAGCAGATCGAGGCCAAGCAGGCGCGGCTCGACCGGGCGCGCGAGCGGCAGCGCGAGCTCGCCGGCAAGCTGGAGACGATCGCGCGCACGGCCGGCTTCGAGGTCAAGACCACCGCCACCGGCGTCTCGATCGTGCTGACCAACGTGCTGTTCGAGGACTCGGCCTCCGATCTCACCGACGATGCGCGCGCACAGGTGTGCAAGGTCGCCGATGCGCTCGGCGCCCCCGGCAGCGCGGACTTGCTGGGCTCGGGCTACCGCATCGACATCGTCGGCTACTCGTCGCCCACCGGCATCGTGAGCTCGCGGCGCAAGGACGACAGCAACATGCTGCTGTCGATCGATCGCGCGTATGCGGCCTACGACTGGATGACCAAGAACCCCGACAAGGCCGAGTCGCGCTGCGGCGGTGGTCGCTGTCGCGATGCGCGTGCGTGCAGCACCACGGTGCCGCAGGATCGCGTGCAGGTGGTGGGGCGCGGCTACAACGACGAGGTCGTCGGCCGCGACGAGGTGCTGCGCCGCGTGGAGATCCAGGTGCGCATGCCCGAGCTCGAGGCGAACGAGGGCTGACGCGATGGCTTCGTTCGACCCCGTCGCGATCGCCCAGCGGCTGCTCGCTGCGACGGACATGCCCCGCGACGTCGCGCTCGCGGTGTGCAACGGTGCGTTCGGCGATCGGCTCGCCGAGGCCGGATCGTCGCTGGCGATGTCGATGGACCTCTTGATGCGCGACCCGTGGCGCGCGCTCGGGGCCTCGCCGTTCGAGCCCACTTCGCGCGCGTGCGTGCTCGTGCACGGGCTGATGGGCAGCGAGCGCGCATGGGAGCTCGGCACCGCCGACGGTACCCGCATGGAGCTGGGCCAGGCGCTCGCCGCAGCTCGCGGCGCGACGCCGGTGTACGTGCGCTACAACTCCGGCCGCCACATCTCGACGAACGGGCGCGAGCTCGCCGAGCGACTCGAGCTCGCGTTCGCCACCTGGCCGGCGCTCGAGGACATCTCGTTCGTCGCGCACAGCATGGGAGGGTTGGTGGCGCGCAGTGCCCTGCACTACGGCGTGCTCGCGGGCCACACGTGGGTGCAGCGATTGCACCGCGTGTTCCTGCTCGGTGCGCCGTCCCATGGGGCGCCGCTCGAGCAGCTCACCCACGTCGCCGCGTTCACGCTCGAGACGATCTGGAACCCGTGGACGAAGCTGATCGGCAAGGCCATCAACCTGCGCAGCGCGGGCATCAAGGACCTCCGCCACGGCTACGTGCTCGACGAGGACTGGCACGCGCGCGACCCCGACGTGCTGGCACTGCGAGCCCCGCGACGGCCGCTCGATGCGCAGCACGTGAAGTGGTTCGTGGCGGCGGGCACGCTGGGCGAGCACGACGGCGTGCTCGCGAAGCTCATCGGCGATGGCCTCGTGCGCGCGGAGAGCTGCGAGGGCAAGGGTTTCGGGACGCCTTTGCCGGGCGTGCTGCCCGAGGCCCAGCTCCGCGTCTTCGGCCGCACGTCGCACATCGGCCTGATGAGCGAGCCGGCAGTGCTCGCGCAGCTGCTCGAGTGGTGGAGCTGATCGACCGGCCGTTTCTCCGCGCTTGCAACCGTCGACGGCTTGCTGCCACACTCGAAGCCGACCGTGCGGTGGTAGCACGGGTGGAGGATGGGTATGGTGCGCAGGATCGGATGGACGTTTGCGTTGGCGTGGGTGTGTGCATGCAGCGACGACGGAGTGCCGGCGAACGGCAGCTCCGAGGGCAGCTCGTCGGAAGGCACGGGGGGGCCGACGACGACGAGCACCACGAACCCGAGCTCGGACACGAGCTCGGACACGAGCTCGAGCTCGACGTCGGTCGACCCGAGCAGCTCGTCGGATCCGACGACCTCCACGGGCCCGGCGACCGAGTCGTCGTCGAGTGAAGGCACGGGCTCGTCGAGCGGCTCGGAGAGCAGCAGCTCGGAGAGCAGCTCGTCGGTTTCCGGCGTGACGACGAGCGAGGAGAGCAGCAGCAACGTCACCGGGACCGACACGGACGGCGACAGCGCGACCGCGACCGGCGGCAGCAGCTCGGGGCCGTTCGAGCCCGACCTCCCGGACGTCGTCGACTGCAACACCTACGACGACGAGTGCCCCGCCGGCGAGAAGTGCAATGCGTTCTCCGCCTTCGGCGGGGGCTGGGACGCACTCGCGTGCTTCCCCCTCGATCCTGCACCCGCCGACGAAGGAGACGCCTGCGTCGTCGAGAGCGCCGCGACGAGCGGCATCGACAACTGCGCGCAGGGGGCGATCTGCTGGAACGTCGACCCCGTGACGCTCACGGGCACGTGCGTCTCGTACTGCCAGGGCACGCCCGACATGCCGACGTGTGCGAACGGCTCACCTTGCACGATCGCGAACGACGGCGTGCTCAACCTGTGCTTGCCACCGTGCGATCCGTTGCTGCAGGACTGCGGGGGCGGTCAGCTCTGCGTGCCGGTGAACGACACGTTCGTCTGCGCACCCGATGCGGGTCTCGGCGCGTATCCGGCGGGCACCGCGTGCGACTACATCAACGTCTGCAACCTCGGGCTCACCTGCGCGGAGGCGGCTCTGGTACCGGGATGCGTCGGCGGCTTCGGCTGCTGCACGCCGTACTGCGACGTCGCCGATCCGACCGCGAGTGCGACCTGCGACGCCACAATCGACGGCACCGACTGCGTGCCGTTCTACGACGAAGGCTCGGCACCGCCGGGCTACGAGGACGTCGGCTCCTGCCTCGGAGCCTGACGTGTCAGCCGAGCTCGAGGTTGCCCTCGTACGCCGCGAGGAACACGGCCTCGAGCTCAGCGTTGCTGGCCGGTCGCGGATTGCCGCCCATGCTCGGATCGGCGGCCGCGGCCGGCACGAGCGAGCGCAGGAGCTCGGGCGTGACGCCGGGCGAGCCCTTCAGGCTGTGCGGCAGCCCGAGATCGCGGCGTAGATCGAGCATCCACTGCAGCGCCGCCGCGAAGCCGCCTTGCGCCCGCGGCAGGTCGAGCATGCGCGCGAGTCGGTCCATCTTCTCGGAGATCTGCGCGCGGTTGAACACCATCACGTAGGGCAGGAAGATCGCATTCGCCGTGCCGTGGTGCAGGCCCGTCGCGCCGCCGAGCGGATGGCTGAGCGCATGCACGAGCCCGAGCCCCTTCTGGAACGCGGTCGCGCCCATCGCCGATGCGACGAGCATGTGCGTACGCGCGACGGCGTCGTGGCCGTCCTTCACCGCAGCGCGCAGGTTCTCGTGGATGAGTCGCATACCCTCGAGCGCGATGCCGTCGGCCATCGGATGGAAGCCGGGGGCACAGAAGGCCTCGAAGCAGTGCGCGAGCGCGTCCATGCCGGTCGCGGCGGTGAGCCCGGGGGGTAGATCGAAGGTCAGCACCGGATCGGCGATGACCAGCGCGGGCTGCATGCGCGCGTGGAAGATGATCTTCTTGCCGTGATCGCGCGGGTCGACGATCACCGACGCGCGACCGACCTCGCTGCCGGTGCCCGCGGTCGTGGGCACGGCGATCGACTTGACGATCTTCTCCGGATCGGCGCGCTTCCAGTTGTCGCCGACGTCCTCGTAGTCGAAGACGGTGCCGGGGTTGTTCGCGAGCAGCGCGATGCACTTGCCGGCATCCATCGCCGAGCCTCCACCGACGAGCACGATCCCGTCGTGCTTGCCGTCGCGGAACACCTTCACGCCGGCATCGACGTTGGCCTCGGTCGGGTTCGGATCGACGTCGTACCAGACGGTCGGCGCGAGCCCGGCCGCTTGCAGTGCCTCGACG
Source organism: uncultured Nannocystaceae bacterium (assembly GCA_964519175.1). Lineage (GTDB taxonomy): Bacteria > Myxococcota_A > Polyangia > Nannocystales > Nannocystaceae > Xiheibacterium. The sequence goes on from CAZFKC010000002.1 coordinate 26,811, forward strand.
ATCGGCCCGAACCACGGCAGCCGCACGACGCCGGGATCGGTGACGAGCATCGGCTTGGCGAAGCCGAGATCGCGGCATGCCTGCGGCAGCTCGGAGATCCGGCCGCAGCCGATGCGATACGCGGTGGGGTAGTTGGAGTTGCCGGCCGGAGCGTCCACGGGCGCCGAGCCTAGCACCGCGCGAAGGCACCGCGTGGCGAGAGGGAATGGGCTGGTGCTACGCTGCCGCGGAGCGCGCCGGTCGGACCGCGTCGGTCCGGGGCCGCGCGAGTGGAGAGCTTGCCCATGACCCAGCCACTGAAGATCGCGTGTGCGCTCGTGCTCCTGCCCGCCGCGTGTGGCGGACGAACGATCACCGAAGGCGACACCGACGGGGAGACCGAGAGCAGCTCGAGCAGCAGCGAAGGCGGCTCCGTCACGGTCGGCACGACGATGACGACAACGGCGTCGACCACGATGTCGACCACGGATCCGGCCACGACCGATCCGACGACCACGGATCCCACCGGTGACACGACGGCAGCCGACTCGAGCACGGGCGGTGGCGGCGACGGCTGCTGCGACGTGCACGCTGCCGCCGGCTGCGAAGAGCCCGACGTCGAACAGTGCGTGTGTGCGGAGGCCGCGGACTGCTGCGTGTTCGGCTGGGAGAAGAACTGCGTCGACCTCGCGATGAACATGTGCGACGCGACCTGCATGGGCAACGAGTCGTCGTCGGGCGGCTCGGAGAGCACCGGCGAGCCGGCCGCGTGCAGGGAGATGGTCGTCATCGAGCTCGAGGCGACCGACGCGACGCTCAGCGGTGAGTGGGCGCTCGTGATGTCGATGCTGGGCGAGGGCATGGTCGCAGCGTTCGACTTCCAGAACGACGACCCCATGACCGACGATCTCGTGGCTTGGGATATCGACATCCCGTGCGACGCCGACTGGTATATCTGGGTGCGCGGCCTCGACAGTGGTGAATTCGACTCGTTCTACGCGCAGCTCGACGACGCGCCGGATCCGTCTCCGATCTTCGAGCTGGACTGCACGGGCGGCGGCGATGGCTACATCTGGACTGTGCTGAACCAGCGCGATCCGATGGACGATCTCTGCGAGTACGTCGAGGATCCGTGGATCGCTGCGTGGAGTACCGGGTTGCACACGCTCGAGTTGGAGGACCGCGAGTCGCCAGCCGTCGCACGGATCGTGATCACGAACGACGAGGCGTACGAGCCGATGTAGCGCCTCCTGGCCCTGGCGCTACGGCGCGTATTTCTGGACCCACCCCGCGCCGCTGTCGTTGAAGCGCGATGAGCCGATGACCAGGATGGAGTCGTCGGCAGCGACAGCAACTCCTTCGGCGGCCGTGTCGATGGCGGATCCGTCGGGGTCCGAGACCTTTGTCCAGAGTTCGGCCCCGGCTGAGTCGTACTTTCGCACCCAGCTATCGTCTCCCATGCCCGGGCCATCGCCGATCTCGAGCCCCACCGCGATGACCGCGCCGTGGGAGTCGAGCGCAATCCCGCTGCCCGTGTCGGACTGGAAGCACTTGCCGGAACAATCGATCGCGGGGCCGTCGTACGTCGCCGTCCACTGCACCGTTCCGTTGGCGCCGTACTTCCGTACCCAGATGTCGTCGCCCTCGGTCCCGATAACCGCGACGGAGAGATCGTCGCCGACCGCTACATCGCCGCCGCGGTCGCGCCCTCCGGCCGCGCCGGCGTGGACGTCGGTCCAAACCACGCCGCCCTCCGCCGAGTACTTTCGCACCCACACGTCGTAGTCATTGCTTTCGATCTGAGTGGATCCGACGACGACGATCTGATCATCATCGCCCACCGCGATGGCCTGGGCGTCGTCCTCGGCGCCGCCATCGAACGTCCTTGTCCACATCTCTTCGCCGTCCGCGTCGTGCTTGCGCAGCCAGATGTCCTTCTGTTGGGCCATCGCGTTCGTCGCGACGTGGCCGATGACGTAGAACCTTCCAGATGCATCGAAGGCAACGTCGGCAAGATAGTCTGAGTAATGGGCGGCATCGTCGTAGACGGCGGAGTAGCTCGGATCGCCGTCGGTCGACACGCGCTGCCACCACATGTTCATGCCTTCGAACATCGTCGTGGTCACGCCACCGGTCATCCAGCCGCCCAGAGGGTCGAGGCTGACCGCTCGGGCACTCGTCGTCGTTCCATCCGCGTACTCGTACGCCCGATACCAGCCGAGCGCGCCTGCGGCGTCCAAGTACTGCATCCAAGCGAAATCAGGATCGACGGCGACCTCGCCCACCACCAGGACGCCGCCTGAATCATCGACCGCGATTCCGCGAGGGGAATCGTCGAAGATCCGGGTCCAGATGACCGAGCCGCTCTCGACGCAGGACACGTTGCAGCCGTCCGCGTCTTGTGCATTGCCGTCGTCGCACATCTCGTCGGCCTGCAGTGCACCGTCGCCGCAGTGCGGCCCCTGCTCGGAGCAACCTGCCGCGCAGCCGCCGTAACCTCCATCGTTCACGCCGTCATCGCACGCTTCGCCAACCTCGACGACGGCGTTTCCGCAGACGGGGTCTCCCGAGTCGCCGCTCCCGCCCGTCGAGGCGACACCTCCCTCGGAGCTCTCGACATCGGAGGAGTTGGAGACCGAGGTTGCCAAGCTCGAGCTCGCGGCGTCTGTCGAAGACGCCCCAGCCGAATCCGAGTCTGTGACTACCAGCGCATCGTGCGGTGTGTAGCAGCCCGACAGGCATGATGCGACGAGCAACAGACGAGGGGTCGCGGGAGGAGGTGTCATCGGAACCTCAGTCGACCAAGAGTCGAAGGGCGTTGCACAGAATTTTCAGGAGACGCGATTTTGCGGTGCTACAGCCCCGCAGAGGCGCTCGCACCCCATGCCCGGCCGTCAGGGTACCGTTGCCCCGTGTACGGCAGGCAGGATGCGGCCGCCAGCCCGCTCGATACGACGGTCGCGATCGCTGCGCCCGAGCACATCCACTTCGAAGTGCGCGTGGCCGGGCCGGCGCCGCGCATGCTCGCGTACGCGATCGATCTCGCGATCCGGGCCGCGATCGCGATCGGCTGCTTCCTCCTGCTCGCGCTCCTGCAAGCCGCGCCCGCCTCGTGGAGCGAGGCCTCCACCGGCGTCGCGCTCCTGCTGATGTTCGCGCTCGAGTGGGGCTACTACGTCCTCTTCGAGTCGATCGGCAACGGCCAGAGTCCCGGCAAGAAGGTCGTCGGTCTGCGCGTGATCGACGAGGCCGGCTGTCCCGCGACGTTCCTCGCGATCGTGCTGCGCAACCTCCTGCGGGCCGCCGACGGGCTCCCGTTCAGCTATGCGGTCGGGCTGCTGGTCATGTCCGGCGACCGCCGCTTCCGTCGGCTCGGCGACTGGGTCGGCGGCACCATGGTCGTGGTGGAGGCGAAGGCCCGCGCTGCGTCCGCGCTGCGCATCGAGCCCGCGCCGACCGACGCGGAGCTCGACCGACTGCCGCTCGATCTCCGGCTCGACGGCGCGGATCTCGATGCGATCGAGGCGTTCCTCCGCCGCGAGCCCACGCTCGGGCCCCTGCGCGCGCGTGAGCTCGCCGAGCTGGTGGCACCGCTCTTCGCCCGCCGCCTCGGCGTCGCGTACTCCGATCCGGCGCGCTTCCTCGCGCTGCTCTACCACCGCGCGACCGTCGGCATCGACGCGTCACGCAGCCATGCGCGCATGCACGCCGGCATGTCCGGGCTCGGCAGGATCGCGCGATGACGGCGGCTCGGCAGGCCGAGGATGCCTTCATCGCGTCGCGCGAGCGCGACTGGGCCGACCTCGACAGCCTGCTCGCGGTCGCGCGACGCCTGCACAGGCTGCCCGCGGATCGCATCGCGCGGGTCGGCGCGCTCTACCGCACCGTCTGCTCCGACGTCTCGCGTGCGCGGGCCGCCGGCTACTCGCGCGACACCGTCGCGCACCTCGATGCGCTGGCCGCCCGTGCACACGCGGTGATCTACCGCGCCGAACCGTATCGGCGCGGCGCGGTGCGTGACCTGCTGGTGCGCGACTTCCCGCGCAGCGTGCGGTCGTCGTGGCGCTACATGCTGGCCGCCGCTGCGCTGTTCGTGCTGCCACTCCTCTTCGGCCTGTTCGGCGCGCTCGCGTCCACCGAGCTCGCCGCGGCCGTGGTGCCCGAAGCGATGCTCGAGGGGATGGCCGACGCCTACTCCGGCGGCGTGTCCGGTGGGCGCGGCGAGGACGAAGACACCGCGATGGCCGGCTTCTACGTCTACAACAACGTGGGCATCGCGTTCCGTTGCTTCGCGACCGGCATCTTCTTCGGGCTCGGGAGCGCGTTCTTCCTGGTCTACAACGGCGTCGTCACCGGTGCCGTGCTCGGCTACGTGATCGAGTCCGGGGCCGGCCGCGGCATCGTCACGTTCATCTGTGGCCACGGCGCGTTCGAGCTGACCGCGATCGTGATCGCCGGCGCTGCGGGTCTGCGCATGGGCTATGCGCTCGTGCGCACGGACGGCCGCACCCGGCTCGGCTCGCTGCGCGCGCAAGCTGCCGACGTCGCGCGCCTCGTGCTCGGCGCCGCGATCATGCTCGGCATCGCCGCGCTCATCGAGGGCTTCTGGTCGCCGTCGTCGGTGCCGGATCCGATCAAGTGGAGCGTCGCGATGGTGCTGTGGACGCTGGTCGTCGTGTGGCTCGCGTTCGTCGGTCGCACTCGGGGAGCAGCCACGCCATGAACCTGGGCAACGCCCGCATCGTGCTGCGGCGCCGCTCGCTCGGCGAGAGCTTCGATCTCGGGCTGCTGTGGTGCGCCCGGGTCGCGCGCGGGCTCTACCTGCGGCTCGCCGCGCTCGTGCTCCTGCCCGCCGTCGCTGCCTGCGTCGCCGTGCGTTGGCTCGCCGAGTGGGAGTGGCCCCTCGTCTGGGCGCTCGCGATCGCGATCGCCACCGTCGTGCAGGGCGTGTTCACGATCGCGGCGGGCCGCTCGATGTTCGAGCCCGACGTGCGTGCGCGCGACGTGCTCGGTGCGTTCGTCCGGCGCTTGCCCACCTACCTCGTCGCGCTGGTGGTCACACGGCTGCTGCTCGCGTTCGGGCTCGCGCTCCTCGTACTCCCCGTCGTGTGGTGGTGGCCGCAGATCGCGTACGTGCACGAGGCCGTGCTGCTCGAGATGCAGGGGGCCGGGGCCGCGCGTCGGCGTGCCGTCGCGATCGTCGCGCGCGAGCACGGTGACGCGATCGGATTCCTCGCCGCGGCCGGGCTCGCGATCGTGCTCGCGATCCACTGTGCCGACATGCTCGACATGGCGCTGCTCGACTTCACGCTGCAGCTCGGCCGACCGCTCGGCGATCTGATGGAAGACGGCGGCTCGGTGTTCGCGCTGCTCGGCTTCTTCGCCGCGGTGCCCTACGTCGCCACGGTGCGATTCCTGCGCTACATCGACGGCCGTACGCGTCGCGACGGCTGGGATCTCCAGCTCGCATTCTTCGCGCGCATCGACGCGCACCAGCACGCGCTCGAGGAGGTCGCATGATCGCGCTCGCGATCGCCACCGTGCTCGCGAGCGCCGACGTCGACGCGCACACGCGCGAGGTCCTGGCCGCCCCGACCTACGCGTTCTGCCACGACGAGGACTACCCGCTCACCGACGACGAAGCGAAGTGGTGCCCGTTGCTCGAGGAGCACGGCGCGCCCGCGTGCCCGGCGTTCGCACGGACCTGCGCGGCCCCGCGGGCCGAGCTCGTCGGCGCGGGTCGCTTCTCCGCGCCGCGCCAGGCCCCGGAGCCCGACGCCGAGGCGAAGACGGCGAAGCGGGGCGATGGCGACGGCGAGAAGCGCGAGCGCGAGCGCGACGAGCCCGAGGCGACGATGCCCGATCTCGGCGGGCTCGCTGCGGTGCTGTTCTGGACGGTGATCGCGGCCGCGGCCTTGGCGTTGGTGTGGCTGGTCGCGAAGAACGTCGCTGCGAAGCGGCACACGCCCGTGGTGCTCGAGCGGGAGCCGGAGGTCGGCGCGGCCGCGCCCGACGAGGCGGCGGCGGCCGAGCGCAGCATGTCGACCGACGTCGAGGCACTGCTGCGCGCCGCCCACGAAGCCGAGGCCCGCGGCGAGCTCCCGCTCGCGATCGATCTCGGCCATGCGGCGCTCCTGCGCCGTCTCGATCACGAAGGCGCGATCCGGCTGCATCGCGCCCGCACCCACGGTGACTACCTCGTGGATCTGCGCGAGCACCCGAGCTGGCGCGAACCCGTGCGCGCGTTGTTCCGCGAGGTCGATCGCATCCAGTTCGGCGCCGGCACGCCGCAGCCCGAGCCGGTGCGATCGCTGCTCGTGCGGCTCGCTGCGCTGGCGCGCACGGGCGTCGCGAGCGTGGTGCTGCTCGTCTGCACGCTCGCGATCGGGCTCGCCTGCGATCCGATGAAGTCGTGGCCCTGGCGCACGTCCCCATCGGGCAACGACGGCGTGATCGCCTGGCTGGAGAAGCGTGGCGCGGAGGTGAGCTGGCGACAGACGGAGCTGCGTCGGATCGACGGCAACGGCGTCATCGTGCTGCTCGCCGGCAGCGAGCTGCAGCCCGACGAGTGGGACGCGCTGCGCACATGGGTCGGTGGGGGCGGCCGGCTCGTGATCGCCGGCCGCGTCGCGACGCCGAGCTGGGTCGACGTCGCGTTCGTCGGCTCGCCGACCGCCGCGACGCCGCGCGGCGGCGACCCCATCGTGCCCGGCGACGCGACGGTGGAGAGCCGCGCCTACGGCCTCATCCCGCTCGTCGCGCGTGGCGATCGCGACTACGCGATCCAGCGCGGCGAGGGCCTCGGGGCGATCGTCGCCGTCGCCGACGCGCACTTGTTCACGAACGCTGGGCTCGCGCTCGGCGAGAGCGCGCGCTGGCTGCCGAGCATCCTCGGCAGCCGCACGCATATCGAGCTCGTCGACGCGTGGACCGGCGCTGGCGCGGATACGCCGCTCGAGTCGATCGACAACAGCCACCTCACCGCCGCGATCGCGCAGCTGCTCTTGCTGATCCTCGCGCTGTATCTGTGGCGCGGCTGGCCGTTCGGCAGGCTCCGCGATCCGGTCGCAGGCGTGGGGCGGGGCTTCGCCGATCATGCGCGCGCGATGGGACTGCAGTACGAGCGCGCGCGGGCGGAAGACCACGCTGCCGGCGTCTACAGCACGTTCGCGCTCGAGACGTTGCGCCGCGAGGCCGTGGGCACGGGCGCGGGACTGCACGCGCTCGCGCTCTCGATCGCCCGCCGTACGGGCCGCGACGAGACCGAGGTGATGCGCGTGCTCGCCGAGATCCACGGCGCCGCCGAGCAGAGCCGCATCGGGACCACGAGCGGCCTCGATCTGGACACCGTGCGCCAGCTCGCCCGCCTGCTCCGAGAGACTTCGCGCCAAGATGGAGGTTCGTCATGACACCCGCACAGCTCGGTGACGCCTGCCGAGCAATCCAAGCCCAGGTCGCCCGCGTGCTGCTCGGCCAGGACGAAGCCGTCGAGCACGCGCTCGTCGCCGTGCTCGCCGGCGGTCACGTGCTGATCCAGGGCGTGCCCGGGCTCGGCAAGACCTTGCTGGTGCGCGTGCTCGCGCGCGTGCTCGGCTGCAGCCAGAAGCGCATCCAGTTCACGCCCGATCTCATGCCGAGCGACGTGACCGGCGGCAACGTCTTCAACCAGGGCAAGGAGGCCTTCGAGTTCGTGCCCGGCCCCGTGTTCACGCAGCTGCTGCTGGCCGACGAGATCAACCGCGCGCCGGCGAAGACCCAGTCCGCGCTGCTCGAGGCGATGCAGGAGCGCAGCGTGACCAGCGACGGGCTCTCGCGCGCGCTGCCGCGGCCGTTCTTCGTCATGGCGACGCAGAATCCCATCGAGTCGCAGGGCACGTATCCGCTGCCCGAGGCGCAGCTCGATCGCTTCTTGCTGGAGATCCGCGTGGGGCATCCGTCGGTCGAGATCGAGCGCCGGATCCTCGAGCAGCACCTCGCGGGGTTCGACCCCTCGGCGCTCGATCACGCCGGCATCGAGCAGGTCGTCGACGCGAACACGCTCGTCGCGATGCAGGGCGCGCTCGCCGGCGTGCACGTCACCGCCGAGATGGTGGAGTACACCACCGACATCGTGCGGCGCACTCGCTCGCACCGCTCGCTCCTGCACGGCGCATCCCCGCGCGGCTCGATCGCATTGGTGGTCGCGGCGCGTGCACGTGCCGGCAGCGAAGGTCGCGACTTCGTCACGCCCGACGACGTGAAGTCGCTGGCGCCCGCGGTGCTGCGCCACCGCGTGATCCTGCAGCCCGAGGCCGAATTCGAGGGCATCACGGCCGATCGCTGCATCGAGGCGATCCTCGGCGAGACCCGCGTGCCCAAGACCGCCGCATGATTCCGTCGCGCATCCTGGTGCTCGCGCTCGTCGTACCGCTCGTGCTCGGCATGGCGGTGACGGTCGACGCGGCGCTCGTGTGGCCGATGCTCGCCGCCGACGGTGCGATCGTGGTGGCGGCGCTGCTCGACGCGGCGCTGTCGCGCTCGACCCGGGTGAGCGTCGTGCGGAGCTGCGATCCGGTGTTCTCGATCGGGCGCAGCAATCGCGTCGTGCTCGAGCTGCGCTCGCACGCGACGCGGTGGCTCGACGTGCTCGTGACGGACGACCTGTTCGAGCACGCCGTCGCCCCTGCCCTGCCGTTGCGGGTGCGGCTGCCCCCGCGTGGTCGCGCGACCGTCGGCTACGACGTCGTACCGAGCCGGCGCGGCACGCATGCGCTGGGCGATCACCACGTGCGCTTCGGCTCGGTGCTGGGCCTGTGGATCCGTCAGCTCCGCGTCGCGAACCAGCAGCCGGTGCGCGTCTATCCCGACGTGCAGGCGGTGCGCGCGTACGAGCTTCTCGCACGCACCGATCGCGCGTCGGAGCTCGTGCGCGCGATCCGGCGCCACGGCGGCGAGAGCGAGTTCGAGTGCCTGCGCGAGTACTCGCGGGACGACGAGTACCGCTCGATCGACTGGAAGGCGACCGCGCGGCGGCACAAGCTCATCTCGCGGCAGTATCAGCTCGAGCGCAACCAGAGCATCGTGTTCGCGCTCGACAGCGGCCGCCTGATGTCCGAGCCCGTGGGCGGCATGCCGCTGTTCGACCACGCGCTCAACTCGGCGCTGATGCTCGCATGCGTGGCGGCACGCGCGGGCGATCACATCGGCGCGTTCGCGTTCGCCGACACGGTGCAGAGCTTCGTCGCGCCGATCGGCGGTGCCGACGTCGTGCGTCGCATCGTGCGCTCGGTTTTCGACGTGCATCCGACGCTGGTCGAGACCGACTTCCGCGCGGCCTTCGTGCGGCTCGGCGCGCAGCTGCGCAAGCGCAGCCTCATCGTGCTGTTCACCCAGGTCATCGACGACCGCTCGGCGAACGAGCTGCTCACGGTGACGCGGAGCCTCGGGCCTCGGCACCTGGTGCTGTGCGTGCTCTTGCGCGACCCCGGGCTCGACGCGCTCGCGCGGCCGGCCGATCCGGGGCCCGCCGAGCTCTACACCGCAGCGGCCGCGGCCGAGCTGCTGGGCTGGCGCGACCGCCTGGTCCGCGAGCTACAACGCTCGCGCGCGCTGGTGCTCGACGTCGCACCGACCGCGATGACGCCGCAGCTGCTGCAGCGCTACCTCGACATCAAGGTGCGCCAGCTCCTGTGAGTCGGGCGCTCGTGAGTCGGACCCTCGTGGGTCAGACGCCCATGATGCTGAACATCGCCGCGGCCGCGATGGCGTAGACGACGACGAGCACGATGCTCATCCAGCCGACGTAGCGCCAGAACGCCTTCTGGTGGCGAAGCGCGTCGGTGAGCGCGTCCACGGCGTGCGTCTGCTCGAGCTCGGCGATCGCGTTGCCGTAGCGGATGAGCAGCAGGCAGGGCACGAGGTAGAGGATCACGACGGCGAGCGAGAGCAGCGCGAAGCCGGCCTGCACGCCTTGGTGGAGCCCTCCGAACGTGACGAGGTTCCAGAGGCTGCTCAGCAGCACGAATCCGCATCCGACGAGCCCGAGGACCCCGAAGAACAACACCCACGGCCGCGTTTGCGCCATCACCTCGACGATCTCGGAGGTCACGACGGGGTCGTCGGCCCGGGGAGCGAAGCGGGACGGTTCGCTCTGCGGCGCGGCGTAGGGGTTCAGCATCCTCGCGCGTCGACCGGCGTCGCCGAGCGCACATTCCCGCGCGTCTACGCCACCGCGAAGCCCGACGATGGCAGCAGCGCTCGGCACCTGCATCGCGCGTGCTACGGTGTCGGCGGTGTACCGCAGCGAACGCGTGTCCGACGAGCGTGCGCTCGCGATCGGCCGGCACCTGCTCACCGCGGATCACGAGCTGCTCGCGGCCGCCGGCACGGTGGCGTCGTTGCGACGCGAGCTCGAGCGCGCCGTCGCATCGCGCAATCGCACCGGGCCCAGCTATCCGCCGGTCACGAGCATGATCGACGCGCTCACCAGCGCACAGCAGCAGGCCTGGGCAGCCCACGAAGAGCTGGTGGCCCTGGATGCGTTGCTCGAGCGCCCGCATCCCGGCGCCTGCCTCGAGCTCCCCGATCCACCGACCTCGGGCGCTCGCCTGCCCGCCGACGAACGCTCGCGCAGGTGGTACCCAGCGCCGTTCGATCCGATCGGCATGCTGCTGTGGCACCTGCGCTATCGCCCGTGGTGGTCGACGCTCGACGTCGCCGCACAACGGCTGCACCGCGCTCGCCTCGCGCTGCGCGAGCGCGAAGCGCAGCTCGACGCGCGCTGTGACGCGGCGCTGGTCCGCGAGCGACTTCCGGCGCTCGGCGACGTGCTGGGCTAGCCGAGCAGCCCGGGCACCGTGCCGCTGATCTCGCCGAGCGTGTCGGTCTCCATGCCCACTGCCTGCATCGCGGAGACCAGCACGTTCGCGGGGTGTTGATCCGTCGCCACCACGTGCTCGCCGTGCACGAGCCCACCCGCACGACCGGCCGTCAGCATCACCATGTTCTCGGTGGAGTGCGGCGACCCATCCGCGCTCGCCTCGGGGTCGTAGCCGAAGCCGCCCTCGAAGCACAGTACCACCACGGTGTTGTCGAGCAGCGAGCTGCCGTCGAGCTCGGTGGTGTCGCGCAGCAGCTGCACGAGCCGCGCGAAGTGCTTGATGTGCCAGCCCACGCCGTCCGCGTGCGCGTCGTAGGAGACCGCACCGTGGCTGAGCTGGTGGAAGTCGCTCGGGGCCCCGACCAGCGGCCCGGCGTTCAGCCACGACTGGTCCATCGTCAGACGCACCGTCGCGACGCGGGTGAGGTCGCACGCGAAGGCCATGCGCACGTACTCCATCATCAACGTCGCGCGCAGCTCTTCGTCGCTGTAGGCGGCCGAGTCGTCGTACTGCAGGTGGTCCTGATCGATCACCTCGAACGACGTGCCGATCGGCGGGTCCTCGCCGGGGTCGGGCAACAGCTCGCACGCGCCCGCGGTCACCGGCGGCATCGCGTCGAGCTTCGCTTCCAGCATCCCGAGCTCGTCGAGGTGCCGCTGCATGCGCTCGCGATCCGCACCGCCCATGCGCGGCAGCAACGCGTTCGTGCGCGCGTGCAGCGTGTCGAGCACGCTGCGTCGCCGCGACAGCGTGAACGCGGCCGCCGCGGCATCGGCCGGATCCGGCGGCGTGAAGTTGCCGAACAGCGACTCGTACGCGAGCCGCGGGCTCGAGATCGGATCGATCCCGACGATCTCGCCGTCTTGTTCGTGCCAGGAGATCCGCGAGAAGTCCCCGTAGTAGCCGGTGCCGCCGATGTAGCGCTCGGGCTGCACGCGCAGGCTGATCATCCGCTGCTGCCCCGGCTGCGGCTTCGGCAGGAGCGCGTCGGCGATCAGCTGATCGTGCGACACCCCGCGCGGCAGCGAGTGCGTCTCCGGCCCGCTGTTCATGCCCGAGACGATCGGCCCGATGGTGTTGTTGTGGAAGTGCGCCGAGCGACCGCCGGGCGGCGGCATCGCACCGGCCGCCGTCGCCCACGGCACCTTCAGGCCCGTGACGACCGACACCTCGTCCTTCACGCCGTAGCCGGTGCCGCCGTAGGGCAGCGCGTCGCCGCCGAGCGCGAGCAGTGCCCGCGGCAGATCGTAGCCGGGCCCCGTGATCGTCGGCACCGTCTGCTGCCCGTCGTAGCCGCGCCCGGTCGACACGCCGCCGAACACGAACACGTAGCGCTTGGGCGGTGCGCCGCCACCGGCGTGGGCACGCGACGAGCGACCGAGCTCGAGCAGCGGCAAGGTCATGCCGGCGGTGGCGAGCCCACGCAAGAGCGATCGTCGGCCGAGGCTGGTCATGTCAGGGCTCCTCTCGACGGAAGCGGAACGCGTCGTGGCCGACGAGCTCGAGCACCAGCGCGTCGAAGCGCAGCTCGTCCTCGCCGAGGTTCTCCGTCACGTTCGCGATGATGGCGGCGTCGTAGCCGTCGAGCTCGGCGCGACCGGTGGTGAAGCGATACAGCCGATCGACGAGGCAGCGCTCGAGCATGCCGCTGCCGATCGCCAGCTCGCCGAGCTGCGCGGGCCCGTGGAAGCTGCCCACGCCCGCGAGCTCGCCGTCGCCCGCGATCTCACAGACCGTCTCGTCGTCGGGCGTGTCGGGGTTGTCGGGCTCGTACTCGCGCCAGCGGCCCTGCGCGTCGAAGTTCTCCAGCCCGAAGCCGACCGGATCGATCTGATCGTGGCAGCCGGCGCAGCCGCCCTGCGCGTGCGCGGCCGACTTGTCGACCTTGCACAGTCCCGGCGGCACGGCGTCGACGTCGACCGTGGGCGGCGGCGGCGGGATGTCCTGGCAGAGCAGCTGGCGGCGGATCTGCAGCCCGCGCCGCACGACGTTGGTGTCGCCGTTCTTCGCACCGACCGAGAGGAACGCCCCGTGCGCGAGCAGCCCGCGGCGCTCGGGCCGATCGTAGGCCACCCACACCGGCTCGTCGGAGCCGGGCAGCGGCAGTCCGTAGTGCTCCGCGAGCACGTCGTCGACGAGCGTCTCGCCCAGCCGGAACACCTCCTGCCACGGCAGCTGCTCCTCGAAGACGATGCGCTCGAACAGCCCCCGGGTCTCGGCCCGCATCGCGATCGCGAGCTCGCCTCCGAACGGCATCTCCTCGTAGCCGAGCCACAGCGCGTGGAAGCGATCGACACGGTCGACCGCGCGCGGGTCCTCGAACATCGCGATCGTCTGCGCACGGATCGCGTCGGCGTCGCCCAGCCCGCCGGCATCGGCGAGATCGAGCAGCGCATCGTCGGGCCCGCTGCCCCACACGAGGTACGAGAGCCGCGTCGCGATCTCGTGCTGCGACAGCGCGAAGAGTCCGGGCTCGCCGAGCACGGGCTCGCCGAGCTCGACGCGGTAGAGGAACTGCGGATCCTGCAGGATCGTGCGCAGGAACGAGTCGACCCCGACCCAGAAGTCGCCGGCCGCGATCGCATGGTCGAGCGCGCCGTCGTTGCCGTTCGTGCCGTGCATGAACGTCGCGAGCTCGTCCTCGCCGAGCGGGCGCCGCAACGCGCGTCGACCGAAGCTGGTCACGAACGCACGCATGCACGCCTCGTCGCCGGGCTCGGTGGGTACGCAGCCGACGACGAGCTCGCGCCGCGGCAGGTCCTCGACGAGCCGCGCGGCGAGATCCGCGGCGAGCAGGTCGGCACCTTCGATGAGCGCCTGTGAGGCCTGCTGATCGCCGTAGAAGTTGTCGAACGGCGTCAGCGGATCGTAGGGCAGCAACAGCTCGCTCTTGGCCTCGTCGGCGAGCAGGTCACGCACCGTGTCGTCGTACTCGCGCGCCGTGAGCCGCCGCAGCCCCGAGAACGCGATCTGCTCGGCGTCGTCGGGCGCGTCGGCTCCGGTGTCCGCGTCGCCCGAGTCGCCACCGCTGTCGTCCACGGCACCGCTGGCCGTCGGCGCATCGCCAGCTCCGCCGTCGGCCGCGGGTGCGCCACCCGAGAGGCCGGTGTAGCAACCCACGCTCGCGACTGCGAACGCGACGAGCGAGTGCCTGGGATCGAGACGTGCCATCGACGGGGTGCGACCCCTCCAGTAGCGACCGGGCTCGAAGTGTCCGCGGAAATCGACAGGCCGCGTTCGGCGCGGACGGACCCGCTTGCCTGGCCGGCAGCGAGCCGCGAGACTGGATTCGCGCCGGATGTCCCCTGCTCAGCCATCCAGCGACCTCGAGCTGCTCTCCGCCTGGCGCGAAGGCGACGCGCTCGCGGGCAACCTGCTGATGGAGCGGCACTACCCGGCGGTGCTGCGCTTCTTCGCACTGAAGGTGCCGCGCGCCGCCGAGGACCTCGCGCAGAAGACGTTCCTCGGCTGCGTCGAGGGGCTCGAGCGACTGCGCTCCGACGCGAGCTTCAAGGCCTACCTGTTCGCCGTGGCGCGGCGCCAGCTGCTCTGGCACCTGCGCGACAAGCAGCGCGACGACACGCGCCGCCGTCCCGGTCAGGAGCCCGACGAGATCGGCGTGCCCTCCGGCAGCGCGCTGCTGCGCTCGCGCGAGGAACACTTGCTGCTGCTGCGCGCGATGGTGGCGCTGCCCGACGAGCTGCAACAGATCGTGCAGCTGCACTACTGGGAGGAGCTCGACAGCACCGAGATCGAGGAAGCGATCGGGATCCCGCGCAGCACCGTGCGTGGGCGCCTCGCTCGCGCGCGCGCGCTCCTGGCCGAGCAGGTGAGCACGATGGGACGCGGCTCGGCGGCGGCCACGGCGATTGCCGCCGATCTCGAGGGCTGGACGCGCGCCATGGTCGACCCCGCGTCGCGCCGCACGCTATGATCGCGGCGTGACGGAGCCGCACGCCGACGTTCCGCGCTCCGCGATGCGGGTCGGGCGGTACGAGACGCTGCGGCGCATCGCGTGCGGCACGCTCTCCGAGCTCTGGCTCGCGCGGCTGGTCGGCATCGAGGGCTTCGCGAAGGTCGTCGTGCTGAAGTGGATGCGCAGCGACATCGACGACGCCGAGCAGGCGACGCGGATGTTCGTGCGCGAGGCCCGGATCGCCGCGCGCCTCGATCACCCCAACATCGTGCACACGCTCGACCTCGGGCTCTCGCACGGGCGCCACTTCGTCGCGATGGAGTACGTGCACGGCGAGACGCTCGCTCGGCTGCTCGCGCGTGGCGGTGCGCTGCCCGAGGCGTGCGCCGTACGGATCGCGGTCGAGGTGCTCGGCGCGCTCGCGTACGCCCACGCGCGCGACGACGACGACGGCAGCCCCCTCGGCATCGTGCACCGCGACGTGTCGCCGCAGAACGTGATCGTCGGCCACGACGGCAACGTGGTGCTGGTCGACTTCGGCATCGCGCGCGCGACGGCGTGGGAAGATCTCACCTACACCGGCGAGGTGAAGGGCACGCTGGCCTTCGCGGCGCCGGAGCAGGCGCGCGGCGACGACGTCGATGCCCGCGTGGACGTGTATGCGACCGGCGCGTTGCTCTTCGATCTGCTGACGGGGCGTCCGCCCGGCGGTGGCCAGGGCGACGTCGCGCTGCTCTCGCGGCTGGCCGCGGGCATCGTCGACGTCGATCTCGGTGCGTTGCCCGGCGGGCTCGCGGCGATCGTGCGCACCGCGATGGATACGGATCGCAACCTCCGCTTCCCCACCGCGGCCGCGATGCGTGCGGCGCTGATCGCCGAGGCCGGCGCGCGCGGGCTCGACCTCGGCGCCGAGCCGCTGCGGCGCTTGCTGGCGGCGCGTTGCGGCACGCGGCCGCATCCCAGCGGTGCACCGGAGTCGTGGTTCGGCGCGCTGCCTGCGGCCACGCCATCACGCGTTGCGCCGACTCGCGCCCATCGCCCCGTGCTCGGCTATGCGGTGGCCGGCCTGCTCGGCGCGAGCGCAGTCGCGGCCGGCGTCGCGATCACCGGCGATGAATCGCGCGAGTCCCCGCGCCCGCACGTCGATGCGATCCTCCCCGCCGCGACCGCACCGCCCGCGCCGTCGCAGCCGCCCGTCGCGAGCCCGATGCCCACGGCAGCGCCGCCGACGGCGGCGCCCGCGATCGTGGCTGCGCCGGTCGACGATGCACCCGCGCGCAAGCCGACGTCGCGCCGCGCCCCGCGGGCGAAACGCAGCGCTGCGCCGCGCGACCTCGATGCACTCCTGCCGCCGGAGCGCGAGTAGCCCGTGGTCATGTCGCTCGCGCCGCTGCTCTTCGCACTCGCCGCGCCCGTGTGCACCGACGAGGGCGATCCGTGTGCGCGTCAGCAGGCGTCGTGCGAGGTGAAGCGCGCGTACTGGCACAACGAGTGCGGCCGCCACGGCGTCGCGGCCGACGCGTTCGCGGAGCTCTACACCCGCGATCCCCGGCCCGCGTTCCTCTACAACGCCGCGAACGCGAGCCGCCTCGCCGGCGACTGCTGGACGGCGCTCGCGTTCTACCAGCGCTTCCTCGATCTCGGTCCGCCCGCCGACGAGGCCACGCTCGCCACGAAGAACGCCGAACGATGTCGCGAGCAGATCGCCGCCGGTCGCGGGCGGGCCGCGAGCCTCCCTCCGCCACGCGTCGACACGCCGCCCGTCGACGAGCGCCCGCCGCCGAAGCACTGGTCGCGCGATCCGGCCGGGGCGACGCTGGTCGGTGTCGGCGCGACGATGCTCGCCGTGGGGATCGGCGTGCTCGGAGGTGCGTCGTGGCAACGCGCCGAGGCCGGACGTGCCGTGACCGACGAGGCATTCGGCGAGCACATGCGCAAGCGGACGTCGTTGCGCGCGGTCGGCATCCCGATCGTGGCGGCCGGTGGCGGGCTGCTCCTGTCGGGCATCGTCCGCTGGGCCGTGCTCGCCCGCGATGCACGGCAGCACGAACGCGGCCGCGCGCGCGTCAAGGCGCGTTGACGATCGCGACGATGTCCTCGGGCGCGATCGCGACGTCGTAGATCCGCACGTCGTCGATCGCCCCGAGCAAGGTCGGCCCACTCGTCTGCCAGCGGCCGAGCTGCAGCCGCGTCGTGCCGACCTCGATCGTGCCGTCGAGCATCTCCGAGCTCACGTCGCGTCCGCAGATCTCCGCGCCGTCGACGAACAGCCGCAACATCCGACTGTCGAGATCGTAGGTGGCGGCGTAGTGGTGCCACACCGAGAGGTTCTCCGCGTCCGTGGGCCCGTCGAGCAGCAGATCGACGCCGCTGCAGAACACGCCGCCGTACTGATCGATGGGCCCGTCGGTGTCACCGTCGGCGCTGCTGCCCTCGGGGTAGAGGTACACCACCGGGTGCGCGCCGCTCAGCTCGTCGTTGCCCCAGAACTGCAGGCCGAACGAGCCGAACTTCGCGATGATCGACACGTTCGCGATCACGAAGTCGTCGAAGCGCGCCCAGCCCATCAGCGTGAGCCCCGATGCGCCGACGAGATCGTACTCGGTGTACGCACCGACATCGACGCCGGCGTCCTCGGCCGGGAAGCGCAGCGCAGGGCTGCGCCCCGGACCGGCGACCCACATGCCGTCCTCGAGCACGCCGTCGTGCGCGGCGCTGCCCGAGTCGTAGATGATCACGCCGTCGCCCTCGTCGAGCGGCCAGTGCCCGAGCGGCACGAGCGGGATGTTGCCGGTGCTCTCGCCCGAGCTCGAGCCACCGGTGCTGCCACCGGTGCTCGACGTCGAGCCTGCGCCGCTCGTGCTCGCATCGTTCGTCGTGGTCGAGGTGGTCACGGTCGTCGTCGTCGAGGGCCCGCTCGACGAGCCGCTGCTGGTGCCCGCGATGCTCGAGTCGTCGACGCACTGCCCCGAGCGCGCGCCCGACCAGCGTCCGTAGCGGCGCCCCGATGCACAGTCGTCGTCGGGGTAGCTGCAGCGCTGGTCGGCCTCGCAGCGGCCCATGCCGTCGCCCGCGACGCACTGCGCGTCGTTGTTGCACACGAACGCGTCGTCGCCGGCGCACGAGCCGGCGGCGAGGACGAGCACGAGTACCGCCGCGAGTCGCCCGCCCACGGCGATCATCATCGGCGATCGCGACGATCCGCGTCTAGATGATCTCGAAGTAGCGTGCGAGGTCCCAGTCGGCCACGTGCTTGCGGAATTGGCGATCTTCCCAGTGGCGGGTCGCGGCGTAGTGCTCGACGAACAGCTCGCCGAACAGCTCGCGCGCGACAGCGCTCTCCTCGAACGCGATCGTCGCCTCGCGCAGCGTGCACGGCAGTGGGAGGCTGTGGGGCCCCTTCGCATCGTAGGCGTTGCCGGTGACGACCTCGGGCAGCTCCAGCTTCTCCTCGATGCCGCGCAGCCCGGTGCCGAGCGCGGCCGCGAGCGCGAGGTAGGGGTTCGCGTCGGCCGGACCGATGCGGTACTCGCTGCGCTGCCCCTTCGGCCCCGCCGGGATCACGCGCACCGCGGTGGTGCGGTTCTCGACGCCCCAGTTGCTCGAGGTCGGCGCCCACACGCCCGGCACCATGCGCCGGTACGCGTTGATGGTGGAGCACACCATGGGCAGCACCTCGGGCATGTACTTCACCTGGCCGGCCACGAACTGCCGCATGGGCTCGCTCATCTCGTGGGGCCCGTCGGGATCCCAGAAGCGGTTCTCGCCCGTGTCGCGATCGGCGAGCGAGATGTGGATGTGCCCGCTCTGGCCCGGCACGTCCGAGCTCCACTTCGCCATGAACGTGGCCATGAGCCCGCGCCGCTGCGCGAGCACCTTCATGAACGTCTTGAAGAGCGCGCCCTTGTCGGCCGCGCGCAGCGTGTGATCGTAGCGAATCGCCGCCTCCATCACGCCGGGGCCGGTCTCGGTGTGCAGGCCCTCGATCTCGCAGTCCATCGCCGCGAAGGTGTCGAGCAGCTCGTGGTAGAGCTCGAAGTGCACCGACGAGCGCAGCACCGAGTAGCCGAACATGCCCGGCGTGAACGGCTTGAGATCGCGGTACCCCTTCGCGCGCACGGACTCGGGGGTCTCGTCGAACATGAAGAACTCGTACTCGAGCGACGACATCGGGTCGAAGCCGAGCGCGTTGGCCCGCTCGATCTGCGCCTGCAAGAGCGTGCGCGGGCACACCGGGGCGTAGTCGCCGGTGAAGTTGCCGATGACGAGGACGGTGTCCTCCTCGAACGGGATGCGCCGCAACGTGGAGAGGTCGAGCGACGCGGGCGCATCGCGATAGCCGGTGTGCCAGCCCGACACCTTGCCGTTGTCGTACATCGCGTCGGCGCTGTCCCAGCCGAGCACGACGTCGCAGAAGCCGAAGCCGCCCTGCACGGTCGACATGAACTTGCGGTGGTCGACGTACTTGCCGCGCAGGATGCCGTCGATGTCGAACACCCCGATCTTGTGGTGCCGGATGCCGGCATCTTGGAGATAGGTCTGCAGCTCGTCGAGCGTGCGCGGGCGTTCCATGGCTGCTCACCAGCTCTCGCGGAGGTGATAGTTCTTCGGCCGCGTCACGGAGAGGAAGCCGAGCCGCGACAGCGAGACGCCGTGGCCGGAGTCCTTCACGCCGGTCCACGCGAGCCCGGGGTCGAGGTAGTCGCAGCGGTTGAGGTAGACGGTGCCGGCCTCGACGAGCGTCGCGAGCTCGGCCCCGCGCGCCGCGTCCTTGGTCCAGATCGACGCGGTGAGCCCGTAGTGCGAGTCGTTCATGAGCCGCACGCCCTCGTCGGCATCGCGCACCGACATGATGCCGATGCTGGGCCCGAACGTCTCTTCGCGCATCAGCAGCATCGAGTGATCGACCCGATCGAACACCTGCGGCGGCTGGTAGCAGCGCGACAGCTCGGAGCGCGGGAAGTGGTCGGCGGGGATCAGCGCCCGCGCACCACGACGCACCGCGTCCTCGTTCTGCTGCTGCACGTTCGTCGCGGCCTTCTCGTCGACCATCGGCCCCATGTTCGTCGCGGCGTCGAGCGGGTTGCCCAGCACGTACTTCTTGGTCAGCTCGACGTAGGCCTCGACAAAGCGGGTGAACAGCGACTCGTGCACGTAGATGCGCTCGATGCCGCAGCACGACTGCCCCGCGTTGTAGAACGCGCCGTCGACCAGGTTGTCGACGGTGAAGTCGAAGTCGCAATCGGGCAGCACGAGCGCGGGGTCCTTGCCGCCGAGCTCGAGCCCCACGCCGATGAAGTTATCCTGCGCCACGGCGCGGTAGACCTCGTGGCCGCCGCGCACCGAGCCGGTGAACGACACGAAGCCGAACCGCCGCGACGCGATGATCTCCGCAGCCACCTGGTGGTCGACGTGCAGCGCCTGCACGAGCCCCGCCGGCGCACCGGCGGCGAGGAACGACTGCTCGAACTGGTCGGCGACGAGCGCGGTCTGGTGCGCGTGCTTGATCAGCACCGCGTTGCCGGCGAGCACGGCCGGCACGATCACGTTGACCGCGATGAGCAGCGGGTAGTTCCACGCCGCGATGTCGAGCACCACCCCGACCGGATCGCGGCGGATGAAGCGGCGCAGGCCCGCCTTCTCCGGCAGCACCTCGTCGGCCAGCGCCGCCTCGGCGATCGAGCACAGGTGGTTCACGCGCTCGGTCATCGAGCGCTCGAACTCGCCTTTCGCCTGCCCGAGCGGCTTGCCCATCATGCGGGTGATCTGTTCGCTGTACTCGCCGACCTTCCCCGCGTACGCGGTGAGCATGCGTTGGCAGAGCGCGATGCGTTCGGCGATGGGCGTGCGCGCCCACTGGCGCTGGGCGGTCTCGGCGCGCTCGATGCGGGCGAGCGCGGCCTCGGCGTCGAGCTGCGCGTAGCCGTACGCGACGCGCCCGTCGATGGGGCTGACGATGTCGGGCATGGACCGGACGGTACCGCGACGCCAGCCCCGGCGGTATGCTGGCGGCCGAAGTGCGCCGCCACGGGCTGTCGGACCTCGCGCTCGCGCGTCCCGTGACGATCGGCATGTTGCTGGTCGCCGTGGTGCTGCTCGGCATCATCGGGCTCGCCGAGATGCCGCTGTCGTTCCTGCCGCGCGACGAGACCACGCGGGTGTTCGTGCGCGTCGACATCACGCGCACCAGCCCCGAGGTGCTCGAGCGCGAGCTCATCCGCCCGCTCGAGGAATCCGTCGCGGGGCTGCGCGGGCTGCAGCGCATCCAGGTGGGCTCGGGCGCCTGGGGCGTGCGCATGAACCTCGAGTTCGAGCCCGGCACCGACGCCGACGCGCGCAAGCTCGAGCTGCGCGACCGGGTCGATCGCGTGCGCGGCGAGCTGCCGGAGTTCGTACAGAACATCGAGATCGGCAGCCACAGCAACGCCGACGAGCCGGTGATGGAGATGCAGATCTCCAGCGGCACCGATCTGTCCGAGGACTACTACCTCATCGAGTCCCACGTCGTGCGGGCGATCGAGCGCGTGCCCGGGGTCGCGCGCGTCGAGCTCGAGGGCGTCGCGCCGCACGAGCTCGAGGTGGCCGTCGATCTCGACGCGAGCAATCGGTCCGGCGTGTCGCTCGTCGAGCTCGGCACCGCCGTGCGCGAGGCTCGACAGGGCCGCAGCCTCGGCGTCGTGCGTCAGCCCGCGCGCGAGTCCGGCGTGCGCAGCCCGAGCGAGACCGCCTCGGCCGAGCGCTTCGCCGCCCTGCCCGTGCGCCGCGGAGCCGAGCGCATGCAGGCCAGGTCCACCGCGCCCGTCGCCGCGGCCGGCGGCGCGACGGCGATCGACACCACCGAGATCGACGCCGACCCGCACTTCGCCACCATCGGCGAGGTCGCCGGCGTCAGCGTGCATCCCACGGAGATGCGCCAGGGCAAGCGGCTGAACGGTCGCCGCGCGGTGCACCTCGAGGTGTTCGCGCAGGCGGGCGTCAGCATCGTCGACGTCACGAAGGGCGTGCAGGCCGCGGTCGGCGACATGGGCCGCGATCCCGCGCTCGACGGCGTCGAGGTGCTGGTCATCCACGACCAGGGCGCGATCATCCTGCGCACGCTCGCCGACCTGCGCGACACCGGCATCTACGGCGGGATCCTGGCCGCCGCGGTGCTGTTTGCGTTCCTGCACCGCTGGCGCACCACGCTGGCCGCGTCGCTCTCGGTGCCGCTGTCGGTGCTCGCCGCCGGCGCGGTGTTGTTCGTGCGCGGCGAAGAGCTCAACTGCATCGTGCTGCTCGGGCTCGTGCTCGGCGTCGGCATGCTGATCGACAACGCGGTCGTGATCGTCGAGTCGATCTCGGCGCACGTGCGCGCCGGCACGCCCCCGGTCGAGGCCGCCCGCATCGGCGCGCGCGAGGTCGGGTTCGCGACCATCGCGTCCACCGCGTCGACCGTCATCGTGTTCCTGCCGCTCATCGTCAACGACGCGACCGACGAGATCACCACCTACCTCCGGCCGCTCGGCGTCACGTTCGCGATCGGCCTGCTCGCGAGCCTGTTCATCAGCCAGACCTCCGTGCCGCTGCTCATGGGCCGGCTGCTGAAGCCTTCCCCGCGCCCCACCCGTCACCCCGTGCTCGACCGCGTCACCGCGGCCTACGGCTGGGTGGTCACGCGCACGCTGCGGTTCCCGAAGCTCGTCGTGCTGCTCGGGCTCGCGCTCGCGGCGAGCGCGGTATGGCCGGCGATGCAGCTGCAGCTCAAGCTCGGCCGCGCCGATCGCCAGCCCGATCACCTGCCCATCCGGCTCGAGTTCACCGGCTCGCGCGGCTACGAGAAGATCGAGCAGCACGTGCTCGTGCTCGAGGAGGCGCTGCTCGCCGCCCGCGACCGGCTCGAGATCGAGTCGGTGTCGTGCTCGTACTCCGACCACTGGGGCAACTGCCGCGTCTACCCGCAGCGCGCGTTCCAGGACGAGCACGAGATCCGCGACTTCGAGCAGACGATCCGCGCGGAGCTACCCGACCAGGTCGGCGTGCGCTACCGCGTCAACGAGTCGGAGTTCAACTGGCGCGAGAACAGCGACCGCCACGTCGTCGAGTTCGCCATCAAGGGCGACCAGATGGGCACGCTGATGGAGCTCTCGCAGCAGGTCGGCGAGCACCTGCGCGCGACGTTGCCCAAGGGCGACGCGAGCGATCCCGAGACGAAGGGCTACGACCTCATCACGACGCCGTACACCGACGGTGCCCGCGAGCTGCACATCGTGCTCGACGGTCCGCGGCTGCACGCGCTCGGGCTCTCGCCCGACGTGGTCGCGCAGCGGGTGTCGGTCGCGTTCCAGGGGATGCCGCTCGGCCGTCTGCGCGGCGAGCGAGGCGAGCTGCAGCTCCGGCTCACCGCGCACGGTGAAGGCGAGAAGACCCCCGACATCGACGACGTCCGCGACCTGCGGATCCCGCTGCCGGCCGGGGGCGAGATTCCCCTCGCCGCGGTCGCGGAGCTCGAGCTCGAGCGACGCCCGTGGTGGATCCAGCGCGTCGATCGCCAGACCGAGGTGCGCCTGCAGGTGCGCTTCTTCGACGAGGACACCAAGACCAACTTCACGACCGTATCCGACGCGATGGCGAGCTTCGCGTTCCCGCCGGGCTACTCGTGGGGTCGCGGCACGCAGTGGCGGGGCCAGCCCGAGGCCAACACCGACATGCTGGTGAACCTCGCGCTCTGTCTGCTCCTCGTCTATGCGGTGATGGCCTCGCTGTTCGAGAGCTACCTGCAGCCGGCCGGCATCCTGCTCACCTGTCTGCTCGGCGCATTCGGAGCGCCGTGGGCGATGTGGTTCACGCAGACCACGGTCGATCCCACCGCGATCGTCGGGCTCTTCATCCTCGTCGGCGTGGTGGTGAACAACGGCATCATGCTGGTCGATCGGGCCAGCCAGCTGCGGGCCAGTGGCGTACCGCGCGACGAGGCGCTGCGCCGCGCCGGCTGCGATCGTCTGCGCCCGATCCTGATGACGGTCACCACCACCGTGCTGGGGCTGGTGCCGATGCTCATCCACCACCCCACGCTCGCGGGGATCTACTACCACGCGATCGCGATCGTCATCGCAGGTGGGCTCACCACCAGCACCATCATCACGCTCGTGTTCCTGCCCGCGACGTATGCCGCGCTCGAAGACACCGCGCTCGCGGTGCGCCGCAGCTGGCGGCGTTTCCGAGGCCGCCGATGACCGACACCGCCGCCGCCACGCTCGCCGACGTTCGCCTCGACAAGTGGCTCTGGGCCGCGCGCTGCTTCAAGACGCGAGGGCTCGCCGCCGAGGCCTGCGACGCCGGACACGTCAAGGTCAACGGGAGCTCCGTCAAGCCCGCGAAGAGCGTGCGCGTCGGAGATCGCGTCGAAGCGCGGACGCCCGGTGGCTTGCGCGTGCTCGAAGTCGTCGCGCTCGCGGATCGACGTGGTCCAGCCGAGCGTGCGCGTGCGCTGTACGTCGATCACTCGCCGCCACCGCCACCGCGCGATCCGACCGCACCGACGCGTGATCGCGGCGCCGGACGTCCGAGCAAGCGCGAGCGTCGCGACATCGAACGGTTGCGCGGCGGGCGTTGAACGCACCCGCGCGGGCCCACTTCGGCACCTTCATGCCGACATGTCGCGGCTAGGCAATCGTTCGCCAACCGTGGCAGGCTGGACGCTGGACTCCGGAGACTTGCCCGACCCCATGGACTCAGGCTCCGCACGGCAGAGCGACGACGGCCAGCGCACGATCCTGCACGTCGGTCCCGCGCCCGTGCCCCGTCCGGAGGCGAGGCGCCCCCCGCCTCCGCCGGCGCCGAAGAAGCCGGTCGGGCCCGCCGCGACGACCGACGTCGAAGGCGTGCTCCCCGACCCATTCGCGGTCGAGGAGATCGAGGCCGGCTCGACGCTGCCGGGCACGCGCTACCGCATCATCCGCGAGCTCGGCGACGGCGGCATGGGCACGGTCTACGAGGCCGAGCACATCGACATCGAGCGCCGTGTCGCGCTGAAGATCCTCCGTCCCGAGCTGACGCGCACGCCCGACATCGTCGAGCAGTTCCGCCGTGAAGCAAGGGCCGCCAGCAAGGTCGGCGCCGATCAGATCGTGCAGGTGTTCGACTTCGCCGAGCTGCCCGACGGCCGTGTGCTGTTCACGATGGAGCTGATCGAGGGCCCGACGCTGCGCGAAGAGCTGCGCCATGGTCCGATCTCGCCGGCGCGCACCATCGGTTTGCTGCGCCAGGTGTGCAAGGGCCTCGACGCCGCGCACAAGGCCGGCGTCGTGCACCGCGACGTGAAGCCCGACAACATCGTGCTCATGCGTCGTGGCCGGGCCGACGCGATCAAGCTGCTCGACTTCGGCATCGCCGCGATGATGGGCGACGAGCTCCGCCCCATGTCGGCCGGCACGCCCCACTACCTCGCGCCCGAGCTCGTGGCGGGTGCGAGCTTCGATCGCCGCGCCGACGTCTACGCGGTGGGCTGCACCGCGTACGAGATGCTCGTGGGCAAGCCGCCGTTCGGGCGCATCGGCCACGACCTCGACGAGGTGCTGGGCAGCCATCTCGCCGACGTCGCCGAGCCGCCGAGCGCCATCCGCCCCGACCTGCACATCAGCCCGGCGCTCGATCGCGTGATCATGCGCTGCCTCGCGAAGCTGCCGTCGAACCGCTTCCGCAACATGGGCGAGCTCGAGGCCGCGCTCTGTGCCGCGCAGATCGACTCCGCGCTGCAGACGAGCTGGGACGACCTGCCGGTGCCCGACAGCGTCGATCCCGAGCTGCGCGAGCGGCTGCTGCGGGAGATGCCGGATCTGCACGACCCGCTGCCCCGGCGGCGGCGTTGGGTCGTGCCCACCATCGCGGTGCTCTCGCTCGCGCTCGGCGTCGGCGCGACCTATCTGTGGGCGGCTCGACGCGCGAAGCAGCAGACCGAGCTGGTCGCCGAAGGCCACGGCGTCGCGCAGCTCGTCGACGAGGCGCGCGCCGCCGCGGCCCGCAGCGCCTACGTCTATCCGACGAGCGACGATCCGAAGGGCGCGACCGCATACGCGAAGGTGCGCGAGCTCGAGGCGCGGGGCGACAACGAGTCGGTGGCCGCGGCCGCGGGTCTGCGCGCGGAGCTGGCGGCCACGCTGGCGCACCTCGGCGACGAGCACTGGGATCGCCCCGAAGAGCGGGCCTTCGCGATCGAGTACTACACGCAGGCGCTGGTCTTCGATCGCGAGCACCCGCACGCGAAGGAGCGCGCGGCCGTCGTCGCCGACCGACTCGACGACCTCGCGCAGAAGGCCGAGCTCGGTGCGTTCACCGAGCAGGAGATCGCAGCCGCCGAGCCGCTGCGCGTGATGGCCCAGGCGGAGACCCCACGTCACCGTGCCGGCTCGGGCTCGGGCTCGGGCTCGGGCTCGGGCGCGCCTGCGAGCTCGGCTGCGGACCAGCCGGTCGCGCCGCTGACCGACGCGCCGACCGAGGACGGCGAGCCGGCGGTCTCCGATCTGCCGGCAAAGCCTGCGCAGGTCGGCAGCGACGAGCGCACGGGCGCGGACGATCTGGCCAAGAGCGCCGCGAAGCTGCTGAAGAGCGGCCTGCGTGCGGACGCCGAGGAGATGTTCAAGCGCGCGCTGACCTACGACCCCAACAACGCGCTCGCGTTGCGCTCGATGTACGAGATCGAGGCGGGCCGCGGGGACTACGACGAGGCGCTCGAGCTGGCGCAGAAGCTGGTCGCGAACTCGCCCGGCACCGCCGGCAATCACATCCGCGTCGGCGATGCCGCGATGAAGCTGCGCGACTACCCGCTCGCCCGACGGGCGTACGGGCGTGCGGCGAGCCTCGGCGCGAAGGAAGCCGCCAAGCGCATCGCGGCGCTCGATCTCGTGTCGCCACCGCCGGCGCCGGCCGAGCCTGCGGCCGAAAAGCCGCAGGGCGAAGATGTCGTGCGCGACCCCGATGCGCCCGCGAAGGTGGATGAGGATTCGAAGGAACCTGCGGATCCGACACCCGACGATGCGAGCGCCGCGACCAAGCCGAGCGGCGGCACGGCTGCACCATCGGACTAGCGACCTCGATTCGAGGATCGGCGCACGACATCGCTGTCGCACCGAGCTCGCGCGGCGCGTCGGATCGAGAGCGCCATCGCAGCGCTGTGGCTCCCGTCACTGTTGCTGCCATGCAACACCGCGCTAGAGTTGGTCCATGATGCTTGACTCGCTGCGATATCGATTCGAAAGACGGAGGTCGGCGCCACTGCGGCGTGGGCTGTCGATCGCGGCGCTGGTGATGTGTGCGTGCTCGACCTGCGGCGACGCGGGCTCGAGCGCGAGCACCACCGGCGAGCTCGGCAACGGCACCTTCCACTACACCTGCACCGGCACCAGCGACCCCGTCTGCGAGACCGGCCTGCTCGGCCAGCAGTTCCCCGACTGCATCGCCGTCGGCGGCTCGTTCGAGCTCGACTACACGCTGCGCGACGTCAGCGAGCTCGACGACGACGAGCTCGCCCCGTTCCTCTTCATCGAGTCGGCCAACGACAGCTTCTTCTCCGGCGGCGACGTGTTCACCGCGCATCGGCCCGGTCGCTCCGCGTTCGTGGCCCGCGACAACGACGTGGTGGTCGACATCCTGCACCTCGACATCGTCGCCGCCGACGCGATCGACATCGTCGCGCTCGACCCGGCCGATCCGGTCGAGGTCGTCGAGCTCGACGTCGGCGATCGGGCGTTCTTCCGCGTGTTCCCGCGCTCGACGCAGTGCGCCCAGCTCGGCGGGTCGATCACGGTCGAGGCGAACAGCAGCGACGACGTGGTGGCCTCGGTCGGCGTGGTCGACGCGCTCGAGATCGCCGCGCACTCGCCCGGCAACGCGACCGTGACCGTGGAGCTGGGCGAGCTCAGCCAGTCGATCATGGTGAAGGTCGGGGGCGCGCCGCAGCGCAACAAGCCCGACATGCCGCCGACCGGCGACGACAGCTCGGGCGGCTCGAGCAGCGACGACGGCACCTCCGATGCGGGCTCGAGCGACGGCTCCGGCAGCGACGACGGCAGCACCAGCGGGAGCACGGGAGGTTGATCATGCGCACCACGATCACCATCACCGCCGCGCTCGCGCTCGCGTCGCTGTGCGCCTGTCAGCCGCACTACGACGGGCTGCAGATCCGCTACCTCACCAGCTCCGGCCAGCTCTCCGAGCACGGTCACCTCGCGATCGAGGAGGGCGACGCGGTCGCCATCCAGGTGAAGCCGCTCTCCGACAATCCCTACGAGGACTACGAGAAGTTCGATCTCGTCGAGCTGGAGTCGTTCAACGACTCCGTCCTGCGCATCCTGCCCGCGTCCGACGTGGACATGTTCGTGCTGCTCGGGGCCGGCGTCGGCGAGACGAGCGTGCGCGTGAGCGTGAACGATCACGAAGAGGACGTGATCGGCGCGACCGTGGAAGCGCAGGTGGCCCCATGAAGACCATCGCGTTCATCACTGCCTGCGTGCTGGCGAGCTCGCCGGCGATCGCCCGCGCCGAAGCGCCGAGCCCGGCTCCGGCGACCGAGACCCCCACCGCGGCACCGACCGCAGCCCCACCTGCGACCGCCGAGCCCACCGCGGCGGCGCCGGGCTGGGACGACGAGCCGGTCAGCCCGCCGCCGCCGCGCGTGACCCCGGCCACCGCGCCCGCGACCGATCTGCAGCCCCCGCCACCACCACCGCAGAGCCGCGCCGGCAAGGGCCTCATCATCGGCGGCGTCACGCTCGTCGGCGTCGGTGCGACCTCGCTCCTGTTCATCGCGGCTCCGGCCGCGCTCGTGAAGCGCGTCGCGCTCGATCGGGCCGAGCGCGACGACGCGATCGGCTTCTCGACCAAGCGCGAGCGCTACGCTCGTGCACGCCACGCCGACAACACGATGGAAGGCGCGTTCTGGGTCGGCATCTCGGCGCTCGTGCTGGGCACGGCGCTCGCGATCACCGGCGGCGTGATCAAGTCGCGCGCACGCTCGCGCGCGATGGCCCGCATCGGTGGCGGTCCGGGCGGCGTCGCGATCCGCTTCTGACCCGGCCGCCGAGGATCAGCGCGCCGGGCCGATCGCCTTGCGCTTGTGCGACTCGGCCAGGCGCTTGCGCTCGGCCTTGCGGCGCTTGCGGGCATCCGAGCGGCTCTCGCCCGCCAGCTGCTCGCGCACCGTGACCGAGCCCAGCCACACGCGCCCGACGATGCGCACGCGCGCCGCCGTGGTGACCGGCTCGTCGCCGAAGCGCTCGTCCTGATCGACCTCGCCGAAGAACGCGCTGCAGTCGACGTCGACCGCGAGACCCGGCGGGACGATGACCTCGATCTCGCCCATCACCACGTGCACCGCGAAGGTGGTGGTGCCCTCGGCGAGCTGGGCATCGCGCAGGTCGAGCCGCACCGACGCACAGATCGCCTGCACCTCGTTGACCTGTGCCGCGGTCCAGCGCCCCACCCGCTTCGTCTCCGAGAACCACGCCGCGATGCGTTGACTGGGCTCGACCTGATCGACGGGCACGAGCGCGACCGATGGGGCGACAGGCGCGATGGCGACGTGCGGCGCCGCGAGGTCGTCGACCAGAGTGGCGATCTCGGCATGGGTGGCCGCGCGCTCGAGCGCCTCGAGCCGGCGGTCGAGCTCGTCGGCGTCGATCAGATCTTCGGCGTAGCCCGAGCCCAGCCGATCGCGCGCGACGACGCGCGCACGCTCGAGCGCCACGAGGTTCACCCGCTCCGTCTCGACGCCGGCGGGACGCTGCGAATCGGGGCTCGGCACGCCCAAGCGATCCCACAATCCGGCGAGCCGTGCCAGTCTTCCCGGCCCGGCGCACGAAATCGCCGCAGATGATGCTAGCGTCCGCGGCCATGCGAGTGCTCGTGACCGGCGCGACCGGGTTCATCGGTGGTCGACTCACGCGAGGGCTGATCGACGCGGGACACACGGTCCGTGTGCTGGTGCGCGATCCGAGCCGCGCGGCGGGCCTGGCCGGCGCCGAGCCGGTGGCCGGCGACATCCGCGACCGCGCGAGTGTCCGCGCGGCGATGGTCGGGGCCGAGCAGGTCTACCACGTGGCCGCTTGGTACAAGATCGGCGCCGACGACGAAGGACAGGCCTACGACATCAACGTCGTCGGCACCCGCAACGTGCTCGAGCTGATGCGCGAGCACAAAGTGGCCAAGGGCGTCTACACCAGCACGATCGCGATCTACTCCGACACGCGCGGGCACACCGTCGACGAGACCTCGCCCTCGTCCGGGCCGTACAACAGCGTGTACGAGCGCACGAAGGCGATCGCGCACAACGAGGTCGCGCTGCCGATGATGGCGGAGGGCTTGCCGCTCGTGGTCGTGCAGCCGGGCGTCGTGTACGGGCCGGGCGATCGCAGTGCGATCCGCGACACGTTCGTGATGTACCTGCAGCGCAAGCTGCCGGCGGTACCGAAGGACACCACCTACTGCTGGGCGCACGTCGACGACACCGCGCACGCCCACGTCCAGGCGATGGAGCGCGGGCGCACTGGCGAGTCGTACATCGTGGCGGGTCAGGTCTGCGAGCTGTCGCGCGTGTTCGAGATCGCCGCGACGCTCACCGGCATCCCGGCCCCGAAGCTCAAGCTCGGCGGCGACACGCTGCGCTTCGCCGCGAAGCTGGCCGGCCTCGCCGAGCGAGTGGTGCCGCACATGCCCTCCTCCTACCGCGAAGAGGCGCTGCGCAGCGTCGCGGGCACCACGTCGATCGCGAGCAGCTCGAAGGCCGAGCGCGAGCTGGGCTGGAGTCCGCGGCCGCTCGAGGCGGGCCTGCGCGAGACGATGTTCTTCGAGATGCGCGAGCTCGGCATGACGCCGCCGGCCTGAGCGGCGTCACCGCTCGCGCGCCGCCGCCTCGTAGATGCCCTGGGCCATCAGGCTGCCGGCCGCACCCGCGCGCTGCAGGTAGATCTCGCTGCGCGCCTTCGCGATGCCCTCGTCGCCCGGCGCCGCGAGCCAGGCGTGCTCGGCGAGCTGACACGCGAGCGGGAGCTCGCCCGCCTCCGCGAGCACGCGCGCGCGCTCCATCAGCTTGGCCGCGCCGCCGACGAGCGTCGCGAGCTCGGTCGCCAGCGCGCGCTCGGGCGCAGGCTCGAGGTGCGCGGGGTTGCCGTCGTACCAGCCGCCGTAGAGCCGCCACAGGTTGTGCACGATGAACTCCGGCTGGTCGTACACGGGCCGCAGGTACGGACGCGCGAGCAGGTGCGCGGGTGCCTTCACCGTCTGCAGCACCTCGTCGAGCCGCGCACCGGAGTTCATCGCCGCGATCGTCTGCGCGTGCAGGCTCTCGAGCAGCTCGGCGCTCTCGGACAGCGCCTGCCCCACCCGCGCCGCGCCGAGGATCGGCGGACCGTGCCCGGGGCACAGCACCTCGGGCTCGAGCGCCGCCATGGTGCGCAGCGCCTGCGCCCACTCGAGCGGGTAGCGCTGCACTTTCTGCGGGTTGCCGCAGTTCGGTGCGGCCCAGATGAACAGATCGCCGGTCGCGAGCACGCGCCGCGACGGCATCCACACGAACGCGTGATCGTCGGTCTCGCCACGTGCATGGCGGATCTCGATGCGCTCGCCGCCGAGCTCGAGCACGTGCCCTTCGGTGAACGTGCGATCGGGGTAGCGGAACTCGGTGGGGAACATCGGCACCGGCAGCGCGAACTGCCGCATGTTGATGTGGCCGTTGTAGCCGGCGGTCATGCGGTAGCGATCGAAGCGGCGCGGCAGGGCTTCGTGGGCCCAGAGCACCGGCGTAGGCCAGCCGTGCTGCTTCGCCTCCTCTTCGTACGCGCCGAACCCGAACACGTGATCGACGTGGCCGTGCGTGTAGACGGCCGTGTGCACGCGCGCGTCGGACCACCCACGGATCGCCTCGCGCACCCGCGCTGCCAGCAACGGGCTGCCGACATCGACGAGCACGAGCCCGTCGTCGGTGCGGATCGCGGTGACGTTGGCGAAGCTGCCCACGAACGCGACGCCGGGTGCGACCTCGTCGAGGCCGAGGAAGCCCGACACGAGCGCGGCCGGCGAGCGCATCACGTGCGTGCCGACCTCGCCGTTCCACATCCGCTCCGCGACTTCGAGTACGGCGCCCATCGTCGTCAGGGTAGCGCGCCGAACACCGCATCGCATCCGGAACCATCGGGCAGTCGCACGAGCTCGAAGCTGCCACCGTCGATGCCGAACACCGGGAGGTTGTTGTCGAGCGTGGTGGTCTGCCCGTCACTGCACGCACCACCACCCACGGTCGCGCAACCGACGTTGTGGTTCTCCATCGTGATCGTCGCGTCGCCGGCCGCCGTGTCGCAGGTGTCGATGACACCGTCGAGCTCGATGATCGTGCGCGACACGAGGTAGAGCTGCTCCGCGCGCGCGTCCGTATTGAGGATGTCGATGCGCGGGTACGCGTAGCTTCCCCCCGTCTTCGCCTCGGCCGTGACCCCGGGTGCGCCGTCGCCGTCGTGGTCCGCGGTCGCGAGCGCATGCCAGTCGGCGGGCCACGGATCGTCGAGCGGATTCGTCATCGTGCCGCCGAGCACCACCGCACCTCGCTCGAGGTGCAGCGTCGCGCCCGGATCCTGGCTCGACACCATCACGGTCGCATCGACCTTCGGCATCGTCGGGCTCGACCAGCTCGCGTCGGGGAACATGGTGCCGTAGGTCTCGTTGCCGGCGAGCAGACCGGTCTGGAAGTCGGGCAGCTCGATGCGACACACGCCACCCGAGAGCGCGACGTCGGTGCCGCTGCCGTCGAGCTCGGCGAGCAGCCAGATGTCGATGCTGCCGCTGCCCGCGAGCACGGCGATGCCGCCTTCCCAGCTCACGTCGACCGTCAGCCGCACGGCTGCGGACATGTCGAAGTCGCACGTGCCGGCGGCCGAGTCGTCCTCGTCGCCGGTGGGATCCGCGGTCGGATCACCGCTCGGGTCGCCGCTCGGATTCCCACCCGGATCGCCGCTCGGATCGCCGCTCGGATCTCCGCCGGATTCGTCGGTCTCGGCGTCGCCGGTGTCGTCGCCGAGCGTGCTGCTCGCACCGACCGTCGAGCCGACGCTGGTCGTCATCATCGTGCTCTCGTCGTCGCCGCCGCATGCGGCCACGACCACGCCGAGCACCACCACAGGAGTCGCACCACGAATCGAGGGTCTCCGCATGCCCGCGTACGAGAGCAGCGAACGTGCCAAGCGACACGCGCACGCGAGCGCAGCTACATCCGGCGTTGCTGGACCCATCACACCGCTGAGCAAGTTGCACATGCTCGGGCAAGCCGCTCAACGCGACGAGCAACGCGATCGCGCGACGCTTCGGTGCTGGCCACGTGCGAGCCGCGAGTCCATGCTGGTGGTCATGCGACGACCATCGTGGTGGATGCTCGCCGGTGTGCTCACGGTCGGCTGCACCGGTGCGGAGGACGAGCCGGTGCCGCGGCTGGAGATCATCATCGACGATCGCGGCGTGCCGCACGTGTTCGGGGTGACCGACGACGATGCGTTCTACGGCGCCGGCTACCAGATGGCGAGCGACCGCCTCTTCCAGATGGAGATGATGCGCCGACGTGCCCAGGGTCGCGCCGCGGAGGTGCTCGGACAGCGCGCGGTCGAGGACGACGAGCTCGCGCGCATCTTCGACTGGCCGGGCTGGGCCCGCCAGCACGCCGCCGCGATGATGGCCGAGAACGCGGACACCTACGCCGTGCTCGAGGCGTGGTCGCGCGGCGTCAATGCGCGCATCGCCGAGATCGCCGACGGTACGGTGCCACGGCCGTGGGGCTTCCGCGCGGAGCAATTCGACTTCGCGCCCGAGCCGTGGACGCCGGTCGACATCCTCACCATCGCGACGATGACGGGCTTCGGCAACGACCTCTCGTTCGATCGCGAGGTGTTCGCGACGATCGCCTACAAGCTCGCTGCCGACGCGCTCGCAGCGGTGCAGCTCCTGAAGCCGATCCGCCCGGTCTACACGATGGGCCCGCTCTCCGGTGCCTCCGCCCCGCACGAGGACACGAGCGCGGCTCCGTTCGCGCCCGCGGCGGAGCTCGACGAGCTCGCGCTCGCGCAGCTCGCCGACACCATCCGCGGTCTGCGTCGCGTGCAGCGACTGCGCGGGCTCGGCAGCAACAACTGGGCGGTCGCCGGCGAGCACACCGCGAACGGGCGCCCGTTGATCGCCGGCGATCCGCACCAGAACTTCGACCCGCCCGGGATCTTCTATGCGCAGCACATCAACAGCAAGGCGCAGGGCGGCACCATCGACGCGGCGGGCTTCTCGTTCGTCGGCACGCCGGGCATCTCGGTCGGGCAGACCGATCGCACCATGTGGACGCCGACCACCGCGTTCGCCGACGTCATGGACGTGTGGACGGTCGCCGTGCCCGATCCCGATCACATCATGCTCGGTGGCAACGCAGTCGCGGTCGCGCACCGGCAGGAGGTGATCGCGATCCGTGGCGAGGGCAAGCCGATCGGCGAAGGCACGACCCGCGCGCTCGACCTCGTCGACGTCCCCGGCCACGGCGTGCTGCTGCCCGTCGATCTCGTGCCGCTTCCGCTCGGTGATCCGGGCGATCGCTTGCTGATGAGCTGGACCGGCTTCCGTCCCAGCTCGTTCGCCGGGCTGCTCGACTTCAACCGCGCGCAGGACATCGACGAGTTCGATCGCGCCGTGCTCGGCTGGAGCGGCAACTTCAACTTCGTCGCCGCCGACAGCGGCGGTATCACGTATCGGGTCGGCACGAAGGTGCCCGTGCGCGACCTCGGCGGCGGTCGTCGCCCCGATCTCGTGCTGGACGGCGACGACCCGGCGAGCCTGTGGACCGACGCGCGCCTGCCCCCCGAGCAGCTCCCGCACTCGCGTGGCGAGGGTCGCGGCTTCCTCGTGACCGCGAACAACGACCCGTTCGGCTTCGTGGCCGACGGGCGCATCGACGACGACCCGTGGTACTTCGGGGCGTACTTCGACCCGGGCTGGCGCGCCGGTCGCATCGAGAGCGAGCTCTACCGCCTGACCGCCGCGGGTGGCCTGGGGATCGCCGACATGCAGGCGCTGCAGAACGACGTGCACAGCTCGCTGGCCGACGACCTGCTGCCGCTCTTGGCTGCGGCACACGGTCGCATCGCCACCGATCCCGCGCTCGCCGAGTTCGCGGGCCGCTCGGACCTCGACACGCTCGCGGGCGCGCTCGCGGGCTGGGATCGGGCCGAGCGCCACGACTCCGGGGTCTCGCTCGTGATGCACGCATACGGATATTTCGTGACGCGTCGGACGCTGGAGGACGATCTGCCGCTGCTTTTTCTGCAAGCGCTGGAGCTCCAACCGTCCTTCATCGTCAAGCTCGCTACGATGGCGCTGCGCGGTGATTACCCCGACGGCGACGTCGTGCTGCAGGAGGGCCGCGACTGGATCATGCTCGCGGCGCTCGGCGACACGGCGGATCTATTGATGGCGCGCTACGGCACGGTGGATCCCGGGGCGTACCAGCTCGGCGACATGCGCTTCTCGGATCTCGACGGCGCCACCGGCACGGGCATCGATCGCGGGCTGCACCCCACCGACGGCGGCATGAGCTCGCCGAACGTCGTCGCCGACGCGACGTTCTTCGATGCCCAGGGCGGCGTCGTGATGCAGTCCACGTCGCCGCACGGGCCCATCTTCCGCATCACCGGCGAATTCGACGGAGACACGCCGGTGCTGCACTTCAACTTCCCGCTCGGCAATGTCGCGGATCCGGACAGTCCCCACTTCGAGGACTTCCAGGCCGATTGGCTGGCGGGACGAAGCCGCACGATGCTGTTCGACCGCGCGGACATCGAGGCCGCAGCAGAGCACAGCTATCGCCTGCTCGAGGACGAGTAGGCCTTTCGATCCGTGGCTTCGACCCGAGCGCGCCGCAAATGGTGTCATCGCGCTGGACGTTCGCCCGCGGTGGTGCTTAGACTCCACGTCTGCGAGACGAAATCATGCGTAGACCGTGGATGAAGCTGGTGTGGACGTCGGCTCTCGTGATCGCGTGCGGCACGAAGAGCGAAGGTGAAGGCAACGCGAGCGCCGAGGAGACCGGTGGCTCGAGCAGCTCATCGGGCGATGGCCAGCTGCCCGAGAGCATGAGCGGTCCGATGACGACCGATCCGGACACCGGCGGCGAGACCGGACCGAGCGACACCAGCGGTCAGATGAGCACCACGGTCAGCTTCATCATGAACCCCGACGGCGGCGGCGTGACGAACGAATGCGACATCTGGGCGCAGGATTGTCCCGTCGACGAGAAGTGCATGCCGTGGGCGAACGACGGCGGCAGTGCCTGGAACGCGACGCGCTGCGCACCGGTCAACGACAACCCGGGCCAGGTCGGCGACGAGTGCATGGTCGAAGGCAGCGGCGTGTCGGGCATCGACTCCTGCGACCTCTCGATGATGTGCTACTACGTCGACCCCGAGACGAACGTCGGCATCTGCGTCGGCTTCTGTCAGGGCAGCGCGGCGAACCCGGTGTGCGACCCGGGCTACGTCTGCACGATCAACAACGACGGCGTGCTCATCCTCTGCCGCCCCGAGTGCGATCCGATCCTCCAAGATTGCATGGATGGCGTCGCGTGCCTCCCCGCCGCGGGCAGCGATCAGTTCACGTGCATCGTCGACGCGTCGGGCGAGATGGGTGCCGCGGGCGACCCGTGCGAGTTCATCAACTCGTGCGACCCCGGGCTGCTCTGCGGCAACGCGGAGACGGTGCCGGACTGCGCGGGCTCGACCGGTTGCTGCACGGAGTTCTGCGACACGAGCGACCCGGCGGGCGCCGCCCAGTGCAGCCT
Organism: uncultured Nannocystaceae bacterium; assembly: GCA_964519175.1. Lineage (GTDB taxonomy): Bacteria > Myxococcota_A > Polyangia > Nannocystales > Nannocystaceae > Xiheibacterium. The sequence goes on from CAZFKC010000002.1 coordinate 63,388, forward strand.
CGGCGGCGGCCAGGAGTGCGTGCCCTGGTACGAAGAGGGCCAGTCTCCGCCCGGGCTCGAGAACGTCGGCCTTTGTGCCTTGCCGGCCTGACCCGCTCGTCCGAACATCGCCCGAGCGATGTCCTGGTTCCGACCCAAGCGCACCGAAGCACCCGCCCCGGAGCCTGCGGCGCTGCCCAGCGCACCGTCCAGGCCCGCGGCCACCGGCGTCCCCGACGACGACGACGAGATCCCGATCGACGTGACCACCGGGATCACGTCGGCGGTGAGCGCGACCGCTGCGACGAGCGGCGCACGCTCGAGCGCGTCGGGCAGCGGCGCGTCGGGCAGCAGCGCGCGGGCGTCGAGCTCGGGCGCCACGGCTGCCGCGTCGGGCAGCGGCGCTGCGACGAGCAGCGGCGGGCTCGAAGCCCGCACCACGCTGACCGACGACACCACGGTCATCGGGACGATCACGACGGCGTCGGATCTGTGGATCGCCGGACGCATCGAGGGTGACATCGAGTCGGGCGCGGCGGTGCACATCGCGGCCGACGGCGCGGTGGTCGGCGATGTCGTCGCGCTGCGGGTGCGCATCGACCACGGTGGCACCGTCGAGGGCTCGGTCGAGGCCGGCGACGCGGCGATCTCCGGCAAGGTGCGCGGCTCGGTGTCGTCGACCGGTCGGCTCGCGATCGCGTCGAGCGGCGAGGTCGTCGGCGACGTCACCGCGCACAGCCTGCACGTCGACGACGGCGCGACGCTACAGGGCCGCTGCACGATGTCGCGCGGCGGCACCAAGTAGCCCGCGCCCGCGCAGGCGTCACTGCCACTGCAGATCGACGACCGGCTGCACGCCGAGCCGCACGTCGACGCAGCCGAGCGGAGTGTGCAGCGCAGCCGTGTTCGCGACGTCGACGCCCTGGTACTCCAGGCATGTGATGACCGCGAGCGGCTGCAGCATCTCCGCGTCGGCGTGGAAGCTGCCGCCCGGCGCGTCGCAGACCGTGAACGTGGGGCCACCCGCGTGGTGGTTGATGGGGATCACCGTGCGCACGCGCGCGCCGTCCGTCGATGGCGTCCAGGTGGCGTCTAGGCCGAGCGGCGTGCAGCTGTCGCCCTGGGCGACGAGCGCGAGGTCGGGGATCTCGTGGGCGAACGCGATCGCCGGCACCTCGATCGTCTCGCCGCCGAAGCGGAGCGTGAGCGAGATGTCGGCGTCGCCGTCACCGACGATGCCGTAGAGATCACCGGTGATGTCGTCGGCCTCGATCGTCATCGTGGCCCCGTTCGCGGTGACGTCGAGCTCCGCGTCGATATCGGCCCTGCGCACCGGCACGCACTCCCCGGCGAAGCTGCACACCTCGTCGTCCTCGCACTGCCCGCACGTGTCCGTGGCGAAGTGATGGAACGCGCAGGTGTCGGTCGTGAGCTCGGCGGGGCCGATCCACGGATCCGGCGCGTCCCACAGTCGACCGGCGAGCGAGGCCTCGCCGCCGGCCAGCCAGATCGCGACCTCGCCGACGCGCTCGTCGATCGGGCACACCGCGCCGAGCTCGACCTCGGGTGGTCCGTCGGTCTCGGTGCCGCTGCTGCTCTCCGACGCCGTCGTCTCGGCCGCGGAGCTGGACGACTCGTCCGCGCTCGACGTGCTCGACGTACCGAGCGAGGTCGCGTCCGACGACGAGCCCGTCGTCGGCGAATCGGTGGAGCTGCCGTCGAGGGTGGTGCTGTCGACGGCGCCGCCGTCGTCACTGCACGCGAGCACGCCGCTGCTCGCCAGCCAGAGGAAAGCCAGTTGGAACGAAATTCGTCGATGCATGAAAAGCCAGTACCGGTGTACGGCGCGAGCCCCCTCGGGCCTTCGCGCGAATCGCCGAAGCGCGTCCGAGGCTCAGCAAGCGGCGTTGCAGCAGAGCACGGCGCGCGCCGTCATGGCGCAGGGCAGCGCCATCGGATCGGCGTGGCTGGCGTCCAGCCCGTCGTAGAACGTGTCCGGATCGAGGTGGTAGACGAGGCCGTCCTCGGTGAACTCGGCCCACTCGCCGTCGGCGAGCGTGTCCTCGGCGTACGTCCAGTCCACGCACCGTCCACCGGGGCTCGGCTGCGACGGAACGGCGTCGACGTTCTCGATCGTCGTGCGGTGGATCCACGCCGTGAAATTCACCATGCCGTCGAGCTCTCCGGCGTCCGCGGCCATCTTCACCTCTTCGTAGTCGCACGGATGATCGCCGCCGATCGCAGCGCACATCAGCGCGCCGGCCTCGAGCCCGGTCATGCCGCCCATGCTCCACACCGAGGGGATGTCGTCGACGCGTCCGGCGTAGATGCTGCCGTCGCAGCCGGTGCTCGCCGCGGCCGTGGTGTCCGCCGTGGTCTCGCCCGACGTGCCGCTCTCGGCCGTCGACGATCCGCTCGAGCTGCTCTCGCTGCCCGTCGCGTCGGTCCCCGCCGGGCAGCTGCATTGACCCGGCACACCATCGAAGCCGCACAGGGACATGCTCTGCGAGCCGTCGGGGCACTGGCACGGGACGAAGTTGCCTGCCGTGCAGGCTGGCCCCGTGGTGGTGGTGTCGTTGCCGGCGTCGACGGTGCACGCCGACAGCCACCCGATGACGAACGCCGACAGCCTCGCGCGCATGTCCGTGCGCCTACCGTAGCACAGGCGATGCTCAGCCGCGCGAGCGCGCCGCGGTGCGCAGATATGCGGCGTGATGGGCGAGCACGCGGGCCTCTTGCTCGTCGGTGAGCTCCTCGTAGGCGACGTTCAGCACGGTGAAGGCCGCCGAGGCGAGCAGGCTGACGAGCAGCGGATCGGGCTCGGCGACCGCTCGCCGCACGATGGGATGCAGCGAGTCGAGCGCGGCCGAGCCACCATGCGACCAGGCGATCCGGCTGCCGCCGATCGGCGCCACGCAGACGCGCTCGAGGTAGAGCTCGGCGAAGAGCGACGCGTCGCGCTCGCGGATGAGCCGCAGCTCGTCGCGCACGCGCTGCGCGAGCACTTCTTCCGGCGTCGGGGGTCGAGGTGGCAGCAGCAGCTCGAGCGCGGGCATCGACTCGGCGGCCGTCGGCGCCGCCGGCACGGGCTCGGGCGCGGCCGGCTCGTCGGCGACGGCCTCGATGTGCGCGGCCAGCCGCGCCGCGGTGTCGACCGGCACCTCGGCCTCGCCCCCGTCGTCCATCGCCGCGTCGCCCTCCTCCCACAGCCCGATGTGGGCCAGCGCGTTGGGTCGCTCGCGCAACGCGACGTCGAGGGAGATCGCGCGACCGTTCGGCAGCGGTAGCAGCGGTAGCGTGCGGAGGTCACGGTAGAACCGCCGCTGCTCGTCGCGCGGCCAGCAGCCGCCGGCCTGGGCGAGCGCGTGCAGGCGCAGGAGCAGCTGCGCGAGCGCACGCGTGCGCGGCTCGTCGGCGGGTGGCATCGCATCGCGCACGCTCGCCAGCAGCTGTTGGTAGAGCAGCGAAGCGCGCGAGCGCAGGTAGCCCATGCGTTGACGGCTCAGCTTGCAGCGGCCGCTCTCGGGCGCGAGCTCCACTCCGAGACCCGTGACGGCGCCTCCGCAGGGAAACGTCTTCGTCGGTCGACGGCGATCCATCGTACGGCCGCCGGTCCCGATGCAGACCTCGGTCTCGTCGCCCACCGTTGGATCGAGCCAGAGCTTGCCGACGAGCTCCTTGTCGTCGAGCTCGACCACGGCGAACGCGTCGACCGGCACCCCGGGCAGCGGCGGTGCGCTCTGCATCGAGCGCTCGACCTCTGCCCGCGCGCGTGCCCGCTCGTCGCAATCGAGCACCGCGTCGAAGAGCGCCTCGACCTGCTCGAGCTCGCTCGCGTCGCGCACGTGCAGCAACCTCCGGTCGAGGCGCAGGCCTGCCTCGCTGACGACTGCGATGTCGCCGTGCGTGTCGAGCTCGGCGCGCAGCTCGGCGAGCGTGAACGGCTGGCCGAGACTGTCGATGAACAGCGGCCGGGTCGCGAGCTCGGCGACGCCCGCAGAGGACAACGCCACGTGGCTCGCCCGCGAGTGCGGCAGCAGCTCCGCGAGCAGGTGACGCGCCCACGCGGCCGCGACCGGCACGAGCGGAGCGAGCGCGTCCCAGCGACGCGCGAGCTGCACCAACAGCGCGGCGCGATGATTCGTACAGCACGTGCGCACGCGGGTGAGCTCGGGCTCGGTCAGGGCGATGAACGCAGACGTCTCGCCGAAGCCGGTGCCATCCAGCACGCCGACGAGCGGCGTGCCCTCGAGTGGATCGACCGCACAGACCTCGCGCCTCCGGTGGCAGACGAGCACACGCCCGAACCCTCCACCCGGCGGGAAGCGGGGGAGCGCGAGCGTGCCGATGATGCCGGCCTCGTCGACCGGGACCGCGACCAGCACCTCGAAGAGATCGGGCTCCAACGTCGCTCGCGGCGGCCGTTGCTCGAACGCCGCTCGCTGGTTGCGCAGCCGGAGCTGGGGCTCGACGTTCTGCAGCGCGTCCGCACCGAGGATGGCGGAGAGCCAGTCGACCTGCTCGCGGTCGACGAGCAAGAGCTCGCTCGTCGCGTTCGGCTGCGGCGTCGTGACGTAGCCGATGCGCTGCTTCGCATCCACCATCGCGACGAGCTGGGCGAGGCTGCGCGCGTCGCCGCCGATCGTCGGGAGCACGCCGAGCTCCGCCCACTGCCGCGCGTGGGCCAGGGCCGCGATCGCCTCGCCGCCCTGCGTGCGCGCCTGCTTGAGCGGATTCTCCAGCTCGAGCGCGACGCGCTCGGGCATCGGCGTGACGCTCTCGTCGAGGAAGCCGCGCAGCACCGTGCGGAGCTTCTCCGTCGTGTGGCGGTCGGCGAGCACGCGTAGCTCGCCATAGCAGCGCGCTGCCTCGGGCTCGCCGAGCTCGCGACCGAGCGCGAGCCAGGTGTGCAGCCACGTCGGCCCCGGCCACACGAGCTGCCCGAGCTCGAGCACCATCCGCAGCCGCCGCGTGGGCTCGAGCTCACCGACGCGCGCGGCGAGCTCGCCGACGGCGGTGGCAACCGCAGCGGCGATCCCCTTCGCTGCGACCTCGCCCGCGAGGCGATCGAACTTCGAGCTGACCCACGCGAGCTCGGCCTCGAGCGCCACCTGTACGCCGCCGATCGTGCACGCGGGGCGCTCGGTCGCGAGCGGGCGTCCTTCGACGTACACCTGCACGACCGCGCTCCGCCCGGGCTCCTGGCCATGCGGCGGCGCTGCGAGCCCGACCAGCGCCGGACGTCCGGCGATCTCCACGGTGAACGGCCCGAGCGCGCACGGCAGCGGCAGCGCCATCGGCCTGGGCGCGAACTCGGCGAAGAAGCGGTCGCGCGCGACCCAGCGGTCGAACTCGGTGCCGGCACGTTCGATCTCCTTCGCGCCGAAGATCGCGGTGAGCACCTTGAGGCGCTTCTCGTCGGCGCGCACGATCGGCTCCGGAGTCGCGGAGAGCCGGGGTCGGCCCTTGGCGATCACGCGGATCTTCCCGCGCTCGCGCCAGCTCTTCGCGATGTCGGCCAGCGACAGCGGCGCGCCGGTCGCGTCCTGGAACAGCGGGAGCGTCACGAGCGGGTTGCGCTCGCGCGCGTCGAAGTCGGCGACGAGGATCTTCCACGGCCGCCCCCGCTCGCGCATCACCTTGTCGACTTGCGCCTGCGGGACGCCCAGCGCAGCGAGCCAGGCAGGCGCGCTGTCGTCGGTCTGGATCATCGCGAGGTGGCGGCAGAGGTCCTCGCTCGTGCGCTCGTCGAGCTCCGCCGCCCGCTCGCGTGCGAGCGTCTGCACCGCGACGTCGTAGGCGACGAGCACCGCGTGCATCGCATCTCCGAACGCGCGGTCGCGCAACACGTCGTCGTAGCTCGCGTTCGCGGCCAGCTTGCCGTGGACGACGGCATGCACGCGCGCGATCGGCAGCTCGGTGGCCCGCTCGACCAGCAAGCAGCCGTCTTGCACGATGCGGATCCACCCGCGCTCGACATCGTCGGTGTGGAAGGCGAGCACCCCGATCCGATGGGATCCGAGCGTCACCGGCACCTGCGTGTGGTAGATGCGGTCGTCGGGGAGTTGGGGCGGATGCCGCCGCGCCTCGAACGCGCGCTTCGCCAGCATCCGCTTCGTCGCGGTCACGACCCGCTCGGAGCGATCCTTCGTCGCCTCGCCGAAGATCGCCCGCAGTCGGGCGGCCGCGCCGTGCCGCCCGTCCACCAACGCCGCCACCTCCTGCGGCACCTCGTCGGGGCGCTCCTCGCTGTACTCGACCGACGCGCGGGAGAGCAGCATCGCGGTCGACAGCGGCTGGCCGTCGAGCCGGCTCCACAGCGGCGCGCGCAGCCACGCGTCGAGCACCGGCGAGAGAGGATGCACGAGGCCGCGATCACCGATGCGCGCGGCGAGCTGCACCGCGAGCCACGGAGGCAGACGCGAGCGCTCGAACGCCGCGAGCGCGTCGCAGACCGCGACGTCGACCACGCGCTGCATCGCGTCGACGAGCGCCTCGTAGGCGTCGTCGCGCACGACCTCGGCCATCGAGACGTCGGTGCGCAGATCGGAGACGTCGAGCACCGCGCGCACGCCACTGCCGGCCTCGTCGGCGAGCTCGTGGGCCGACATCCAGATCTGGTGGCGCACGAGCTCGATGCGACCGGGACCACCCTCGCTCGACAGTCCGACGCGCCCCATGACGCGCTCGCCGACGACGACGTCGTACCAACGTCCGACCGACTCCGCGGGCGGCTCGAGCGGCAGTCGCTGCCCGCCGAGCTCGATCACCACGCGCGCGTGACGACAGTGCGTGCGCAACAGCACCTGCTCGCGCAGCACGTCGCTGCCGACCCGGAAGAAGCGCGCGAGCAGCCCGGGCCTGAACCGTTCCTTCACGTGCAGCCGCACGCCGGGCTCGCCGGCCGGGACGGGCTCGGTGCGATCCGGCTCGCCGGGGCGCTGGATCAGCCGCGTGCCTCCCTCGGGGGTCGCCGACTCGAGCCGCAGCCAGCGAGGATTGAGCGCGAGCGCAGCGTTGAGCCCGAGCGCGAGCTCGCGCAGGCCCGGCGCGGGCACGGCCTCGCCCAGCAACACGTTGTGGAGGTCGACGAGCTCGTCGTGCGCGAACGGGCGCGCGTCGCTCTCGATGCGCAGATCGTCCGTGTCGATGTCGACGCCGATCTTCAGCGCACCGCGGGCCACCAGCGCCTGCAGCACCAGCAGCACGTAGCGTTGCGGATCGGCGAGCTGGAACATGCGCATCTTCTCGCGCGCCTTCTCGGCGTCGAGCGTGAAGTGACCGCGTGCAGTGACCTGCCCGGGCGCGCGCAGGCCGTCGATCAGTGCGTCGCCGTCGGCCATCGTCGCTCCACCACGTGCTCGATCAGCTTGGTGTCGAGGGTCGCATCGAGCCCGCGTCCGAGCCGGAAGGCCTTCACCAGCAGATACGCCGCGATCTCGGGCTCGTGCTCGGCGAGCGCGAGCGCCTCCTGCGTGACCGGGTGGCCGCGGTGCACCACGAGGCTGTGCCGGCGCGAGAACAAGCCCACCTTCAAGGTGTCGACCGAGTCGAGATCGGTGAGCGCGCCTGGGGTGTGTTGCGTGATCGCGACGCGATCGGCGATGGGCGAGCCGGGATAGTCGAGCTCGCCGAGCACGATGTCGCCGAGCTTGGCTCCGGCGACGCCGAGCGCGAGCGCGAGCGCATCCGCGAGCGCGGGCCAGGCCGACGGCGCGTCGTCGACGAGCAGCGGCATGCACCAGCGCTCGTGCACGGCCGCGAGCGCGACCTCGGGGCCGACGATCGCGGCGACGAGGTTCGCGAGCGATCCGTCGTGCGGCCCGGCGACGACGGGATACTCGAGGCGCTCGAGCTCGTCGGTGAGCGGCGAGCGGTGCTCGCTGAACGCGACGAGCTCGCGACCGACCGCGGCGCGAAGGCCTGCGACCGTCCACGCGCGCCCCGACGGCGAGCGGGCGATCCGTCGCGCATCGACGTCGCGTGGCAGGTCACCGAGCTGCGTCGCGTGCCAGCCCGCGACCCGGCGCAGGTACACCGCCGTCGCCCCGCCTTCGTCGCCGCGTTGCTCGAGCAGCTCGAACGCGCGCGAGGCCAGCGGCCCGTCGACCATCGCGAGCACGCGTTCGACGGCGCGGTGGAACCCCGCGTCCTGGATCACCGCATCGCGCGTCAGCGTGTGCTCGAGCTGCGGCGACCACACCTTGAACGCGATCGGCCCCAACGTCGCGGCGGGTCCGAAGTGCTGCGCCGCTTCGTAGAGCGTGAGCCCGTTGTTGTAGAAGCCACAGAACGACGCGCCGTCCTCGAGATGGCCGACCACGATGCTGCCGATCTCGCCCTTGTCCTCGACGCGGCACGGCGCGCCGGGCAGATCGAACGGCTCGCGGATCGGCTGGCCGCGGAAGCGGACCTCGGCCGGCACGTGGCGGCACCAGAAGCGCAGCGAGGCCTCGCAGCGCCGGGCGATCTCCGCGAAGTCCTCGACGGTTCCGCGCTTGATGACGTCGATGCTCGTGCCCTCGACCGGCGTCGCGAGCCGGATCAGCTCGTAGGAGCGATCGCGGTGGAAGAGCACGCGCCAGCGCTCGCCGTCACGCGCGGTGTCTAGGCAGACGAGCTCCGGGTCGAGCGAGAACACCGACACGAAGCCGATGCCGAACTTGCCGATCTTGGTGTGGTCGCCGTCCTTGCTCGACGAGAACAGCCGGGTGAGCTTCTTCTCGATGATCTCGCGCGTCATGCCCTCGCCCGAGTCGTCGACGTGCACGGTGACGACGCCCTGCTCGCCCTCGCCGGGCGTGAAGGTGACGTCGACGTCGATCTCGGCGCTGCCGGCGTCGATCGAGTTCTGCACGAGCTCGCGCACGAACGCGTAGGGATCGGCGAACTGGTGCACCAGCTCGTCGAGCGCGGCACGGATGGTCGGTGCGGTCGAGTCGGCCACCGCGGAGCCCGGGTAGGGCCGAGAATCCTACCAGGCGAGCCGCCGCGAACGGCGTCCACGATTGCCCGGAATATGCGCCCCAGCGAGCTGGTAGGGTCGCCCCATGTCCAAAGCCGGCAAGAAGGTAGTGGCCCTCGCGATCGTCGGGGGTCTGGTGGCAGGAACGTGGATGGTGGGCAGCCGCATCTTCGGCGACGACGAGGTCGGCGACGAGGGCGCTCGGCATGCCGTGAACCAGGTGTGGATCGAGCGCGTCCCCGCCGATCAGCGCGACATGATCAACCACTTCGTGCTGGTCAAGCATCCGCAGGGCAAGATCGGTGGGTTCGGCAAGTCGTCGCAGTGGCGCCACTTCGTCGAGCTGTTCCAGTGGGGGCTCGAGGGCGAGCGGCTGAGCGTGTTCCTGCCGCAGGAGCGGCAGAAGGCCCAGCTCCGCGTGAAGACGTGGGAGTGCGACGGTGAAGCGCCCGAGCCGTTCGAGCTGTGCCTCGAGCTCAGCAACGGCAAGCGCTCGATCAAGATGTTCAGCCGCAAGGACTGGGTCATCGAGCCGCAGGACGTCGAGGGCTCGATCGCCGCGATCGGCGAAGCGCAGCCCGAGCTCGCCGAGCTGCTGCGCGGCGACGAGGTGCTCGCGCGCGAGACCACGCTCGACGAGAGCGCGCAGAGCTGGCCCGAGATCGATCTGCTCGCCCGCGAGTGACGTCCGACGAGCGGGAGCCTCGGTTCCCGAGCCGCGCGCGCCGTGCGAGGATGCAGTGACATGCTCGCGCGGCGCGCTCGTTTCGCTTGCTTGCTGATGCTGGTGATCGCGTGTGGCGACGACGGTCGCGATGCCGCGGTCGACACGTCGTCGGGTGCACCCGGCACGAGCTCGAACAGCACGAGCACGAGCGGCGCGGACACGAGCAGCGCCGGCACGTCGAGCAGCAGCGCGGACGAGAGCAGCTCCAGCACCGGTGAGCCCGGCGATCCCCCCGAGCTCGCGCCGCTGTGCCCCGCGGGGCTGCCGCTGGACTTCGCGCGCCCGGACGAGGGCGAGCCGGTGGACGAGGCCGAGCTCGCGCTCGCCACCTCGCGCTACCTCGAGCTGCTCGAGAGCGTGCGCTGGCTCGAGCTGGTGGACGAGCGCGTGCACGGCTGGCCGCAGAGCGATCCGCGGGGGCGCTACTGGTACGGCACGTGGTGGAGCGGCGTGACGCTCGTGAAGGCGGACGGCGCGATCACCTACGCGCACGGGGATCAGGGCGCGGACAACAACGGGCTGCGGACCGGTCCGGTGCTCGAGGGGGTCTGCTACGCGAGCGCGTTGTGGCAGCGCCCCGAGCACGAACAGCTCGTGCGCCGGATGATGCGCGGCATGACGGCGTGGATCCGCGCGATGGTCCGCGAGCCCGACGATCCCGACGCGCCGATGCTGTGCCGCGCGTTCTATCCCGAGTCCGTCGACGCCGAGGAGAACGGGCGCTCGTTCCACATCGACTACGAGCTCGATCGACCCGGCCTCGACGCCGATCCGAGCGAGTACGTGCACGTGCCGGAGAACCCCGACTGGGGCGACATCTGGATCAAGAACAAGCGCAGCAAGGACGATATCGGGCACATGCTGCGGGCCATCGCGCAGCTCGGCAGCTGCGCGGCTGGTTTCGACGATCCCGACACGCAGGCCGACTTCGAGGAGCTCCGCGTCGCCTACTCGGCGTGGGCGAAGAAGGTCGAGGACGACGGCTGGAAGATCGGCACGCTCGACAAGGACGGCGAGTTCTGGCTGCCGCAGGACCTGCTGACCTACTTCGTCGACGCCGAGTGCACCGCGAAGCTGGCGATCCGGCTGCTCGGTCACCTCGATGCCGGCGAGCTCGACTGCGGCAACGGCATCGGTCCGCTCGACCCCGTCATCATCGGGGCGAACGATCACAACGGCAACATCCTGCGCAGCTTCCACGAGGCCGCCGCCAACAATGCGCTCCTGTCGGCCGACGACGCGCTCGCGCAGGCGCTGCTCGACGGCATCACCGCGCGCATCGAAGAGGGTCTCGACGGGCTCGAGGGCGTGGCCGAGCCGGTGCCGCATCTCGGCGACCAGGATCTGTTCGACATGCTCGCGCACGGCGCTGCGGTCGGCGTCCCGCTGACGTCGCGGGAGGTGCGATGGATGCACGCACGGGTCGACGAAGCGCTGACCAGCTACGCGAATCCCGATCTGCAGGGCGCGCTGCACGTGTTCGACGACGCCACCCCCGACGGTGAGTACGTCTACGAGCCGTACGGTGGACCGATCGGCTTCGTCGCGCTGGGCTCACTGCTCGGCACGTGCGCCTCTCCGTGTGCCAATCCCACGGGGCGTCCGGTGCTCGACTGCGAGATGATCGCGGCGTACATGCCGTGAGCGCGTCGCCGGTCGCCCACGCTTCCGCGGGCGACCGGCTGCGCGCAATCCTACTTCGCGTCCGCCGGCTTCGCCTCCGCGGGCTTCGCATCGGCCGGCTTCGCCGCCTCGGGCTTCGCATCGGCCGGCTTCGCCGCCTCGGGCTTCGCATCGGCCGGCTTCGCCTCCTCGGGCTTCGCATCGGCCGGCTT
>CAZFKC010000002.1:74993-127370 GCA_964519175.1 uncultured Nannocystaceae bacterium
CCTCGGGCTTCGCATCGGCCGGCTTCGCCTCCTCGGGCTTCGCATCGGCCGGCTTCGCCTCCTCGGGCTTCGCATCGGCCGGCTTCACCTCGGTGGGCTTCGTGTCGGTCGACTTCACCTCCGTCGACTTCGGGTCCGTCTTGCCCTTCTCGACGGTCGACTTGGGGTCCTTCTCGCTGGCGTTCGCCTTGTCGGTCTCGCAACCGACGGTGGGCAGGAGCAGCGTGACGAGCGTGGCGACGAGCAATCCTCGGGTCATCTTGGCGTGGGCCTCCACGACCAAGCATGGTGCGCGGCGAGGCGCGTCGCCGTCATCGCTCGCGGGCACGGACGGTCATGCTTGCGTGGTGCGGACCTAGCCCGCCGCCGGGATTGTCACGGGACGTTCAGCTCGCGCCGCTGCGCATGAGCACGGCCGGCACGGTGCGGAACAGGATCTTGATGTCGAGCCACAGCGACCACTTGTCGATGTACTCGAGATCCAGCTCCATCCACTTCGCGAAGTCGATGCCGTTGCGCCCCGACACCTGCCACATGCCGGTGATGCCCGGACGCACCGACAGGCGACGGCGCTGCCAGCCCTCGTACTTCGCGACCTCCGACGGGAGCGGCGGACGCGGGCCGACCAGGCTCATCGAGCCGAACAGCACGTTGAAGAACTGCGGCAGCTCGTCGATGCTGGTCTTGCGGATGAACCGGCCGACCTTCGTGATGCGGGGGTCGTTGGTGATCTTGAAGACCGGGCCGTCCATCTCGTTCAGGTGCTCGAGCGCCTCGCGACGCTTCTCGGCGTCGGTGCACATCGAGCGGAACTTCAGCATCACGAACTTGCGGCCGTTGCGACCCGCGCGGACCTGCGTGAACAGCACGGGGCCGGGCGAGTCGAGCTTGATCGCGATCGCGGTGACCAGCATCACCGGCGACAAGAGCAGCAGCGCCACGGCGGCGCCGAGCATGTCGATGAGCCGCTTGAGCAGCAGCCGGCCCTGGCCGGTCGGCACGCGCGACATCCCGATCATCGGCATGTCGAAGCCGGTGACGTGGGCGAGCTCGAGCTTGCCGCTGCCGCGCACGACGCCCTGCATCGTCACCAGCACGTCGACACCGCGCACGTCGCAGGCCTGGAGCGCGGCTTCGAAGGTCTCGAGCCCGCGCCCGGGCACCGCGAACACCACTTCGTCGACGACCTCGGTGTCGAGCAGGCGCTCGAGGTCGCGGAGATCGCCGCGCTTGGGCTCCGCCGCCGCATCGCACTCTTCGCCGGGCACGCACAGGTGGCCGATGAAGCGGTTGTTCCACGCCGCGCGGTCGCGCAGCGAGCTCGCGAACGCGACCGCCGCCTCGCCGCAGCCGACGACGAGCACGCGGTGATCGTCGACCCGCTTGCCGCGCTTGATGAGCCACATCATCGCCATGCGGCCGCCGACCAACACGAGCAGCTGCACGGCGCCGAGAACGAACACGAAGCTGCGCGACAGGAAGCTCCACTTGAACCAGAACGAGGCGACGACGAGCAGCGCGAGGCCGATGGAGACCGCGCGGATCTGTCGCCACGTGACCAGCCGGAAGCCGGCGCGGAAGTCCTGCGTGCGGCACACGAGGAAGCTCGCCGCCCACAGCGGGAGCATGACGAGCAGCACTTGGTTGTAGGCCTGCGTCGCGTCGAAGTGCGGCAGCTCGCCGAGCAGCCCGGACCCGCCGGAGGTCGCGCCGAGCCAGCCACGCAGCTGCATGGCGAAGAAGAACGCCAACGCGGAGAGCGCGACGTCCGTGACCACGAGGACTTGGCGGAAGAGCGCGGATTGATGACGGGTCATGGGCGGAAGCGGAGTACGGCGGCAGCAGCTCGATTACACGAGCCATGCCACGGGGTCGGGGTCGGGGATTCCGGCGACTTGACCCCGGTCGGCGATGGAAAGCTCGGTAGCCATGGCCACGAAAGGAGCGCACGGTGGACGGCCGAACCGCCACATTGTGACGGGGCCAGGTGTGCGGCGTAGGTACGTGCCTGCGCGGGCGGAGTCTGACGTGCGCGAGCGGCTTCGAGCGGTACGTGGTGCCGGCCGGATCGGCTCAGGCCGCGCGCTCGTCGCCCGGCTCGGCCGCAGCGATCGCCCAGGTCGCGGTCACGAGCTCGCGCAGCCCATGCGGGCCGATGGCCGCCGTGGGATCGAGCCCCGACTGACCCAGCAGGTCGTCGAGCAACGTGACGCCGGCGCGCGTGACCTCGGGGACCGCGTCGGGCAGCGCGATGCCACGCACGCGCGCATGGTGATCGACGAGCCCACGCACGAGCGCGCGCCCGGTCAGATCGCCGTGCAACGCGACGCACAGCAGTGCCGGCCCCGGATCGGAGAACTCGGCGAGCTCGCGCGGATCGGCCCACAGCTGCTCGCCATCGCGCGTGCGCAACGAGATCGGCGGCACGCCTTGCGCGCCCGAGCGCGGCTTCCGTCGCCGCCACGGAAAACGCGCGAGCACGCGCTGCATCTTGGTCTCGTCGAAGGGCGGCATTCGGCTGCTCGCGATGCTACGCCGATTGCGAGCGCGCGACCAGCGTCACTCTCCGCTCGCGCGGTCGGGCTGCGCGGCCGCCTTGGCCGCGCTTGCGGCCACCGAGAGCTCGACGCCGACGAGATCTTGTTCGACGGCGATGCCCTTCAGCGCCGCGCGGAAACGCCGACTGATCCGCCGGTCGCGTAGCAACTCGGCGACGCGTGGATGCTCGGCGAGCTCGCGCGTGAGCACGAGCTCGCCGGCGCGCGCTTGCGCCTGGAGTCGCGCGGAGAGATTGACCGTCGTGCCGAAGAAGTCGAGGCGATCGTTCGCGCGCACTCCGAGGCACGCGCCCTCGTGCACTCCGAGCTTCACCCCGATGCCGTGCTCGGCCTGCTCCTGCGCGGCCGCATCCGCGACCGCGAGCGCGGCTGCGACAGCGAGGTCGGCGCGGGCGAACGTGGCCATGACCGCGTCGCCCATCGTCTTCACGACCGCGCCTTCGTGCTGCGCGATGACCGACTCCATCATCCGGAAGTGCTCTTGCACGATCGCGTACGCGCGGGCATCGCCGACGCGTTCGTAGAGCGCGGTGGATCCGGTGAGATCGCTGAACAGGAACGCCATGCGTCCGATGCTGAGATCGAGGCCGGCTGCGGGCGCTTCGGTCGCGAACAGCTCGACGAACTCGGGGAACGACGCGATCGCGGCCCCGAGCACGGCTTCGCCCGACCATGTGCCTCGCTCGACGAGCACGTGCGCCGGCTCGTCGAGCTCCGAGACGAGCACGAGCTTCGTCTCCGGACCCTCGCGCGTGCCGCTGGCCTCGATCGTCACGGCGTCGGCCCGCACGTGCACGACGATCTCCGCGGGCACGTCGTGCGAGCGGCGCTCGCCGGCGCGTTGACGCCCGAGCGTGCGCACGATGAGCGCACCGTCGCGCAGCGGGATGGCGAGCTCGCGCCGGGCGCGAGGCGCGAGCGAGAGCTGCGCGAGCACGTGCGGCCGCAACGAGGGGCTCGCCGCGCAGAAGACCGCCGGCTGCACGTTGCGCACCGCCGTGTTGCAGCGGAACACCGCCTCGACGCTCGTCGCGAAGTCGACGTCGTAGCGGATGTTGCACGCGTCGCAGTGCACCTGCTTGCCGAGCTCGTCCATCGAGCTCGCCACCGCCGCCGACACGCGACACACGGGACAGTTGATCTGCCAGTTGAGATCGACGAGCCCGGCCCGCGTGGCATGGAGGAACGTGCGCAGCACCTCGCGACGATCGAGCCCCCATGCACGCGCGCGCGCGAACGGCTGGATCTGCGCGACCTCTTCGTCGGGAAAGTCGCGCAGGAGCGTGATCACGCGCTCGACCGTGTCCGCGCGCAGCCCGACGTCGCGCAGCCGTCGCGCACGACGCTCGAGCTCCACCAGATCGGGCTTGGTCACGACGCCGCGCGCGGCGGCGCCGACGTTGGTCGCGAGCAGCGGCTGCACGCGCACGATCGGCGGCGCGTCGGGATCGCCCGGCAGCGGACCGGAGCGCAGCACGTCGCCGACCGCGTCCATGAACGCCGCGGTGCGGTTGCGGATGCGCGCGACCACGATCGGCTTCACGAACGCCATGTACCAGTGCGGCGAGTTGCCCCACACCGTCGCGCGCGCCCGCGTGCCGGTGCCGTCCGGGAACAGCTCGACCTTCATGCCGCCGCTGCCGAGCGGCCCGCGCGTGTAGATGCGGGTGCCGTCGAGCAGCCGCGCCTCGATCCACTCGTAGGGTGGCTCGAGCCACTCCATCTGGATGCCGTCCGTCACCGCACGCGCGACGTGCTGGCGCTTGCCGTCGACCTCGCGCCACGCATACGTCGGCAGCCCGAGCTTCATCGCGCGATCGAAGCGGTTGCTGTCGCCGAGCAACGCCCACACCAGCTCGGGTGGCGCGTCGTACTTGCGCTCGACGATGACCACGGTCGACGGCATGGACCCACGAATCCTGCCACAGCGTGGGGCCGGTATGCGACGACGCGGCTATTGCCCGGCGGGACGCAGTCGACGACAGCTCTGCACGAGCGCGGCCGCGCTGCGCGAGATGTCCTCGGCGGTGGTTGCACGACCGATCGAGAGTCGGAGCGCGCCCATGGCCTCGCGCGCAGGCACGCCCATCGCACCGAGCACACCCGAGGGTGCGTCGTGCTCGCTGTGACACGCCGAGCCGGTCGACGCCGCGAGCTCGGGTGTTTCGGCGAGGATCGCCGCACCCACGAGGCCCGGCACGCGCACGTGCAGCGTGTTCGGCAGCGTCTCGACCGCGGCAGCCGTGCGCACGATGCCGGGGATGCCGGCGGCGAGCGCTGCCCACAACGCCTCGCGCAGCGCCCGTTGCCGCGCGCCTTCGCGCTCGAGATCGCCGCGGGCGAGCGCACACGCAGCCCCGAGCGCGACCGCGAGCGCGACCGGCTCGGTGCCCGAACGCAGCCCTCGCTCCTGTCCGCCACCGTGGCTCGTGGGCAGGAGCGCGGTGCCGCGGCGAACGACGAGCGCGCCGATGCCCGCGGGTGCGTAGAACTTGTGACCGACGATGGTGAGCAGGTCGAGCTCGAGCGCGCGCATGTCGACCGCGATCTTGCCGACCGCCTGCGCCGCGTCGCAGTGCACGAGCGTGCGGGGATCCGTCGCGCGAGCCATGCGGGCGAGCTCGGCGACCGGCTGGATCACCCCGGTCTCGTTCTGCGCGAGCATCACCGAGAGCAACCCCGCCGGCTCGCGCAGGCGGTCGGCGGCACGGCCGAGCTCGACACGGCCGTTCGCGTCGACCTCGAGCTCGGTGCTCGTGGCCCCACGTCGCACGCGCTCGCGCACCGCGGCTGCGACGGCGGGATGCTCGACGGCCGAGATGACGACGCGGGCAACGGCGAGCTCGGGGCCGAGCACCGCGAGGTTGTCGGCCTCGGTGCCACCGCTCGTGAACAGCACCTCGTCGGGATCTGCGTCGACGAGCTCGGCCACTTGCGCTCGCGCGGTCGCGAGCGCCGACGCGGCCGCGCGTCCGTGCGCATGGGCCGAAGACGGGTTGCCCCAACGCTCGCCGAGCCAGGGCAACATCGCGTCACGCACGGCGGGATGTACTGGTGTCGTGGCGTTGTGATCGAGGTAGATCGGCAGGGCTTCCACCGCGGCGATGGTGCCACGCACTCGTAGCTCACGCTGCCGCCACGCAGGTTCGGGCAGCGCGCGCAAAGATTTCGGCAGCGGCGCGGGCCCGCATCGGGACACGCTGGTGCGAGCGCCTCGTTTTCCCCTATAGTCCGCACGTGCCGAACCACGGAGCCGCCTGAGCGATGCTCCTGAACGTCCGGGACGCCGCCGCGTTGCTGAACACCACCGAGCGGCAGGTCTACCGTTGGGTGGACGACGAGCAGATCCCGTTCCAGCGGGTGCGCGAGGAGATCCGCTTCAACCGCACCGAGCTGCTGGAGTGGGCCACCCATCGGCGCCTGACCGTATCGACGCGCGCGTTCGACTCCGAGGACCCGCGGGACCGTGCGACGTCGCTGGCGGACGCCCTGCGCGCGGGCGGGGTCCTGACAGCGATCGACGCCGCCGATCGCGACGACGCGATCCGCAAGGTGCTCGCAGGCATGGCGCTACCGGAGAGCATCGATCGTGAGCTCGTGGTCGAGTCGATGCTCGCGCGCGAGTCGGCCAGCTCGACCGCGCTCGGCGACGGGATCGCGATTCCCCACGTGCGCCACCCGATCGTCGCTCCCGGTGCGCCCGCTCGCCTCACCGTCGCATACCTCGCGGAACCGATCGCCTTCGGCGCCCTGGACCGCACGCCGGTGCATACGATCTTCATGATCGTGAGCCCGACCGTGCGCGGGCACCTGCAGCTGCTCGCACGCGTGGCCGAGGCCCTGGCCGAGCCGCAGTTCCGCGCCGCGCTCGACCGCCGCGCCGACCTCGAGCAGCTGTGTCGCGAGGCCACGCGGCTCGACGCGCGGGCCGGCCTCGCGACCCCGAAGGAAGCGTGATGGACGCGACCGAGCTCGTCTGCCTCGCGTTCGCCCTACTCGCGGGTGGCGGGCTCTTCGCGATGCTCGCGTGCCGGGCCGGACGACTCGCGCCGATCGCAGCGGCGTCGACCGCGGTCGTCGGCGGCGTGCTGGGACTGGTGGGCTCGGTACGGCTCCTCGTCGAGCCCGGCGCTCGCGCGATCGGCTGGCTCGGCGATGGTGCGCTCGTCGGAGCCGATCCGCTCGCTGCGTTCTTCCTGGTGCCGTTGTTCGCGCTGGGCGGGATCGCGGCTGCGTTCGGCGGCAGCTACATGTCGAGCCGCACCAAAGGCGCCACGCTGGGGCTGACCGCCGGCGCCTTCAACATCTTGCTCGCGGCGATGGTCGTGGTCCTGCTCGCGCGCACGGTCATGTTGTTCCTCGTCGCGTGGGAGGTGATGACGCTGGTGGCGTATGCGTCGATCAGCTTCGATCACGACGAAGCCGAGGTGCGCCGCGCGGGCTGGTCGTATCTCATCGCCTCGCACGTCGGCATGATGGCGTTGCTCGCGATGTTCCTGCTGCTCTCGAGCCTGGCGGGCGGAGAGCTGGGCTTCGCGGAGCTCGCCGCCGGCGATCGCAGCTCGTCGACGATGTCCGCGGTGATCCTGCTGCTCGCGCTGCTCGGGTTCGGGGTGAAGGCGGGGGTCGTGGGGCTCCACGTCTGGCTGCCCGAGGCGCACGCCGCCGCGCCGTCCCACGTGTCGGCGATCATGTCGGCCGTGCTGATCAAGCTGGGGTTGTACGGGCTCTTGCGCGTGCTGACCTGGATCCCGGCCCCGAGCTGGTTCGGGGTCTTGCTCGCCGCACTCGGCCTGGCCGGTGCGGCGATCGGCATCGTACTCGCGCTCTATCAGCGCGACCTCAAACGCGTGCTCGCATACTCGAGCATCGAGAACGTGGGGCTCGTGCTGCTCGCGCTCGGCACCGGGGTCTGGGCCGCGTCGCGCGGTGCAACGGGCATCGCAGCGTTGGCGACCGCAGCCGGCCTCTTCCACGTCTGGAACCATGCCGCGATGAAGGGCCTGATGTTCCTGGGCGCCGGCAGCATCGTGCACGCGACCGGCACCCGGGATCTCGAGCAGCTCGGCGGGCTCCTGCGCCGGATGCCCCGCACCGGGACGCTGTGGATCATCGGTGCGGTCGCCATCTCCGGGCTGCCGCCGCTCAATGGCTTCGCGAGCGAATGGCTGCTCTACCGCGCTCTGTTGGACATCGGCCTACGCGCCGAATCGACCGAGGCACTGGCCGGCGTCGCGGCGGTCGCGATGCTGGCGATCGTCGGCGCCGTCGCGGTGCTCTGCTTCGTCAGGCTGATCGGCATCGCATTGCTCGGCGAGCCTCGCAGCGACGCGGCCGAGTCGGCGCATGAATCCCCCCCGATGATGACGGGCGCGCTGGTCCTGCTCGCCACCATGTGCCTGCTCTGCGCAGCTCTACCCGGCCACGTGCTCCGACTCCACGGCGTGCTGGTCGCGGAGCTCGTGGGCACGCAGACGGAACGCCTCGGCGTCATCGCCGAGACCGCCGCACCGATCGCGTGGCTCTCCATCGTCTTGTTGTGCGTGCTCGCCATGGCCGGCGCGGCGATGGCATGGCGGCGCCGGGGTGCGAGCACCACCGCGACCTGGGGATGCGGCTACGCGGCGCCTTCGGCCCGGATGCAGTACACCAGCCGTTCGTTCTCGGAGCTGCTCGTCGAACGGATGCTGCCGGCGCGACTGCGCTTCCAGGCCCGCGTCACCCCACCCCAGGGCGCGCTGCCTCGCCATGCCGCCTACTCGACCGATGCGAGCGATCCCCTGACCCGCGGCGCGTACGAGCCGCTGTTCCGCGGCGTGGGCGATGGACTCGCGCGGCTGCGCTGGCTGCAGCGCGGCAGCCTCCACCTCTATCTGCTCTACATCGTCGTCGTCCTGGTGCTCGGGCTCGCATGGGCGAGCATCCGCGAGGTGTGGACGTGAACGCGGTGATCCACGTCGCGCTCGTGCTCCTGCTGCCGCCGCTCTTGCTCGGCATCATCAACAAGACGAAGGCGCTGTTCGCCGGGCGAGTGGGCGCCCCGTTGCTGCAGCCATACTTCGATCTGCTCAAGCTGCTGCGCAAGGGCCTCGTGCTCAGCCGCACGACGACGTGGGTGTTCCTGGCCGGCCCGGTCGTCGGGATCGTGACGACGCTGCTGGCGGCGCTCGTCGTGCCGCTCGGCGCACACCCGGCGCCGATCGCCTTCGCCGGCGACTTCGTCGCATTCGCGTACGTGCTCGCGCTCGCGCGGTTCTTCACGATCGCCGCGGCGCTCGACACCGGCTCCGCATTCGAGGGCATGGGCGGAGCCCGAGAGGCGACGTTCGCGTGTCTCGCGGAGCCGGCGTTGTTCTTCGGGCTGCTGGTGGTGGCCCGTGCGACGTCCTCGCTCTCGCTCTCCGAGATGCTGGGCCCGCAGGTCGCGACGGTGTGGATCGGCGACGGCGCCGCGATGGCGACCGTGGTGGTCGGGCTCTTCGTGGTGATGCTGGTCGAGAACTGTCGCATCCCGTTCGACGATCCGAACACCCATCTCGAGCTGACCATGATCCACGAGGTGATGGTGCTCGATCACGGCGGCCCACCGCTGGGGCTGATCCTCTACTCGGCGTCGCTGAAGCTGTTCGTGTTCGGCGCGCTGGTGCTCGGCGTCGCCGCGCCGCTGGGCACGCTGGACCCGTGGACGGCGTGGGCCGCCTTCGTGGGGGTCGTCGTGCTGCTGGCGATCGTCGTCGGCGTCGTCGAGTCGGTGATGGCGCGCTTGCGGCTCGTCCAGACCCTCAGCCTGTTGGTCGCGGCCTGTCTCGTGACGGCATTCGGGCATCTCCTGCTCGTACGGTGAGCCATGGCGTCGTTCGTCGATCCACTGCTCGTGCTGGTCCTGCTGATGAACTTCTTCGTGCTCGGCACGAGTCGACTGCGCTCGGCGATCAACGCTTCGGCCGTGCAGGGCCTGCTGCTCGGCGTCATCACCGTGATCGTGCACGGCTGGACGGACATCCGCGCGCTCGTGGTCGGCGCGCTCGCGATGGCGTTCAAGGGCGTGTTGATCCCCGGGATGCTCGGCCGTGCGCTCCGCGACACGGCGATCAAGCGGGAGATCGAGCCGTTCGTCAGCTACGTGAGCTCGCTGCTGCTCTGCTCTGCCACCACGGGTGCCGCCGTGCTGTTCGCCAACGAGCTCCCGCTGGCCGCGGAGCACGTCGGCTCGCTCCTGGTCCCCGCCTCGCTCGCCACCGTGCTGGCCGGGTTCCTGGTGCTGACCACCCGACTCAAGGCGATCACGCAGGTCGTCGGCTACCTGATGCTCGAGAACGGCATCTTCATCATGGGCCTCACGCTCCACGACGCGATGCCCCTGCTCGTCGAGATCGGCGTGCTGCTGGACTTGCTCGTCGCGATCTTCGTGATCGGCATCGTCATCAACCACATCAACCGCGCGTTCTCGTCGATCGACGTCACGCGGCTCGAGGCGCTCAAGGAGGAGTAGCCGATGTTGGTCGCGTTGGTGCTCCTGCCGATCCTGTTCGCCATCGCGGCGTTCGCGATCACGTCCGCTCGGATACGTCCGCTGCTGGTCCCCGCGGCGGCCATCCTGCACACGTCGCTGACGATCTGGACACTCGTGCAAGGCGAGGTCGCGGAGCTCGATGGTTGGCTCGCGCTCGATCCGTTGAACCGGATCGTATTGCCGCTCGTGAGCGTGCTGTACCTCGCCTGCGCGCTCTACGTGCCCGGTTATCTGCGACTCCGTGGCGACCGTCCGAATCGTGTCTTCTGCCTCGCGCTGTTGGTGTTCCTGGCGATGATGACGCTGATGGTGACGTCGCATCACCTGGGGCTGATGTGGATCGCGCTCGAGGCCAACACCCTGGCGTCCGCGCCCCTGCTGTTCTTCAACCGCACACCGCGCTCGCTCGAGGCCACCTGGAAGTACATCCTCATCGGCGGCGTCGGGGTCGCGCTCGCGCTGCTCGGTTCGTTCTTCCTCGCCTACGCTGCGCTCCACGCCGGGCTCCACACCACGCTGCTCGTCGACGACCTCGTGCTGCAGGCCGGTCGGCTCTCGCGTCCGTGGCTGCACGCAGCGTTCGTGGTGCTCTTCGTCGGCTACGGCACCAAGATGGGGCTCGCGCCGATGCACACCTGGAAGCCCGATGCATACGGCGAGGCCCCGGGGCTGGTCGGAGCGCTGCTCGCGGGCGGGCTCACGACCTGTGCGTTCCTCGGCCTGCTGCGTTTCTACCAGATCTGCAGCGCCGCAGGCGAACGAGCCTTCGCAGCCGAGCTGATGCTGGTGATCGGACTGCTGTCGATGGCGATCGGCGCGGTGTTCATGGCCCGCCAGCGCGACTACAAACGCATGCTGGCCTACTCGAGCGTCGAGCACATGGGCATCGTGGTGTTGGGCGTCGCAATCGGCGGCATGGCCACGTTCGGTGCGTTGCTGCATCTCGTCGCCAATGCGCTGACCAAGGGCGCGATGTTCCTGGCTGCCGCGAACATCCACCGCGCCTTCGGCAGCAAGACGATCGACGGTGCCAATGGTGCACTGCGACGCGTGCCCGCCTCCGCGGCGCTCTTCCTCGTCAGCTTCTTCGCGGCCACCGGTACTCCGCCGTTCGCGTTGTTCGTCAGCGAGCTCACGATCCTCCGCACGATCATCGCGGACGGTCGCCATGGGCTCGCCGTGGTCTTCTTGCTGCTGCTCTTCGCCGTCTTCGTGGGAATGGGGGGCACCGTGCTCGCCGTCGTGCTCGGGCGCCCCGCGCAAGAGTCGGTCCGGGTCGGCTTCACCGACCGCCTCGGTACCGTCGGCCCCCCGCTCCTGCTGATGGCGGCGGTGCTCACGTTCGGGTTGTATCTCCCGCCGTTCTTCGACGATGCGCTGCACGCCGCGGCCGCCTACGTGGAGCCGCCGCGATGAGCTCGCCGGCGATCGCGATGCCGAATGGCGCGGCGGTGGCGGTGGCGTCGGTGCCCGAGCTGCCCTTCGACGACTTCCGTGCCCTCGTGATCGGCGCGCACGCGCGGCGCTGCCGGGTGAGCGCGCTCTTCGGAGTGCCGGTCGGCGAGGGCCTCGCATTGTGGGCGGTGCTCGCGGACGACGACGAGGGCCTGCTCGAGTGCGCACGGACGCGTGTTCCCGGTGCTCGCTATCCGGCGATGACACCCGAATGTGGAGAGGCGCAGCTGTTCGAGCGCGAGCTCGCCGAACAATGGGGCGTCGTGCCGGAGGGGCATCCCTGGCTGAAGCCGGTGCGCTTCCACGCCAGCTATCGCCCTGGCCAGGATGCGTGGGGTCGGCCGGTCGGCGAGGTCCCGACGGTCGGCGTGATGGAGTTCTTCCGCGTCGACGGAGCGGAGATCCACGAGGTCGCGGTGGGTCCGGTGCACGCCGGGGTCATCGAGCCCGGGCACTTTCGTTTCCAGTGCCACGGCGAGCACGTATTCCACCTCGAGATCTCGCTGGGCTACCAGCATCGCGGCGTCGAGAAACGGATGACCGGCGGACCCGACCGACGATCGATCCACTATGCCGAGACGCTGGCCGGCGATACCACCATCGGCCATGCGACTGCGTATTGTCAGCTACGCGAAGCGTTGGCGGGGTCGCGCGCGACACCACGAGCTCATGCGCTCCGCGGTGTCGCGCTGGAGCTGGAGCGGCTCGCCAACCACGTCGGAGATCTCGGCGCGCTCGCGGGTGACGTCGGGTTCCTGCCGACCGCTGCATATTGCGGACGTCTGCGCGGCGACTTCCTCAACATGACCGCGCAGATCTGCGGGAGTCGTTTCGGCCGCGGGCTCGTCCGGCCGGGCGGAGTCGCATTCGACGTCGATCCCGCGATGCTCGCGGAGCTGCAGTCGCGACTCGACGCCGCGGAACGCGACGTGCGCGGGGCGACCAAGTTGATGTGGGAGACCTCGAGTGTGATGGCGCGATTCGAGGACACCGGGCGCGTCGAGACGGCGACGGCGTCGGCGCTCGGGCTCGTGGGCCCGGCCGCCCGCGCCTGCGGATTGCGACGTGACGTGCGCAAGACCCATCCCACGGGCATCTTCCAGGTCTCGCACATCCCGATCTCGACGAGCGAGGCGGGCGACGTCTTCGGGCGCGCTTACGTCCGCGCGCTGGAGATCGAGCGGTCGATCGACTTCGTCAGGGCGCAGCTCCGCGAGCTCCCGCGCGGCGACGCCCGGCGTCCATGCGCGGCTCCGCGTCCGGCGACGATCGCCGCTGCACTGGTCGAGGGCTGGCGCGGCGAGCTCTGCCACGTTGCGATCACGGACGAGCGCGGGAGCTTCGCCGCGTACAAGGTGGTCGATCCGTCGTTCCACAACTGGGCGGGACTGGCCATGGCGCTGCGCGACCAACAGATCTCCGACTTCCCGCTCTGCAACAAGAGCTTCAACCTCTCCTACTGCGGCCACGATCTCTAGCGAGAACACCATGCTGCGAGTGCTGCTCACCCGACTCCGACAGGGTCACCGCACGGGGGCCTTCCCCGCCGAAGCACCTGCGCTCCCGGAGCGTTTTCGGGGTCGACCGGTGATCGATCCGCAGCGCTGCAAGGCCGGGTGTCGTGCGTGCATCGACGCTTGCCCGACCGGAGCGATCGCCGGCGATGCGGACGGTCTGCGCGTCGATCTCGGTCGTTGCCTGTTCTGCACCGAGTGCGTCGAAGCCTGCCCGGAGGGAGCGATCACCCACTCGAAGGACCATCGCCTCGCCGCCCGACATCGCGACGACCTGGTCGTGCGCGACGGTACCGTCACTCGCGCAGCGGCGCTCGAGCGCAAGCTGCTCGCGCTGTTCGGCCGCTCGCTCAAGCTGCGTCAGGTCAGCGCCGGCGGATGCAACGCGTGCGAGTCCGACGTGAACGTGCTCGGCACCCCCGTGTTCGACTTCGCCCGATTCGGGATCCAGTTCGTCGCGTCGCCGCGGCACGCCGACGGCTTGCTCGTCACGGGCGCGATCACCGAGAACATGCGGCTCGCGTTGCTCGAGACCTACGCGGCAGTGCCTCCGCCGAAGATCGTCATCGCGGTGGGCGCATGCGCAATCTCGGGCGGACCCTACGTCGGCCACGACGAGTGCAAGGACGGCATCGGCGGCCTGGTCCCCGTCGACCTGTACGTCCCCGGCTGTCCGCCGCACCCCTACACGGTGCTCGACGGCTTGCTGGCGTTGCTCGACCGCCTCGGTCCGGAGCGGCTCCCGGCGAAGTGAACCGCGCGCACGGGCTCAGCGCTGGGGCTGCGCAGCCGCAGTGACGTTGGCCGCCGGCGCTCCGCTCGTGCGCCCGAGCGCGGTCATCTGCCGCATCGTCTTCTCGAAGCCGTCCATCGAGCCGTCGAACGACAGGATGTTGCCGTGGCTGCACGACGCGACGTGCTTCATCGCCTCGAGCCACTCCGTGTAGAGCAGGATCGCGTGATCGACACCGCACGACTGCAGCTGTCGATCGGCGTCGGTGAGGCCCGCGGCGAGCTGACGACGGAACGCGGCATTGCCCTCGCCGCGCAGGCGGTCCGCATCGCGCTCGGCCTCGGCCACGACGCGCCGCGCGTGCGCCTCGGCGTCGGCGACGCGGGTCTTGGAGATGAACTGCGCCTGGGCCTCGTTCTCGGCCGCGGCCTTCATGTTGTTGGTCGCCACCACCTGCGCCATGGAACGCATGATCGCCTCGTCGAAGGCGATGTCGTTGATCTGCAGGTTGATGAGGTGGAAGCCCCAGTCGTTGAGCTCGTGCTCGATGTGGCTGTTGACCTCGTCGACGATCTCCCGCCGGAGCGCGAGGATCTCGGCCTGGCGCTTCGTCGCCACGAACGCACGGATCGAGCCCTCGATGCTGCGCACCAACGCCTGCATGAAGCTGCGTTCGTCGATGAACTTGAACGCTGCACGCTTGATCGTCTCCTCGTGGTCGTTCTGGACCGCGTAGATGATGAGCGCCTTGAAGTCGACGTTCGCCTGATCGCCCGTGATGGCCTGGAACTCCAGCTCGGCGGACCGGTGCTGCAGCGACAGCTTGCGGAAGACCGACTCGACGAACGGGATGCGGAAGTGCAACCCCGGTCGCAGCACGCGGCGGAAGCGACCGAACAGGGTGGTGACCCCGACGTGCCCTTGCTTGACCACCGTCATGCTGCCGAACAGCAGCACG
Source organism: uncultured Nannocystaceae bacterium (assembly GCA_964519175.1). Taxonomy (GTDB): domain Bacteria; phylum Myxococcota_A; class Polyangia; order Nannocystales; family Nannocystaceae; genus Xiheibacterium. Next base: position 89,725 of record CAZFKC010000002.1, read on the forward strand.
AGCAGTGCGATCACGGTGTCGATTTCGATGAAGAGCGTGGTGTCCACGGGGGCTCCTAGCTGCGTCAGGCGGGGAACTCGGACGAATGGTGCTCGACGATGTACCAGCCGGTGCGTTCCTTCTTGCAGACGAAGGAATAGCGAGCGGGGACGCTCACGAGCAGCCCCTTCTTGCGGTAGGTGAACGTGTATGCGCCGGACTTGATGAAGATGCTGCCGTACTGGCGGATCTCACCGGAGTCGAACACGACCTTCAGGCCCTCGAGCCCGAAGAGGTGCTCGAAGTACTTCTTGATCTGGAAGTGTCCCGCGTGCAGATGCTTGGCGAACGTCCCCCACAGCAGGCCGTCGACCTCGTAGGTGCCGACGACGCTGAGCAGGTTGTGACGATTGACGCCGTCGGCCCAGTCCCCGATGAAGGCATCGAGGTCCTTGCGCGCGGTCGCCGAGCGCACGACGCTCGTGTAGCGCACGCCACCGTGCTTGTCCTCGCCGACGTCCATCGTGTCGGTCTTGTGCGGATGGCCCTTGCCATCGCTGAAGAGCGCGACGAACTTGCGCAGGATCTCGAGCGTCTCGACCTTCTCGGCGCGATAGACGATGTAGGTGATGAAGCTGTGCAGCGCGAGGCAGATGAGCAGGCCCTCGAAGATGCCGAGCCGGAAGACCAGCACGCCGCAGAAGACCGCCAACCCGAACGCGTACTTGCCCTCGTGCGCGACGTGGTAGAGCCCGGCGATCATCTTCCAGCCGGTGAAGATCATCAGCACGGCGAGCGAGAAGTTCGGCAGGTAGAGCAGCAGCTCGGGCCGCATCAGCACCAGGGCCAGCACCAGCGCGACGAACAAGACCGACATCTTGGTGACCGCGCCGGCCATGCGGTTGGTGGAGCTCTTGGCCAGCCCGTCGAGGTTGGTCATCCCGCCGAAGAACGAGGACACCAGGTTGGCGACCCAGATCGCCAACAGGCTCGAGTTCGACGAGGTCTTGCGCTTGAGCGGATCGATCTTCTCGATCGCGGCGTTGCTCATCACCTGCTCGATGATGTCGACGGAGCTCAGCATCATCGCGAAGAGCACGATCTCGACGTGGCGCAGCGGCGTGATCGCGGCGAAGTCGGGGAACGGCATCACCCAGCCGATCTCGACCGGGACGAACTCGAGCAGCGGGAACTCGACCCGCGTGGCGAGCAGAGCGCTGCCGCCGATCACGACGATGTAGGGCAGCCCCGGGCTCTTGTCCTTGAGCTTCTTGTACATCCACACGAACAGGAGGAACGCGGCCGCCGAGCAGAGCACGATCTTCGAGCGCTCGGGGGACCACCACTCGTCGGTCTCCGCCGTCACCTGGTAGGTGTAGGGCAGGAACTTCATCGCGATCTTCAGCCCGACGCCCGCGAGCAACCCCTCGACGAGGTACTTGGGCACGGCCTTGAGCACGTAGCCCTCGAGTCGGTACTTCCACACCACCATCTGCGAGAACGCGACGAGGAAGATGATCCAGGGCATCGTCTCCATGCCGTAGCGATGGACGCCGAGCGCGAGCACCGGTGCGAGCCCGGCGGCGACGCCCGGCACACCGATGTAGTTGCCCGGTCGAGCCAGCGACGTCGCGAACCCGATGCAACACGCGACGACGACGGTGAAGAATGCGATCTGGATCGGGTAGTCGGAGAGCAGCGCGATCCCGATGTTGAGCGGGATCGCCATCAAGCCGGTGATGATCCCGGCCGGCGCGTCGCGCTTCAGCGTCTCCCACGTGAAGTGCTGACGCTGCATCCCATCGGGCGCCTCGTCGGAGTCGGACTGCTGCGTGCCGAGATCGTCGGCGAGCCGCGTGCTCCGCTTCCCCATCCTGCGCCGCGGGTCGGGCGGCTTGGGCCGCTCGCCGGAATCCTCGTGCGGACGGCTCGGTTCAGCCGCCATCCCAGCTCCTCGTCGGCCCCACAGAAGCGGCGCGGCGTGCATCCTCCGCGCCCCGGAACGGGACGCGCCGAAAGCGTCGCGATTTGGCCAGATTTCGTCAGAGTGGCCGTGAATTGGCCATAACGACTGCTATCTGGCCCCGCTGGCTTCGTATCGGACTGACTCCGTGTGTCAGTCTGACTCGGAGGCGTCGTCTTCGGGATGGGCCCCGCGGTCGACCTTCGGCATGACGCCGTAGCGCTCGAGCTTGCGATAGAGCGTCTTGCGACCGAGCCCGAGGATCTTCGCGGCCTGGGTCTTGTTGTCGCCGACCGCCTCGAGCACGCGCAGGATGTAGCGCTGCTCGACGAGCTCGAGCGGCACGAGCTCGGTGGGGTTGTGCGAGACGACGAGCACGTCGCTGCGCGCGTAGCTGCGGATGCGCTCGGGGAAGTCGAGCAGCTTGAGCGCAGGCCCGTCGGCGAGGGTCACCGCGCGCTCGAGCGCGTTGCGGAGCTCGCGGACGTTGCCGGGCCACGGATAGTCGAGCAGTCGCTGCGCGACCTCCGAGCCGATCTCGCGCACCTCCTTGCCCGCGGCGGTCGCGAACCGCTGCAGGAAGTGCTGCGCGAGCAGCAGGATGTCGCGCCCGCGCACGCGCAAGGGCGGCACCTCGAGGTCGAGCACGCTGAGGCGGAAGAACAGATCCTCGCGGAACGTGCCGGCCTCGACTGCGGCCTCGAGATCGCGGTTGGTCGCCGCGATCACGCGCACGTCGAAGGGCACGTCGCGATCGCTGCCGACCGGTCGGACCACGCGTTCCTCGAGCGCGCGCAGGAGCTTGGGCTGGAGATCGAGTGGCAGCTCGCCGATCTCGTCGAGCAGCAGCGTCCCGCCGTCGGCGCGCACGAACAGCCCCTGGCGCTTCTCGCTGGCACCGGTGAAGGCGCCACGCGTGTGCCCGAAGAGCTCGGCCTCGATCAGCGACGTGGGCAACGCGGCGACGTTGATCGCTACCCACGGCGCATCGCGGCGCCGCGACCGGAGGTGGATCCCGCGCGCGACGATCTCCTTGCCGGCCCCGCTCTCGCCGCGCAGGAGCAGCGGCGCATCGACGGCAGCGAAGCGATCCATGCGCTCCAGCATCCGTCGTGTGGGCACGCTCTCGCCGATGATCCCGGAGTCCGCCCCGCTGCCGCCGACGCGCTGGCGCAGCATGCGGACCTCCCGACGCAGACGCCGGGTCGCGGCCGCGCGCTGGATCGTGAAGCGCAGCGAGTCCATCTCGATCGGCTTCGTGACGAAGTCGTAGGCGCCGGCCCGCATCGCGGCGACGGCCGTGTCGATGCTGCCGAATGCGGTGATCACGATGACCGGGAGCTCGGGGTCGAGCTCCGCGCAGCGCTGCACCACCGCGATGCCGCCGGCACCGCCGAGGTTCAGGTCGGTGAGCACGACATCGAACTCGAACTGGTGGACGCGGGCGAACGCGTCGGCCTCGTTGGTCACGGTCGCGACCGAGAGCCCGACCAGGGTATCGGAGAGCAGCTCGCAGAAGCGCGGGTCGTCGTCGACCGCGAGCACACGGATCGGTTCTTGGTCAGTGGGCGCTTGTCCGGCCATCGTCGTCTTCCGCGAGCGGGAGGTGCAGCGCTATCCGAGTCCCACGATTGGGCTCGGAGCGCACGTCGATCCAGCCGCCGTGATCATGCACGATGCCGGCCGCGATCGACAGGCCGAGACCGGTACCGGCGCCCGCCGGCTTCGTGGTGAAGAACGGCTCGAACATGTGGGGCAGGACGTGTGGCTCGATCCCTGCGCCGCGATCGCCGACGGTGATCGTGACGTAATGACCCGGTCCATGCCCGCGACCCGCCGGCGGGGTGTGCTCACCTTCCTCGACCTCGACCGTGACGCGCGTCTGCTTCGGGGCCACGTCGAGCGCGTTGACGACCAGATTCGCGACCGCCTGCTGGAGCAGCAGCAGGTCGCCGTTGATGCGCAGGCGATCCGGAGGGGTCCCGATCACGAGCTCGACGTGGCGCTCGCGCGCGAGCCCGGCCAGCAGCGTGCCGGCGTGCTCGACGACCCGGCGCGCCTCGAACGTGCGTCGCGGCTCGCGGGCCTCGCGGGAGAAGTCGAGGAAGCTGCGGATGATCTCGGTGATGCGGTCGGCCTGCTCGGCGGCGATGCGGGCGTTCTCGACGATCGCGTCGCCGGTCGCCTGGCCGCGCGAGATCAGCTTCGCGCGCGCGGCGATGACGTTGAGCGGCGTGCCGATCTCGTGGGCGAGCCGGGACATCAGCGCGCCGATCGTGGACAGCCGGTCTGCGTGCCGGAGCTTGCTGGTGAGGCGCTCGCGCTCGCTGGCCTCGCGATCGCTGCGGGCGCGCGCGTCCGCGAGGTCCTCGACCATGCGGTTCATCGCGCGCGTGAGCTCGCTGAGCTCGTCGTTGGCGACCGCGGGTACGGGCTGCACCGTGTCGCCGCGCCCGACCGCGCGCGCCATCGACACCAACCGACCGACGCGCTGGCCGACGACCAACCAGCCGAGCCCGATCGCCATCACCGCGGCGCAGCCGCCGATGACCACCGCAGTGACCACGAGCTGACTACGACTGCGTTCGGCGAACTCGTTGCGCACGTCGAGCGAGCGCTTCAGCTCGATGACGCCGCTACGATCGGCGGCGACTTTCAGCGACAGGTAGGCGTGGATGAAGGGCGAGTCGCCTTCGGTGGGCCAGACGACGACCTGCTCGCTCCCGGTGCGCATCGCGACTTCGGCGGCGCTGCCGAGCTCGGGCTCCAGCGCCGCGAGCTCGGCCGAGCCCGGCACGAGCCAGCGCAGCCGCACGGCCTGCTCGCTCGCGTACGCGGCGGACAGCGCAGCCGCGACCTCCGCGTCGCCGCCGCGTTCCCACGCCTCCGCGACGAGCGGCTGCAACGCGCGGCCCATGAGCACGAGGCCCTCGGACAGATCGCGATCGATGATCTCGAACTCGTGCTCGAGCTCGCGGTCGGACATGACCGCGAGCACGCCGATCGTCCAGAGCGTGAGCGCGAGCGTGATCTTGAGTGCGATGCGCACGGGGGCCGCGTGGAGCTCGCGTCGTCGCCCCTAGCGGCTGCTCAGCCTTCGATCCAGTCGAAGTTCCACAGGATGTACTTCCAGTCCTGCTCGATGCTGCGCTTGTCGCCGAACGGATACTCCATGCGCGCGATGAACACGACGTCGTTGCGCGGGAACATGAACTGGACGATCTCGCGGGTCGGCGTGTTGCCGTCGGTCACGTGCAGCTTCGCGTAGATGCCCGACTTCTTCTGGAAGTCGTGCTGGAAGCTGATCTCGTCGACGGACAGGCCGGACTGCTTGAACTGGCTCTCGAACCACTGCACGGCGCGCTCGTCGAGCGGTCGCGTCTTGCGGGTGACGTAGAACGTGACGTTGATGTCCTCGACGCCGGTGGCCTCTTCGACGTCGGAGCCCGCGAACGGATCCTCCTCGCCCTCTTCGCCGTCTTCCTCGCCGCTGAACGCATCGCCGCCGCCCGCCTGCGAGTGGCAGGTGATGATCGGCACCCAGCCGTGGTCACCCTCGGGCGAGTGCGAGGCCTCGCCGCACTTCTTGTAGACGTACAGCGTGTCGGGAATCGCGAACTTCACCCCGAGCGGCGCGAACGTGATCGTGTGACCTTCGGTCTTGCCGGAGCTCGGATGGTCGATCCACTCGGCGGCGGAGGTCTTCTTGCGGTCGTTCTTCTTGCAGCTGGCGACCGAAACCGCGCAGAGTGCCGAGAACGCGATCGCACAAGCACGGGCCTTGGTGACGTGGGGCATGACGCTCCGACGTTACCAAAACGGGCCGCGGCGACAAATCCCTCGCGTGCGCGCCCCCATCGGCGTGCGCGGCACGCCTGGCATCGCGGTTGCTCTGGAACGGCAGTGCCATGCCTTTGGCGTCGCACTCCACGAACCGACCCTCCTCCGCCGACGCGCGCTCGAACGGGGCCACGGGACCCACCGAGGCCGCCGCTGCCGCCGGCTCCGGCCCCGACGAGACCGCTGCGTCCGACTCCGTCGGGCGCGAGGGCAGTGCCGCACTGCGCCTCCTGCAGTTCCTGCTCGACGCGGAAGGGCCCGAGGTCGTGCTGCACCGCGCGGTCGCCTCGCTGGGGCTCTTGCCGGAGATCCTCTGGGCCGAGCTCGACGGCACCGAAGCCGGCCACGTCGACATCACGATCGCGGAGCCCGGCTGCGCCCAGCACTGCATCGTGGTGCAGCTCTGCGATCCGCAGGACCTGCGCGCGCGGGCCGACGTCGCGACGCTGCTGCAGCTCATCGCCCGCGTCCACCGGCGCGAGGCCACGCTGCAGCGCGCCCATGCCGACGCGACGACCGATCCGCTGACCGGGCTCTACAACCGGCGCGGGCTCGAGCCGCTGCTCGACCAGGCGCTCGCGCGGGCCTCGCGGACCGGCGAGGAGATCTCGGTCCTGCTCATCGACATCGACTACTTCAAGACGGTCAACGACGAGCTCGGCCACGCCGCCGGCGACCGGGCGCTGCAAGAGGTCGCTTCGGCGCTGAAGAATGCGATCCGACCGAGCGACGTCGCCGTGCGACTCGGCGGCGACGAGTTCGCGGTGTTGCTCGCGGGCGCGGACGCGACCGGTGCGATGGTGGTGTGTGACCGCGTGCGCAGGACCCTCGCCCGCGTCAACCCACTGGCGCCGCGGCCGCTCACGCTGTCCATCGGCGTCGCGGATCTGTCGGTGCTCGACCGTCCCGTCGCGGGCCCGGCCTCGCGTGCGGCGATCATGGCGGCTGCCGATGCGGCGCTCTACATCGCAAAGGCCAACGGCCGCGACGGCGTCGCCTGCCATCCGCGCGTCGGCGGCTGCGTGCACGTCGACGACGACATGACCCAGCCGATCGCGGTGTAGGGGGAGGGCTCGCTACCTCGGCTCGAGGAGGCTCGGGAGGTAGTCGTTCGGGGGTTGCAGGCCGAGCAGCTCGAGGCACGTGGCGGCGATGTTGCCCAGGCTCGCGGGCTCGCCCTCGTCCTTCGTGCGGACCTTCGGGCCGCCGCCCGGCGCTCGCGGGTCGTAGATCACGAAGGGCACCGGGTTGAGGCTGTGGCTCGTGCGCACGCGGGTCGTGCCGTCCTTCTCCCGATCGAGCATCTGATCGGCGTTGCCGTGATCCGCGGTGACGACCAACACGCCCTGGAGCCGCTGCACCGCCGTCATCACGCGCGCGAGGCACAGATCGACGGCCTCGACGGCCATGCGCGCCGCCTCGAGCACGCCAGTGTGGCCGACCATGTCGCCGTTCGCGTAGTTCACCCGCACGAAGTCGAAGTGCTCGCGGGTGATCGCATCGATCAGCAGGTCGGTGACCTCGGCGGCCTTCATCCACGGACGCTGCTCGAACGGCGCGACGTCGGACGGGACCTCGAGGTAGCGCTCGGCAGCCTCGTCGAACTTGCCGGTGCGGTTGCCGTTCCAGAAGTAGGTGACGTGGCCGTACTTCTGCGTCTCGGCGATCGCGAGCTGCCGCTTGCCGATCACGCTCAGCAGCTCGCCCATCGTGCGATCGATCGCCGGCGGTGCGACGAGGAAGCGCGCGGGCACCTTCTCGTCGCCGTCGTACTGCATCATCCCGCAGAAGAAGATGTCGGGCCGTGGACCACGCGCGAAGCCGGTGAAGGCGTCCTGCTCGAGCGCCTTGCTGATCTCGAGCGCTCGATCGCCGCGGAAGTTGAAGAGGATCACCGCGGCGCCGGCTTCGATCGGACCGACCGGCCCCTGCCCTTCGTCGATCACGAAGCCGTCGAGGTTCTGGTCGTCGACGCCGAGCTCCGCGTACATGCTCTCGACCGCCGCGCGTGCGCTGGGGAAGCGCCGGCCTTCGCCGCGCACGTGCACGTCCCAGCCGCGCGCCACCATCGCCCACTCGGCTTCGTAGCGATCCATGGTGATGCGCATGCGCCCGCCGCCGCTGGCGATGCGTGCATCGCAACCCTGCGCGCGCAGCTCGGCGAGCACGCGCTCGGTGGCGTCGACGTAGCCGAGCGCCGAGCGGGCCGGCACGTCACGACCGTCGAGCAGCGCATGCACGCGGAGCTTCGCGACGCCCTCGGCCGCCGCGCGCCGCAGCATCGCGTGCAGATGATCGATGTGGCTGTGCACGTTGCCGTCGGACAGCAGCCCGAGGAAGTGCAGCGGCGCATCGGTGCGTCGCACCTGCGCGACGGCATCGCGCCAGGTCTGGCCCTCGAACAGCGCACCGCTGGCGATCGCTGCGGCGACCAGCTTCGCGCCCTGGTCGAAGATGCGGCCGGCCCCGATCGCGTTGTGCCCGACCTCGCTGTTGCCCATGTCGGCATCGCTGGGCATGCCGACGCCGCGTCCGTGCGCCTTGAGCTGCCGATACGACGGCAGCATCCGCAGTCGATCGAGCGTGGGCGTGCGCGCGAGCGCGACGGCATCCCCGGCATCGCCTGCCCCGATCCCGACCCCGTCCATCACGACACAGATGACTGGCCCCGGCGGCGCGACACGGGAGGGATGCGGCTGCAGTCGCTCGATCATGCCGCCGCATTCTCGCCGATCTCGTCAGCGACTGCAGCGCCCTCGACGCGCTCAGAACATGAAGTGGTATCCGACCGTGACTTCGAGCACCAGGTCGAACGGGTTCACGTCCGGCTGCTGGTCGACGATCAGCGGATCGGGCTTCGCGATGATCTTCTTGTTCGAGAAGTACTTCTGCGCGGCGACGCCGAAGATGATGCTCGAGTTGTTGCGGATCGGCACGCCGAGGTGGCCGCCGCCGCGGATCATCGCCGACGTCGCGTCGACCTGCTGCTCCTCGGACGCGAACGTGCTCGTGGGTCGCACGAAGCTGGAGATCCCGAGCCCGCCCGAGACCCCGAGCTCGGCGAACACCGGCCCCATCACGATCTGCACCGAGGGCCCGAGCGCGAAGTCGGTGTGCCCGAGCGACGCGTAGCGACGCGCCGAACCCCCGGCGTCGGTCGTCACCGAGCGGCGATCGAGCCAGCGCGTGTGCCCGAGGTGGAGCTCACCGCCGAAGCGGAACGGACCGAGCCGGCCCGCGTGCACACGGAACTGCAGACCGGCGCCGAAGCCGTAGGGCTGGATCACGCGCCGGCCATCGCCGAGCAGGATGCCGAGCCGCGGCGACGCCGCGACGCTGAACACCGGACCCTGCGTGCGCGTGATCGCATCGTTGCCCCGCTTTGCGACGGCGGGCGCTGCGAAGGCGAGCGCGAGGCAGATGGGCAGCAGCAACGGCGGCACCATAGCAGCCCGCCGCGGGCACGCGCACGCGGCAAGGGGGCGTTTCGCGCTTGTCCCGACGCGGCCGCTCTGGTGCAGTCAGCCGCATGAAGCCCCCGGCCGGCGACGACCAGATGGTCCCCGCATGCGCACTCACACGGCGCCGCTTCGTCGGCGCGTCCGCCGGCATCATGCTCGTGGGATGTGGCCCGCAGAAGATGAAGGTCACTCCCGTCGCTGCGCCCGAGAGCGGAATCGTCGAGTTCGAGATCGGCAAGATCGCCGCGCTCGCGACGCCCGGTGGCATGGCAGCCGTGCAGCCGGGCGGTACCCGCAAGCCGCTCATCGTGATGCGGCTCGAGCAGGATCGCTTCCGCGTGTTGTCGTCGAAGTGCACGCACCTCGGCTGCACCGTGCGCTGGGACAACGACGAGCAATCGCTGCGCTGTCCCTGCCACGGCTCGCGCTTCTCGGACGACGGCAAGGTGACGCACGGTCCCGCCACCCAGCCATTGAAGGAATACCCGTCGCAGCTCATGGGCACGATGCTGCAGATCTCGGTGGGCTCCTGAGCGCCCCGCCGCCACTCGGGCGCCACTGCATGATCGAGCTGTTCGGCTGCCCGGCCGAGCTGCTCGACGACCTCGAGCACGTGCGTCGCGCGATGCATGCCGCCGTCGCCGCTTCGCACGGCACGCTGCTCGGCGAGTGCGCACACGACTTCGAGCCGCAGGGCGTGACCATCGTCGGGTTGCTGGCCGAGTCGCACATCTCGGTGCACACGTGGCCCGAGCACGGTTACGCGGCCGCCGACGTGTTCACCTGCGGCAGCAGCGGTGATCCCGAGGAGGCGGGACGTACGCTCGCGAGCGAGCTGCAGGCCGCGCGCCACGAGCTGCGCACGGTCGAGCGTGGGGTGCCCGGCGCGCTGGAGCGTCCGCTGCGATGAGCTCCGCTTCGGTGGTGCGCGTCGAGCTGCGTCGCGACGCGGGACGCTTCGGTCCCGAGAGCGGGCCGTGGCTGCGTCGCAATCAGATCGCGCGCTTCCTCGGCGCCCCCGATCCCCACGGGCTCGCGCAGGTCATCGATCGTCGCGGCGACTCGATCGGCTGGGGGCTCGTCTCCGCCGTCTCCAACATCACGGTGCGCATGCTCGCCTTCGGCGCCGAGCCGCCGCCCACCGACTGGTTGCAGCGCCGGCTCGCGATCGCGTTCGCGGCCCGTGAGCGCTACGGGCTCTCCGCGCAGCGCGCCACCGGCTATCGGCTCGCGAACAGCGAAGGCGACGGCCTGCCCGGGCTCGTCATCGATCGCTACGGCGACGCGCTCGTCGTGCAGCTCGGCACCGCACCGATGGCCGCGCGCGAGCCGGAGCTGCTCGAGTGGCTGCGCGAGCGCTGGTCGGGACCGCTGCACGTCGTCGTGCCCGAGTCGGCGGCCAAGCTCGAGGGCATGAGCAGCCCTGCACGCGAGGAACACGAAGCGTCGTCGCTGGTGTTCCTCGAGCATGGGCTCGAGCTCGAGGTCCCCGCGCCGCCGAGCCAGAAGACCGGCGCCTACCACGACCAGCGCGCGAATCGACGCCTCGTGGCCAAGCTCGCGCGCGCGCACGGTGGGGCGCTGCTCGATGTGGGTTGCCACGTCGGTGGCTTCGCACTGCATGCGCGACGCGCCGGCGTCGACGTGGTCGCGCTCGATCGCTCGCGCACCGCGCTGGCGCACGCGCAGGCGAACGCGGCGAGGAACCATCTCGAGGGCATCACGTGGATCGAAGCGGACATGTTCGAGCCGCTGCGCGACCCGGCGCTCGCGGGCCCGTTCGGTACGATCGTGCTCGACCCACCCAAGCTCGCGGTGCGGCGCGGCGACGTCGACCGGGCCGCCGCCGCGATGACGCGCGTCGTCGGCGAGCTCGCACCGCGGCTCGAGGACGGCGGGCATCTCGTCGTGTGCAGCTGCAGCCACCACCTCGGCCGCGAGCACCTCGATCGCATCGTCATCGACGCGGGGACGAGCTTCGTCCGCGTGCTCACGCTGGGCGCAGGCGTCGACCATCCGGTCGCGCCCGCCCATCGCGAAGGCGAGTACCTACGCGTGAATGTCTACCAACGCAGGTAGCCTTCACGCGGTCGCTGCAGCGATGTGCTCTTCGCGGATCGAGATGCGATACACGCTGTTCTCGGTCTCGACGTACAGCACGTTCGACTCGGAGGTCGCGAGCACGCGACGAACGGCCGTGGTGACCATGCGGCGCCCGTTCGGGTCGCGGAAGATCACCATGCCGCGACCCACGACGGGCTCCGACAGCAGGTAGCCCTCGTAGATCCTGCCGACCGTGGACGTCAGACCGGTCTGGTCCCGCGACGTCCGGATCTTCGTGGCGACGACCGAGAGCACCCTGCCTCCTAGCTTATCCCCGGGCCCGGACCGGCGCCACCACCACGCCCCGCCGTCCCACGCCCGACCGCGCGCTCACGCGCGCGATCGGCGTTTCAGCCGCAGGTGCCGAACCGATCGCGCCGCGCGGTCACGGGGCTGCATCGGTGGCGGTGCGCGCCGCGGGTGCAGCGGTGCGCGCTCCGAAGCTCTGGCCAATTGGCCCGTCGAGCTCGGCCACCGCCGATTCGACCACCCAACCTTCGATGCCCCCCGGCAAACGTACGAGCGCCCACCCTGGGGTGCGATCCACGATGCGCACCCGACTGCCGCCGGTGATCGAGAACGGCGCGGCGCGATGCGTGCCAGGTCCTTCGCGAGCGTCTGCGCGCGCATCGAGGATGACGGCGCGTGGCTCGGTGCGATCCGCGCGAAGCGTGAGGCCATGGAGCGTGCCGAGGACGGCGTAGCAAGCGACGGCTCCGAGCGCGACGACGGCGGCGACGGCCCTTCGCCGGACCTCCGCAGCACGCGCTCTTCGGAGCACCAACATCGCGAGCGCGACGGCACCCGCGAGCAAGGCGAGCCACCCCACGCCCGGAGCGCGCAGCATCTCGACGACGAGATCCCACCAGGTCTCCGGACGATCGATGAGCGCCCCCGAGGTCGCGGCCTGCAGCTCGGCGCGGCGTCGGACCACCGCCAGGTTCGTGCGCGCCGCCTCGGTGATCTCCGTCGTCGGGTTGCCGCGGAACTCGAGCGCCTGCAAGAGGTGGAAGCTCGCGCGCCCGAGATCTCCGAGGTGCGCGTACGCGGTGCCGAGATCGTAGGACAACACGCTACTCGGCTGACCGAGCAGCTCGCTCGCGCGCTCGTACGAGCGCACCGCCGCGGCCCAGTCCCCGGCGCGCGCGCGCTCGTTCGCCTGCACGTAGGCCTCGTCGACGGCATCGGCCTGCGCGGTCGCGGGCAGAACGAGCACGAGCACGAGCACGAGCCAGCGCCACGCGCTCATGTCTCACCTCGTGCGAGATCGGAGCGCTCGACCAGGGCGAGGGCATCGTCGAAGAGATCTCGGCGCTCCTCCGGGGTGCCGCGCTGGGCGGCGAAGCGGGCGGCGTCGCAGCGATCGAGCAGGGTCTCGAGCCGACGCACGTCGGCCACGGGCACACCGAGACGACCGAGCAGACGCACGAGCTCCGGTCGCGGCAGCCCGGTGCCTTCGCCACCGGTGCGCGCCACGGCGAGCTCGTGCAGCAAGCCGGCGATCGCGGCATGGAAGCCATCCCCCGACTCGACGGCCGCGCGCGCGCTCTCGATGCGCTCGCGTCGACGCGTGCGCTCGCGCGTGCGCCTGCGTGCGGCGTCGTCGGGACCGAAGCGCCGCCACGCCGCACGTCCACCCTCGAGGGCGAGCGCGGTGCCGGGCAGGACGAGCATGAGCTGCAGCCACCGGCGCGCGGTGAGCCAGCGCGTCGCCGGTGGCTCGCGCGGCACGGTCGCGACCTCGATGATCGGCGCCAGCTCCTCGCGCTCCTGCGTGGGCCCCTCCGCCGCTGCCGGGGGCTCGGGTGGCAGCTCGACGTCGCCTTCGACCTCGATCGCGATCGGCTCGGTGCGCGCGACCTCGTAGCGCTCGAGCAGCGGATCGAAGTAGTCGAGCTGCACGGAGGGCAGCTCGAGCTTGCCGCCGTGCTCGGGGATCACGAGGAACGCGTAGGTGCGGCGTCCGCCGATGCGCTCGCGCGCCTCGGTGTGGGTCTCGATCTTCGGCTCGTAGCGACGTGCGCCGCGGAGCTCGGGCCACGCACCGGGATCGACGAGCGCGATGTTGCCTTCGCCGGAGATCTCGATCGTCCAGGTGAGCGGCTGCCCGGCGGTGACCTTGTCGCGATCGACCTTCGCGGCGATCGTGTAGCGACCGACGTTGTTCGGCGAGAAGCGGGCCGGCTGCCCCTCGGCGGGCAGCGGGTGCACCTCGACCGCGAGCGGGGTGCCGCGATCGCGGCGGCGTCGACCGATCGTGATCTCGGGCGCGCCGATCGTGAGCGTGCCGGCCTTCTGGGGGAAGAGTGCGCGGCGCATGCCCGGGCGCACGCGGTACGGCACGCCCTCGATCTCCTCGATGCGCGCGTCGCCCTCGGGCAGGTCGTAGGTGTAGAAGTCGGTGAACGACGGCGGCGTGCGCATCGACACCGACGACAGCATCGTGCGCTCGTAGACGTCGAGGTTGTACTGGAGCTGCTCGCCGACGTAGGCCTTCGACTTGTCGGTCGCGCCCCACACGAAGACGTCGCCGCGGGCCTCGGTGGGCTTGCTGGCCGCGGCGATCGGCTTCGTGGTGGACGGCGTGGCCTCGCCGGTGACCTCGACCTCGACGACGTTCGAGGTGACCTTCTTGCCGGCGTCGTCGACCGTGAACGACAGCTTGAACGTGCCGGGCTTCAGCGCGACGGCGACGAGCGTCGTGGAGTCGTTGACCGTGCGCGAGTTGCCCCCGGTGCCGAAGCTGATGCTGAAGCCGCCGCGGTTCGCGAAGCTCTGCGTGATCTCGAAGCCCTCGGCGAGCGCCTCGGGGATCGTCACCTCGGGCACGCGGCCGGTGCCTTCCCGCGACACCTCGAGCTCGATCGTGATCTCGTCGCCGACGCGCAGGTCGGTGCGATCGGTGCGGACGCTCGCGGTGAGCCCGTCGGCACGCGCGGTCGCGGGCACGAGCGCGGCGGCACCGGCGAGCAGCACGAAACGGCGTCGGGTCGGGCGATGCATCCGCTACCAGTCCTTCGCGGGTGGTGCGACGCGGACGCGACCGCGGTCGAGCGGGAACTCGTCCTGCTCGTCCAGCTGATCGAGCGCACGCTGCAGGTCGAAGCGATCGACCGGGGCCGGTGGCTGCTCGGGGGGCCGATCCTCCTTTGCATCCTCGCCCTTCTGCTCGTCCTGCTTCTGCTCGTCCTGCTTCTGCTCGTCCTGCTTCTGCTCGTCCTGCTTCTCGTCCTGCTTCTCGTCCGGCTCGCCGCCCGAGCCCTCGGAGCCGCCGGACTCCTCGGAGCCGCCGGACTCCTCGCTGCCGCCGGACTCCTCGCTGCCGCCGGACTCCTCGCTGCCCCCGTCGTCGGACGAGCCCTTGTCCTCTTCTTCCTCTTCCTTCTTCTGCTTGCGCAGCAGCGCGAGCTCGAGGTTCCACTTGGCGTTCTCGTGCTCGGGCCGCGCCTGCAGGCACTCGATGTAGCGGGCGATCGCGCCGTCCCAGTCCTCGGTTTCGAACGCGAGGTTGCCGAGCTCGTAGAACGCGCTCGCGCGCACGTTCGCGTCGTCGGACTCGCTCGCGCGCTCGAACGCGCTGCGGGCCCCTTCGGCATCGTCCTTCGCCAGCAACGCGAGCCCGCGATCGAACGACAGCTCGCCGCGCTCGCCGAGCCGGGCCACCGCGCGATCGAACGCGGCCAGCGCCTCGTCGTGGTTGCCGGCCTCGTACGCGGCGATGCCCGCCTCGACGTCGGGATCGGTGCTCGCGAGCCGATCGGCGAGCCACCCCGCCAACACCAGCCCGAGCGCCGTACGCAGCCCGCTCACGGCTCGCTCCTCTTGCGCCGCTCGGGCAGCGCGAGCGCGAGCACGAGCAGCACGAGCGCCGGGATCACGAAGAACGCGAAGCCCTCGTCGCGCAGGATCTCGATCGACACCTCGCGCTTGCTGCGGGAGAGCCCCTCGAGCAGGTCGCGCACCTCGTCGAGCCCGAAACGATCGGGATCGACGTGGACGTAGCGACCGCCGGTCGTCTCGGCGAGCTGCTGCAGGAGCGGCTCGTCGATGCGCGTCATCACGTAGTTGCCCTGCTCGTCGGTGACGTAGCCGTCGGGGTTGCCCTGGTCGTCGAACTTCTGCACGGGCTCGCCGGACTTCGAGCCGATGCCGACGGTGTAGATGCGCACGCCGAGCCGCGCCGCTTCCTTCGCGACGTCGGCCGGGCGGCTCTCGGTGTCCTCGCCGTCGGTGAGCAACACGATCGCCTGGTCGTTCTCGGCCGGCGGAATGGCCTCGTCCTCGATCGCCTTGCCCTCGGCCAGCGCGACGACGTCGTCGGCGTCGCCCTTGCGTGCATCGACGAGGAACGACAGCCCGAGCTTGAGCGCGCGACCGATCGCGGTGCCGCCGGGCTTCTCGGTGCGGGGATCGGCGGCCTGCAGGTAGGCCTTGAGCAGCCGGATGTC
This sequence comes from uncultured Nannocystaceae bacterium, assembly GCA_964519175.1. Classification (GTDB taxonomy): domain Bacteria; phylum Myxococcota_A; class Polyangia; order Nannocystales; family Nannocystaceae; genus Xiheibacterium. The sequence goes on from CAZFKC010000002.1 coordinate 105,519, forward strand.
GGCGGTGACCGGGAAGCCACGGGCCGCGCCCGCGAACACCACCACGCCGATGCGATCGCCGCGGCGCGAAGCGTCGTCGAGGAAGCGCGCGAGCTCGGCCTCGAGCCGCTCGCTGCGGCTGGGATACACGTCGGCCGCCAGCATGGACTTGCTGTAGTCGACCGCCACGACGATATCGAGCCCGCTCGCGGGCACGACGTTGGCCTTGCCGCCGTACTGCGGCCGCATGAGCGCGATGGCGATGCAGGCGAGCGCGAGCACGGCCAGCACGCCCTGTGCGATGCGATTGCCGTGGTGCACGGTCGCGAGCAGCCGCTCGACCAGCACGGGTCGGCCGAGCGCAGCGCGGGCACGACGACGCTGCCGCGCGGCCCACACGAGCGCCGCGATCGCGAGCGGCACGGCGAAGAGCGCCCACCACCAGTCGACGCGACCCCAGTCGACCGCGTCGAGCGTGTCGCCGGTGAACGTCTCGGGCACCCAGAGTGCGATCATCGCCGCCTTCACGGGAACCTCCGCAGCCGGGTGCTGCGCAGCACCACGTCGAGCACGAGCAACACGAGCGCCGGCCAGAGCAGCCACGCGTAGAGCTCGGGCAACACCGACTGTCCGGCGATCTCGGAGCGATCGAGCTTGTCGAGCAGATCCTGGAAGCTGCCCGACAGCGCCGTCTCGTCGCCCGCCGTGTACGCGAAGCCGCCGGTGGTCGCGGCCACGCGCTCGAGCCGTGCCGGGTCGACGTTGCCGTCGTTGCGGCCGTGCTGGCCCATCAGCACCGTGTAGATCTGCACGCCACGCGCGGCGGCCTCCTGCGCGATGGTGTCCGGATCGAGCCCCTCGGCGTTGTGCACACCGTCGGTGAGCAGCACGATCACCTTGCTGGTGGCCTCGGACTCGGTGAGGCGGTTGAGCGCCATCCCGAGCCCGGCCCCGACCGCGGTCGTGCTGCCGTCCATCGTGCGCAGCGCGAGCCGCCGGACCATCGAGCGCAGCACGCCGTGATCGATCGTGAGCGGCGAGACCGTGGACGCGGTGGAGCCGAACGCGACGAGCCCGATGCGATCGCGCGGGCGCCGGGTGATGAACGCGTCGATCACCACCTGCGCCGCCACCAGTCGGCTCGGCGGCAGGTCGGGGGTCTCCATCGACTCGGAGAGATCGAGCGCGATGACGATGTCGATGCCTTCGTGCTCGATGCGATCGGCGCCGCGGGTGGACTGCGGGCGCATCAGCGTGGCGACGAGCAGCAGCGCAGCGCCGAGCCGCAGGCCGTCGGGCAGCTCGACGAAGTGGACCGCCCAGCCGCGGCCAGCACGACGCAGCGTGGTGGTCCGCGAGAACCGCATCGTGGCCGGACGCGGGCGCAGCCACGCCCGCAGCACCACGGCCGCGATCGGCACGACTGCCGCGAGCGCCCACATCGGCTCGGCGAAGGTCACGTGACGCACGCCGTCGCGCAGCACCGCGACCAGCACGAGCGCCACCGCGAGCACCGAGGCGAGCGCCCAGCCGACGAGCGGAACGAGCGCGCTCATGGCGGGCCCTCCGTGGGCTTCGACTCGGGCGCCTCGGGCTGCGGCGCGGACGCGGCCGTCGCCGCGGCGTCGGGGCTCGCCGCGGCTTCCGCCTTCGCGGCTTCCGGCTTCGCGGTCTCGCTCGGTCGCGTGCGCTCGACGCTGTCGCGCACGAATGCGAGCTCGTCCTTCGCGGCGCCCTCGTCGGGGAGCTGGCGCGCGAACTTCACGAGGTCGCAGCGATGGAGGAACGCGATGACCTCGTCGGGGGAGAGCGGCGAGATGCGGGCCTGCCCGCGCAGGAGCTCGCGCCGGATCTCTTCGGTGGTGCGATCGAGCGCCTCCACGCCGAAGCGGCGCTCGAGGTAGCCCTTGCCGATCTCGGTGAGCTGCACGTAGTAGTCCTGCACGCGGCCGTCGGCGAGCAGGCTGCTGCGCTCGAGCTCTTCGAGTGCGTCGAGCGCGAGCCGATGCGGCGGGATCACCGGGATCGCGACCGCCGGCTTGCGGCGCCGCAGCACGCGACGCAGGAGCAGCCACGCGACGAACGCGAGCGCGAGCGTACCGAGCACCGAGTACGCGACGGTCTCGGCCAGCTCGTTCGGGTAGTCGATCGAGATCGGCGGATCCTCGGGCTTGCGCTGCGGCTCGGCCTCGTTGGCGAGCAGCGCATCGACGGTGAACGCGACCGGCGGTACGGCGACCGTCTGGACTGCGCCGGCTTCGTCGACGTAGGTGAGCGCGAAGCCGGGCACCGTCGCCGGACCGGGCGCGAAGTGCTGCAGGTGCACCGTGAAGGTCTTGCGCAGGCCCTCACCCGTGGCCTCGGGCTCGCCCTCCTCGACGTCGACGAGGTGCAGCGGCGCGAGCTGGACGCCGATCGGCAGGTTGACGCTGTAGCCGCGGGGATACGCCGCGATGATCTCGAGCGTGAGCAGATCGCCGACGTGCGAGGGATCGGGCGTGAGCCGCGTGCTGATCGCGACCGGGGCCTCGGCCGCGGGCGCGGCCGCCGTCGGCGCAGGAGCGCCCGCCGGCGGTTCCGGAGCAGGCGCCGCCAGCAGCACCATCGCGAGCGCGGCGGGGAGGATCAATGGCGCATCCTCCGATTGCGGCGCGCGAAGTAGGCCACGAGCGGCTGCTGCCAGTCGTCGCCGCAGCGCACGTTGACGGTCGCGAGCGACAGCTTCCGCATCAGCCGCTCGAACGCTTCGCGCTCGCGTTCGACCTGCTTGCGATAGCGGGCCGCGGCACCGGGCCCGAGATCGACGACGGTGTCGCCGCCCAGCTCGAGTAGCTCGAGGTCCTCCATCGCCACGAGCCCGAGCGGCGGGAGCGCGAGCTCGATCGGATCCTCGACGCGGATCGGGATCACCTCGTGACGGCGCCGCGCGACCTTGAGTGCGTGCTCGAAGCGCGGGTCCCAGCTCTCGCCGGCGGAGCCGGCCGAGGCCGCTGGATCCACCGCGTCGACGAAGTCGGAGATGAGCACCGCGACCGCATGGCCCTTCGCGACCTTGGCCAGGTACTCGAGCGCGGCGGACGGCTTGGTGCCGCGGCGGCTGGGCTCGTGGGTGAGCAGCCGCTGCACGACCGCGAGCACGTGCTTGCGACCGCTGCGCGGCGGCACGAAGGCCTCGACGCGATCGGTGAAGCCGATGAGCCCGACGCGATCGTTGTTGCTGATCGCCGAGAACGCGAACGTCGCCGCGAGCCGGGCCACGAGGTGGCGCTTGTCGTAGTCGCGGCTGCCGAGATCGAGGCTGGCCGACATGTCGACCAGCAGCATCACCGTGAGCTCGCGTTCCTCGGTGAACAGCTTGACGTGGGGGACCCCGGTGCGGGCGGTGACGTTCCAGTCGATCGTGCGCACGTCGTCGCCGGGCTCGTACGAGCGCACCTCGGAGAAGGCGATGCCCTGGCCCTTGAAGACCGACTGGTACGAGCCCGCGATGTGCTGCTCGACGAGCCGCGACGTCTGCATCTCGATGCGCCGGATCTCGCGGAGCAGCTCCGTCGTGCGCTGCCGCGCCTCCTCGCTGGTGAGGGGCCGCGTCATCTCAGGGCACCTGCACGTGCTCCAGGATCTGCCGCACGATCTGCTCGACGGTCTTGCCCTCGGCCTCGGCCTCGTAGCTGAGGATGATGCGGTGGCGCAGCACGTCGGGTGCGATCGCCTTGATGTCCTCGGGGCTGACGTAGCCGCGCCGGCGCAGGAACGCGTGCGCACGCGCGGCCTGGAACAGCGCGATGGAGGCACGCGGCGAGGCGCCGAAGTCGATGAACGGCTGCAGCGCCGCGAGCCCGGCCTTGTCGGGCCGTCGCGTCGCACCGACGACGTCGACGATGTAGCGCTGCACCGGCTCCTCGACGATGATGTCGTCGATCGTCTTGCGCACGCGCTCGAGCTCGGCGACGCCGATGACCGGCTCGGCCTTCGGACGCGCGACCTCGGGGCCGGCGCCCATGCGCTTCATGATCTTGAGCTCGTCGTCGGCGCTCGGGTACTCGACCTTGATCTTGAACATGAAGCGATCGAGCTGCGCCTCGGGCAGGTTGTAGGTGCCCTCCTGCTCGATCGGGTTCTGGGTCGCGAGCACCAGGAACGGGCTCGGCAGATCGTAGGTCGCGTCGCCGACGGTGACGTGGCGCTCGGCCATCGCCTCGAGCAACGCGCTCTGCACCTTCGCCGGCGCGCGGTTGATCTCGTCCGCGAGCAGCAGGTTCGTGAACACCGGCCCCTGCTTGTTCGTGAACGTGCCGAGCTGGTGGTTGTAGATCACCGTGCCGATGACGTCCGACGGCAGGAGGTCGGGGGTGAACTGCACGCGCTTGAACTGCAGCTGCAGGCTGTCGGCGAGCGTGTTCACCGTGAGCGTCTTCGCGAGGCCGGGCGCGCCCTCGAGCAGGACGTGCCCACCGCACAGCAGCCCGATGAAGAGGCGCTCGATCATCTCGTCCTGGCCGACGATGACCTTGTGGATCTCGGAGAACAGCCGCTCGAGGAACGCCGACTCGCGCTCCACCAGCTCGCTCACCACGCGGATGTCATAGGCTGCCAAGCTCTTGTTCCTTCCCGTTGCCGACCCGGCCCCCGTCGCGGATCCCCCGGTGGAGGACCTTCGGCCAGGGCGCGCGCTCGGCTCGGCGGTCGAACCGCGCGAGGCCCGGAAGAGCGCCTCGGCCGGCAGCGCGGCGGCGCGTACTGCACGGCGCGACGGGATTATTCCCACGGGCCGCGGGCGACGCAACCCCTGTTTGACCGCGCAGCGGCGCTGATCTACAAGCACCGCACCATGTCCAATGGGGTAGGCGGCGGAAAGAGCGAGCGCATCTTCGACCTCCGGGTCGTGCACCGGTACATCGGGTCCGGTCGGCTCGCGAAGGAGGAGTACACCGAGTACCTCGCCTCGCTCCCCGATCTGTCCGAGGCGATCAAGGCGCGCGACGAGGGCGGCGACGACGACGGCTACGAGCGCCCGATCGCGACCGAGCCGCGGCGCCCGCTGGGCCTGCCGTTCGTGCGCACGGTCCGCGACGACGACACCGACGACGGTGATCTCGGCGACGACCTCGACGACGACGACGACGATCTCGACGACGACGACGACAGCGACGACGACGACGACGACGACGACGACGACAAGGCGGACGGCGACGCCGGTGGCGACGCCGGTGCGGGCGGCGAGCCCCCCGCGGGCGAGGCCGCGCCGGGCGATCCGGACGACGGCGGCTGAGCGCGTGCGCGCAGCGGTTCGCTCGAGCCTGATCGCGGCCACTCGCGTGGCGATCGCGATCGGGCTCGTCGCATGTCGACGCGTCGACGACGAGCCGCGCGTCGTCGCGACCACGCGTACGGGGGACACCGAGCCCAGCCGGCCGACGACCGCGATGGTCACCACGATGGTGGTGCCCGACTTCGCACCGGTGGCGAAGCGGCTCGGTCCCTCGGTCGTCACCGTGATCTCGACGGTGCGCGAGAAGGACTCCGGCGCGCGCAACAAGGTCGTGCGCGGCGTCGGCAGCGGGATGCTCGTCGGCGAGCGGCGGCAGGTCCTCACCAACGAGCACGTGGTCGCATCGGCCAAGCACGTCGAGGTCGAGCTCGCGGGCGGCGAGCGGCTCGTCGCACGGGTCGTGCACGCCGACGACATGCTGGACCTCGCGTTGCTCGAGCTCGACGACGCCCTACCGGAGAGCGCGACCGCGGCGGTGCTCAGCGATCGTGCCCCGACCCCAGGCGAGTGGGTGATGGCGGTCGGGCAGCCGTTCGGGCTCGGCCACACGGTGACGGTGGGTGTCGTCGGCGGGCTCGGCCGCGATCACGACGATCTCGGGCGACCCGAAGGCCTGCGCGACGACGGCATCTGGAGCTTCATCCAGACCGACGCATCCATCAACACCGGCAACTCCGGCGGTCCGCTCGTCGACGCCGACGGCAGGGTCGTCGGCATCACGACCGCGGTGCGACTCGACGGCCAGGGCCTCGCGTTCGCGATCCCGGCCGCGATGGTGCGCCGCTTCCTCGACGATGTCTGGGCGCACGGTCGCGTGCGGCACACCCGGATCGGCATCAAGGCCGAGAATGCGGAGGCCGGCGTGCTCCCGGGCCACGGCTCGCTCGTGCGCGTGACCGCCGTGGATGCGAGTGGACCTGCCGCCGATGCCGGCATCGTGGTCGGCGACTTCGTGATCGCGATCGATGGCGCACCGGTGCGTCGCGTGTCCGACGTCGCGTATCTCGCCCAGCTCGCGGGCGTGGGCGCGCGGGTGACCGTCCGTATCCGCCGGGACGGCGCCGAGCCCCAGGACGTGCTGCTCGTGCCGGCCGACGCCGGCTGATCAAGAGGATAGCGGGGCGTTCCCGTCCGGCCCGCCGAGCTTCGGCAGGTGGTCGGCGAGCTGCACCCAGTCGACCGCGTGATCGAAGTAGCAGTGGGCCTGCGGCGCGCGGTCGATGGGTCCGTCGACGTTCGCGAGCACGACGTGGACCTCGTCGGGCCAGCGCGCGCCTTCGAACGTCAGCGTGCTGCCGCACCTTCGGCAGAAGCGACGCCACGCGCTGGCGGAGGAGTCGTAGCGCACGAGGTCCTCGGCCCCCTGCTCGATCACGAAACGCTCGGCCACCACGCCGCAGAACGTCACGAATGCCGCTCCGTGGGCGCGTCTGCACATCGAGCAATGGCAATGGGCACACCACTTCGTCGGCAGCTCGATGCGGAATCGCACCGCACCGCAGAGGCAACCGCCGCGGACCTGCTCGCTCACGGCCACGAAGCTAGCAATTGCCCGACCCAGGTGTCCTGGGTGCAGCCACGCTCTACCTCACATCGCGCGCGTGCACGCGATGTTCGTGCTCGCGCGTTCCGGCCGCGACGCGATCGAGGCGCGAACGTCCTCGTGCTGGAGCCGTGCTCTCGGCCCGGCGACTCGCCGACTTTCCTCGCAACCACGGCCGGCATTCCGGCACCATGACCACCACGGACTAGGAGCCCCCCATGAACATCAACGTCGAGCGATTCCTCGCCCTCACTGCGATGCTGGCCGCCCCGCTGGTCGCCGCGCCCGCCTGCATCATCAACGACAGCGGCGACGACGACACCAACGGCTCCGCGAGCAACAGCAACACCAACGGCACGACCGTCGGCACCGGCTCCGAGAGCGGCACGACGTCGCCGTCGACGAGCGCCGGCACCGAGTCGCCCGAGACGACGGGCACCGAGACCATCGGCGACACCACCGCGGCGGACAGCACCGCTGGCGACAGCACGGCGGGCGACACCACCACCGGCGGCGAGGCGCTCGGCAACTGCTGTGTCGCCGACGATCACGGCGGCGGCTGCGAGGTGACCGAGGTCCAGGACTGCGTGTGCGGCGAGGATCCGGTCTGCTGCGACGAGGTGTGGGACGCGATCTGCGTGTCCGAGGTGAACCAGTTCGGCTGCGGCACGTGCGACCTGCCCGCGCAGGTGTGGGACTGCAGCTGCGTGACCGACTGTGACGGCACGCCGGTCGACACCACGTGGCAGGTGTGCGGCGCCGACGAGACCGAGGCGGGCACCAACGGCCAGATGGCGTGCGAAGCCGACCTCATGGACATGGGCTGCCGCTCGTTCGTGTGCGACGAGTGCTTCTGCGCGACGGCCGAGATCCCCGATCTGGAGTGCTGAATCGCGAGTGGACGCGAGGCGCGCCGCGGGTCGCTTGACGGCTCGCGGCGCCGCGCGGTAGGCCAATCGCATGATCGGCACCATCGCGCGGCGCGTCACCGTGAAGTTGCTCGACGCCGTGGTCGAGCGCGGACAGCGGTCCGAGCTCGCGCCGCTCCGTGTGGCCGCGGGCGCACTGCATCGCGCGCGCGCGTTGGTCGGGCTCGGCGAGGTCGGCCGCGAAGCGCCGCTGCCCGCCTGGAGCGGGTCCACGCCCGAGCGGCCGATGTGGGAGACCGACAAGAAGAAGCTGCACAAGTGGCAGCTCGAGCGCGGCATCCTCCGTGAAGAAGGCGCCGAAGCGGCCGCGCCCGTCGTCGCGCCGGCGATCGAGATCTACTACAAGCGCGGCTGCCCCTACGCCCGCGCCGCGATCGAGCTGCTGCGCGAGCGCGACATCGGCTTCGTCGAGTACGACGTCAAGGGCAACCCCGAGAAGCTCGAGTGGCTGAAGATCGTCACCGGCAAGAAGACGACGCCGCAGATCTTCGTGCACGGCAAGGCGGTCGGCGGCTACGAGGAGCTGCGCGCGCTCGACAGCGCGGGTGAGCTCGAGCGCTTGCTCGCCGGCGGCCCGAGCCGCGACCGCGCCCCCGTCGTCGAGGCCGAGACGGTGGTCGACGACGACGAGATCGCCGTCGACGATCTGCGCGAGCGCCTCGACGAGAAGGCCGAGGTGCTGCTGCTCGACGTGCGCACGCACGCCGAGGCCGACGACACCGGCATGCTCGCGCACGCGGTGCTCATCCCGCTCATCGAGCTCGAGGCGCGGGCGCCGGAGCTCGATCGCGAGGCGGTCTGGATCGCCTACTGCAAGTCGGGTGCACGCAGCCGCGTCGCGGTCGCGCGCCTGCGGGTCGCGGGCTTCCGCTCCGTCGTGAGCCTGGCCGGTGGCATCGAGGCCTGGCGGGCTGCCGGTGGCGACGTCGTGCGTCTGGGCCAGACGACGCCCAAGACCGCGCCTGCGCGCGTGCGCTTGCCGGTGATGCACCCCGAGCGCTCGCCGTTCGAGATGCTCGCCGACGAATGGAACGGCGAGGCCGCCGCGATGCTCGACGGCGACGAGCTGGTGCAGCGCGTGCGCGAGGTGCTCGACGAGTGCCGGCCGATGATCAAACAGGACGGCGGCGACCTCGAGCTGCTCGACATCAAGGACGACATCGTCCACGTCGCGCTCTCCGGCAACTGCATCGGCTGCCCGAGCTCGCAGGCGACGCTCAAGCAGGGCATCGAGAAGCGCCTGCGTCTGCGGATCCCGCAGATCAAGGGCGTGGCGTCGCCGCAGCTGCAGCCGCTCTAGAGCTTCGGCGTGCTCGCGCCCGTGAGATCGATGCGGCGCCATGCGCCGGAGCGGAATCGCCACGACAGCACTGCCGAGAGCGCGGCGAGATACACGACGAGACATGCGGTCGCGCCGATCGGGCCCATGCCGCCCTCGAGCACGCCCCACGTCGCGAGCGGCACGAACAGCACCCAGGCCAGCACGACGCGGGCCCACATGCACCACGCGGTGTCGCCCGCAGCACGGAGCGCTTCGGCGAGCGTGCTCACGATCGCGTCGAACAGCTGCCACGCCGTGCTGATCAGCAGCATGGTGGCACCGATCGCGACCAGCGTGCCGGAGCCGAGCTCCTCGGACTCGAAGATGCCCATGACCTCGGCGGGGAACATCGCGTAGATCGCCCCGACGAACAGCTGCCACGCAGCGGCCACCACCATCGTGCGGCGCACGATGCCGGGCACGTCGTTCTTGCGCTCCGACCCGATCGCCTGGCCCACCAGGATGGCGCCGGCCGAGGCGAGCCCGAACGCGGGCATGAACGCGATCGAGTTCACCTGCACGACCGCCATCAGCGCTGCGACGGCGGTGGTGCCGAGCCCGGCCACGATGACGTTGATGAAGAACGAGAACGCCGCGAACTCGAGGAACCAGTTGAGCCCGCTCGGCAGCCCGAAGCGGAGCATGCGAACGAGCTCGTGCTTGCGCAGGCGCGAGCGCTCCGCGCCCGGCGACTGGCGCGGTGGCAGCCCGAAGCGCGCGACGAACAGCCCGAACAGCAGCACGAACGACGCCCAGCTCGCCATCGCGCTCGCGAGCGCGGCCCCACGCACGCCCATCGCCGGTGCACCGAGGTTGCCGTAGATGAGCACCCAGTTGAACGCGAGGTTGAGCCCCATCGCGACGAAGTTGATGAACATCGGCAGGCGCGTGTTGCCGAGCCCGCCGTACCAGTTCGCGATCGCCTCGATGCCCACGACGGCGGCGCACGACGACAGCCGCAGGACCATGTAGTCCGCGAGCAGGTTCCGCACGCTGTCGGAGTAGCCCAGCAGCGCGAGCCCGGGCTCGACGAGCGGCGTGCCGAGCCCGGCCAGCACGCCGGCCACGGCGGCGACGATCAGCCCGTACCACGCGTAGCGGCGCGAGGCCTCGGCCTCGCCGCGCCCGGCGAGCTGCGCCGCGAAGCTCTGCACGATGAACACGACCCCCATCGGCAGGATGAACAGGTTGAGCGAGTTCGAGGCGCCGGTGGTGGTGGCCGCGACCGCGTCCTCGCCGAGGTACGCGACCATGGCCGCGTCGCTGAAGCCGATCACCGCCTGCGATGCGCGCGACAGCACGACCGGCCACGCCAGGCGCATGAGCACGCCGAAGCCGGCGGCGACAGGTGCTGCGGGCGCGTCCATCGGGCCGCGGAAGATATCACCGCGGACGTGTGCCGCCCAGGCGATCGGCCTGCGCGCGCAGGCTCTGGGCCATCGCATCGATGACTGCGCGCACGTGCGGCACTCGTGACGATTCGCGGCGGTACACGAGCGAGAGCTCGCGCGTGGCGACCGCCTCTGCCGTGAGCCGCACGAGCGCGGGCTCGGCGTCGCCGAGGTGACACGGGAGCACCGCGAGCCCGAGGCCCGCGAGCGCAGCCGCGAGCATGTCGGTCATCTCGCGGCCGCGGAGCACGACGTCGGTCGGCTGCGTGCGCGCGGCGAGCCACTTCGCCGCGGGCATGGCGGCGAGTGCGGTGTCGAAGCCGATCACCGCGTGGCCCCGGAGATCCGCGACATCGAGATCGCGGTCCGCGAGATAGCCGGCGGTGGCGTAGAGCGCCCAGCCGACCTCGGCCACGCGGCGCGCGACCAGCTCGTCGTGCGCGATCGGGCCGACCCGCACCGCGACGTCCGCCTCGCCGCGCACGAGATCGACGGGGCGCGAGCCGCTGAGCAGCTCGATCGAGACCGGCGGCTCGCGCTCGCGCAGCGCGGCGATCGTGCCCACGAAGATCTGCGCGAAGCCGGACGGCACGACCACGCGCACGCAGGCGCTGCGGCCGGCGACCTCGGCCTGCAGCGCGTCGATCTGGCGCGCGAGCTGCTCGACGGACGCGAGCACCTGCGTGCCGACGACCGTGGGCGTCAGCCCCGAAGGTCCACGCACGACCAGCGAGACACCGAGCGCGCGCTCGAGCGCGGCGAGTCGCCGACCCACCGTGGTGTGCTCGACGCCCATCGTCCGTGCGGCCCCGGCGAGCGTCCTCGCCTGCAGCGCGCGCAGGAAGTAGCGCAGGTCGTCCCAGTCGAGCTCGGCCATCGCGAGGCCGTGCATGATTGCACGGCCCCGGGCGATTTTGTGGTCTCGCCGGAGCCGACCGTCGCGATCAAGCTGAGCAGCACGCCGCAGCGTTCGGCGTGGAGGTCTTCGTCATGTTGGTGATCGCAGGGGCAACCGGCCGCACGGGTCGGGCAGCAGTGGAGAGCTTGCGCGCGCGTTCGCAGCAGCGAGTGCGCGCGGTGGTGCGAGGGCGTCGCGATGTCGCCGAGCTCCGCGCGCAGGGGGTCGAGGTGATCGAGGCGGCGCTCGACGATCGCGAGGCGCTCGTGCGCGCGTTGGACGGGGCCGACGGTGCCTACGTGCTCGTGCCCGAGGATCCGCAGGCGCTGGACGTGCACGGTCCCCGGCGAGCGATCGCCGAGGCGATCGCGCACGCGGTCGCTCGCTGTCGAGTGCCGCACGTGGTGATGCTCTCGGCGCTGCCCGCCGCGCTCGCGTCGGGCAACGGACCCGCGGCCGATCTACACCACGCCGAGCAGCTGCTGCTCGCTTCGGGTGCGATCGTCACGGTGCTGCGCGCGTGCTGGTTCCAGGACAACATCCTCGACGCGGTCGGGCTCGCGCGGACGGAGGGCATCTATCCCAGCTTCTTCCCGGCGAACGCGCCCGCGATGCCCAGCGTCGCGGCGCTCGACGTGGGGCGCCTCGCAGCACGTTGCCTGCTCGCGCCCCCGAAGAGCTCGGAGATCGTCGACGTGCTGGGGCCGGCGTACCGCGTCGACGAGCTCGCGTTGCGGCTCGGTCGTGCGCTCGGCCGCGAGCTCACGGTGGTGACGATTCCGCCGGAGCGACAGCGCGAGACGCTGGTCGGTGCCGGGTGCTCGCCCGCGTTCGCGGATGCGCTGGTCGAGCTGTTCGGCGCGCTCGCCGGTGGTCGGGTGGCGCCGTGCGGCGATCGCCGCGAGCTCTGCACGACGGGGCTCGACGAGGTGCTGCGCGCCGCGTTGCCGGAGGTGCAGCGATGATCCTCCACGTATCGGTGCCTGCGGACGACCCAGCCGCGGTGGCGAGCACGCTCGCGGAGCTGCTCGATGGTCGCGCGATGAGGTTTCCACCCGGTGGCGAGCATGCGTGGAACGTGTGGGCAAAGGACGAACGCACGCTGGTCGCCGTGACGCCGCGCGGCCAGGTGATGGTGCCGGGCAAGGACGGAATGGCGTGGGCGCATGCGGAGCACGTCGTGCGCGCGTCCGAGAGTCATCTCGCAGTCAGCGTCGAGCGCAGCGCGGCCGAGCTGCTCGCGATCGCGGCGCGGGCGGGCTGGCCCGCGGGGATCTACGACCGCGGCGGCTTCTTCCGGGTAGTCGAGGTGTGGATCGAGGGCACGCATCTGCTCGAGCTGCTCGATCCGGAGCAGACCCGAGAGTACGTGTGCTCGATGAACCTCGCGAATTGGCAGCGCGTCTTCGGCCTCACCTGAGCGCCGCGAGCTCGAGCTCGGCGAAAGATCGCCCGAGCGGCGACGATCGTCGAGCCGGATGTGCGCGTGAACGGCTCGACGCCCGCCGTACTGCCCCGTTCTGCATCCGTCCGACACCCTCCGCATCCAGTCGAAGATCGCCAGCGCCGGCAGCAATACGCGACGAAGGCCGATCCTCCCTTCCCGGTACGCCGGTATGCGACCTATTTCGTAGTGCCGCCCGAACGTGCTGGCGTCGGCCGCGAGAACGCGCTGTGATCATCGGATGCGTGCCCTTGCCCTGCTGCCCTGCCTTGCGTTGCCGGTCGCCTGCGCTCCACCGTCGATCGACGATCCGTTCGCGACGCTCAGCGTCGGCACCACGATGACGACCGGCATGACGACGAGCGCGTCGGTCGGCACCGACGACAGCGGCTCGGGCAGCGGCAGCGAGACCGGCGGCACCGACGACACCGTCACCACCACCACGTCGCCGACCACGACCACGGGTCAGGACACGAGCGGGGACGGCAGCTCGTCCTCGACCGGGCCCGCGGTCTGCGGCGACGGCACGCGCAGCGGCGACGAGGCCTGCGACGGCGAGGACTTCGGCGAGGAATCGTGCTCGTCGCAGGGCTTCATGGGCGGCGAGCTCGTCTGTGACGAGACCTGCGCCGGGTTCTCCACCGAGGGTTGCTTCATCTGCGGCAACGGCACGCTCGAGGGCACCGAAGAGTGCGAGATGGACGTGCCGTTCACGAACGAGTGCGTCGACCAGGGCTACACGGCGGGCACGCTCACCTGCGACACCACGACGTGCCTGTTCGACGTCTCTGCCTGCTCGCTCTGCGGTGACGGCGTGGTCTCGGGCGACGAGGCCTGCGACTCCGACGATCTGGCGGGCTCGAGCTGCGCCAGCATCGGCTTCGACGGCGGTGCGCTCGCCTGCGACGCGAGCGACTGCACCTTCGATTTCGGCGGCTGCACCGGCACCAACCTCGACTGCGCCGAGCAGGTCATCGGCAGCACCTCGCCGCAATCGATCGTCGGCAACACGTCGGGCGAGGACGACGACTTCGTGCAATCCTGTGGCTCGTCGGGTGGACCGGACTACCTCGTCGCCTTCATCGCGCCGTCCGACGGCACCTATCACTTCGACGCGATCGGCTCCTCGTACGACACGGTGATGTCGGCCTACTCCGACTGCAACGGCACCGAGATCGCCTGCAACGACGACTTCGCCGGCAATCCGCTGTGCGGCTCGTACGCCTGCTCGCAGCTCGACATCGCGATGACGGACGGCCAGCAGATCGTGGTCGCGATGAGCGGCTACAGCGGCGGCAGCGGAGCGTTCACGCTCAACGTCTCCGGACCTTGAGCTTGGTGCGATCGATCGCGATCCGCGTGTCGCCCTCGACGCGCACCAGCTTCGTCACGCGATCGAAGTCGTCCGGCAGCTCGACCACGATCTGGCGATCGTGCGTGTCGGCGAGCACTTCGGTTCGCGCCGCACGCTGCACCACGCGGCCGTCGTCGTAGGCGAGCTCCACCTTCGTGGAGTCGCTCGGCGCCCCGCCGAGCCCGCCCGGCACGGTGATCCAGCTCTCCGTACCGGTGGGCCCGATCGTGCCGATCAGCAGCTGCCCGGAGTACGGATCGTCGGGCCGCGGCGCGCCGTTGCCCGGGTACATCGGATCCCAGGTCGACAGCGTCTCGACGAACGGCTGCACCTTGTTCCAACCCCACGTGCCGACCCACACCGGGTGGCAGTAGGTCATGTAGTCCTTGTGCACGGTCGGGTGACGCAGCCCGAAGTCGATCACGCCGAAGCCCCACTCGCCGACGACACCGCCCTCGTTCGGATAGCTGGGATCCGGTCCGCCTTCTTCGCCGTTGCACGCGACATGGCGCCGGCCCTGGCAGTGCCCGACCTCGTGCACGAACGTCTCGGCCGACCAGTCGGGATCGAGCGAGAGCCCCGACGACACGCGCTGGTAGGCGAGATCCATCGTCGGCGCCTCGGGGATGCCGAAGGCCTGGCCGCCCGCGTCGCCGAGCCCACCGGAGCACACGTCGACGAGCCCGTAGTAGTACATCTCCGGGACCGCGTTCTCGTCGAAGCGCAGATCCGACAGATACGAGTTGAGCTGTCCGAAGTTCTCGAGCGGCGTGTTCCAGTCGACCGGATCGTGCAGCGTGAACTCCAGTCGATCGATCGGGTTCATCATGTACATGAGATCCTGGAAGAGCTGCATCGTCTCCTCCGAAGTGTCCGGCTCGGTCACGCAGCTCGCACCGTCGTCGTAGTTGAACGGCACGACCGTGACCTTGAGGACCTGCCAGCTGTCCTCGATGCCGATCTGCACCGGCTCACCCTCGACCGACGGGAAGTAGGGCGGCTCGGCGGGTGCACCATCGGCGAACGCGGGGTCGTGCTCGTAGAGCTCGATCGCGTAGGTGGTGCCAGGGATCGTGCGCTCGGCCTCGAGCCCCCAGTAGAACACGCGCTCGAGATCACCGATGAAGCTGTCCTCCTCGATGAGCCGTGTCTGCACCATGCGATCGGTGGTGCCGTCGGGGAACTGCAGCAGCAGATGCGCATCGATCTCGCGCGGCTCGAAGTCGCCGTTGATCTCCCAGAACCCGCGCAACAGCATCACGCGGTTCTGCAAGAGGCGAGCGAGGCGATCCGAGGGGCCGACCCACGCGCCGTCCTGACCGATCGGCACGCCGACGCCCTGGTTGGCCTCGACCCAGTCGATGACGACGCCGCGCGCGGGGATCAGCTCGGGCTCGCTGCCGGTGCTGCTGCCGGCGCTCGTGTCCGCGATCGCGGTCGTGCTCTCGCTCGTCGCCGGCGCGCCGCTGCTCGAACTACCGGAGCTCGAGCCCGAGGCGGTCGCGCTGGTGTCGTTCGCGGCACATCCCGCGAGGAGCAGGAGCTGCATCACACCGATCGCGGATCCGGGCTTCGAGACCATCGTCGGATGCTAGCACCGTCTCTCGCCGCGGAGGCTGCGCCCTGGGATGACTCGGCCGCGCGGCCGCGGAGCTCACGGCGCGTCGAGCCGTGCCGCGATTCGGTCGCGGATCGCTCGCATGCGCGCGTCGTCGCCGAAGCGCTGGCGATGCTCGTCGAGCAAGCGGCGTGCGTCCTCGTGGTCGCCCGCAACCGCGGCCCTGCGCGCACGCCCGAGCAGCTCCGCCTCCGCATCGATGCCGTCGGTCGTCGCGCGCTCGTCCTCCGGCGCAAGCATTGCGGCCGCGGCCGGGTCGGATCGCGAGCCCCTCGCGGAGGTTCGCGCGACGACCCGTGGTGCGTCGACCGACGGCGCCGGCACTGCCGCGACGACGACCGGCGGTGTCGCCACCGTTGCGGGGACGGGCACCGTCGCCGGGCTCGGGCGCGTGTCCGCGTCGCCGCGTCGATCCACCGTCGCGGCCGATGGCGCACGCGCGGCCGATCCTCCGCTCGGCCGCGCTGCTGCGAGCACACCCGCGACCACGACCGCCGCCCCCACTGCCCACTTGGTCGCGGCTGCGATCGCGATCGGTGCGGCCGGCGGCGGCCCCCACTGCGCCGTGAGCAGCAGCCACGCACGCGCATGCACCGGCTCCGGCGCCTGCTCCTCGCGACAGTCCTGCACCAGCGCATCGGCGTTCGCACCGAAGCAGCGCGCAAAGTCCCGCCGCGCCGATGCCAGCCGCGAGTACGCGGTGTTGGGATTGATGCCGAGCGCCGCACCGAGCTGCTTGCGATCGAGCTCCTCGAGCTCGCCCAGCACGAACGCGTCGCGGCGCGACGGATCGAGCCCATCGACGAACGCACGCAGCCGTGCCCGCGCTTCGCCGAGCTGCAGCGCCTCTTCGGGACCCGCGGGGGGCTCGCCGCCGACATGCCCCAGCGCGTCGAGCTTGCGCAGGTGACGGAGGTGACCGCGACGATGACGGAACGCGATGCGCCGCGTGATGCCCATCAACCACGCGCGGCGCTGCGACGGATCGCGCAGCCGGTACCACGAGCGATAGGCGGTGACGAACACGTCCTGCAACGCGTCTTCGATCGCGGCGTCGGGTACGCCGAGGCGCGCGAGCACGCGCCACGTCCGATCGAGCTCGGTGTCGTAGAGCTCGCGGAACCCGGGCGGCGGACCAGTGATCGCAGGGACGTCCAAGGGGCGGCCTCCCACAGTCTCCGGCTCGCGCCGTTTTGATCAAGGGGTCCGCGCGCGGCGGTTCCACGAGCCGAACGCGACGCCGACGAAGCCGCGGACGCCCGCTGGGCCGGGCTTCACGAAGTCCTCGGGGGCGTCGCGGATCGCGAACTTCGGGCGTCGCACCGCGATCAACGCATCGCCGCCGAGGTGCAGCTGCCAGCGCCGCGCGACCGGGATCTGCACCAGCGGGCCGACCCCGACGCCGATCCACGGATCGTGCCGCGTCGCCCGACGCTGCACGTCGGTGCCTTCGCCACGCACGACGGCGACCTCACCGACGCCGCAGAGCCCGACGGCGATGCGCGTCGGCGTCATCCAGCATCCGTGTAGCGTGATCGTGCCGGCCATGAGGCGGACGCCGGCACGGCTCTGGTCGAAGGCAGCATGACGCGGAGCGATGACACCACCCACGAGCTCCACGCGCAGGCGCCGATGCTGCAGGCCCACAGCAATCGCGCCGCCGGCGTCGATGGTCGGCAGGAGCAGCACTCCGACCATGCCTTGCGCGCGAACGTAGCCGTCGACGCGCCGCGATCGCTGTGGGCGGTCGGGCGGCGGCGCGACCGGCTCGCTGCTCGAATCCACCGGAGGCTCGCGCATGACCGCCGGCGCTGCTACGGCCGGTGGTGCGGGCACGAGGGTGCGAGTGAGCTCGATCGGATCCGCTGCGACCGCGATCGCGAGCGCGGTGGCATCCGCGAGCGATTCGCACAGCGCCGCGCGCCAGGTGTGCGCGTGCATTCCATCGCTCGCCTCGATCGCGAGGACGAGCGACCAACTACCGTCCTCGTTCGCAGTGACGTCGGCGCGCGCCCGCACGTGGATCGTCGTGGTGGCCGCGACCAGCCGATCGAGCCGAACGAGCACGTCGTCGCGATCCGGGCACTCCGCCGGCGCCGTCCACTGCAGCTCGATCGTCTGCTCGGGAGCGACGGCCGCGGCGAGCACGAGCGCAGCGAGGCCAGAGAGCAGCATCAGCGCGCAAGCAGGCTAGCAGCACTCTCGCGCCGACGCCCGCCTCACGGCCGCACTCCGACGAGCCATCGCCGAAGCCGCCCATCGAGCTGCAGGACGATCGTACCGTCGGGCAACACGAACGAGTAGCCCGGCACTGCCTCGATCTCGTCGCCGAGATCGATCCGTAGCTTGCCCCGCAACCGTCCGTCACGCTCGTAGCTGCGGAAGTCACAGGTCGTGCTCGTTCCCTCGGCCTTCGACGCCACGGCAACTCGCGTCGCCGTCACGATGGAGCTGAGCACGAAGCCCTCGGCTGGTGGATCGCTCCGCAGCCATTCGAGCGTTCCTTCCGCGTCGAGCTCGGCGATCCAGATACCCGCCTCGTCCAGGAAGCCGGTGGCGGCGATCCAGCCTCCGGGGGACCGCCGCGGGACGATCCAAGCACTCCAGAGCGGGAGCGCAGGCGCCAGGTCCACCTGGCTGACGACCTGACCGTTCTCGACGTGCGTGACCAGCCACTCCCGCGGACCACCCGCACCGTCGTGGCGCTGTTGCACGTAGCTGATCCCGCCCGGATGCACTCCCGTGATCGTGAATCCACGTGTGCTCTTCCCGTCGTTTCGCTCCCTCATGTCCGAATGCCACAACACAGCACCCTCGGCGTCGATGGCGAGCACCTCCGGCTGTTGATACTCCGTGCCGAGGAGATACGAGACGCCGTCGTCTCCTCGCTCGAGCTCGATCGGCGTCCAGCCCTCATTGAACTCGATCGACCAGCTCACGTCGGAGCCTCGGACCCGAGCCAACCGAGGGACTCCCCCGACCGTGTTGCTCAGCACGCGGAAGCCATCATCGCTCTCGCGCACGTCCGTGGCCGTTGCGACGCTCCCGTCGATTGGACCGGCGACGACTGTTTCGGTGTCGGTCGCGGGATCGTACGCGAGGACATGCACGCGTGACTCGCTTTCGTCGGCTACCCACAGCGGACGGCCGAGCGAATCGAACGAGACGCGCTGGCGGGGCACGCTCGGCACCTCGTGGATCCACAGCAGCTCCGGACTGCAGTCCGACGCGTCGCATCCGTCGCCCGCGGGCTCCGGCTCGACGGCTCCGGTCGCTCCGTCATCCGCGTCGTCGTTCGCGTCCCCACCGCCATCGCCGCCCGCGTCTCCATCCGCGCTCCCGCTGACGAACTGGGGAGTGGGAGCGCACGCGGCGATCGCAGTCGCGAGCACCAGCCAAGCATTCGAGCCCTGCATCCCCGACCTCCGGCCTGCAGTCTCCGGGAGTGACGCGGTTGATCGAGCCTCCCTCGACATCTCTCGAGCATCGCTCGTCACGGCCGGATCCCCACGAGCCACATGCCCGACTCGCCCGAATACAGCTGGACCACGACCGTGCCGTCGGGCAAGGCGACCGCGGCGTCCGGCCAGCCGGCCAACGTCACCGCCTCGACATACGGTGTGACGTCGACGGTGAGCGAACCGCGTAGGCTCCCGTCGTGCCAGTAGCTGCGCAGCTCGAAGAGCGCGACAGTGCTGGCCTCCGTGGACCTGGCGACGGCGCAGGCGATGCCCAGATCGGTGTGCGCGCAACCGCCAACGATGCTCGGCGACGCGAGATCCTCGCGGTGCCACTCGAGCACGGCATCGCTGTCGAACTTGGCCAAGGCGATGCCGCCGCCCGGGCGGCGGGACGGGACCAACCATCCGTCCGCGAGCGCCACCGGGGGGACGTCGAGCGAGAACCACGCGGGGAGAACCGGCGCGATGTCCACTGTGCCGAGCAGGCGCCCGTCCTCGATGCGCTCGAACAACCACTCGTGAGTTCCGACGACAACGTCGTAGCGGGCGAGGAACCACGTCGTGCCGGTGGGGTCGTCGGCGACCGTGCCCTGCGTGAGGTTCGTGGTGTACGCACCCCACACGCTTCGCTCCCATCTCCAGAGCTCGTCGCCGTCAGCGGAGACGGCGATGATCCGGACGCCGTCCTCGTCGTTCATCGACTGGACGTACGACGTCCCATCGGAGGCGCGACCGAGCGCGTTCATCCTCGTGTCCTCGAGCTCGAGCGACCACGCAATCGCTCCGTCTTCATCCACGCGGAGCAGCCGCCGCGGCGTCGGTCCCGGTCGCGGCGGAAGCAACACGCGCAGGCCGTCGGGCCCGCCGGTGGCGAACGCGAGCTCAGCGGTATCGGCGTCGAAGGGTCCAGCGAGAACCTGCTCGCTGTCCGTCGCAGGATCGTAGGCGACCACGTTCACCCGCGTCGCGGAGCCGGCCGGCTCGACCCACATCGGACGGCCGCGCGGATCGACGGAGACCACCACCATCTCGAGCGCACCGGTCGCGTGGACCCACAGCAGCTGCGGTCCGCAGTCGGGCGCCGCGCACCCGTCGCCCACGGGCACGGGATCGATCGGCCCCGTCGCGCCCTGCCCGTCGCTACCGCCACCCCACGCGCCGTCACCTTCCGCGCTCTCGGTCTGCGTCGTCGGACCGCATGCAAGCATCACCGCCGTCACGAGCGCGAGCCCACCTCTCCGATGTCTCATCCCCGACCTCCGGGGCCTGCAGTCTCCGGCTCGTCGACGATTGATCGACCTGTCGAGCGCACGGTTCACGGGCGCACCCCGACGAGCCACCCTTTCTCGAGGCTGCCGCTCCCTTCCCGTCCGCGCACGCACACCAGCATGGTGCCGTCGGGCAGCACGCTGACCAGGTCCGTATCCTCGTCGAAGTCCACTTGGTCGGTGTACGCCGCCAAGTCGACGATCGTGGCGCCGCGCAGCCGACCATCGCGCTCGTAGCTCCGCAGCTGAACGGTGGCGTCGGCCCTCGAGGGCTTCGATGCGACGAGGATCCGGTCGTCCGTGGCCGCGTAGGTCATGATCAAGTGATCCTCCATCGCCGAATCGCGCCGCGACCACTCGAGCCCGCCGGTGGCGTCGAGCTTGCCGATCACCAGCCCGTTCCCGTCGGTATCCGCGGACAAGACGAGCCAGCCGCCGTCGAACGGCTTCGCCGTCTCGAACCTGCTGCTGCCGAGCGCGCCGGTGATGTCGAGCTCGTCGACCACTGCGTCGTTCTCGACCCGAGTCAACACGTGACCCAATTCCGGGCCGTAGTAGCGGAGGCGGTGCAGCGTGACGCCCGCGTCGTGCACGGCCACGGTGTCTCCCCAACTCGACCCGTCTTCACCCTCGTCGATCCACCGCGTCCAACTCCACAGGAGCTCGCCCCCGACGGCGTACGCATCGACCCGCTCGCTCCCGTCTGCGAACCCCGTCACATAGGACGTACCGTCCGGACCGCGATCGAGGTTTCGCATCTGCAACTCGTCAGCGAACGTCTGGGACCACGCGAAGTCGTCGAGGGCGGTCAACTTCGCGTAGCCAGCTCCGGCTCCGAACGGGGTCAAGACGCGCAGGCCGCCCGGGCCGTCGCGCGCGGTCGCAGCCAGGCCGTTGACCAGCTCGGAGACCTCCCCCACGACCTCCTCGACGTCGAGCGCCGGGTCGTACGCGACCACGTGCCAGTGATACTCGGGCTCGGCCCTGGTGAAGAACAGTGGGCGGCCGCTCGCATCGATCCCGATGTTGCTCGTCAGCGTGGCGACTTCGTGGATCCACAGCACCTCCGGCGCGCAATCATCGGCGTCGCACCCGTCTCCCGCGGGGTCGGGATCGAGCGATCCGGTGGCGTCACCGTCCGTGCCGTCCTCCGCATCCCCACTCGCGTCGCCACCCTCGTCACCGCGGCCGCCACCGGTCTCGGCGCCCCCACCACTTCCTCCCTCGTCCGCGCTTCCGCCCACGAACTGCGTCGTCGGGCCGCACGCGAGCATCGCCGCCGCGAGCGCCAGCACTGTCGTCGATCGCGTCATCCCCGAGCCTCCGGCCCACAGTCTCCGGCATGCAGGCGCGTGATCGACCCGTGCCTCACCC
>CAZFKC010000002.1:127470-219684 GCA_964519175.1 uncultured Nannocystaceae bacterium
CTCGAGCAGCGTCTCCATCACCGTCCACGCCTCGCCGGGGCCGAGCCCGCGGATCGTCAGCAGGTTCAGGATCGCCGCCTTCTCGCCGGCCTGGATCCCACCGTCGGCCCACGCCACGTGCACGAGCGGGAGCAGATCGAACACCTTGCCGGCCTGGCCGCCGAAGCCCAGCGCCTCGATGCGCTCGACCAGGCTCGGTGGCGCTCCGTCGCCGCCGGGCACGTGTTTCGCGAGCCGGGTCGCGGTCTCGCCGAGCCGCGCCCGCAGCTTCGCGCGCGCGTCCTTCTGGGCGACGTCGAAGGGATGCACCTCTACCGGTTTGTCGTCGCCCATGATCTCACAAGCATTCCGAGGTCCAGGGCCCGTTGCAAGCCTGATCCTGCGACGCGTCGAACGTGCCGAAGCGACCGCTCGGGTAGGTGTCGTCGAGGATCGTGACGTCGAGGACGTCGACGGAGTCGGACACGCGCGTGATCACGATGTGCGTGCTCGGCGACGCGTAGTCGATCACGACGTCGTACTCCTCGAAGTCGTCCCAGCCCAGCGGGGTCGTGGTCGACGGATCGGCGAGCAGCGTGGAGTTGGCGGTGTCCACCGGACGCAGCACGTCCTGCGAGTCGAGCGGCCCGGCGTCGCCCTGCACGCGCTTGATCGTGATGCCCGCCGGCCACTCGGCGTTCGCCCACAGCGGCACCGGCTGCGTCGCCTGCTTCCAGTTGAGGATGTAGAAGTGCGCGTTGTCCTGCCAGCCCCACACGAGCCCGATCGCGTCGTTGTCGTTCGCGGTCTGTACGCCGAAGGTGCCGGTGACGCGCACGTTCTCGAACTCGCGCGGGCACACGAACGCGCTCGGTAGCGCGTTCGCGATGTTGCAGGCCACGGTGCCGCCCTGCGAGAACACGTGGTTGGGCTGCTCGTCGGAGGGCCCGAACACCGTCGGCAGCACCTCGAGCTCGCAGTCGGTGTCGAGCTGCCAGAACACGCCCTCGACGTTCACCGTCACCGAGTCCGAGCCCGCGTTCCCCTCGCCGTCGGTCACGTTGAGCGTGTACGTGGTGGCCTCGGTCGGCGTCGCCAGCGGATCCTGGATCGAAGGATCGTCGAGCGTGTCCTCGGGCGACCAGTCGTAGGCGTAGCTGCCGTCGCCGCCGACGACGCTGGCATCGAGCGTCACCGAGTCGCCGAGCGCGATGTCGATGCACACGTCGGTGTGCGCCGTGACCTGCAGCGCCGGCCAGCACGCGATCGCGAGCTCGTCGCAGCCGAAGTCGCAGTCGTCGACGATGTCCGCGTGCGTGCCGTTCGCGTTGCACTGCGCGACGTCGTCGTCGTCGTCGCAGAACAGCATGCCGGCCGGACACGGCGCGCAGCCGGTCGAGACCGCCGCATCGGCGTCGTCGCAATCGATGCCGGGGGTCACGCCCGCCGGCGGCGCGGCGTCGCCGAGCCCGTCCGCGTCCGCATCCTCCATGCACGCGCCCGCAGGCACGTCGCTCTCGGCCGCGCCGGGGAACGCGTTCGCGTTGTCGTCGGCGCAGTCGTCGGAGTTGCCGACGTAGCCGGCGGGCGGCACGTCGTCGAGCACGCACTCGCCGGGATCGCCGAAGCCGTCGAGATCGGCGTCGAGGCACCACACGAGGCAGTCGAGCACCGCGGGGATCTCGTCGTCGTCGTCGTTGCAGTCGCTGCCGGGGACCACCGAGGCCGGCGGCGTCGCGTCACCGAAGTCGTCGTCGTCGTCGTCCTTCATGCACGCATCGGCGTCGTCGAGCGGCGCGGCGCCGGGGAATGCGTTGGGCTCGTCGTCGGCGCAGTCGGTGCCGGGATCGACGCCCGGCGGCGGCGTCGCGTCGCCCCACCCGTCGCCGTCGGCGTCCTCCATGCACGCGACGAGGTCCTCGTTCTCGGCGGCGCCGGGGAACACGTTCGCGTCGTCGTCGAGACAGTCGCTGCCCGCTTCGACACCGGGCGGCGGCATGTCGTCGCCCCAGCCGTCCTCGTCGTCGTCCTTCATGCACGCGGTGTCGCTGTCGTTCTCCGCAGCGCCGGGGAACGACTGCGGGTCGTTGTCGAAGCAGTCGTCGTCGTTGTCGACGGTGTCGGCCGGAGGATCCTCGCCCTCGGGCACGTCGACGCACTGCTCGGGATCACCGAAGCCGTCGCCGTCCTGATCCACGCACCACGGCGTAGTGGGCACGTCGGTCGTGCTCCCGGAGCTCGACTCGCTGCTGTCGACCGAGCTGGACGCGCCCGAGCTGCTCTCGCTCGAGCTCTCCGCGCCGCTGCTGCTCTCGGTCGACGGCCCCGAGCTGCTCGCCTCGGTCTCCGTGCCCGAGAGGACGACGTCGCAGTTGCCGCGGTCCTCCTGGACCAGGCCGTCGTCGAGACAGGGATCGGCACAGCCAGCCACGCCGACCATCGCGAGACAGCCCGAGATCCCCCATCGCATGCGCATCCCGGTAGCCTAGCCAATCGCCTTTCGTACCGCGCGTTTATGGCGGGCGCCGCACGGCGACCACCCCGACCGGCCGCGGGCGCCGACGCCGCCTGGCCGCAGAGCCCGTGCAATGCGCCGCGCACTTGCCACCGGCTCGAACCCCGTGCGAAAAAAGCCCGACCGTTTCACTGACACTCGTGTCAGTGACGACCGTGTCACCCGAGACTTCCCTGCTCCGAGGACCTGCGATGGCTACCAGCACCGACCACCGAACCGACCTGCTCCGCGTGATCCAGCAGCCCGTCGTGCAGCAGCTCCTCGACGAGGCCAAGCAGCGCATCTCGGCCGAAGAGGGCGTCAGCTTCCGCTCCGTCAACCTGCAGTTCCAGCGCCCGGTCGAGCACGACTTCACGGCGCCGCAGCGCGCCACGACCACGCTGCTCTTCGGCGGCTTCACGTTCCGCCACGAGTACCTCATCCAGTGCGCGTTCGAGACGCTCGGCTACAAGTGCGCCGTGCTGCCCACGCCGAACACCGACGCGTTCCAGGCGGGTAAGGAGTACGGCAACAACGGGCAGTGCAACCCGACGTACTTCACGGTCGGCAACCTCGTGCAGTACCTGCAGTGGCTGCGCGACGACAAGGGCATGTCGACCGAGGAGATCATCGACAAGTACTTCTTCGTCACCGCCGGCGCGTGTGGCCCGTGCCGCTTCGGCATGTACGAGGCCGAGTACCGCCTGGCGCTGCGCAACGCCGGCTTCGACGGCTTCCGCGTGCTGCTCTTCCAGCAAAAGGGCGGGCTCAAGCAGGCCGACGTCGAGGCGGGGCTCAACCTCAACATCGACTTCTTCATGGGTCTGGTCAACGCCATCAACATGGGTGACCTGCTCAACGAGCTCGCGAACCAGCTGCGTCCGTTCGAGAAGAACGCCGGCGAGGTCGACCGCGTGCTCAACGAGTCGCTGCACTTCCTCGGCGAGGCGATCAAGCAGAAGAAGCCCGCCGCCGTGCAGGGCAAGGTCCGTGACCTGCTCGAGCGCCGCGGCAAGGCCGGCGGCATGGACATGCTGCTCAAGTTCGTCGATCAGCTCACCAGCGAGGACTACATCGCGCCCCTGCGCGAGGTCGCCCGCCGCATGAACGCGATCGAGCTCGATCGCCTGCAGCCGAAGCCGGTCGTGAAGGTCACCGGCGAGTTCTGGGCGCAGACCACCGAGGGCGACGGCAACTTCAACATGTTCCGGTTCCTCCAGACGGAGGGCGCCGAGATCATCACCGAGCCGATCGCGACCTGGCTCACCTACATGATGTGGCAGGAGAAGATCAAGGCGAGGGACCGCCGCATGATCGACGAGACCAACGTCGATCTGAAGTGGTACGAGCTGCGCAAGCGGCTCGAGCTCGACGCGAAGTTCTGGAAGAAGCGCGCTGCGATCGAGGTCGCCGACCGCATCTATCGCCGCGAGTACGACCGCATGCGCGACGCGCTGGGTGGCACCACCCACGAGATCGTCGACATGTTCGAGATGGAGAAGCTCGCGCACCAGTTCTATCACACGCGTTCCGAGGGCGGCGAAGGCCACCTCGAGGTCGCGAAGAACATCTACTACACGGTGCAGGGCATCGCGCACATGGTGCTGTCGCTCAAGCCGTTCGGCTGCATGCCGTCGACGCAGAGCGACGGCGCGCAGTCGGCCGTCATCAACCACTTCAAGGACATGATCTACCTGCCCATCGAGACCTCGGGCGAAGGCGAGATCAACGCCCACAGCCGCGTGCAGATGGCGCTCGGCGAGGCGAAGAGCAAGTGCAAGCGCGAGTTCGCCGAGATGCTCGCGAGCCTGCCCTACTCGCTGGCCGAGCTGCGTGCGTACGGCGAGCAGCACCCCGAGGTGCACTCGGCGCTCTACCACCTGCCGCACTACAAGGGTGTCATCGGCACCGCTGCGCGGCTGGCCAAGCACCTCACCGAGCGCATGCAGAAGGACGGCATCCGTCCGGGCCAGCTCGCCGAGGGCAAGCGCGACGACGCCGAGATCGCGGCCGAGTAGCGGACCGCAATCGGCCGAGTGGTCGGAACGAGCCGCGTGCGCGCGGCGGGCGAGAATGGGCGGCTGGACCGCCCATTGCTCGGCGAAGGGGGGCGCCGTACGAGCGCATGCGAGACCCTGCATGCGCAACGCCCCGCTCGCTTCTTCCTCGCTCGTCACCCTCGCATGCACGCTGCTCGCGTGTGGCACCGAGACCCCCGCGACCTCGGACTTCGGTGACGCCGAGAGCCTCGACGCCGGGACCGAGTCGTCCCCGAACGGGTCCGACAGCGGCGACGAAGCCCCGATGACGACCACCGTCGCGTCGACCACCGGCGCGATGGACGAAGGCAGCAACGACGCCGACGCATCGTCGTCGTCCGAGGGCGGCCCCACCGGGTCCGCGGTCGTGCACCTCAACCTCACCGCCGGCGCCGCGATGGCGGCCGCACGCGCGCCGACGCTGACCACGACCGCGGCCGCAGGCGCGCGCGAGCTCGGGCTCGCCGACGCTCCCCACGACGCGCTGCCGAACGTGCCCAGTACGTGCGACGGACCCACCACCCCGATCGGGCAAGCCTCGGCCGCGGAGCTGGAGAGCCTGCGCTACTACATCTCGTCGATCATGCTGTGCGAGTCGCTCGAGACCATCGGCACCGCGTGGGGCAACCCGACCGGCTGCTTGATGCTGTACGAGGCCGACGACGTGCGCGACTACGGCAGCTTCGGCGCCGACGAGGCCCGCGCGAACCCGCAACTCTACGTCGACGTGCTCGATCCCGCCGCGCTCGCGGCCCTCGACCCGCAGCTCGTGATCGGCCCCGACGCGGTGCGCCAGTACAACTACGGCGTCATCAACTGGTTCCGCCCCGTGATGGTGCGCGCGTCCGTGACGCTCGACGCCGGCGGCGGCGATCCCGTCACGCTGTTCACCAGCGACGGCAACGTGGTGGAGGACGGAATGTTCGCCGGCTCGTTCACCAACGAGATCGTCGATCTGACCAGCGGCCCCGCCAGCGACGGCGTGGCGATGCTGAGCAACGGCGGCAACTGGTTCAAGTTCCAGCACCCGTTCGAGATCACCCAGGCCGACCTCGACGCCGGCACCAGCTACACGCTCGACCTGGTGTTCGACCCCGATCGCATCGTCAGCGGCATGCACTGCACGACCCGCGGCACCGCGTTCAAGGACGAGAACGGTCGCGCCATCTTCGTGCCGATGCTCGAGCTGTCGCCGGTGCCGCGCAAGGCCGACGACACCACGTGGCGCGAGACCTACCTGATCCACGTCGACGACCCGTCGCTCACCAGCGGGTTCGACCTGCGCCTCGAGCTGTACTCGCGCACGGGCGACCCCGAGCGCACGATCTACGGCGCGGACCTGAAGGGGCTCATCGCCGCCGACACGACCAACGAGCCGCTCGCGCAGAAGGTCTCGTTCGTCGTCGACGACGGCGCGGGACTGCTCGAGCTGCAGGACTACGCGGCGCTGCCCATGCTCACCGGGCTGGCCCGGCTCGACGAAGTCGGCGACGTCGGCACGGTCACGATCCCGTGCAACGGCACGCTGCCGGCGCTCTACGAGCAGGGCTGCGGCGCCGGCAGCATGACCGTCGACTACGAGCTGGTCGCCGCCGCTCCGCTCTGAGAGTGCAAACGCGATCACGTCGGTGATCGAATGCCCTCGCTCGTCGGCCAGTGTGGTCGGCGGAGCTCCGTGACGGGCACGGGCTGCGCGGAGGAGGGCGAATGGACGAACGAAGAACTACCGGGCCCATGGCGCGCGCGCTGGCGTGGCTCTTGTCGTGCACTACTGCGGTGGTCGGTGTCCCCGGCTGCGGCTCCGTCGACGACACGCAGCCGAGCGCGAGCGAGCGCGACGACTCCGACGAGCCGGAGGACGTCACAGTCCCAGCCCATGGCGACGCGCCGCCGCAACGTGACCCGCGGCACCGCGATCGGATTGCGCTCGCCGGAACACAGCCACCGCCACCCTTGCCCGATCCAGCGCTCTTCGGCGCGCCGGATCCGTCGCAGTGGCAGCTCGACACGATTGCGCACGCGGTGCCCGCGAGTCGCGCGGCCGAGCTCGATCCCCGCGTGGGCACCATCGAGATCGAGCTCGAGGTGCGGCCATCCGTCCGACCGGATCGCTGGGTCGACTTCGCGTTGTCGCTCACCGCGAGCCGCGAGCAAGGTGGCGACGCCATCGCACGCTTCGACTTCGACTCGACGGACATCGGCCGGATCCAGGGCGACGGCCCTCGCGAGCTCGTCGATGCGCTCCTCGCCGACGTCGCAGCGGCACCCGCGACCTGCAGTGATTCGCTCACCTCGCGCGCGCCCGCACATGGAGACGGCGAGCTCGAGCTGACGAACGCCGACGATCCGCAGGCGGGCGGCGGCATGTGGGCCGGTGGCGCGATGTGGTGGGCACGGGCAATCTGTCCCAGCCAGCGCGACCGCTACATCCTCGCCAACGTCGTCGCGCTCTTCGCCCTCTCGCAGTTCGATCTGTCGATCGGCGAGGGGATCGCCAAGTGCGAGCTGTTGCCGGTACCCGCGCAAGCGCAGGCCTGCTCCGAGGCGGCCGCGGGCGCACAGACGACGATTGCGATCGTGGCCATCCCGTCGGTGCAGAACGCGGCCCAGTTCGCGGCGCTCGCCTACGTGCTCGCCGATCAGATCAAGAACATGGCGGCGGCGGTCGGGCTCGGCGGACCCGCAGGACCGGCATGGTTCCCCATCTTCGCCGGCGCCAATGCCCTCACCGCCGTGTCCGTGGGCCAAGCGGCGCTCGGTGCGGCCTCGCGGGCCGACGCAGCCACGTTCGCCGCGATCCAGACGATGCTGCCGTTTGCGCAGCTCGAGCCGCAGGTGCTGACCGGGCTCGAGATGGTGCTGCCCCGCGTGCAGCGGCACCACGAGGAGCTCCACTTCCTCGTGCTCTGCCTCTCGAACATCGCGCGTTGGATCGCCGTGGCCGGGGTCATCGGGCTCGTCGCCCTCGTCGTGCTCGCGCTCGCGAACGAGGAGCAGGAATCCATCGATGCGCTGGCGTCGCGCACGTCGCCCGTGCAATACGATCCGCACGTCGGTCCACCCGCGCTGGCGGGCCGACGGCCCACGTTGCTGGACGGCGACGAGGTGGTCCTCGAGGGCCCGCTCCTGCCGCGCGCAAACCAGTACGCGGCTGCATATCCGCTCGCGTTCGACATCTCCGCGCTCGTCCCGTCGTACGTCCAGGCGGCCACGCTCGCGGAGGCGCAGGGTCGTACGCGTCGCGAGATCCAGTTCGGCTACGTCGACCCCGAGCTGGTGCTCACGGAGGACGTGTGGGGCATCGAAGCGCTCACGGGACTGCCGATGTTGCTCGCGCCCGCAGGCACACCGATCGTGCTCGACGGCACGTACCTCGCGGCCCACGCGGTGCCCGAGCTCGTGGTGGAGAACGGCGCCGTCCATGCCAAGGGCGCGTGGCTCGATCTCGCGGCCGAAGAAACCGACGCGGCGGGGGCTCCGATCGCGCCGCCGTGGGTCTGCGTCGGCACGGAGCACACGTGTCCACTGGGCGTCGACACCACCGGTTCGCCGGAGCAGATCGCGGCACACGAGGTGATGACGCGCTACTGGAAAGTCATGGCCACGTCGAGCATCGTGGATCTCGAGAGTGGTGAGGCGTTCGAGGACTACGCCGGCTATCGAGTGAGCATCGCCGCACCGCGCGAACGCCCGAGCGATCCCTGCTTCTCGGAGTTCGACTACGACGAGTGGCGGTGGATCTGGGATCAGACGCTGCCCGGCTGCGGCCCCCAGGGGGTCGACGCCGGTGGTGGTGGCGAACCCGGCGGCGGACCTCCCGGCGGTCCGCCGACGCTGCCCTGATCACCCTACCGCTGCGAGCAGGCCACGGTGCCGTCGAGGCGAGCTGCTGCACCAGCCGTGCAGCAGCTCGTCTGCGGCCGCCTGCGCCGGGGCCTCCTGCATCCGCGCGGCCTACTCGAGGTTGTGGAAGACCGTCTGGACGTCGTCGTCTTGATCGAGCTTGTCGATCAACGCGATCACCTCGTCGGCCTGCGATTCCTCGAGCGACGTGGTGGTCTTGGGCACCCACTCGATGCCCGACGAGATCACCGCGATCTTGCGGCCCTCGAGCGCGGTCTGCAGCGTGCCGAAGTTCTCACGCGCACAGCGCAGCAGCAGCTGCGGCTTGCCGTCGTCGTCCTGCCCGTCGACCAGCGCCTCGAGTCCGTCCTCGATCAGCTCGAGCTCGAGCTCGTCGCGCTCGATGCCGGCCGGATCGATGCGGAAGGTCATGAACTGATCGAACATGAACGCGACGCTGCCGCTGTTGCCGAGGTTGCCGTCGCCCTTCTTGAACGTGGTGCGGAGGTTCGCGACCGTGCGCGTGGGGTTGTCGGTCGCGGTGAGCACGAGCAAGGCGATGCCGTGGGGCCCGTAGCCCTCGTAGAGCAGCTCCTGGAAGTCCTCGCCGCCCGCCACCCCCATCGCCTTGTCGATCGCGTTCTGGATGCGATCCTTCGGCATGTTGGCGGCGCGTGCGTTCTGGATCGCGCGGCGCAGCGCAGCGTTGCCGTCGGGATCGGACCCGCCGGCCTTCACGGCCATGCTGATCTGTCGGCCCGCGCGCGTGAACGCCTTCGCGTCGCGGTCGCCTCGCTTCATGATCTGTTGGCGGCGGTTCTCGAACGTTCGGCCCACGGACGGCTTCTACCATGCGTGGGGCCGACGCGGCCGGCCGGGCGAGATTCCGCGGCCGGCCGCAGCTTCCGTGCGCGCCGGCGGCCTCAGCAGCTCCCGCACAGATACCAGGAGTCGCCGGCGCACGGGTGCACCGCCCCCTCCTTCTCGCAGTCCTGCATGCGCCGCCGCCACTCGATCCGCGGCGGCACGTCCGTGCGCAGGTCCCCGGCGAGCGCCAGGTCCAGCAGCATGGTCGCCGCGTCGTCGGCGGGCTCGGACTGCAGCTGCAGCGCGCCGTCGAAGTGACGCACCTCGCCGTCGCGCTCGAGGGCGGCGGCGAGTCGTTCGTTGCGCGCGTCGTGGACGGCCGCGACCACGGCGTCGTCGCCGTGCACGACGTGCACGATGTGCGCGACGCCGTCGACATCGACGTCGAACGACGCGTTCGCGCCCTCCACCGTGGCTGCGCGCACGACGACGTGGGGTTCTGCCGCTGCACCGCAGGCGGTGAGCGTCGCGATGAGGATGGGGACGAGTGATCGAACGAGCACGTTGGGCCTCCGCCGGGCGGGTTGTCGCCGGCACACCACGAGAGCGGAGCGGAGGCGGAATCGATCACCTTCGCGCTCGCGAAAGCGCCCGTCGATCTCGCCTTGCATCGAGCGCAGAGTGCGGTCATAACGGGGAGTCCCTCGAGCGAGGGAGACACACCATGCCTACGACGCGAACCACCCGCAGTACTGCCCTGGCGACGAGCTGGGTCGTATCGGTGCGTTTCAGCGCTCGGTGACGTGGGGTCTCGCCCTGGTCCGCCGTGCGCGGACCAGGAGCGAGGACGTTGGGAAAACGGGACAGACGGCGGGCACGGGCCCGCAAAGCAGAACGACGACAGGCACGGCTCGAGGCCGGCGTCACACGCAGAGGGCGACGCTCGCCCATCGACGCCGAACGGGCGCGCGCAATCCTGGCGCGCCGCTGCGACGAGCGCAGTGCTCCGCTCGCGCGCTTCTCCGACGACGACGAGCTCCGCCGCTTGCTCGGGCCGCTCGTCGTACGCGTGCGAGAGCTGGCCCCCAAGATCATCGAGGATGCGCTCCTGCACCTGCCGCTCGTGTTGCTCGCAGTCCGAGCGCCGTGCTGGGTGCGCCCGCTCGCGACCTGGCGCCCGCTCGGCAAGTCGCGGCGCACGCAGCTCGACTCGCTCGTCGACCACCTGCTGGTGAGGTGGCCGGTGCCGCGCTTCCTCTACGGCGTCTTCCACGACGGGCCCACGCGCTCGGTCGGCGTCGACCTGTTCGTGCACCTCGCCCAGGGCGGTAGCCTGCAGCAAGCGCTCGATCGCGACCTGCTGCCCGCGGTGCTCAACCGCGCGGCGAGGCACGCGTTCCTGCGCACGACCGGGAGCTGCACCGTGATGGAGGCGATCCGTCGCGCGCAGGTGCGCTCGTTCGGCGGCGCCCACACGACCGCATCCGAGCTGTTGAACACCTTCCTCGGCCGCGAGCTCGTCGACGACGCGTTCTGGTCGCGGGTGATCCAGTGGATCTGCGAGCGCGGGCAGATCAGCGCGGGCGGCCTCGGCCATGCGCTCGATCGCATCCGTGCTGCGCGCGCACGCAACCCGAGCCTGTCGCCCAGCGGACGCACGCTCGCGGGCATCGTGCGCGAGCCGGAGCCCGAGCCCGAGCTCCGCGTGGCCCACGCACGCGTCGACGCGACGCCGTACCGCAGCTCCGGCTTCGGGCCCGGCGAGTGGATGCTGGACGATCCGGGGGGCTCGACGCTGCGCGAGAGCTGGACGATCACCGAGCTCACCGACAAGCGCGAGCTCGCGATCGAGGGCGCGACGCTGCATCACTGCGTGCTCACCTACGACGACCGCGTGCGCAGCGGCGGCTGCTCGATCTGGAGCCTCCGCCGCGACGGCACGCGGCGGCTCACCATCGAGGTGTGGAATGCGTCCCGACGTGTGGTGCAGATCCGCGGGCGGAAGAACCGCGCGCCGCGTGACCACGAGCTCTCCTTGGTGATGCGCTGGGCCGACGCGAACGGGTTGCAGGTGACGGCTTCCGCGCGGTGAGTCAGCCGATCTCGAAAGAGTAGTCGACCGGGATCGGCGGGCCGTCGTACTTCGGGAAGCGATGGTCGTAGATGACCTTGCGCAGGCACGGCACCACGCCGCTCTCGCGGATCGCGGGTGGGGCCTTCGCATTCACGCCCGCGACCTTGCCGGTCGGCGTGAGCCCGAGCTCGAACTCGACGCGACCGGTGCCGATCGTCACGCCGGCGGCGGCTGCATCGGCGATGCAGCGATCGAACGCCGGCTCGAGGCGGCGGAGCTCCGCGCGGACCGTGGCATCGTCGGGACGCTCGCTGCCCTCGCCGAGGGCGGTCTGCGCCTTCGGGTCGTAGCGCGGGACGTCGCGGTCCGAGATCGGTGACCAGGCCGCGACGGCATCACCTTCGCCTTCGCCCCCGCGAGCGCGGCGCTTGCCCTTGCGACCGCGCTTGGGATCGTCGGGCTCGACTGCGACGGGCTCGGGGGCCGCGGCGATCGCGACGCATCGCCCCGCGACACAGTGCGTGCCGTCACCGCAGATCCCGAAGCACTCCGCAGCACCGGGTGCATCGCCACAGGCCGCGAGCAGCAGGAGCCCGACCCATCGCCGCATGCGCGACACCCTAGCATCGGTGGAGGGTCGATCGCTGCGTCACCGAGTGGCCGCGCGCGAAGGCGGCGAACGCGGCGTTCGACAACCATCGGCTGCGTGTCAGCCTGGGGTCGACTCGATGCCCCGCTCTGCATCGCCTTTTCGTGCGCTCCGGTGCTCGCGCGAGCTGCTCGGGCTCCTGCTGGTGACGAACCTCGGATGCGAGGTCGCCAGCGTCGACGTGGTGCGCCACGGCGTCGCGACGATCCCGAAGGACGGCGCGTTCGAGATCATGCGCTTCGAGGACTTCGAGCTCGAGCTCGGCGAGATCGAGGACACGCAGGGTATCGAGCGCCGCGATGTCTCCGACGCCACGCTCGACCGCCTCGTCATCGAGGTGCTGTCGCCGGAGCCCGCGGATCTGTCGTTCGTCGACCAGATCCAGGTGTACGCGGAGACGCCGCAGCTCGGGCGCGTGCGGGTCGCCTACGTCGGCGAAGTGCCGCCCGACACCCGCGTGGTCGAGCTCGACACCGACGACGTCGACCTGCGCAACTATGTCGCGGCCGACACCGTGACCTTCGTCGCGGTGATCGACGGAGCGATGCCGGCGACCGACGTGAAGGTGCGCGCCACCGCGGAGCTGAACGTCGGCGTCACGCTGCGTGGCGCGTGCAGTCAGTCGCGCTGACGGCGGCTCAACACTCGCCTTCGTAGGCGACGTTGATGCCGTTGCCGGCGGCCTCGCACTCGTTGGAGTAGGTGGTGCCGTTGCACCCGCAGACGGGCGCGTAGATCTCCGCGCACGCGTCCGGCATGTCGGCGCAGACGCCGTCGTCGCCGCTGCAGTCGCCGACCGGTAGCTCGCAGTACTGACCCGCCGGGCAGTCGCACGCCACGGGAGCACCGTCGTCGCTGCTGCTCTCGCTCGCGCTGCTGTCGCCCGACGAGCTCTCGCCCGACGAGCTCTCGCCCGACGAGCTCCCGCCCGACGAGCTGCCGCTGCTGCTCTCCGAGCCGCCCGTGCTCTCCGACGACGACCCGCCGGTGCTGCTCTCCGACGTCGACGACTCCGACGAGCTCGACGTCGTCGTATCCGTCGTCGAGCTGCTGCTGCCCTCGGACTCGCTGCTCGACGACGTCGACGTGGTCGGGCCGCTGCTGCTGCTGTCGTCGGTCGTGACGGCGCCGGCATCGTCGCCGCAGGCGCCCGCCAGTGTCGTCACCAGGAACGCACCCACTCCACGCACCCATCGATAGGCCATGTGCTCACCCTCGAGCCACGGATTGCGGGCTCGCGGCGTCCTAGTCCGCCGCGCCCGCGATCCGTCACCCGACGCGATCACCGCCGGTGGTAGCCCTTCGCGCCGATCTCCGCCGCCAGCGGGCCGAGCACGTCGTCGCCCGCCCGCAACCGCGCGAGCACGTGGTCGAAGTCGAAGCGCGGACACCAGCCCAGCTCGCGACGCGCGAGCGCATTGTCGTAGACGCGATCGAGGACCCGCGGCAGCACCCACCCGCGGGCCGCATAGACCTCGTCGACGCCGGGACAGCGCGCCCGGATCACCGCAGCCGCGTCGCGACCGAGCGCCGGCGCGTCGGCGCGCTCGAACGGTGTCGTCGCACTGACGATGTACTTGCCGAAGCCGAGCACAGGCGCGCGCTCGATCGCCGCGAAGTGGGCCGCGACCGCGTCGCCGAGCTCGACGCGCCGGTGCAGCAGCTCGTTGGCCTTGAGGTTGTCCGCGTGGAAGCGGGCGCGTTGCTCGGGATCGTCGTCGTCCTCGGGGAAGAACCGCGACGTCCGCAGCACGATGCAGGGCAGGCGATGGTCGCGGTGGAACAGCGCGCACAGATCTTCGGCGGCGGTCTTCGTGGCGCCGTAGATGTTCTTCGGCACCGGCGTGACCGCCTCGCTGATCCAGGCCGCCGGCTCGCCCGGCGGGGCCGAGAGCGCGCGTCCGAACGCGCTCGTGGTGCTGGTGAACACGAAGCCGCCGACCTTCGCCGAGACGGCGGCCTCGAGCAGCACGAGCGTGCCGGTGACGTTGACGTCGACGAAGGCCTGGCGCGAGTGGGTCGCGACGTGGGGCTTGTGCAGCGTCGCGGCGTGCAGCACCACGTCGACGCCCTCCATCACCCGCGCCACGGACTGCGGATCGGCGATCGAGCCCACGTGATCGGTGTACGGCGAGTCCAGCACGTCGAGCCCGACCGCGTCGTCCCCTCGCGCGCGCAGCGATCGCACCAACGCCTCGCCGAGGTGACCCGCGCTGCCCGTGACCAGCACCCGCACGCGCTGCACGTTCGGGCGGCACGCGGCCCGCGTCAAGCGCCCGATCAGAACACCGGCAGCGCCTGACGGCCCATGTTCAGGTAGTGCAGCCCCACCAGCACTTCGTTCCAGTCGACGTCCTTCGGCTGCAGGCCGACGCCCGTCCAGTTCGTCGGGCGCTCGCGATCGGCAGCGGTGGGGACGACGAGCGAGCCGACGAAGTCGCCCTGCTTGTAGACCTTCTTGATCTGGGCGGCCATCGCCGACACGTCCGCACGCGAGATCACGCCGTTGCTGGTGGCCTGGTAGAACTGCAGCGTCACGCGCACCGGGAACCGCGGATCGCGGGCGATCGTGCGGCCGCCGAGCTCGCGGAACGGACCCTCGGCGGGGCCGTGGCCGAGCACCGCCGTGTCGACGTCGCTGCGCGTCGACGCGCCGGAGCCCGATCCGCCGGCAGCCTTCGCCGGGGCCGCCATCGCGCCCGCGTCGTTCATCGCCGGCGCCGCGGGCGACGACTTCGCCGGACGCGGCCGCGGCACCTTCAAGGGCACCTGGATCAGCATCAGCACGTTCGCATCCTCGCCGAGCGACTCGGCGCTCTCACCGTTCGAGGTGACGCCCGATGCCTTCACGTCGGTGAGCCGCTCCGCGGTGAGCGAGGCCTTCTCGCCCGCCTCGTTGAAGTAGAGCCGCTGGCCCCACATGCCGTCCGTGCCGACCTTGTCCTGCGCGTTGTCGACGATGCTGATGCTCGTGCCCTGCCGCGTGACGAGGATCGTGAGCACCGCGGGGTGCCTCTTCGTCGACTGGTAGTTGAAGATCACCGGCCAGAACTCGGCCTGCCCGCCCTGCGGCACCGGCAGGAACGCATGCTGCGCGCTGACCAGCACGTGCGTGTCGCGCTTGGCCAGCAGCGTGTCGCCCTTGATCGTGCCGCCGTCGGCACCGGTGAGATAGTCGCCGGGATTCTCCAGCAGCTCGGTGAGCGTGATCGTCTCGAGCGTACCGCCGTCGCGTTGGTTGCCGACCGGCACCATGATCTCGTCGGTCGCGATGTCGGCGGTCTTGTCCGTGAAGTTGTCGTGGCGCAGCACCGGCATCAGATAGGTGCGGCTGCGCTTGCCGTTGCCTCCGCCCTCGACCTCGATCGTGACGTCGCTGATGTTGGGCCCGACCGAGCTGCCCTCCCAGCGCCCGGTGTCCTCCCACAGCACGTCGAGCAGCTGCAGCTTGCTGGCCTGGGCCAGCCGCCATGCGCGCTCGTCGTTCACCATGTTCGCGACCTTCGCGACCATGCGGTGGTAGGCGCGCGCGGGATCCGGCGCCTTCGGAGCCTTGCCGGCGAGCGCGGTCGGGGCGATCCCGAGCCAGAGGGCAGTGGCGAGCGCGAAGCGGCGCGTCATGGATCCTGGCGACGCACGGCCCCGGGGATTCGGTCTCCAGGACGGCCGACCGGCCGATGTGACGCGGGCCCCACTCGCTTCGCCCCAGGGGGATCGCGCCTCGTGCGGGCGGGCCTCGACTCGGTCAAGATCAGCGCATGAACCTGAAGACACGACGTGGCGTGGGCGTGGGCATCGTCGCGTTGCTGGGCTGGGGCTGCGCGCAGGAGCCGGGCGGCACCTCGTTCGGCAGCGGCATGGACACCACGACCGCGCCGGCGGAGTCGAGCAGCACGGGCGCGCCGATGACCACCGCGGAGGAGAGCAGCTCGGGCGCGGCGGTCGACAGCAGCACGGACGACACCGGCAACATGCCCAAGCTCGACGTCGGCGGACCCGGCGAGTCGACCGGCGAGCAGGACTTCTGCAACTACGTCGACCTGCTGTTCGTGATCGACAACTCGCTCTCGATGAACGAGTACCAGACCCAGCTCGCGCTCGCGTGGCCGACGTTCGTCGACGAGATGTGGGAGAACCTTCCGCAGGGCACCGACCTGCACGTCGGCATGACCACGACCTCCTTCTATACGGGGAGCTGCTCCGAGTTCGTGTTCAACTGCGAGACCACGGCTTCGGCCGCGCAGATCGACGACCACTACATCACGCCCGACGCGGGCAACACCGGCACCAACGGCGAGCAGGGCCGCCTGTTCGAGTGGGACGGCCGCACGTACTTCGAGGCCACCGTGGGCGACGATGCCAGCGAGCTGAAGACGTGGTTCTCGCAGGCCGCGGTCGCGGCGGGCGAGGACGGCTGCAGCTACGAGATGTCGTCGGCGGCCGCCGGCTACGCGGTGCACCCGGCCAATGCCGAGGCGAACGCGGGCTTCCTGCGCGACGCAGGCGCAGTGCTCGTGATCGTCGTGCTCACCGACGAGCCCGACAAGTCGCCCGAGGGCGCGAGCACCTACCACGACATGGTGGTGGCCGCGAAGAGCGAGTGCGGCGGCGACGCGTGCGTCATCGTCACCGGGCTCGTCGATCAGTGCATCGAGGACGCGGACAACGGGCTGTGGCAGTTCTTCGGCCAGTTCGCGAACTTCCAGGGCGACGGCAGCATCGACGAGCCGCTGGCCTACGCCGACGTCGTCGGCTCCGCGCTCGCGCAGGTGATCGGCCAGACCTGCGACATGATCCCGCCGGCCGGCTAGCACTCGACGACGTCGACGTCGTACTCGATCGTCGCGCCGGCGCCGTCGATGCGCACGTGGTAGCTCTCGCCCGCGGTCATCGTCCAGCCCTGCGGGATGATCGAGATCGCCGAGTTGCTGCCGTAGCCGGACAGCAGCACCGTCACGCCCACGGGACGCGGCTCGCCACCGGCGGTGATCTCGACGGTCGCCCCCGAGAAGTCGCGCGTATCGCTCTGGATCGACCACCCGGTCGCGTCCATGTTCGTCCACGGCAGCTGCGACGCGGCGAACGGGAACGGCCCCGGCGGCGGCCAGGCCACCCAGTCCACCCCGAGATCGTTGCTGCCGCCGATCGTCCACAGGCACGAGTAGGAGTCGGTCGAGCCGATGCCGGTGGGCCCGATCGAGTTCGACAGGATCCAGCGACGATGGCCGAGCGTGGTCTCGTTGCCGGGATCGACCATGTAGAGATCGACGGCGAACACCGAGGCGGTCGACGCGATGTTGCTGCTGCCAGCGGCCTCGGCTCCGTCGCCGCTGTAGCAGGTCCACGACGGCGGGGGCGTGTGCGAGAGCGTGTCGTTCGCGGTCATCATCAGCGCGCACGCCTGGGCCTTCGCATCGCGCGTCGGGTCGGTGTCGATGGGCGGTAGATCGGCGAGCCAGCGATACAGGTTCACGACGCGCAACGCGTTGGCGCGCGCCGACGCCGTGATGTCGCCGGGCGTGCAGGAGCCGACATCGCCGCTCCAGGTGCCCTCGCCCAGGTCCGCACGGTCGGCGTTCCAGCGCATGCACATCTGCTCGGCTTCGCTGCCGCCGCCGGTGCTGTCGGCGACGCCGGTCGAGGCGGTCGCGCTGGGATCGCTGTCGGTCGCATCCGTCGGATCGCTGGGATTCGTCGTGACCGGATCGCTGCTCGCCGTGGTCGCCGACGCGGCGGTCGTACCCGCGGAGCTCGACGGCGAGCTCGCGGAGCTGGGGTCGTCGGTCTCGCCGCTGCTGCTCGTGCCGTCGGTGGCGGCGCCGCCTTCGACGCCGTCGTAGCACGCCGCAATCGTTGCGCACGCGAGCAGGAGGACGCGGCGTACGCCGCTCGAGGATGCCGCCGTCACCACCCTCCGATGCTACGCCCTCCGCGA
Source organism: uncultured Nannocystaceae bacterium (assembly GCA_964519175.1). Classification (GTDB taxonomy): domain Bacteria; phylum Myxococcota_A; class Polyangia; order Nannocystales; family Nannocystaceae; genus Xiheibacterium. The sequence goes on from CAZFKC010000002.1 coordinate 145,291, forward strand.
GGTGTTAGGCTCGAAGAACGTGAGCGACCCGATGAGCGAGCGCTGGCTGTTCACCGCGGTCGTGTGGGGCGCGCACGAGCTGCTCTTCTTCGCGACGTGGGGCGTGTTCGCGCTGCTGTTCCGCCGTGGCATCGCGCGGCGATTCCAGGTGGCCGAGGGCAAGGCGCCCGACGCCGAGCTCTCCGCGCGCGCGGTGAAGGACGTGCTGCTGGGCCACGTGCTCTTGCTGCTCGTCACCGCGTTCGTGCTCTACCCCGCGTGGTCGGCGATGGGCGGCCACCGCGGCGCGCCATGGCCCAGTCTGTTCGAGATCGCGTGGCAGCTCGTCGTGTGCATCCTCGTGCAGGACACCATCTTCTATTGGAGTCACCGCGCTCTGCACCACCCGCGGCTGTTCCGCGCGATCCATGTCAAGCACCACACGTTCCGCCACGTGCGGGGCCACGCCGCCGAGTACGCGCATCCGGTCGAGAGCGTGGCCAACCTCGTGGCGTTCATGCTGCCGGCGATCCTGCTCGGCACGCACCTCGTGACCTACGGCATCTGGGTCGCGATCCGCGTGATCGAGACCGTCGAGGCGCACAGCGGCTACGCCTTCACGCGCCTGGCGAGCCGCCACGCATTCCACCACCTGTACGCCGCCAAGGGCTGCCTGGGCTCGTTCTTCGGGATCTGGGATCGGCTGATGGGCACGGATCGCAAGTGGCGCGAGTGGCGGAAGCAACAGACGCATCGCTGACGGGCGGCGCGGTCCCGCCTTTCTGCTAGCGTGCGAGAAATGCCATCGTCGCAACGTCTCGTCGGTACCTACCGCGCGCTCGATCGCGTGTACGACGACGAGGAGCTCGACGAGGACTCCGTGTTCGTCGGCTACGATCTCGACATCCCCGATGCGCGCCGCATCGAGCTCACCGATGGGCGCGTCGCGTTCGTGCTCGAGGGCATCGTCGACGGCGAGCTCGAGTGGGAGTGCCGACTCGAGTCGCAGGGCCCGGGCAGCCGCCGCTTCCTCGGTGCCATGCGCAGCCCCGGTCAACCCGACTATCCGCTCGACACCACCCTGTGGGTCTCGCCCGACGGCGACGAGTGGCTGCTGCTCGGCAGCTACATCGACCCCGACGACGGTGAGCGGGTCGAGGTCGCGCTCGAGCTCGAGCTGGACCGCGGCGACGACGACGACGACGACGACTGAAGCGCGCTAGTCTCCGCGTCGATGGCGACGCGGAAGGCGAGCACGGTCGACACGCGCAAGGCCGCAGGCGGAGGCGGCAAGGAGCTGGCGAAGCTGCGCGAGATCCTGCTCGCGATTCCCGGCGCGACGGAGAAGCTCTCGCACGGGGAGCCGACGTGGTTCACCGGCCCGAAGGGCAAGGTGTTCGCGATGTTCGACAACCACCACCACGGTGCCGCGCACATCTCCGTCTACTTCGCGGCGACCCTCGATGCGCAGGAGCTGCTCGTCGCGCAGGACCCCGCCCGCTACTGGCGGCCGCCGTACGTCGGTCACAAGGGCTGGGTCGCCGTGATCCTCGACACCGGGCCCGACTGGGCGGCGGTCGAGCACCTCGCGCGCGAGGCCTTCGCGATGATCGCAGCGCCTCGGCCGAAGCCGCAGCGCCGCTAGTCGATCACTCGTAGATCGGCCACGGCTGCGCGGACGCGTGCCGGCCGGCCCTGCTGCGCGACCCGGGGCGACCGCGTAGAGTGGGGCGGCATGACGACCATCGCGCAGCTCAACGCCCGCCGGAAGCAGGCCGGGCTCCCGCTCATTCGCTTCAACCTCCGGCGCTTGCAGCCCGCCGACGTGCAGGATCTCCGCGATGCGTTCGCGGCGCTGTACGAGATCAGCGAGATCGCGGTCGGCGACCGTCGCGGCTACTGGGCGATCGCGCGTGGACACGGCTACGACGAGGACCTCTGCCACAACGACGATCGCGTGTTCTTGCCCTGGCATCGCGCCTACGTCTACGTGTTCGAGAAGGCGCTCTCGGCAGCGCTGCAGTGGAAGCGCAAGGATCCGTCGCTCGTGCTGACCCTGCCCTACTGGGACTGGACCACGTTCGATCCATCCACCGATGCGGACAACGGCATCCCGCGCGTGCTCGACGATGCGACCTATCCGGACGCCAACGGCGTCGATCAGCCCAATCCGCTCGCCTCGGCGCGCAGCATGTATCGGGTAGTGAGCGAGCAGCTCACCGGCAAGCAGCAATACACCGAGCGATTCCCCGTCCAGTTCCGCGACAACATCGCCATGCTCGCGAACGACGTCGCCAGCTACATGAAGCTCGCGCGTTTCTCGGTGTTCTCCAACAACTTCTCCGGCGGCGCCCACGGTGCGATCCACGTGCTCGTCGGTGGCGAAGACCCGAGCGGCTCGCTCGCCGACAAGACCGGCGACATGGCGCAGGTGACCTCCGCCGCATACGACCCGATCTTCTGGTTCCACCACGCGATGGTCGACAAGGTGTGGTTCGACTGGCAGACGCGCCATCCGTCCGCGCGGATCTCGGATCACGTGCTCGACTCCGCGATCTACGGCGAGTTCGACGGCCGTGACGTCATCGATGCCGAGCACGATCTGCTCTACATCTACTCCGACGAGTCGGTCGAGGCCGCGGTCGAGGTCGGCGGCACGCTCGACGCGACGCCGGCCGACGACCCGGCGCCCGAGCCGGTGCCACCGCCGGTGACGGCCGCCGTCGCGCCCGTGGTCGCGCCGCAGGGCGACGTGTTGCCGATCGGTGAGGTCAGCGGCGCATTCGAGCGCGCCCAGCTCGACTTCCACCAGCTCCGTCCGCCCCGGAGCAGCTTCGAGATCCGCGCGTTCTTCAACAACCCCGACGCCACCAGCAAGACGCCCTGCGACGATCCCAGCTTCGCGGGTCGTCTCATGTTGTTCGGGCACGGGCGCTGCCACGGCGCGCCGGGTCACTGCAATCCCAAGCTCGAGGCACGCGACGACTACGACCAACGCCACCAGCACCCGCTGCGCTTCGAGAAGACCAAGTACGCGATCGACGTCACCGATGCGCTCCGGCGGCTCGTGCCGCGCACGGGTGCGCCCGTGCGCATCGACGTCACGCTGGTCACGCTCGACGTCGGCGGTCGCCCGGTGGCGCGCAGCTCGGTCAAGTACCGCGGTGTGTCCCTGTCGACCCGCACGTGAGGCTTGCCCGCACGCGAAACGATGCAATGCTCTGGACGATGGCCTTCGCGCTCCCGCGCTCGCTGCCGAAGTCAGGCGTCGAGCTGCGCCTGCGCTTCCGGCGGATCCCCGAGCGCAGCTGCATCGTGAAGATCGTCGCCAATGGCCACGAGCTCGGTGCGCTGCCGGTCTACGGCCGCGGTCGCGGCTCGTCGGCGCGCGAGGGCCTCACGCTGCACCTCCCACTCGATGCCGCGGCGCTCGCCCGTCACGGCCTCGTGGGCGGCGAGGCGATCGAGCTGCGCATCGAGGATCTGCGCGGCGCCCCGCTCGCGCAGCACGATCTCGAGCTGCTCGACGTCGCGACCGTCGCGCTCGACGCCTGAGCGCTACCGCGGGCAGGCGTTCGCGTCGTAGTAGCTGCGGAACGGCTCGCTGAACCACGCCCCGGTGTCGTCGGGGTGGGCCCAGAAGAAGATGCCACCGTTGTCCGGATACCACGCGTCGAACTGCTGCGTGACCTCGAGCGCGGCGGGTTGGGTCGCGACCGGCACGCAGCCGGGCTCGATGCAGTAGCCGAACACCACGCGCGACGCATCGCCGCCGAAGGGGCCTTCGACGAGGGCGTCGTAGTGCGCGTGGATCTGCTCGAGCTGCGCCGCGTCGAACGGCGAGCGCCCGCCGTTGTAGTACTGCGGCATCAGGAAATCGAGATCGCCGGCGACGTTGGCGATGATCTGGTGGTAGGGGTCACCGACCTCGAGCTCGCTGTCCATGGGCGCATGCGTCAGCAGCTTGTGATCGCCCGGGAAGGCGGCGTCGAGGCTCGCGCGCAGCTCCGTGGTGAGCCCCTCGACGAAGCCGGTGTAGGCGGGATCGTCGAGGCAGTACTCGTAGTCGATGTCGACGCCGTCGAGATCGTTGTCGCCGACGATCGTGGTGAGCTGGGCCGCGACCGCGTCGACCTGATCGAGGCAGTGATCCCAGCACTTCACCATCTCGCCGCAGGTGCCCTCCCAGACGCCGCCCATGCCGGCGCCGCCGAAGCTGACCAGCACCTCGATCCCTGCATCGTGGAGCTGGCCGACGAGCTCGGGCAACGGCGTGCCGACGCATCCGTCGACCGGCGAGAGCGTGCAGCTCTCGTCGCAGATGTTGCCGCCCTCCGTCCACGTGTAGCTGACCGCGAACGCGATCACGACGTGGCTGTACTGCGCGAGCTGTTCGGGGGTCGGGCACGCTTCCCAGTTCGCGAGGAATGCGACCACGCGGTGGTCGTCGACACACGCCGCGCCTCCCGTGCTGTCGGAGCCCGTCTCGTCACTGCTCGTGTCGCCGCTGCCGCTGCCGGTGGCAGTCGAGGAGCCCTCGGCGCCGGTGCCGGTCGTCGTGGTGCCGGGCGTGCTCGTGGTCGACGGGCTCGACTCCGCGCCCGAGCTCGACGGGGCGCTCGCCTCGCTCGTGCCCGCGGTCCCGGTGGTGCCGTCGTCCGAGGACGCCGGCTCGCCGCATGCCGCCAGCGCGAGGGCGGCGACGCACCCGGACCACCCGTGTCGTCGAGGGAGGAGCACGCTCGCAGGGTAACACCGCACGCGGCGCAGCTCTCCGCGTCGACACGCAGGCATTGCGAGGTCGGTGTGGCACTTCGGCACCACGGTGCTGCTCGGCCCCTGTGCGTCACTGACACTTTCGCGGCGCGCCGCACTGCATCGGCCGGAGGGGACGCGCGTTGCAGCATGGTCTCGTTGTTGCAACCGACGAGCGCGTGACTCGCTGCGTCCCCGTCGCCCTCGCCACGTCCATGCTGCTCGGCTGCGCCGGGGGCATCGCGCGCCGGGACACGTCGACGCCGGCGCAGGCGACCGTGGCCATTCCGGCCGAGCTCGCAGACACGTGCGCGCTCGAGCCACCCGAGCACTTCGCGTTCGATCGCGCGCACGCGCACCGCGGCTGCATGGCCGAGCTCTCGAGCGCACCGGCGAACGCACCGGCGTCCGACGAGCACACGCTCCCGCAGTAGCGTGTCGCGAACGCGAGGTTCGATCCGTCGCCACCGACGTTCGTCGATGTGCGACTGGCAGATCGATCACGTCCTCGGATCGGCCGACCGCGATTGCGCCAGCCGTGCGGAGCAGCTAGATTCGCCGACGGACACAGGAGGTGCCCTGACAATGAAGCTGCGCGTACGCGTTCGAGAGATCCACTGCGATCGCACGACGATCGAGACCTCGCCCGACGAGATCTACTTTGCGTATTACGTCGCCCAGGCCAAGAAGAAGGGCGACAGCGGCGAAGCCCGCTTCGTCGCCGGCCATCTGTCCGACGTCTGGCGTGGGGTCACGCGAGGCGAGGAATGGAAGCCCGCCGGTCCGCAGGAGTTCGAGATCGACAACGACTCGGAGCACGTCGCACTGGCGTTCGCGCTCTACGAGAAGGACGACGGCAAGCTGCGCGAAGAGCTGAAGTCCGCCGCGAAGCCGATCGATTCGAAGGCACCGTGGGAGTCGCTGTCGATCCCCTGGTCGCAGGGCTGGAGCGCCTGGGCGAAGGCGGTGCTCAAGTTCCTGTTCGGCCTGCTGAAGCAGATCAAGCGCGACGACGGCATCGGCCGCGCCGACTTCTCGTTCAACCCGAAGACCGGGCAGGGCCTCGGCGTGCACCGCTTCGATCTGCGCGGCTTCGGGGGCAAGTACGGCGTGAAGCTCGAAGTCACGAAGGGCTGAGCAAGCCCGAGCTCAGCCGCCGTGACTCGCCACGGCGGCTGAGAACTCGGCCCACGAGATGGCCTTGTCGTGGCTGCCGTCGAGCTTGTCGAGGACGCCCCTTGCCCACGCGCCGCGCATGAGCGCACTGCCGATGCCGGCGGCGGCAAGCAGCTGTTCCAGCTCGCGCTTGTCGATGCGCCCGTCGTCGTTGCGATCGTAGCGGTCGAACATCCGCTTCATCGCCGCCTCGTCGCTCGCGCCGAACTCCGCGACGAGGTGGGCCATCAATTTCTCGACCAGCTCCTGCTCTTGTCGACTCATGGCGTGCTGGTATAGCGCAGCCGAATGCAGGCTTCGAGGGCCGCGCGATCAGAACGCGCCGCCGACGGGGAACTGCACGCCGTCGCCGTCGGGCTCGCGTACGAACACCGTGTCGTAGGCACCCTTGTACGGGCGCTGTTGGTAGCCCACGTGCAGGGAGGTCACGACCTGCGGCCAGATGCCGGGCTTCGCGGCGACGTGCAGGTCGAGGATGAGCTGCTTCGGATTGATGCCCTGCGGCGATGCCACCTCGAGGCTCGCGGTGTAGCCCGGCGACGGCACCACCACGGTGCCGACGACGTTGAACACGCGCTCTCCGGAGGGCAGGTCGTCGACCCACGCGAACCAGCCCGAGGTCTCGATCGGGAGCGGGTTCTTGGGCTCCACGCTGCAACCGGGGACGATCGGCAGGCTCGCCGAACCGACCACGCGGTCGTCGATCGTGGTGAACGCGAGCACCGAGGTCTTGCCCGTCGCGACCAGGTTCGCGAGCCGGTGCCGGACCGGGGTGAGCACCATGGCGCAGCGGCCGAAGTGGGTGCGGATCGGCAGCAACACCGCCAGCGTCTCGGCGGTGATGCGCACGTTCGGCGGCACGCCGAGGTGGGCGGGTCCGGCGGCATAGCAGGTGCTCGGCGTGAGCGTCACTGCGTCGAGCGTGAGCTCGCCGTCCGGCTCGCGACGCAGCGTGAGGTTGGGCTGGAACATCTCCATGGCGAATCGCTCCTCGGGCCGTGCATGGCCCGCCGCATCGAGTGATGCGCCGAGCGCCATCGATCCCGGAAAAAGTGCGCTACGCTCCGAACATGCGTTGGATGGGCGGTTCGATCGCTGGACTCGTGGTGATGGGCTGTAGCGAGCGCGTGGCGCCGACGGGCGACGGCTCCGAATCGGGCGAGTCGACGGCGACGGCGACCTCGTCCGAGAGCAGCGGTCCGATGGAGAGCAGCTCGACCTCGGGCGAACCCGACGACCCCTGCATGCTCGTTCCCGATCCCGGGCAGTGCGACGCCGCGTTCCCTCGCTGGTACTTCGATCCCGCCACCCAGCGCTGCACCGAGTTCACCTGGGGCGGCTGCGACGGCGTGGTGCCGTTCGAGGACGCGACGACCTGCAGCCTCGCATGCGAGTCGTGTGAGACGCAGCGTGCTCCCGCGACGCCGACGACCGTGACGGTGACGATCGCGAACGAGACCACGACCCCGATCTACGTGGAAGCAGCGCAGCCCGATCCGATGGACGCCGGCTATTTCCGACGCCAGGAGTACGTGCTCGAGGACGACGCGAGCGGAGAGGTCCTCGCGTCGCACGCGAACGCCTGCGACTCGGCGTTCTCGTGCACGCAGGTCGACGCGGCGGACGAGTGCGCATGTGATCCCGGCCCGCCGTACCAGCCGGGCGCGATCCGCATCGATCCCGGCGGCGTGTACGAGGCGACGTCGTGGAGCTCGCTGGTGTGGATCGACGGCAGCATCGGCAGCGAGTGCGTCGACCCGGGCTGCGGCACGTTCGAAGGACCCGTCGCGACCTGCCGCCGACAGGTACCGTACCTCGGCACCTTCGTCGTGGCGCGCGCGCGGGCCTCGACGGCGCTCGATGGCGATGACTGCGACGCATCGGCCGAGGGCTGGTGCGAGACGGGAGCCGGCGCAACGCCGGTCGACCCGACGTTCGAAGCCCAGACGGGGTTCGACTTCCCGACCAGCGCCGTCGAGCTCGTCTTCTCGCGCTGACCGAGCTGGCTCTCGAATCCCGGGAACGCTCGGGGACCGCGGGGAACGACTACCGCCGCGCTGCGCAGTCACGCGGCGCCACGAAGGAGTCCACCCATGCTCGAGCAGTTCCTTTCCACCCTCGCCAAAGGTGGCGTCGCGCTCGTCGCGATGCTGCCGCTCCAAGCACACGCGGCTCCGACGACGCAGGACGTGCAGCCGTCCAACATCGCCGAGCAGCTCGTGCCCAAGACGCTGCTCGCCGGCGACCGCGAGTTCGACGGCAACGGCCCCAACATCACTACCACCGTGAACGTTCGCATCTCCGACGACGGCCGCAAGCTGCTCGCGACGGTGTACTTCAAGGCGAAGGAGACGAAGGCGGACTGGAGCGAGACGAAGGGCGAGTGGGAGCGCACGGTCTACACCGCGCCGCAAGGCCGCAAGATCAAGCGGATCCTCGGCGCCGTGCAGGACAACGAGCTGATCGAGAGCCCGACATGCATCGGTGCACGGGCGGGCAAGTGCATCGCGTCGTCGACCACCTTCAAGAGCAAGCGGGCCGGCTTCCAGTTCCTGATGCCCGGCGAGGACTGGTCGGTGCTCATCGACGCCGTCGCGGATCTCGTCGACAAGATCATCAAGGCGGAGCAGCAGATGAACGACCGGGACCAGCCGACGCGCGAGGAACAACAGGCGCTCGACATCGTCGGCGACATCAAGGACTACACGGCCGGGATCCACTGGCAGCAGAACTACGTGCACACGGTGGGCTCCGACACCGGCGGGCCCGTGCGCCTGATGGCGATCGTCGGCGACACCGGCGGGCCCGACATCAGCACGGACAACGACGGGCGCGACGACACCCGCATCGAAGCGGTCATGTTCAAGAAGGTGCGGATCGAGCTCGAGTGATCACTCGACCGGCATCGGGCGACCGAAGCGATCGTAGCGCACGAGCTCGAGCGCGAGCTCGTCGCGCAGCGCTTCGGCCCGGGTGCAGAGCTGCGTGGCGTCCACCGGGGCGCTCGCCAGCTCGAGCAATGGATCGGCTCCTGCGAGCCGATCGGCGACCGTCGCGATGTTGATCCCGTTCGGCGCGACGTCGTCGAGCTCGTCCCAGCGGATCGGCGTCGCGACCGGGGCCCCTGCACGTGCACGCAGCGAGTACGGTGCGATGACGGTGGCGCTCCACAGGTTGCGCAGCCAGTCGACGTACACCCGCCCCTTGCGGTGCTTCTTCAGCGTCTCGATCGTGAGCTCGTCGGGGAAGCGGTGCGCGAGCGCGTTCGCGAGGATCAGCGCAGCGCGGGCGATCGACTGCGCATCCGCGGTGGGCACGAGCGCCACGTACACGTGGTAGCCCTTGCCGCCCGAGGCCACGGGCGCCGAGGGCAGCCCGAGCTCGTCGAGCAACGTGCGGACGTGGCGGGCCGCGAGCCGCACCTGCGCCGGGTCGTCGGACAGTGGATCGAGGTCGATGACGAGGCGATCGGGATGATCGAGCGAGCCCTCGGTGGCGAGCGCAGTGTGCAGCTCGAGCGCGCCCTGGTTCGCGAGGTACTGCAGTCCCTCCTGGCTGTCGACCGAGGCGTGCTGGTTCACGCCGTCGGCCTTGCCGACCGCGATGCGGTGGATGAACGCCGGGAAGTGCGAGGGCGAGTTCTTCTGGAAGAACCCCTTCTCCGCGATGCTCGAGCGATGCCGCACGAGCGTGAGCGGCCGCCCCGCGAGGTGCGGGAGCATCGCTGCGGCCACGCGCCCGTAGTGGGCGACGACGTCCGCCTTCGTCCAGCCGTCGGCCGGATACACGACGCGATCACCGTGGGTCACCGTGACCATGCGCGCAAGAGCATATCCCCGCGCGTCGCGGCGTGCTCGGGGCTCACCCGCCGTGGAACGTGACCGTGGAGCCCACCTCGCCGTAGCCGGCGGCTCCGCAGCCGCCCGCGACGGTCGTCGTCGTCTCGTAGCGAATCGTGTATGCCGGGCCCAGGACCGACGGCATCACCGGGAAGCTGGCGTCGATCGCCGTGTCGCCCATCGCGACGGTGAAGGTGCCGATCGCCACGTCGTTGATGCTGACCTCGGCTTCCTGGAACCCGCACATCGTCAGCCCGTTCGACACGATCTCGAGATGGATGTCGACCTGGTCGATGCTCGGCAGCGGCGTGTCGCGGACGCCCTCGAACCAGTCGCCGGCATTCCACGGCAGATCGATGCCGCTGGCCGTGAAGCGTGGATCCTCGGCGGTCGGGAAGTCGACGACGTACTCCGGCTGCAGCTCGCAGTCGGTGTAGTCGAACGCGCAGCTGGCCTGGCAGGCGAGCTCGCCTTCGCCCAGCCCGAGCGACATGCACGAGGCCCCGCCCAGATCGTCGCCGTCGCACGACTCGTCGCCGCCGATCGAGCCGTCGCCGCACTCGCCACACAGCGTCACGTCGAACCCGCCGCAGGCCGGGAGGCAGGAGAGCTCGCCGTAGTCGAAGCCCTGCGTCTCGCAGGTCTCGCCGCGCAGGTCGTCGCCGTCGCAGGGCTCGTCGCCGTCGCCCACCCCGTTGTCGCACAGGCCGCAGCCGCTCGTGTCGTAGGTCAGGCAGTTCAGCGCGCACGCGAGCGTCCCGTTCTCGAAGCCCTGCGACACGCACGTCGCCCCCTGCAGATCGTCGAGATCGCACGGCTCGGGATCGTCGGCGACGCCGTCGCCACAGGTCACGCACAGGCTCGCGTCGAATCCACTGCAGTCGGGCTCGCACAGCAGCGGGCCCGAGCCGAGCAGCACCGCCGCACAGTCGAGGCCGGCGAGATCGGTGCCGTCGCAGGCCTCGTCGCCGTCGATCATGTCGTTGCCGCACAGATCGGGCGGTCCGCTCGACGACGAGTCTTCGCTGCTGCTCCCGGCATCGGACGACTCGGACGACTCCGTCGACGTCGTGGGCTCGACACCGGTGGAGCTCGACCCTTCGGAGGACGAGCTGTCCGCGTCGGTGGTCGTGGTCGGCGACACCGTGGTCGCGCCGCCACTGCTGCTCTCGCCGGACGACGAATCGGCGACGGTGACCGACGCTTCGGCCGCGTCGTCGTCGCCGCCACAGCCGAGCCCCAACATCGACACGATCAAGCAATGACGAGCATGACGAACCATGCCGGCATGCTAGCCGGAATCGGCGCTCGGCTCGAAGCTCGGCGAAGCGCCGCGGTCCAGCCCGGCAGATCCTCGTGCCAGCGGGCACGGGGCGTTCTCGCGCCGGGGCGCATCGGGATCGGATCGCGCCCCAGCGTCACTCATGACGTGATGAGCGCCCGCATTGGTCTGGCCTTGTTCGCCCTCGTCGGGGGCTGCCTCCACGCCCCGCCCGCCCACGACGAGGACTCGGTCTTCTCGCCCGACACCGCGCCCGCGGCCCCGAGCGTCGCCGCGCCGACACCCGTGCCGATCCCCAAGGCCTCGATGCCGGTCGCCGACGCGAAGCAGGCCACGAAGTGTCCGGTCGCGACGGGGCGGCGGACGTTCTGCGAGGGCCGCAAGGTGTGCAAGCGCGACTCGAACGGATGCGAGACGTGCAAGTGCAACACGGAGCTCGACTCGAGCCGCGCGCGCTTCGAGCAGACCAATCCGTGGGACATGCGGCAGCGCTGAGCCGGGTCTCGGGCGAGCGTCGCGACCCCGGGGACGCCCCGATGGAGGCTGGAGCCCCACCCGGCGGGGTCGGCAGCAATCTGCACGACGCCGCTGGCGCCTGGGCTTCGGCTTGCTAAATCGTGGCCGAACAGGAGTTTCTACCCTCATGAAGCGACTCACTCTCACGACGATCGTCGCAGTGCTCGCGCTCGGCGCAGGTGCCTGCAAGAAGCAAACGACCGCGACTGCGGAGCCCGGCAGCGCCGAGGCGGAGGCCGAGGGCAACGACGCCGCGGCCGGTGCATCCACCGACGAGGACGCCGCGTCTGCGCAGGCCTCCGACGAGGACAGCGCTGCGTCGGCCGAGGTCGCCGGCGAGGGCGCGAAGGCCGAGGCCGAAGCCACCAGCCCGGAGTGAGCACCATGGCGATCGGACACCTGCGCTGGGTCGCGTCGTTCGTGCTGGTATTCGCGGCGTGCCGCAAAGAGGCGGCCACCGAGACGCCGGCCGAGCCACCCGCACCGCAAGCGAAGGTGTCCGACGCTCCCCCGAAACCCGCCGCGGATCATCCCACCGTCGACGTCGATCTCTCGCCGTCGGGCATCGGTGCGACGATCCGCGGCCCCGACGGCGCAAAGGCGGCGGCGCACGACGACTACGTGACCGTCGACGCGGACCCCGACTTCCACATGGAGGTCCACCGCGGCAAGATCGATCTGCTCGCGGAGAAGGCCGAGATCGTGAAGCGCTGGGGGCCGGCCTTCCGCCGGTTCGTGCGCGACGACAAGACCGCCGTCGTCTACGAGACCGCGGTCGCCAACGAGCCGCGCTATCACTTCCTCACGTGGGGTGAGAAGCAGGGGCTCGACTACTTCTGCCGCTCCGACAAGCACGGCGTCGGCTCGGTCGATGCGGTGCAGCGCATGCTCGACGGCTGCCACACGATCTCCGTGCACGAGAAGGTCGTCGCGGGCGCGAAGTAGCCTAGCGTCGCGGTAGCGCGCGCACGGGTCCGGCGAAGCGTCGCGGATCGCGGGGCGCCGCCATCGGCGTCTGCCAGAGGCCCATCACCGCGCCGACCTGCGTCGCCTGCTCGGCGATCTGTCCGCGGATGAAGTGACGGTAGAACTGGGCGAAGTCGTACTCGCCGTTCGAGCCCGACATGTAGCCGTGCTCGTCGGCTCCGTGCACGCCGTCGGCACCGCCGTAGCCGAGCAGGATGAGCTCGTCCTCGGTCGTGTGCAGCCACTCGTGGATGAACACGTAGTAGATGATCGGCGGCTCGTAGACCCAGCCCGTGTGCATCCAGATCTGGCTGCCGCCACCCCAGGCGCAGCAGGGCGGCTGCGTCACCGGCGTGCCGTCGGCGAGATGCGACGAGTAGGCCCACACGATCACGTCGTGGTCCGCGACGGCCGCAGCATCGAGGCCGGCGGCTTCCAGCGCAGGCTGGTCGATCGCGACGAAGCCGTCGGCATCCGCGGTGACCGTCGTCTCGATCACCGGGTGCACGTCGGCGGTGTACTCGACCATGCCGTACGCGAACGGGCTCGTCATGTTCGTCGACGCGTACTCGACCGCGTCCGCGAGCACGCCGGGCACTTCCTCGGCCAGCACGCCGAGCTCGCCGTTCGTGTACTGCACGTTGCGGATCGGCACGATCAGGAACGCGTAGCCCTGCGGCGCGACGCGGTCGGCGTCGTCGAGCGCGACCTCGGTCGGCGCGTCGGCGAGCACCACGTCGCGCTGACGGAAGCGCCCCTCGTGCACGAACGAGTCGCCGGCATCGGCCGGCGGATCGTCGGTGCCCGAGCCGATGCCCACCGTGTAGCCGCCCGGTGGTAGCGCGACCTCGATCGGCGCGCGTGCGCCGGTGAACGTCCCGTCGATGTAGAGGCTGCCCGGCTCGTCGCCGTGGATGCAGAGCTGCTGCGCGCACGGGAACGCAGCGCTGTCGATCGCGATCGACTCGTCGGAGAAGTAGCCGAGCGGGATCTCGACCCCGGGTGGGCACGTGGTGTCGGCGCAGCTCGAGTCGAGCACGAGCGCGTCGTCGACCCACACCTGCACGTTCACGGAGCCCGGTCCGCCCGTGTTCGCGGCGAGCAAGCGCAGCTCGTTGGGCCCGCGCGAGAACCAGCTGCTGATGTCGATGCGGCCGGTGTCCTGACCCGGCAGGCTCGGGATGCTCCAGAAGCCGCGACGCAGCCCGTTGACGAGCGCGACCACCTCGTCGTCGATCCCGAACACGCGCAGCTCGACCTTCGTCGGCCCACTGCCCGCGGCGGCGCACGCCGGCGGCTCCGCGCACTCGTAGCTCGGCGCGCCGGTGTCGTCGCCGGACTCGCTCGATCCGCCGACGGTGCCGGTATCCGCGAGCGTGTCGTCGGCGGAGCTCGCCTCGGTCGTGCTCGCGTCGGCGGCCGTGGAGGTCGGTGCGGTCGTCGAGCTGCTGCCCGACGCCTCCGATCCGCTGCTCTGCGCGCCGCCGTTGCACGCGCCCACGGCGATCAGCTGTGCGAGCCACCCTCGGTGTCGAACGAGTCCCTGCATGCCCGCGTCGATACTGGTCGATCCGCGGACGTTGTCGCGGACAATCCGACCGTGGCGCGGCGTGCGGATCCAGCGTGCTGCGTAGGCGAACCGCGGCGTCGCCGCGGCAACGTGGTCACGGCGTGCAGCTACAGGCGCCGTCCTCACCCATCCAGCAATCCAGCCCGATGCTGCAGTCGTCGCCGACATCGCAGTCGGCGAGGCCGCCGTTCTCGCGCGTCCACAGCTCGCCGCAGCCCGCGACGCAGACGGACTGATCCTCGGGGCCGCAGGCCCAGCCGTCGCCGCCGCGGTAGATCGTCGCCGCTGCGTTGCCGTCGCCGAAGTCACAGACCTCGCCGGAGTCGACCTCGCCGTTGCCGCAGCGCGTGCAGCCGTTGTCGACGAGGCAGGGCGACTGGCACTCCCAGCCCTCGAAGCACAGCCCTGGCGTGTAGCCCCAGTCCTCGCAGTAGTAGTCGCAGAGCTGCTTCTGCATCGGCGGTGCTTCCTCGGTGAAGCCCTGCCGCTTCACCGTGTCGAAGTCCGCGATCGCCTCCCACCAGTCGCCGACGCCGAGACCGTTGCCGAGCCCGGGCATGTTCTGCATCCACCATACGAGGTACTGCAGCTGCGGGTCGCCGCCGCATCCCCACGTGTCGCACGACACCTGCGTCTTCGCGCCGTCGCGGCCCGGTCGCCAGTCGCCACAGTCCGACCAGCGCGGCGTCGCGTCGGAGTACTGGTACTCGCCCAGCGTGTTCGGGGGAAAGTGCACGTCGCCGCAGCCGTTCGGTGCGTTCTCGTCGTCGCTGCCCTTCGGGTAGCGCCAGCGATCGAACAGCTCCGCGGAGACGTCCTTCATCACCGACTCGATCTGGTGGCCGTGATCGTGCAGCGCCTCTCCAGCCCCGCGCGCGTAGTTGTAGTTGTAGAGCGTGTACGAGTGCTGGCAGACCGGCATGTCGTCGGTGCGCTCGCTGTTCGACACGTCGCCGAACGGCCCGGCCATGTTGCTCTCGGCCGGCTCGATGTCGCCGTGGTGGTAGCCCCACATCCACACCTCGCGCACGCCTTCGTTGTCGACGAGCTCGCAGATCTGGTGCTGCTCGAGGATGCCGCGGTAATCGGGCCGGTACGCGTTCTGGTTCCACGGCACCTTCGTGTCCGAGCGCGGCACGGGCTCGAGATACTCGAAGTTCCGCACCACGCCGTAGTCGATCGCGCAGGCGGCCGACGCATCGCCCCAGCCGTGGTAGCGGCTGCCGTCCTCGAGCGCGCGCTCGAGCGTCGCCGCCATCGCGTCGATGTTCGCGCGCAGCTCGGCCACCGAGATGTCCATCCCGGTGCGCTCGGCGTCGATGCGCTCGCCGTCGGCGGTCGGCAGGTAGCGCAGCATCACGACCGGCACCGACCAGCGCGCGGTCGCGGCCGAGCACTCGGTCGCACGATCGTCGACCATCGGTGGATCGTCGGGACGTCCGGCGGATTCGTCGTCGCACGCCGCGATCATCGTCGCGAGCAGACAGAGCGCTGGAGTCGTTCGCATGCGTCCAGCATGGCCGGATGCCGAGATTTGCCAAATTGCGCAGCCTGGCTCCGCGCCTGCACGAGTTGCGCACGTCGGTGCGCAACGCTACGCGTGTCCGGCCCGACGCAGGCGCCGACGGAACAGCCAGGTCATCGACAGCACGAACCATCCCGTGATGCGATCGTCGCTCGCACCGAAGGCGCAACCGCTGGCGTCCATGGCCGCGCCTGCTGCCGCGTTCGAGTCCTCGCCGTGGCCCGAGCCGCCTTCGCTGCTCGAATCGACGTCGACACCCGGGCCCTCTCCGGTGTCGTCGCTCGCGGCACTGCAGTCGTCGGCGCGGACGCTCGGTGGGATCTCCTCGGGCGCAGCCACGCCGCACCCGTCGGCCACGCCGACGCGGCCGCCCGACGGCTCCTCACAGCCGGGCACCACGACCATGTAGCCCGAGCTGATCGCGCTGAACGTGCGGCCCTGTGGATCGACGACCTCGGCCCGGAACACGAGGCCGCCGTGCAGCGCCTCCGCAGGCGGAACGAACGGGACCGAGAATGCGCTCGCGTCGAGCTCGGCGAACACGATCCACGGCGCGAGCGGATCCGCCGCGAGCTCCGCGTACGTCGCCCACGACAGCGTGAGCGTGGTGCCCGGGGCTCCGGCAGCGCAGCCCTCGATCATCAGGCCCGAGTCGAGCCCCATCTCGCCGACGGCGGTCGGCGACGAGAACGCGACCGCCGGCGGTGCCGCATCCGGATCGTCGTCGACCACGCGCACGACCCCAGGCCGGCGCGACCAGCTGCTGCGCGCGCCCTCGTAGGTGTAGCCCCAGATCACGTACGCCCCGGCCGGCGCGTCCGTGGCATCCCACGCGAGGCCGGGCTCGGTCGCCTCGCACGTGATCGCGAGGCGCTCGTCGTCGGCGTTGATCGGCACCACGCAGGGCGAGCCGTCGCCGTCGTGGCCCGGGCCGTTCCACTCCGGCGCATCCGCGAGGATGTCGGCGGACGTCGGCGGCTCGAAGCTCGGATCGACCACCGCCGCCGCGTCGACGTCGGTCTGCGAGATCCAGGTCGGCAGCTTCCGCGTGGCGAGCTGGTCGTGACAGGTCGCGAAGAACTGCAGGCTGCGGCTGCCCGGCACCTCGTCAGGGGTCGTGCCCACGTCCTCGAACGGGATCCCCAGCTCGAAGTGCGCCGTGGGCTCGGCGCTGCGCGTGATCGTGGTGAGGCACTCCGCCGCGGGGAACGACGCCGGTACGATCGGCTTGCTCCCGTTGGTCGCGGAGGCGGACGCGCTCCAGCTCGCCACGATCAGCGCGATCGCGGCGAGGCTAGAGGATGACGCCGCAGTTCTGCTCGAGGATGCCATCGATCGGATACACCAGCATGAAGTTGAGGCACATCTCGTCGCCCGTGCCCTCGCCGAACAGCACCGGCCATGCGCCGGGATTGTCGTACGTGCAACGGGTGCGCAGCTCGTCGCCGCGGTGGATCACGAAGGGCGGATCGGACACGTAG
The DNA here is from genome assembly GCA_964519175.1 of uncultured Nannocystaceae bacterium. Taxonomy (GTDB): domain Bacteria; phylum Myxococcota_A; class Polyangia; order Nannocystales; family Nannocystaceae; genus Xiheibacterium. The sequence continues at coordinate 162,380 of CAZFKC010000002.1, forward strand.
CCCTTGTGTTGGTTGAAGTCGAACTGCGGGACGTCGACGAGCGTGTGCTCGACGATGCCGCCGTTCTCGATCCGCAGCGCGCTCGTTTCGAACGAGCGTCCGAGCTTGTGCATGTGCGGAGCCGAGAACGCGACGCGCACCTCCTCGGGCCACAAGAGCGTGCGCTCCACCCCGCAGCGGCCGTAGACCGAGAAGTCCTGCGCGCCGGGTGGGAGCACGATGCCGATCGTGCCCAGCGTCAGCGAGCCGGCCTTGTGCTCGCGGGGCTCGTCCGTCGTGCACATCGCGAACCCGGAGCGGTCGATCGCGTCTTCGTGGTGCGCGGTGTTGTTGTAGTGGATCTGCATCACGTAGCCGCCCGCGCTGAGGTCGAGCCCGGCTTCGTCGGGCATCACGAGGTTGCCGCCGCCGGGCGCCCACATCGCGACGAAGCGGTTCACCACCTGCTCCATCACCGAGCACGGGTACACGCCGTTCTCGAGCACCGGCACGTTCGTGCTGTAGAACATGATGTGGTGGATCACGCGCTCGTCGTCGATGACGGGCGCCCACGCGGTGCCCTGCGTGCCGGGCGGGAACGGCGAGTCGAACGCGAAGCACATGTAGAGATCGTCCGCGCCCAGTGCCGGCACATGGAACGGGGCGGTCGGGTCGAGCGGATCGTGGGCGAGGAACATGGTGTCCGGCTCGCACGGCAGCGCATCGGGGCCGACCTCGGGCGCATCGTCCTCGGGCGCGTCGCCGCACTGCGACGTGGGATCCTCGGGCGCACCCGCGCCGATCCAGTCGAGCAGCACTTGGCGGTCCGCATCGTCGATCGCACCGCCGGGCGGCATCGGCCGCGCCTCGTCGACGAGTCGCTCCGCGACGAGCTCGTGCACGGGGCGTGCGGGCTCGCTGACGGCGGGCACGGCGAGGTCCGTGTAGTCGACGAGCGGCATCGGTGCACCGAACGCCGGCGGATCGCCGTGGCACTCGTGGCACTCGCGGCGCAGCACGTCGAGCACGTCGCACGGCAATCCCGTCGACATCATCCCGCCCTCGCTGCCGGAACCGCCCTCGCTCTCGGCCGCTGCGCCCTCGCTGGACTCCCCGGGCAGCGGTGCCGTCGTCGGTGCGTCGCCGCCCTCGGAGCTCTGCACGCAGCCCGTGTCGCCGCACGACTCTGCCTCGCCTTGCAACGCGCTCGACGAGCAACCGATCAGCATCGCGCCGACGAGCAGCGCACGGAGGAGCATCGGATGACGTTCGATCATGGGTGCACGCTCTCCCAGCCAGGTGCGTCGTCGAGCTGCGCCTGCAGGAACTGCGCGAGCCCAGGTGTGGCGGACAGCGGCGCCACGACGAGGGCCCCGTGCCGTTCGCTGTAGTAGAAGAACTCGCGATGCCGCGTGTCGGGCGTCGGATCGGGCAACGTCGCGGTCCAGCTCGCGTAGTCGAGCAGGCCCAGCCGCAGCACGTTCGGGTCGTTGACGAACGAGAGATCGAACGACATCGCCGAGTAGAGCTGGCGCACCACGCTGTCGCCGTAGGCGTTGACGAGCGCAGTGCGTGCACCCGGATGCAGCTCGCGGATGCGCTGCAGCGCGAGGTGGTAGCCCTGCGTGCTGCACTCCGGGCAGAGCTCCGCGAACGTCGCGTCGAGCCCCCAGCCGACGCGCAGCTTCTCCTGGCTCACGTCGGCGAGGAACGGCTGGCGCAGCACCGGGCCGGCGTCGTCGATGAGCAGCGGCGGTGCGTGGCCGAGACACTCGAACAGCCACGCGATCTGGTGGTAGTTCGCCAGCGAACCGATGCCGCCCGCGCTGAATCCCGCGACGGTGACGCGCTCGACGTGCTCGAACGTCGGACCGATGATGCGCAGCGCCTCCTGCACGTTGCGGTAGCCGACCTGCTGGATCGGCGACATCCCCGGGTACACCGTGACCTTGTCGGCCGTGTGTCCGTCGCCGGTGCAGTGCGGGAAGTATGTGAAGTTCGCGTCGCGGAACGGATTGCTGGGATCGTTGCGGTCGAAGATGCCGCTGCTGCTCTGCTGATCACCGAGCCACGAGAGCAGCGGCACGGGCCCCACTCCGAGCAGCAGGAACGTGTCGAGCAGACAGCTGGTGGCGTCGTAGCAGACACCGCCACCACCGAAGAAGACGACGAGGTCGCGGCTCTGATCGGTGAAGTTCGCGAAGAAGCCACCCGGCGTGTCGTTGGCGCAGCGCATCTCGGGCACGGCGATCCACCGCCACTGCCGCAGCTCGAGCGGCTGCGTGACCAACGGCGGCTTCGGGTAGTACCAGGGCGGCTGGGGGTCGCAGTCGAGATCGGGCAGCTCCGGCATCCCACTCTCCGCGCCACCTTCGCTCTCGCCGACGCCACCGCTCGTGCCGTCGCCGTCGCTCCCGTCGTCCTCGGCCTCGCCCGGCGCCGAGCCGTCTCCGCCCGACTCGGATCCCGACGACGAGCCCTCGCCGTCGCCGCCTGCGGTCGTGCGCGCACCGACGTCGTCGCCGAACGTCACCGGCGTGTCGAGCGAGCCGACGCTGCATCCACCGCTGCCCGCGACGAGACCCGCCAGGATTCCCGCGAAGACGATCGCGTCGAAGACGGTCTGCATGACAGCAGGATCCTCGGCGCACGCGCCAGCGTCCTGTCCGCGCCGGACATCGGATTGTCAGCGTCGGCCAAGCCGCTTCTCGTTGGCCGGATCGGACAACCGCTTGTCCGTCGGGCACGGGCGGCAGACGGCGGCCGCGGAGACGATGGCGATCCATGCAGTCGCGACGCGTCCCGCTGGCCCTCGCGATCCTCTGTTCGTCGTCGGGCTGCGGCGGGCTGGGGGACGCACGCGGTGGTGTGCCGAGCGCGACGACCACGACGACCGCGGGTACGGGCGGTGGCGACGGCGTCGACACCGGCGCGCAGGGGTCGACCAGCACCGCGGATCCGACGCTCACGAGCTCGGGCGAGACGACGAACGCGGGCGATTCGGCCGACGCGAGCGACGACGGTGCGCCTCCGGTGCCGCCGTCGCGGCTCGACGGGCTGGACTTCCACTGCAAGGTCATCAACGGCACGTCGGTGCAGGATCCGTCCGCGAACCACTTGCACACGCGCTTCAACCTGCGCGCGACCGACCTGGGCATCCCGCTCGTCGTCGGCGATCTGCTGCACCTGTTCTTCGGCGACACGCACGGCTACCGCGAGATCTGGGCGATCGGTGAGGACCCCGACAGCGTTGCGTTCGTCGACGCTGCGGCTGCGGCCGACGACCCCACCGTTCTGTGCACGCAGCTCGCGTTCTACGCGACCCCCGACATCCCCAGCGTCGCGGCGGACACGGATCCCACCGTGCAGCGCGACTTCGCCGTCGGCTGGATGACGCCGCCACCGGGTCAGGACATCGCGGACTACGTCGGTCACCACCCCGCACCGTTCCCGAACATCCCCGGCTCGTTCGAGGTGCCGACCGGCGCGCTCGCCCACGGCGACGACGTCTACCTGTTCTGGGCCGGCAGGTCGGAGCTCGAGCCGCACGCCCGCATGACACTCGGCTATCTCGCGCGCTGGGATCCTCCCCGCGAGCTGCCCGCCTACCAGATCGTGCGGCCGATCGACGCGCTCGTCGACGGTGCGCTCGGCGGCCACTTCATCCAGGTGGCGCCGTTCGTCCGCGACGACGTCGTGTACATGTTCGGCACCGGCGAGTTCCGTCGCGACGGCATCCACCTCGCGCGCGTGCCGATGACCGCGCTGGAGAGCGGCGACGGCCAGGAGCTGTGGGACCCGAGCAGCGCGACGTGGATCGATCCCAGCACGCTCGATCCGGAAGCGCGCGCCGCGATCGCGCCGGTCGTCGAGCACGAAGGCGTCGGTGAGCTCGGCGGCGTGTACCTCGAAGATCCCGGCCTGTGGTTGCTCATGTACCAGCACGCGACGACGCTCGGTGGGCAGCTGGTCGCGAACAAGATCGTCGTGCGCACTGCCCCGAGCCCGACCGGTCCGTGGAGCGAGCAGCTCGTCGTGATCGACATGGCCGATCCATCGTTCCAGCTCGAGCACTGCTGTCTCGCAGAGCCGTGCGTCGGTGCGCAGATCTGGCAGTGCCACAGCGCCGGGCTCTACGGCGCGTACCCGCTGCCGAACCCGCAGGTGACGGCGCAGGACGACGGCACGTTCGCCGTCGCCCTGCCCTTTCTCGTCTCGACGTGGATGCCCTACGACGTCGTGCTGTTCACGGCCCGACTCGTGCTGGCACCCGCGTGACCGTCACAGCGTGATGCCGCAGTTGCGATCGAGCAGTGTGTCGATCGGATAGGCGAGCACGAAGTCGAAGCACATCTCGTCCTCGGTGCCTTCGCCGAACGACACCGGCCAGGGGTTCGGGTTGTCGTAGGTGCACGTCGTCGTGATCGCATCGCCCGGTTTCACCACGATCTCGGGATCGAAGGTGTACATGCCCTGGCTGTTGAAGTCGAAGGCGGGCACGTCGAGCAGCGGCTCGGTGGTCCCGTCGAGATGGCGGATCTCGCTCTTCATCCCTCGCCCGAGCTGGTGCATGTGCGGGCTCGCGCCGAGCAGGTGCATCTCGGGCCAGAACGCCGTCGTCCAGGGCTGGCACGTGCCGGTGACGGGATGATCCTCGGCGTTGCCGGGGATCTGGATCGCGAGCGAGCCGAGCGTGAGGATGCCCGCCGTCTTCGGGCGCGGCTCGGGCGACGTGCAGAACGCGACGCCGCTCTGATCGACCGAGTCGGTGTAGTGCGCGGTGTTGTTGTAGTGGATCTGCAGCAGGTACCAGTCGTCGGGCCCGCCGAGCTCGAGCCCGACGTCGTCGGGCATCACCACGTTGCCGCCGCCCGGTGCCCAGCCCGCCACGAACTGCGAGCTCAGCTGCAGCGACACGTCGCAGGGCACCGCGCCGCCCTCGAGCTGCGGCGCCTGGGTGCGGTAGAGGATCCAGTGGTGGACGACGCGTTCGTCGTCGATGATCGGCGCCCACGCGGTCGCGTGCGTCTCGGCGCCGAACGGAGCCTTGAACGCGAAGCACATGTACAGGTTGTCCGCGCCCTGGGCCGGCACCGCGAACGCCTCCTCGCTGCCGCTGGCATGGGCGGTGACCACGAAGTCCGGCTCGCAGGGCAACGCCTCGGGACCGCTCGGATCGTCGTCGTCGCCGGGCATCGGCGCGTCGCAGTCGGCGGCCGGATCCTCGGGCGCGCCGGCCGAGATCCACTCGAGCAACGCGTCGCGATCGCCCGGCTCGATCACGCCGCCCGGCGGCATCGGGGTCACCTCGTCGAGCAGCCGGTCCGCGATCAGCTCGTACACCTTGCGGGCGGGATCGCTGGTCGCGGGCACCTGTAGATCGTCGTAGTCCACGAGCGGCATCGGAGCCCCGAAGGCCGGCGCCTCGCCGTGACACTCGTGGCAATCGCTCTGCAGCACCTCGAGCACGTCGCACGGCAGTCCGCCGCGCGGCGCATCGCCGGACTCGCTCTCGTCCGGCGTCGCGCCATCGTCGTCGTCGTCGTCGTCGTCGGGATACGGCGCGTCGCCCTCGTCCTCACCGCCACCATCGCCCTGCGGTGGGCAGCCCTGCCCGTTGCACAGATCGACGAGGTCGGCGGCGCCGCCCTGCGTGCAGCCCGAGATCGCCAACGCGAGCAGCGGGCTCATCCAGCCCGTCGACGAGATGCCCGCACGAAACGATGCATGAGTGATCGAGTGGGTGGTCATGCGATGGAGCGTGTCGCGGTGGGCGCTCCCTCGTCCTGTCCGACCCGGCGCACGACGGGTCAGTTCGGGCCAATCGCGCACGTGGCTGCGGCCGTGCAGCGGAGGTGGCCACAAATGACAAGCGTTCGGCCGCGCGACACATGCCGCCCTGCGCAGCGCAGCGTCATGCTGCTTCCGTGGCTGCCTGCCGCATCGATGACAGGCGCGCACTCGTCTCGGACGCCGGCCTCCTCTCCACCCCAGTCCAACCGGCCGGCGTCCGAGGCCACCTCCTCGCGTGTGGCGTTCGCACGTCGAACGCGAGACGATGCACGATCGGAACCGTGCGGTGAAGCGGTACGTCGTGCTCGAGGAGATCGGCAGGGGCGGCATGGGCCGCGTCCTGCGGGCCTACGATCCCAAGCTGCAGCGCGAGGTCGCGCTCAAGCTCGTGCGCAGCGAGACGCTCGGGCCCGCCGGCGCGCGTCGGCTCGTCGCCGAGGCCCGTGCGATGGCGAAGCTCTCGCATCCCAACGTCGTCTCGGTCTACGACGTCGAGGAGATCGACGACGAGCAGGTCGTGCTGGTGATGGAGTACGTCGCCGGCCAGACGCTCACCGCGTGGTTGCAGACGCCGCGGAGCTGGCCGCAGATCGTGGCGTGCTTCCGGCAGGCCGGGCGCGGCTTGGCGGCTGCCCACGCGGCCGGGCTCCTGCACCGTGACTTCAAGCCCGACAACGTGCTCGTCGGCGAGCAGACCTCGGGCAGTGCTCGCGTTCGCGTCACCGACTTCGGACTCGCGCGCGAGCTCGTGGCGCCGGTGACCGACGAGCTCGAGCCGGTCCTGCTCGACGGCACCTCACCCGTCGTGAAGGCGAGCGCCGCTCGCACGGCGGCCGGCACGATCGTCGGCACGCTGCCGTACCTCGCACCCGAGCGGCTCGTCGGCGCCCCGGCCGATGCCGCGACCGATCAGTTCGCGTTCTGCGTGTCGCTGTGGGAGTCGCTCTTCGGGGAGCGCCCGTTCGCGGGTGGCTCGGTCGTCGAGCTCGCGTTCGCGATGTCGGCCGGCCCACCTCGCCCACCTCCGAGCGCACCGCGACTACCCGCGTGGCTCATGGCCGCGATCATCCGCGGGCTCGACGGCGATCCGGCGAAGCGCTGGCCCGACCTGCAGGCGCTGCTCGCCGAGCTCGCGCTCGCGCCCGGTCGACGTCGACGACGATGGCTGCGCACGGCGGCGGCGATCGGTGTGCTCGGGACCGGTGCGGCGGCGGTGCAGCTGTGGTCGACGACGCGGGCACGACGCTGCACCGAGGCCGCCGCGATCGCGCACCTGCAGGACGCGTGGGATGGAGCTCGACGCGAACAGGTGGAGCGCGCCGTGCTGGGCACCGGCGCCGCATATGCGATGGACGCGTGGACCCGCAGCGAGCGCGCGCTCGAGGCCTACGCATCGGCGTGGACGCGGATGCACGTCGAGACCTGCGCAGCCACGGCCTTGCGCGGCGAGCAATCCACGGCCGTGCTCGATCTGCGGATGGCGTGCCTGCAGCGCGCGGACGTCGAGCTGGGCGCGGTGACGCGGGTGCTCGCGCAGGCCGACGCGCAGACGGTGCAGAAGGCCGATCAGCTGGTCGGCAGCCTGCCACCGCTCGAGCGCTGCGCCGACGTGGACGCACTGCAGGCCGAGGTGGAGCCGCCGCGCGCCGAGGAAGCCGTCGCCGTCGAATCGGCGCGCGGTGACATCGCGCTCGCGCGCGCGGAGCTCCGGGCCGGTCACTACGACGAAGCGGAGCAAGCGCTCGACGCCGCGACCGCGACGCTCGCGGACGTCGGCTACGGACCCGTGCAGACCGAGCTCGCGCTGGAGCGCGGCTACCTGCTCGAACGCCGTGGCGAGTACGAGGCCGCGCGCACCGAGCTGCGCGAGGCGCTGCGGCGTGCCGCGAAGTGGCGGCAGTGGAACGAGCTGCAGACCGCGGCCGGCGAGCTGGTGTACGTCGTCGGGCACCGGCTGCAGCGCTTCGACGAGGGGCTGCGCTACGCCGAGGTCGCGCGCGGGCTTGCGGCGGGCGATCCCGATCGCGAGGCCACGATCGCCAACAGCGTCGCGATCGTGCTGCAGCTGCAGGGCAAGTCGCTCGAGGCCGAGGCCGAGGCCCGCCGCGCCATCGCGCTCGGCGAAGCCGCGCGCGGTCCCGACGATCCCGAGCTGCCCAGCATGCTCGAGACCCTCGCCAACATCTTGCACTCGCGCCAGGAATTCACCGAGGCCGACGAGCTGCGTGTGCGTGTGCTCGCGCTGCGCGAGCGCGACCTCGGTCCCGAGCATCCGCGCGTCGCGACCTCGCGCAACAACTACGCGGCGAGCCTGCAGGCCCAGGGCAAGCTCGACGAGGCGCTGGTCGAGCACCGCAAGGCGCTCGCGATCCGCGAGCGCGTGCTCGGCCCCGAGCATCCCGACGTCGCGCAGTCGCTCAACAACATCGCGGTGATCCTGCAGACCCAGGGCGAGCTCGCGGCCGCCGAGCTCGCGCAACGCCGCGTGATCGGGATCCGCGTCGGCGTGCTCGGTGCGCAGCATCCGGAGGTCGCGGGCTCGCGGCACAACCTCGCGGCGAACCTCGCGGCGCAGGGCCGCTTCGGCGAAGCCGAGGCCGAGCAGCGGCTGGCGCTCGAGGTGTGGGCAGCGGCGCTCGGCCCCGCGCACGCCCACGTCGCGCTCGCCCACCACAACCTCGCGTCGCACCTGAGCGCGGGCGGCAAGCGTGCCCTCGCCGAAGCCGAGTACCGCCGCGCGCTCGCACTGCGCGTGGAGGTGCTGGGCCCCGACGATCCCGAGACCGCCGAGACGCACCACAACCTCGGCAACGTGCTCGAGGCGCAGGGCAAGCACGCCGAGGCCGTGCCGGAGTATCGCCTCGCGCTCGCGAGCTGGTCGCGCTCGCTCGGCGTCGAGCACCCCTACATCCCGATGACGCAGACCAACCTCGCGATCGCGCTCGTCGGCACCGGCGAGCTCGCGGAGGCGCATCGGCTGCTCGAGCTCGCGTGGACGCGGGCCCAACGCGACGACATCGGTGCGCCGCAGCGAGCGGCGACTGCGTTCGCGCTGGCACGGGTGCACCTCGGCGAAGGCGAGCCCGCGCGGGCGATCGAGCTGGCCGAGCGCGCGCTCGCGTTCTACGCGGCGATGCACGCCGGCGACGGCGACGAAGCGAAGGAGGTGCGCTCGTGGCTCGCGCAGCACTCGCGCCCTTGAACGTCGGCCGCTACGTCGTGCTCGAGGAGCTCGGTCGCGGCGGCATGGGCCGCGTGTGGCGGGCCTACGATCCCAAGCTGCAGCGCGAGGTGGCGGTCAAGGAGGTGCGCAGTCGAGTGCTCGGTAGCGCAGGCGCAGCGCGACTCGTTGCCGAAGCGCGCGCGATGGCCAGGCTCGCGCACCCGAACGTCGTCGCGATCTACGACGTCGAGGAGCTCCCCGACGACGAGGTCGTGCTGGTGATGGAGTACGTCGCGGGGCAGACGCTCACGGCGTGGCTGCAGACGCAACGCTCGTGGCAGGAACGGATCGCGTGCTTCCGTCGCGCCGGGCGGGGCTTGGCGGCCGCGCACGAGGCGGGGCTGCTGCACCGCGACTTCAAGCCCGACAACGTGCTCGTCGGTGTCGGTGCGACCGGTGCGATCGTGAAGGTCACCGACTTCGGCCTCGCGAAGCTCGAGGCCGCGGCCGCGAGCCTGGACTCCGACGACGGGCGGTCCGAGACGCACGGCATCACCGAGACCGGCGTGGTGCTCGGCACGCCGCGATACATGGCGCCCGAGCAGCATCGCGGCGACGCGCTCGGGCCCGCGGCCGATCAGTACGCGTTCTGCGTGGCGCTCTGGGAGGCGCTCGCGGGCGCGTCTCCGTTCGACGCTCCCGGGCTCGCAGCGCTCGAAGCGGCCAAGACGAAGGGCCCGCCGCCCTGGCCGGGTGGCGCGACGCCGCGCCGCATCGCGGCTGCGATCGCACGCGGGCTCGCGCCGGATCCCGACGCGCGCTGGTCGACCATGCATGCGCTGCTCGACGAGCTCGCGTTCGACCCTGCGCGGCGACGCCGACGCTGGTTGCAGGCGGCCGCGGCGATCGTCGTCGTCGGCGCGGGCGCAGCCGCGGCGCGGGCGTGGGCCACCGAGCAGGCGGAGCGCTGCACCGAGGCGGCTGCGCGTGCACACCTCGACGATGCGTGGGACGAGGCGCGTCGCGAGCAGGCGGCGCACGCGGTGTTGGGCATCGGCGCGACGTATGCGAGCGACGTCTGGGCCCGCACCGAGCGCGAGCTCGACGACTACGCCGCCGCGTGGACCCGCATGCACGTCGAGGCGTGTGCCGCGACGGCGGTGCGCGAGGAACAATCGGCGAGCGTGATGGACCTGCGCATGGCGTGTCTGCACCGTGCGGAGCTCGACCTCGCCGCGGTGACGGCCGTGCTCGCGGACGCGAATGCGCAGACGGTGCAGAAGGCCGACGAGCTGGTCGCGAGCCTGCGCCCGCTCGAGCGCTGTGCGGACGTCGAGGCCTTGCAGGCCGACGTCGAGCCGCCGCTGCCCGAGCAGCTCGAGGCCGTCGACGCCGTGCGTGCGCACCTGTCCGCGGCGAGGGCGGCCCAGAACGTCGGCCGCTATCCCGAAGCGCGCACACACGTCGACGCCGCGAAGGCGAGCCTGTCGGGCCTCGACTACGCGCCGCTCGCGACGGAGGCCGCGCTCGAGGACGGCATGGTGCTCGCGCGCACCGGCGACTATCCCGAGGCCGAGCTCGCGCTGCGCGAGAGCCTGCGCCTCGCGTCGGAGCGCAGGCAGTGGGCCGCGATGCTCGACGCCGCGACGGTGCTCGTCACCGTGGTCGGCTACTGGCAGCAACGCTTCGAGGAAGCCGCGAGCTACGCCGATCTTGCCCTCGGGCTCGCCGACGGCGACCCGCTCCGCGAGGCCCGCGTGCACAACAACCTCGCGCTCGGCCTGCTCGCACAGGGCCGCTTCGCCGAGGCGGAGACGGAGCAGCGGCGCGCGCTCGAGCTGCGCGAGCAGGTGCTCGAGGCCGACGACCCGACCCTCGCGACGACGCGGGCGAACCTCGCCAACATCCTCAACGAACGGGGTCACCACGCCGAAGCGGAGCTCGAGCATCGCCGCGCGCTCGCGTTGCTCGAGCGGATCGGTCCCGATCATCCCCGCGTTGCGATGTCGCTGAACAACCTCGCGCTGGTGCTGTACTCGAGGGGCGCGTACGTCGAGTCCGAGGTCGAGGCGAGGAAGGCGCTCGCGCTGAAGACCAAGGTGCTCGGCCCCGATCACCCCGATCTCGCGACGTCGCACGACGCGATCGCCAACGCCCTCGGGGCGCAGCAGCGCTACGCGGAATCGGTGGAGGAGCACCGCCGTGGCATCGCGCTCGAGGAGCGCGCGCTCGGCCCCGGACACCTGCGCACGGCGACGTCGCGCACCAACCTCGCGGTCGTGCTCGTGAAGTGGGGCAAGCTCGCCGACGCGGAGCTCGAGCTCCGACGCGCGCTCGCGCTGCGCGAGCACGCGCTGGACCCCGATCATCGCGATGTCGCAGCGTCGCGGGTCGGCCTCGCCGAGACCCTGCTCGCGCAGGGCCGGATCGCCGAGGCGCGCGAGCTCGCCGAGTCCGGATGGCAGCGGCTGCAGCGCGAGGACATCCCGGCGCTGCGGCGCGGCAACGTGGCGTTCCTGCTCGCGGGCATCTACTGGGCCGACGACGACCAGCCGCGCGCGCACGAGCTGGCCGAGCGCGCGCTCGCGGAGCTGGCCGATGCGCCGGAGCGGGCCGCGGCCGTGCGCACGTGGATCGCCGAGCATCCCGCACCGGCCCGCGCCGTGCAGTGACTAGGCGGTGGCCTCGAGCCCGAGCCGCTGCCGCCGTGCGGCGCTGGGGCTGACCCCGTTCGCGCGACGGTACGCGCGGGCGAAGTTGGCGGCGTCGGTGTAGCCGAGGTCGAAGCCGATCTCGGTGATCGAACGACGGGGATCGTCGAGCCACGCGTCCGCGATCGTGCTGCGCACGTCGTCGAGCAGCACGCGGAACGACGTGCCCTCCTCGCGCAGACGTCGACGCAGCGAGCGGCTCGAGGTCGCGAGCCGCTTCGCGATCGCGTCGAGATCGGGAAACGGTGCGCCGCTCGCGATGAGCACCCTTCGCACCGTGGCCGCCATCTCGGTGGGATCGGGACGGGCATCGAGGCGCGCACGACACTGCCGGAGCGCATCGGCGTGCACGCGCACGTCCGCGAGCGTCGATCGGAGCTCGGCGATCGCCGACGGAATCCGCAGCTCGGGTCCGTCGACGTCGATCTGCTGCACGGCGCCGGGGCAGAGCAGGCGCGGAAGGTGGGCGAAGAGGCCCGTGCCGAGCGCGACGTGATAGCGCTCGAGCTCCGGCGAAGACGTCCAGCGCGTGCGCATGCGCAGCACGAGGCCGCCCTCGCGCACGTCGAGCTCGGGCTCGACCAGCGGAGACACGAGTGCGAAGTGCTCGGCGACGACGCCGATCGCCGCGTGGATCGTCGCGGCCGAGAGCGCAGCCACGCCGAGCGATCCGTGACTCATCACCGAGACGCGCGCGGCGACGGCGAGGCCGAGCTCGTGTGCGGGCACGAGCGCACACGCGCGCGTGACGAGGGCGTCGAGCTGCGCGAGCGCGAGGTGTCCGCCGTGCTGCGCGAGCGCGTCCGCAGCGAGCCCCGCGGAGGCGAGCACTGCCGCACGCGCGTGCCCGCGCTCGACGAGCTCGTCGACGAGCGCTGCGTAGGTGTGCACTGGGACGAAGGCGAGCGTGGGTCGCGTCGGTTCCATTGCTGCTCCTGCCGCGAGAGCGAGCGCGTCGCTCGTCACCCCCCCGGGCACACAGGAAGTCCCCGCCGACGCATGGTTGTCCCAGGAGTTTCTCTTTGGTCACGCCGGGCTCGTGGGCGCTCTTCCTGGCGCGCGCAGCCATGCTCGCTGTCCGTCGTCGCAGAGCCACGCCGGGCTCGTGGGCGCGGGCGGCCGCGCTGTGCGCGGCTTTTCGGGTACCTTCGAGGACGGGGTCGCGGTGAGCACGGAGGAGCCGGACATCGCCCTACTCGAGGCCTGGCGCGGGGGCGATGGCCGCGCGGGCGACGAGCTCGTGCGCACCTACTATCCGCAGGTGCTCGGCTACTTCCGGCTGCGTGTGCCGGTCGACGCCGAGGATCTCACACAACGAACGTTCCTCGCGTGCACCGAGGGCCGCAACCCGGTGTCGACCTTCCGCGGCTACCTCTTCGGGACCGCGCGCAACGTGCTCTACAAGCACCTGCGCTCCATGGGCCGTCGCGCCCAGCAAGCGGCGCTGCCCCTGCCACCCGTGCAGAGCGCGATGACCCCCAGCAGCCTCATCGCGCTGCGCCAGGAGCACTGGCTGCTCCTGCAGGCGTTGCATCGGCTCGATCGCACGCAGCAAGAGCTGCTCGCGCTGCACTACGTGCACGCGCTGGTCTCCCGCGAGATCGCCGAAGCGCTCGAGATCCCGGTCAGCACCGTGACCACTCGACTGTCGCGGGCCCGCGATGCGCTGCGCGAGCAGGTGGTGTCGTCGAAGGCGCCCGCGAAGATCCGCGACGCCGTCGCGGACGACCTCGAGACCTGGACGCAGTCGCTCGGACCCCTGATGCGCGGCACTGCGCCACCGGGCTGATCCCACCGTTGTCCGATGACGCGGTCGAGATGACGCGGTCGAGTGGTTCGCCCGGCCCGAAGTCGGCCCCGCACGACAATTTCGTCGGTCTTGTCGGTCCCCCGGGCCCGTACTAGACTGATCCCGTCGACGTCGCGCTTGGGCGGCTTCGAGTTGGGTTCGGTTGGAATGGCATTCGGTTGGAGACGAGTCGTGCTCGCGTCGGCGTGGTCGCTCGCGTGCGCGCCCGATGGCGCGCCGCCGGACGATCACTGCGGCCCCGGGGCCTACGCCGACGACCGCGATGGCGCGTGCTTCTGCGAGCCCGGCTTCCACGGCGATCCGGACGTCGAGTGCGTCGCCCACGACGATCTCTGTGCCGATGCGGAGACACGCGTCGGCCACAGTGTCTGTGCACACTCGATCGACGATCACGACGAGTGGCAGCGGCTCAGCGCGGGCGGTGGACCGATCGGCGGCGGCTACCGGCGGCTCGGCAAGTTCATGGTCCCCGCCACGGGCGACGCGCGGCTGCCCACCGTGTTCTCGGACGCGAACTACTACCGGCTGCACTACTGCCTCATGGCGCGGGGCTTCGAGCCGCTGTTCCCCGAGCTCACGACCGCCCAGCACGCCCAGCTGATCTTCACGAGGTCCGGACGCGAGTACTTCGCGGGCTCCACGTTCGAGCTCGCCGAGGCGCGGCCGACCGGCTTCGCCTTCTCGGTGGAGACCGCGAACCGTCCCGAGGAGACGCTCGCCGCCGACGAGATCTACGAGGTCTATCGCATGCTCTCCGATCGCTTCGAGGTCGGTGAGCTGTCGTTCATCCCGCGTGGCGAGCTGCAGGTGGCAGCGGCCGCGGACTGGGTCGACCCGCCGTTCCCGGTCGCCGACGCGCTCGATGACAACGTCGCCTACGAGACCTACACACCCGGCATCGCGTTCGGACGCATCCACGTGTTCGATCCCGACGAGCCGATCGCGTTCGGCTGGCAGGACATCGTCGTCTTCGACGAGGTGCCGACGTTCGTCGAGGGCGTGATGGCGGGAGCGATCACCGGCGCGCGCCAGGACATCCTCTCGCACCTCAACGTGCTCTCGGCCCAGCGCGGCACGCCGAACATCTACGTCGACGACGCGACGCTGGTGTTCGGGGCGATGGAGGGCCAGCTCGTGCGCATCGAGGCCACCGCGGGCACCTACACGCTGCGCGCGGCGACCGAGGCCGACGCGGAGGCGTTCTGGGCCGAGCATCGTCCGCACGCCGAGGTCGAGAACCCCGCCCAGCTCGACTTCGCGGAGCTCGAGACGTTCACGGAGATCGCGACGGAGACGGCGGAGGATCGCGCCAACGGTCGCGCGCGCTACGGCAGCAAGACGATCGGGCTCTCGACGCTGTCGCGACTCGTCGACGCGGAGTACATCACGCCCGGCCTCGGCGTCCCGTTCCACTACTACGACGAGTTCATGAAGAACAACACGTGGACGGTCGACCTCGGCGAGGGCCCGACCACCGCGAGCTACGCCGAGACCATCACCGCATGGCTCGCCGACCCCACGTTCCGCACCGACTCCGCGGTGCGCAAGGTCCGGCTCGAGCTGCTGCGCGAGGAGATGACCGACCACGGCGACGTGTCGCCCGCGTTGATCGGAGCGCTGCGCGAACGGATCACGCTCGAGTTCGGCGCCGACGACGTGATGGTGCGCGTGCGCTCGTCGTCGAACGCCGAGGACTCGCCGACCTTCAACGGCGCCGGGCTCTACGACTCCGCCAGTGGCTGCGCCGCGGACTCGTACGCGCCCGCGGGCACGAAGGTGTCGCTCTGCGATTCCACGAAGGACCTGCACACGCTCGAGAAGGCGCTCGCGAAGGTGTGGGCCAGCCTGTGGAACTACGGTGCGTTCGAGGAGCGCGAGTACTACCAGATGGACCATGCCTCGGTGGCCATGGGCGCGACGATCTCGCTGCGCTACGAGGACGAGCTCGCCAACGGCGTCGCGTTCACCGGAAATCCGCGCGACTCGAACAACGACAGCTACCTCATCAACGCGCAGGTCGGCGAGACCGACGTCGTCAGCCCGACACCGGGCGTCACCGCCGAGCTGTCGTACCTCACGATCCGCGACGGTGCCGTATCGGGGATCGACCGTGTCGTCGCATCGTCGCTGGTGCCGCCGAACGCGTTCGTGCTGACGGACGCCCAGCTCGAGGAGCTCGGCGGCCTGATGGCGCAGCTCAACGAGAGCTATCCCATCGACTACATGGTGGCCGGCGCACCTGCGCCGTTGCTCGACATCGAATTCAAGATCGCCGCCGAGACCGGTGGCCTGGTGCTCAAACAGATCCGCACGTTTTCTCCGACGCCCTATTCGTCGGACCCCACTTGTCAGGAGTCGCCATGAGACTGCATCACATCGCCATCGTCTGCCTCGCCGTCGCACCTGCGTGTGGGCCCGCCGCGAGCGGACCCGAGTCGGGCTCGGAGTCGAACTCGTCCGAGTCGGGCTCCGAGTCGGACTCGAACAGCTCGCTCGACGCCACCGATCCGACGCCGTCCGGCTGCGCGTTCGAGGGCGCGATGTACGAGTCCGGCCAGACCTTCCAGTCCAGCGACGGCTGCGTCGAGTATCTCTGCGACGACGGTGCGCTCGTCGTGGAGGACGATCTGCGCGTCTCGGTGCCCGGTGACCTCGAGCTCGCCAGCCAGGAGGACGTCGACGCGCAGAGCTGTCTGTCGGACGTGCAGGGCTCGCTCACGATCTCCGGCACCGCGGCCGATCTGACGCCGCTCCGGCAGCTCACCCACGTGGGCGGCCAGCTCGACATCACCGCCGCCGACGTGGTGACGCTGAACGGTCTGGAGAGCCTGGCGGAGATCGGCGAAGGCCTGGTCATCGCGCAGAACGCCCAGCTCACGACGCTGGTGTTCCAGCCCTACATGAGCGTGTTCGGCGACGTGACGATCGACGACAACGACGCGCTCGTCTCGCTCGCGGGCGCCGGCTTCATCGGGCAGTGCCCCAGCTGCTCCGTGTTCGGCGACGACGGCGAAGGCACCACCGACGGCGGCGAGGATCCGGGCGGCGACAGTGGCTCCGATCAGGAGCCCAGCGGCGGCGACGAGACCGGCTCCACCGGCGGCACGTTCTACGGGAACATCCTCATCTCGAACAACGATGTGCTCACCGACATCTCCGCGATGGGCAACCTCGTCTACGCGTGGGCCAGCGTTCGCTTCCGCAACAACACCGCGCTCACCAGCCTGGCAGCGCTGCAGATCGTGCAGGTGCAGGGCGACCTCGAGATCAGCGGCCACCCGGCGCTCGCCGACGTCGACGCGCAGGCGTTCGCGGCTGCGGTCGACGTGTTCGGGCTGCGCACGATCTGTGGCAACCTCGGCGGCGCGCCCTGCTAGCTCGGTGCGAACGCGAGCGTGCGGCACGCGGTGATCATCAGCTCGGCCTGCTCGCGCGTGCCGAGCCGCGGCTCCGACTTCATCGCCCACGCCATCGCGTCGCCCGCCCGACACTCGTAGCTGCGATCGCCTTCGCCCTCGAGCTCCTCCGGTCCCTTCACGTCGACGAGCTGCACGAAGCCGAACCCGCCGTCCTTCGCTCCGGCCTTGCGGTAGAGCAGCGTCGTCGGCTCGTCCACGACGAGCTCGACCGCGCCGAGCTCTTCCTTCGCCTTCGCCATCCCGCCGTCGTAGCTCTCGCGCACGACCATCGCGAAGCCGCCCTTGGCCGCGAGCTCCTGCCAGCCGTTGATGTTCTTGCCGGGCTTGGTGCCCTTCGGGACCTGCATCCGCGCGCCGAGCACGTCGATCGCGATCGCGTCGGCGGGTAGCGCGGGAAACGTCGCGAGCGGCTTCGCCGGCGCCGCCTCGGGCTTCGCGGTCGGTGCCGGTGCATCGACCTTCGCGGGCGCGGCCTCGGTCTTCGCGGGCGCGGCCGCGGTCTTCGCAGGCGCGACCTCGGTCGGCTTCGTCGCGGCGGCGCTCGGCGTGGGCTCGGGCTCGGCATCGCAGGCGAGCGCGGGCGAGCAGACGAGCAGTGCGAAGAGGATCGTGCGCGTGATCATCGTGGGCTTGTTCGCGGGGGTCCGGCCCGCGGTCTCCGGCGACGCAGTCGTGGCGCCGCGCTCGGTGATCCCGGATCTCCGCCACCGCGTGCTGGTGCGAAGCGTGCGCTCTCGCACTGCCCTTCGGGCGGGCCACATCGCGTTCGTGGCGGTGATCCACGTCATGGGCAGCGCGAACCACCGCGATGGGCTCGGTACGACCGCTCGCGCCGGTGACACCGGCGAGGAGCGAGAGACCATGCAGCTTCGTACCGCGTACTCGATCACGCTCGCGACCGTCACGGCCGCGCTGATCGCCCTGGCCTGCGAGCCGAAGGAGCCCGAGATCTGCGCGCCGAGGGTCGCCGGCGAGGGCGGCCCGCAGGAGGACAACCCGGAGTGTCGAGCGTGCGTCGCCGACCAGTGCGGCGATGCGGGGCAGAGCTGCGCCAGCGAGTGCGAGGCCTACGGCGAGTGCACGTGCTCGTGCGAGGAGAGCGATCTGGCCTGCTTCGATCAGTGCAACGCGGACAAGACATCGTCGTGCTCGTCGTGCCAGGAGGCGAGCTCGAACGCGGTGCTCGCGTGCATCACCGACCACTGCCAGGTCTGCGGCCTCGGGGGTAGCGGCGGATCGGCGTCGGGCGGCGACGACGGGGCCGATGACGGTGGCAGCTCGTTCACGGGCGACGGCAGCTCGTTCACCGACGATGGCGGCGACGACGACGGGGCCTCGTTCACCGACGACGGCGGCGGTGACGACGACGGGGCCTCGTTCACCGACGAAGGCGGCGGTGACGACGACGGGGCCTCGTTCACCGACGGCGGCGAGAGTGACGGCGACGCGGCCTGCGAAGAGCTGCACTCGCAGTGCTGCCCGCAGCTCGACGGCTTCGATCGCGAGCTCTGCGACAGCGCGACCGACGAGTACACCTGTCAGGCGTGGCTCGAGGTGTTCCGGGAGGACGGCTCGTGCTGAGCACCACCGCAATCCTCTATGCAGTGATGATGGCGCCCGCAGGCGCGCCGGAGCACGACGTCGCGAAGCCGTGGAGCCTGCAGCTCGGGCTCGGGCCGCAGGTCACGCTGCCGTCGGGCGGCACGCTCGGCAAGCTCGCGTTCGACTTCCAGAACCACCTGAAGCGCAGCGACGACGGACCTGCGCTCGGGGTGCAGGCCCACATGCACTTCGCACGCGGCCTGTTCGGCATGGACATCGGCCCGATGTTCCTCTGGGACTTCCGCGTCGTCGCGGCCAAGCGCTTCAAGCTCTACGTCGCACCGATGACCGCGCTCGGCTACTCGTTCACGACGATCCCGGCGTTCCACGCGACCGGCCACGCGTTCTTCATGGACTTCGGCGCGCAGGTGAAGGGCATCGTGAACGACAAGGTGGGCTTCTTCGTGCGGCCCGCGACGTTCTCGGTGCTCGCGGCGAAGGGCGGAGCCGCCGGCGCGTACGCGTTCGTCGGCGGGGTGTCGTTCACGTTCTGATCGGGGCCGACGCGCTGCGCCCGAGCACCGCTGCGATGCGGCGCAGCGCGACCTCGATCGCAGCGGCGGGCACCGCCGCGTAGCACAGCCGGAAGAAGCCCGGCTCCACCACGTGGCACGCCTCGCCGGGCGTGAGGTTCACGTTGGCTTCGTCGACGAGCCGTCGCCACAGCGCCTGCTCGGCGGCCCACGTCGGCGCCGCGAGGTACCCGCGCAGATCGCAGAGCAGGAAGAAGCCGGCCTCGGCGGGCACGTACGGGATGCCGAGCGCGTCGAGACCTGCGCTCACGCGATCGCGGGCCTCCCGGAGGCTCGCACGCATGCGTGCGACCCAGCCGTCGACGACGACGGTGTCCGCGACCAGCTCGCCGAGCAGGTGCTGCGTGTGTCCGGAGCACGCGCACCAGTACGCGAGCTGGTCGACGGCCTGGATCAGCTCCGCGTTCTCGCTGACGAGCACGCCGCAGCGCAGCCCGCTCGCGCCGAAGTCCTTGCTGAAGGCCCACACGACATGGACGTGCTCGCCGAGCGCAGGGCGCAGCGATGCGACGCTGGTGAACGCGCGCTCGCCGAACACCGAGAGCGCGTAGATCTCGTCGAACACGACGTGGATGTCGCGACGCTCGGCCCACGCCACGATCTCGCGCAGCTGGTCCGGCGTGTAGACCCGGCCGAGCGGATTGTCCGGGCTGGTGAACAGCAGCGCGCGCACGGGAGCGTCGGCCCCGTCCATCGCGGCATCCAGCGCTGCGGTCGTGAGCGTGAAGCCGTCGGCGCTCGCGCAGTGCACCGGGACGACGCGCAGACGATCGCGGATCTGCAAGTCGGGCCAGAAGCCCGCATAGCTCGGCGTGGGCACCAGCACGCCCTCGCCCTCGTCCGCGAGCGCGTGGAAGACGAGCTCGAGCACCGCACCCGCGCCGGCGACGACGGCGAGCTGTTCGGCGGCGAACGTGCGCCCGAGGAACGCACGACCCAGGTAGGCCGCGAGCCGCTCGCGGAACGCCAGGCTCCCGATCATCATGTCGTAGCCGAGCGCCGCGGCCGGCACCCGAGCCGCGTAGCAGGCGAGCAACGCGACGAGCTCGTCCGCGAGCAGCTTGTTCTCCGCGACGCAGAGCGGGATGTAGCCGTCCGGCCGCAGCTCGGCGTCCCACGGCTCGGCGAGCCGCGGGAAGTGCTCGAGCAGGTAGCCCGCGAGCGCCGGGGAGAGGGCGAGCGCGCGCGCACGACGGGAGAGCTCGGCCATCCTTCCCGTGCAGCATACCGACTCGCGCGCGACCGTGATCGGCTACGCAACGCATCGTCGCTACGCCGGCGCAATCGTGACGATCACGCCGGGCGGCAGCTCGATGCGCTCGCGCACGAGCGCCTCGATGCGCTCGCGATCCTCCGCACGGCGCGGCTGCAGATCCACGTTCACGCAGCGCTGACGGTCGGCCCGGAACACGAACGCGGGCTCGGCCTCGGCGCGCAGCGTGCCGAGCTCGGTGATCCGCACCAGGCCGGCAGAGCCGCGCACGCCGAGCGACGACGGGTCCGCGGTGTCCACGGTGACCACGACGTCGTCGGAGATCCGCTGCTCCACTCCGTGCAACAGCGGCAACATGCGTTGGATCTCCGCGGCGCTCACTCCGTGCCGCCCGGCCGCTTCGCGATCGATCACGAACGTGCGCCGGGGCCGTGGTGGCGGCGCCCAGGCGACCGCGTCGTCGAGCAGCTCGTCCCGCGCCACCGTCCCGACGAACGCATCGGCGGTGCGCGCGAGCACGTCGAGCTCGGGTCCGCAGATCCGCGCGGTGACCTGGGCCGGCGCGCCGGGCCACCACATGTGCAACCCCTGCTCCGCCGCATGACCGAACGAGCGCAGCGACGTGCCGGGTCCCGCGAGCAGCCATGCCGGCTCCTCACCATCGCGGACGAGCCAGCCCGGCTCGACCGTGTCGCTCGCGAGCCAGCGCAGCAGCGCGCCACGCTCGTCGTCGGGGGAGAGCGATGACGCGACGATCGCCGTCGGCGTGTCTGGATCGCCGACCGTCCAGGTCCGCACGCGCGGTCCGAGTGCATGATCGTGCACCACCTTCGTCGCGCTCGCGATGCCGTCCGCCGTGCCCCAAACCTCGAGGGCCGGCGCGATCGCACCGCTCGCACCGGTGACGGTGCACGTGCTCTCGCGCGACGTGGCACGCAGGACCGCCATGTCGGTCAGCCGCACCATGCCGTCGATCGGTGACGAAAGCGCAGCCATCGCCTCGTCGAGGGTGCGCGTGCCCAGACCGTCGACGACCTTCGCCTCGATCCATTCCACGACCCGATCGAGCGCAAGCCCATAGGCGACGAGCTTCGTGGGATCGAGCGTGATCGCGAGCACCGGCCGCAGGTGTCCGCAGTGGCGCAGCTTCCATATGCCGGCCTGCTGCGCGATCGCGTCGCCGAGGCGCTGCAGCTCGGCCTGCGGCCCGGCACCGACCGGCTCGCCGGGCCGCTCGGGGGGCAGCAGCACGAACATCACCTGGCCACCCCGGTCGGCGCGCTCGATCCCCGGAACCGACGCCTCGGTGGGGAGCTGCGTCACCGGGATCGCGTCGCGCACCGCCGACATCGCGGTGAACGGGTCGATGCCCGACTCGTAGCCGATGTACACGCGCGCGCGCCCGGTCGTCGCGGCGCTCTCGATGCTCGTGATGCCGGGCACGGCCTGCGTGATCGCGTGCTCCAGGGGAATCACGATCTGCTGCTCGACGTCGAGCGCCCCGGCGCCGGGCAGCTCGACCGTGACGAGCACCTGCGGCCCGGGTGCGTCCGGGGCCAGCAACGCGGAGGTGATCGCGACGACGGGATCGCCACCGGACGGCGGCGGCGGATCCGGCTTGCACGCGCAGGCCAGCACGAGGACGGCGAGGCAGGCCCGCATCGGCGATCAGCATCGCCGATCGTGGCCGCGTTCGCAGCGCGCTCGCGCGGTGGTTGCAAGTGCAAGCACCTCGCGCGGGCGGCGTGTGTGGAATAGTGATCCGATACGTGGCGTCGGACACTTCGGATCGGGCACGCGGCGGGGGCTCGTGCAGGTTGCGTCACGTCGACGTGGCCATCGATCGGCATCGAGCCGATCGCGTCCTCGCGCCGTACTCGAACGCCGGGGGTGACCTGCATGCGCACAGGGATGCGATCGCGTGGCCGTAGGGCTGCACGCTGGACCACGTCGAGTGCACTGGCCGTGCTGGCCCTCGTCGGCTGTGCTGACGACAAACGCGGCCGCGACGTCGGAATCGTCGGCGGGGGCGGGCCGCAGGCCGACGACCCGGACGGGGAGATCCCCCGCTTCCTGCCGCGCGAGGGCGGCATCGAGCGGCGTTGGCTCGTGGTGCTCGCGACCGACGACATGGACGATGCCGACGAAGGCGCGGTCCACGACCGCGTCGATGCGCTCGCGGACGAGTACGTCGCCGGGGTCGAGCAGCGCTACTCGCGGGCGCTCGCGGGCTTCCTCGCGGACGTCGACGAGGAGGGCGCGCGCGCGATCAGCGAGGACGCCCGCGTTCGCTTCGTGGAGCAGGACGGCTACACGCGCATCAACGAGGTGCAATCGGGCGCGACCTGGGGGCTCGATCGCATCGACCAGCGCGCGAGCGCGCTCGACGGTCGCTATGCCTACGAGACGACCGGGGCCGGTGTCACCGCGTACATCATCGACACGGGCATCGAGTTCGGCCACACCGAGTTCGCGGGGCGAGCCGAGCGCGGCACGGATCTGATCGCCGACGGCCAAGACGGCGTCGACTGCAACGGCCACGGCACGCACGTCGCGGGCACCGTGGGCGGTCGCACCTACGGGGTCGCGAAGGACGTCTCGCTGGTGGCGGTGCGCGCGTACGACTGCAACGGCGACGGTCAGCTCTCCCGGGACATCTCCGCGATCGAGTGGGTCGCGGCGAACGCGGTGCGTCCCGCGGTCGCGAACATGAGCGCGAGCGGTGGCGCTTCGCCGTCGTACGCGACCGCGGTCCAGAAGATGACCGACGCGGGCATCCCGTTCGTGGTGGCCGCGGGCAACGCCTCCGCCGACGCGTGCAGCTACTCGCCGGCCAACGTGCCCGATGCGATCACGGTCGGTGCCACGAACCGCGACGACGGCCTCGCCGACTTCTCGAACACCGGCTCGTGTGTCGACGTGCTCGCGCCCGGGGTGGGCATCACCTCCGCGTGGCACACCGCGGCGGATGCGACGAACACGATCGACGGCACGTCGATGGCGTCGCCGCACGTCGCGGGCATCGTCGCGCGCTACCTCGAGGGGCATCCGGGCGCCGACGTCTCCGAGGTCACCGAAGCGATCCTCTCCTCCGCGACGTCCGGCACCGCGACGCCGCCGGCGGGTACGACCGATCTGCTCGCGTTCGCGTCGGTCGAGGCGACGATGCCCGCCGATCCCGACGGCAGCGGCGACGCGTGTCCGGCCGAGTGGCGCGGCGACGGGATCTGCGACGAGTGTCTCGGCGACGATCCCGACTGCGACGGCAACGGCAGCGGTGAGAGCGGCGGCACCGAGGGCGGCGACGACACGTGCCCGGCCGAGTACTACGGCGACGGGATCTGCGACGTGTGTCTGGGCGACGATCCCGACTGCGACGACGGTGGCAGCGGTGGCGGCACCGAGGGCGGCGACGACATGTCGTGCCCCGCCGAGTGGTACGACGACGGCATCTGCGACGACTGTCTCGGCGACGATCCCGATTGCGGCATCGACCCCGACGACAGCTGCCCCGCCGAGTACTACGGCGACGGGGTCTGCGACGAGTGCCTCGGCGACGACCCCGACTGCGACGACACGGGCGGCGGCGGCAGTGGTGGCGGCGAGTACTGCCCCGACGAGTGGTACGGCGACGGCTACTGCGACGAGTGCTTCGGCGACGACCCCGATTGCTGAGCGCCGACCGTGCGCACGCGGGCCTCGGGCCCGCGTCGCACGCGGCCAGGGCCATCGGTGTACGATCGAGCGCGATGATCCGAGCTCGCACGGGACTGGTGGTGGTGCTGCTCGCCCTCGGCTGCGACGCCGCGAAGAAGAACTGCGAGCACGCGCGCGACGTGGTCGTCGCCGAAGCCGACCGTGCGGCCAAGGCGGCGATCGCCACGGTCGCACCGCAACAGCGCGCCGAGCTCGAGCGTGTGTCGGCACGCGAGACGGAGCACATGCGCAACGTGTTCGTGGAGAAGTGCGTCGCCCAGCCCGAGGCCACCCAGGCGTGCATCGCCAGGATCGACGAGCTGCTGGCCGCGGAGCAGACGCGCAAGGAAGCGAGCGAGCGCTGCGCCGGGGACGATGCCTGCTACGAGGCCGCGAAGGCGGCAGCCGAAAAGGCCGCGGGCGAGTGCGGCGCGGCGATGGGCGCACTGATGAAGGCCGTGAACGGGGCACCTTGATGCGTGCCTTCGGTCCACTCTTCCTCGCCGTCTCGCTGCTCGCGGGGGGATGCTGTACTCGCTGGGAGCAGTCGGGCGGCACCCGTTACAACGCGGGCACCGTCAACAGCATGAACTTCTACAAGTGTGTCGAGCGTGGGCGGAAGTCGAAGACGCCGGCTGCTCCGCCGCGCACGATGTCGTGTCCGGCGGGGCAGACCTGCGCCGACATGAGCTGCCCCGAAGGCGGCTGCACACAGAGCTGCCCGAAGGGCGCGACCTGCAAGGTGTACTGCGAGGGCGGACGCTGCGATCAGAGCTGCGAAGGCACCTGCAAGCTCACCTGCGCGGGCGGCCGTTGCGACCAGCACTGCGCCGCCGGGTCCGTCTGCGAGACGAACTGCTACGGCAAGCGCTGCAACGCCGAATGAAGCGCTGCTCGGATACGCTCGTCGCCGCGCTGGCTTGGCAGGGCGACAGGCCTCGACGATGATCGGGGGATGCCGATCCGGATGATCGAGCCGCTGGCGCCCGCACATCGTCACGCCCAGACCCCCGCGATCCTCGACCCCAGCCACCAGTTCTACGAGTGGTGGTACTTCGAGGTCGAATTCCTCGATGCCGACGGCAAGCCGTGGCGGGTGATCACGAGCTTCCACTACCCACACGGCATCGATCCGCACCGCCTGCTCGCGCATCAGCGCTACCATAGCCGCACGGTCGACTACTTCGCGAAGTACGGCGACCACCCCGGGCACTACGCCGGCATCGCCAGCTACGTCGTCGACATGAGGGCCAGCGAGAACGTGGCACTCTTGATCTCGCGATTCCCCCGCGCCGACATCGGCACGCGCGTCTCGGTCTCGAAGCCCGGCGACGCGAGCGTGCGACTGCAGTTCGGTGCGTCGTCGTTCGTGGAGAACTTCAATGGCACGTACACGCTCGTCGTGAAGCAGAAGGGCATGGCGCTGGTGGGCGCGACCAAGCGCGCGCTCGAGCTCGACCTGCGCGTGACCTTCGAGCAGAACACCGCGGGCTTCCAGCCCCCGGATGCGGTGCTCGTCGAGCAGAGTGGTGTGAAGCACCGCTGGGCGTGCGTGATGCCGAACCCCACCGTGTTCGTCGAGCACGTGCTCGTCGAGCGCGCGAAGGCGGCTGGCGGGACACGCGTGCTGTGTCGTGCGAAGCCCAACGTCGTGGGGCACGGCGGCTACCACGATCATCAGTGGGGCGACGATCTGCCCTACAAGCAGATCGGGCAGTGGTACTGGGGGCGCGTGCCGACCGGCGCGCGCGGTGGCGACGTGCGCCCACGCGACAAGGTGCTGTTCTTCGACGTCGTCGGCGTGTCGAGCCCGGCCGCCCCCGCGTCGCACCCGGATCCGATCCTCGTCGAGGTCCCCGGCGCCGGGGGCACGCCGACCGCGTTGGTGCCCACGCCCGGGCGTACCCCGTTCGCGACGCTGGGCAGCGAGCGCATCAACTTCGCCGACGGCTGCCGGCTCGGCGTACAGGGGCAGGACGTGCCCTACCCGCGCTGGAACCAGATCCGCGCCCAGACGGCGGGGGGCTCGTCGCGTAACTTCGACATCGAGCACCTCCGTTCTACCAATGTCGACGCCTGGCCGTTCTACCTGCGCTTCGTGCCGGCGGTGAACGACGAACACAGCGGCCGCACGTTCTCGTCGATCAGCGAGATCATGCGCGCCGAGCGGATGCCGCTCGAGCGGGCGCAGAAGGTGCTCGCGCTCGCCGACAAGATCACTGTCGAGACGTGAGGCGTCGCCAGCGCTTCCAAACTCCGCCCGCGATGCGCTACGTTGCGCCGCGATGGATCCGATCCTCGCCGTCTCGCGGCTGACCAAGACCTACGCGTCGGGCCTCGCCGCGCTGAAGAGCATCGACCTCGAGATCGAGAAGGGCGAGATCTTCGCGCTGCTGGGCCCGAACGGCGCCGGCAAGACCACGCTCATCAACATCGTGTGCGGCATCGTCACGCGCTCGAGCGGTGACGTGAAGGTCGACGGCCACGACATCGAGCGCGACTTCCGGAACGCGCGCACGAAGATCGGGCTCGTGCCGCAGGAGCTCACCACCGACGCGTTCGAGACCGTCTGGGCCACGGTGAGCTTCAGCCGCGGCCTGTTCGGGCGCCCCGCGAACCCGGCCCACATCGAGAAGGTGCTCCGCGATCTGTCGCTGTGGGAGAAGCGCAAGGACAAGATCATGGCGCTCTCCGGCGGCATGAAGCGCCGCGTGATGATCGCGAAAGCGCTCGCGCACGAGCCCGAGATCCTCTTCCTCGACGAGCCCACCGCAGGGGTCGACGTCTCGCTGCGCCGCGACATGTGGGCGCTCGTACGGCGCCTGCGCGAGAACGGCGTGACGATCATCCTCACGACGCACTACATCGAAGAGGCCGAGGAGATGGCCGATCGCATCGGCATCATCTCGAACGGCGAGCTGATCCTCGCCGAGGACAAGGCGACGTTGATGAAGAAGCTGGGCAAGCGCCAGCTCACCCTCGCGCTGCAGGAGCGCATGACGAGCGTCCCGCCCGAGCTCGCGGATTGGAAGATGGAGCTGAAGTCCGACGGCTGGGAGCTCGAGTACAGCTTCGACGCGACCGCAGGTCAGGCCGGCGTGCCCACGCTGCTGCGCCGCCTCGAGGAGCTCGGCATCGGCTTCAAGGACCTCAGCACGCGACAGAGCTCGCTCGAGGACATTTTCGTCAGCCTGGTCAGCGGCGGCAAGGGAGCAAAGGCATGAGCGCACCGAGCTTCAACCACCGCGGGGTGTGGGCGATCTATCGCTTCGAGATGGCCAGGTTCGTGCGCACGCTGCTGCAGAGCGTGATCACGCCGGTCATCACCACGTCGCTCTACTTCGTCGTGTTCGGCGCGGCGATCGGCTCGCGCATGAGCGAGGTCGGCGGCGTCTCCTACGGCGCCTTCATCGTGCCGGGGCTCATCATGCTCTCGCTGTTCACGCAGAGCATCTCGAACGCCTCGTTCGGCATCTACTTCCCGAAGTTCACCGGTACGATCTACGAGCTCCTGTCGGCGCCCGTCTCCGCGTTCGAGCTGGTGATCGGCTACGTCGGCGCGGCCGCGACGAAGTCGATCCTGCTGGGCCTGGTCATCCTCGCCACTGCGTTCTTCTTCGTGCCGCTGCGCATCGAGCACCCGCTGTGGATGCTCGCGTTCCTCCTGCTCACCGCCACCACGTTCAGCCTGTTCGGCTTCGTCATCGGCGTGTCGGCCAAGACCTTCGAGCAGCTGCAGCTCGTGCCCATGCTGATCATCACGCCGCTCACGTTCCTGGGCGGTGCGTTCTACTCGATCGACATGCTGCCGCCGACCTGGCGCACCGTCGCGCTGTTCAACCCGGTCGTCTACCTGGTCAGCGGGTTCCGCTGGAGCTTCTTCGGCACGGCCGACGTCGCGGTCGGCACGAGCCTCGGTGCGACCGCCGGGCTGCTGCTCGTCCTGCTCGTCGCCGTGTGGTGGATCTTCAAGACCGGCTACCGACTCAAGCAGTAGGGCGGCTCAGCCCGGGATCGGGCACGCCGCGCTCTCGGTCAGCGCGGTGTTGTTCGATTCGTCGCACTCGGCGACCTCGCCGTTCTCGACCTCGCCGTCCACCTGCACGAAGAAGCTGGCCGCCGCACCGCCCTCGGGGGCATCGACGGCCCAGATGAGCTGCACCGACGCGCCGGGCAGGAGCGGCTCGGGGGTCGGCTTGGTCTCGATCAGCACGCCGCTCGCGTCGCTGCCCTCGAACAGGCTCACCGGAACGCCGGCGGGCACGCCGAGCGCGCCCTGGTTGCGCACCGTGGCGAGGATCTGCAGCTGCATCTCGAAGCAGCTGCCGACGCCGATCGCGAGCTCGACGGAGAGATCGGGCGCGTTGAACACCCCCTCGCCCTGCACGTTCTGACGGTAGTTGTTGAGCCCGGGCTGCGTCCAGTTGTCGACCTCGCCCGCCGCCGGGTAGTTGCCGGCCGAGGTCACGTTGCTGACGTGGTACGTGTGCGACGTCCACACGCGCCGCGTCTGCACCCAGCGATCGAAGGCATCGCCGTACACGAACACGCCGTGGCGCGGCACGTAGTCCTCGATCGCGGCGCAGTTGTTGGCGGTGTCGTTCGCGACCACCACGATCTCCGAGTTCCCGTCGCCGTCGACGTCGACCACGAGCGGGTACTCGTGGATCGTCGCGCTGCTGTTGGGCTCCTCGAGGATCGGCGTGCCGTCGACCCCCGAGTACACCCGCATGTAGCATTCGTCGGCGTAGACCACCTCGGCGATGCCGTCGCCCTGGAAGTCGAACACCGAGGAGCCCGTGGCATTGCTCGACTGGTCCTGGGTCGTCTGCGACCAACGCACGTAGACCGAGCCGAGCGCGGGCATCGGATCGCCCATCGGCACCACCAGCTCTTCGTCTTCGCGCGCGAGATCGTAGACGGAGTACGAGCTCCCGCCTGCCGCAGCGATCTCGGGACGGCCGTCGCCGTCGAAGTCGGCGATCGTCGGCGGGCCCCCGCGCCCGCCGCCCGGGATGTCGATCGCCGCGGTGCGCAGCGCATCGTCGCCGTCGCACATCGTCCCGGTCGGATCGACGCCGCACCACGCGAGCCCGCTGCTGCCCTCGAGCACGCGCACAGTGCCGCTCGCGACGAGCACCACCTCGGGGTCGCCGTCGAGATCGAGATCGGCGATCGCGGGATAGCCATCGGGCGCGCCGGCGTCCCAGAGCTGGGTCAGCGTGACCGTCGGTCCGTCCTGCCAGTCGACCGACCACGCGTGGCGACCCGACACGATCTCGGCCCGACCATCGCCGTCGAGATCGACGATGGAGGAGATGCCACCGGTATAGCTGCTGTTCGTGCCGAACGCCGCGCCGGCACCACCACCGCCCTCGTCCCACACCACGAGGCCGTCGTGATCGATGACCGCGGCACCGAACACCACCTCCGCGCCCGCGTCGTCGTCGAAGTTCGCGAAGCTCGGTGCTCCGTTCACCACGTCGAAGCCGTGCGCGGCCATATCGGCGTCGTGCGAGGCCCACAGGAAGTTGCCCTGGCCGTCGTAGGCCTGGATCACCGAGCGTCCACCCGCGGGGCGACCCGCGAAGACGACGTCGGGCGCATCGTCACCGTCGAGGTCCGCGATGCCGACGGTCGAGCGCCCGTGCGGACCCACCGCGCCGTCGACTCCGTGGTCGACGCGCCACTTCGGCAGCCCCGTCGCGCCGTCCAGCACGACGAGATCGCCGTCCTCGTAGCCGCCACCATCGTCGGCGGTCGTGATCACCACGACCTCGGGCACGCCGTCCGCGTCGAGGTCCGCGATCATCGGGCTCGAGATCGACTGCTCGTCGGTGTAGCCCCACTCGAGCGTGACCTCGATGTCCTCGAAGTCGGGATCGTAGGCGCAGGTCACCGGATCGAACTGCGGCAGACACTGCTCGAGGGTCGGCTCGCAGAACTCGCCGAGCTCGCAGTCGAACGAGTCGATGCAGGTGCCCGTGGGCGTCACGCACGCGTCGGAGACGCAGACCTGGCCCATGTCGCAACACGTGGACTGATCGGCCCCGCAACGCACGCCGCTCTCGCACGCGGCCACGCATGCGCCGGCCGCACAGTCCTCGTCGTCCGCGCAGCAGGCCGCGGGCTCACCACACAGCACCGTCTCGCACACGTCGGTCCCACCGGTGGTCGACGACCCGCCGCTCGACGTGTCGGCGGGTGCGGTCGTCGACGAGCCCGCGCTCGACTCTTCACCGATCGTCCCGATGCCGCCCGAGGTGTCACCCTCCGCGGATCCGCTGCTCCCTGCCGATCCGCCACACGCGAGCAACGAGAACGAGACGAGGAGCGAGGACGTGCGGCGATGAGGCATGGTGATCCGAAGCGACCCCGCTTCGACACCGCTCCCGTCGGCCGCTTCCGGCGGAGCTTCGGACTCACGCCGTTCCGATTGCGGACGATGCGCGCATCACGGGGGGCACGGCGTGCCGTGCCGCACCCAGTGCCCGAGGATCAGCAGGAAGTCGTCGACACCGTCCTCGCCGGGGAAGAGCACCGGCTTGTCCTCGTGACCGAGCGGCACCCTGCCGCTGGAGAGCGCCCAGTGCACGCGCGGGTCGTCGCGGAAGTGGACCCACATCTCGTCCGGCGAGAGGTTGCTCGTGACCGTGTTGCAGATCTGATGCGTGGTCATCTGCGAGAAGTCGAGGCCCTGATCGAAGCGCGGCGATCGCCAGTCGCGATCGATGACCTGGTGGTGGCAACAGCCCATGCACGAGTCCGCATCCTGGGGGCCGCCCTCCGGAGCCGGCGCCGCGCGAGCACCGTGATAGGCCTGGATCGCCGACTTGCTGCCCACCGAGTGGCAGCTCTTGCAGCGGTCGTGGAAGAACACGGGCGCGAGCGCGGCGTCGTAGTAGTCGTAGGGCGTGCCGCGCTCGATGGTCTTCCTCGGCGAGACGTACACCTCGTCGCCGACACGCAACGCGATGCTGATCTCGAGCGGCCAGTCGGAGGGCTGCAGCGGCACACCGTGCGCGAAGCTGGTGAGCGTCTTCTCGACCGAGTCGTAGTTGACCATCGTCGAGTACGACACGCCGTTGATGTAGAGCACGCCGCTGTCCGGACCTCCGAGCGTCGAGAGCGCGGGCTCGCCTTCGACGTCGGGATCCCACTTCCAGCGCATGAACAGGCTCTCGTCGTTGCGCATCGTCCAGCTGGGCACGTGCAGCTTCCAGCCCATGTGATCGTTGGCGGGGCGACGCGCGGTCCACGGCAGGGAGTACTCGATCTCCTCCATGCGCAACCACGGCTTCACGGCCAGCGTCTTCTTCTTGCCGTTCTGGTTCACCTCGAACTGGATGTCGGACGCACGCCGGTACTTCGGCGAGGTCTTCAGCTTCGGCACGGCGTGCAGCTCGTAGTGCTTCTCCACGTAGGCCTGGATGGCCTGCGTCGGCGTCTGCTTGGCCTTGGCGATCTTCGAGCGCTTGCCGGGATCGTCGGTCGGCTGCCTGGTCGAGCACTTGCCGGTGAGCTTCACCGGGATCTCGATCTCGTTGTTGCCCTCGTCGGATTCCGTGATCTCGTGCTCGGTGTCGAGGCGCACGCGCAGCACGTGCTCGCCCGGCGTGATCGAGACGCGACCACTCATCACGCGCGCCTTTGCGAAGGGAGCCGGCTTGTCGAAGAACATCCCCTTCTTGTCGAGCATCACCTCGTTGCGGACCTTCACCTTCCCCGGCAAGAGGCCGGGCGACGCGAGCTCGATCCGCCAGGGGAACACGCACACGCCGAGGAGCTGCTCGTCGGCGTCGGCCGCCGAGAGCTCGATCGCGCCGAGCTTCGGGGCGGTGCGGTGCGCATCGCCGATCGCGACGGAGCTCACCTCGAGGTCCGGCTTGCCCGGCGCCGCGGCGTTGCCCGAGCGCATGCCCGCCACCGCCGCACCGACGAACAGGGTGACCACGAGGGCCGGGAGGACTCGCTGGAGCGCACGCATCGTCGAACGGTGGTGCCCGGCGGTACCACGATGTGACGCGCGAGGACGCGCTCAGGCGCGGGGGTGCGGCGCCTTCAGCTCGGCGAGCGTCCACGGGTGCTCGTGGTGATCGCGCAACCCCGCGGGCGGGCTCCAGCCCGGATCGAGGCGCGTGCGCAGTCGTGCGAGCGTCGCGAAGTCGCGCTGGCTCGCGACCCCGATCCCCGCTTCGAGCAACAGCGCCGTCGCGACGCCAACCCCCTTGCGATAGCGGCGGTGCTCGACGAGCCGACCACCGTCGGAGATCACCTGGCTGCCGCATGCGGCGCTCATGTCGGTGAGCAACGCCAGCTCGACGTCGTGTTCCCGGGCGAACGCGAGCATTGCGCGGGCGCCTGCGATCATCGCCGCGCCGAGATCGTGGCCGTGCTCGTCGAGCACGCGCGCGCGCCCTTCGAGCACGTCGAGGCCGTCGCCGCCGTGGATGTCCGGCATCGTGCGCGGGGTGCCCAGCGCGTGTTGCTCGGGACAGAACGCATGCACCCGGATCGTCGGCAGCGCGAGTAGCTCGGCGAGCACGCCCGCCATGCCGTAGTCGGTGCCATCGACTCCGCACGCCCACCCTGCGAGGCAACCGCTGACCAGAACGCGCCACGGGGCCGCGATGCTCGGTGCCCGCAGCTCGGCAATCGCGTCCGGATGGTATGCGAGCAGCATGGTGGGCAGGTCGATGTGATATCTTGCCTCGAGATGCGACGTTGGATCGCGATCGGCACGATCTGCGCGAGCGCCTGCTTCGAGGAGCCGGGCGGCGTCGATCCGCAGACGACGAGCGGCGAGCCCACGAGCACGTCCGCGGGGACGTCGACGGGCAGCGAATCGGGCACCGCGACCACGCTGGCCTCGGCCGATGCGGTCAGCTCGTCGATGCCCGACACCAGCAGCGGCGCGACGCCGATGTGTGGCGACGGCGTGCCCGAGGGCGACGAGGAGTGCGACGACGGCAACGAAGACCCGGGTGACGGCTGCACCGCCTGCCGCACGTCGCTCACGGTCGAGTGGGTGCGGACGTTCGGCACCGATCTCCCGGACGAGGTCGCGGCCTCGATCAGCGGCCGCACCGATCAGATCGTCGTCGCGGGGATGCTCGGGGGCGACATGGGCGACGGCGATCTCTGGCTCGAGGTGCTCGACGAGGCCGGCGAGAGCACCCACCGGATCTTGTCGGGAGGGATGGCGGGGTTCAACGATGCCGTCGTCGACGTCCGCTTCGCGGCCGACGGCGGGGTGTGGACCACGGGCACGGTCACCGACGATCTCACCGAGCAGAGCCAGGTCGACTCGCGCCGCTACACCCCGGCCTTCGAGCTGGACTGGGTGGTGAAGCACGGCGGAGACAACGTCCTCGACCGCGGCAACGGGCTCGGGATCCTCGTCGGCGGCGCGATCGTCGGTGCGACGCTGGGCAACGCGTTCGCCAGCGACGCATGGCTCGTGCGCTACACCGCAGGCGGCTCGCTCGACGAGGAGTTCCTGTGCGACTGCGGCGCGTTCGGGGGCGTGATCGACGTCGCGACCGGTATCGCCGGAACGCGCGCTGCGGTGACGACCGAGACGGGCCGCGAGCTGTGGGGATTCGACGACGCGATCGCGGGTGGTCCGAGCTGGAGCGCCGACATCTCGGCGTCCGATCAACCCTCGCTCGCGATCGACGTCGGTGGCGGGGGCGACACCATCGTCTGCAGCTCGCGCGCGGGTGGCAACGACGTCAGCATCTGGGTCGCGCGCTACGACAGCAACGGCGACGAGCTCTGGACGCTGAGCCACGATCTCGGCGACGGCGACCAGGGCTGCCTCGACGTCGCCGTGAGCGCGAACGCGATCGTGCTCGTCGGCTTCGTCCGTGAGGACGCCACGAACGCGCGCGGGCTCGTGGCGCGGCTCGATCCCGGCACCGGCGACGTGGTGCACAGCCAGGAGCTCGAGATCGAGGGCTCGGCCGACACGCGCGTCGTCGGCATCGACCTCCTCGGCGAGACGCCGTATGTCGCGGGCGCGTACGCGGTGGACGATCTCGACGACGACGCCTTCGCGGCACGCCTCGTGCCGTGAGCCCCACGAGGCGGCGCGTCCGGGGATGCGCCGCCTCGGGTCGATCGCTACACGCAGACGTTGGCCATCTGGCTGAAGCCGTCGACCGCGACCTCCTGGCAGCTCTGGTCGAAGGGGCAGATGCCTTCTTCGTCGCAGAGCACCGTGCAGTGACAGTCGGTGATGCTGACGTGGCAGTCGCACACGCCGCTCTGGCAGTCCTCGTTGTAGCTGCACGAGTTGCCGTGATCGACGGGGCACGGGATCGCGATGTCGTCGCAGCCGGGGTGCTCGGGCTCGCCGGTCGGGTCGCTCGTCGGATCGCTCGTCGGGTCGCTCGGGTCCGAGGTCGGGTCGGCCGTCGGATCCACCGTCGGATCCGCCGTCGGATCGACCGTGGGATCGACCGTCGGGTCCGCCGTCGGATCGCTGGGATCCGCCGTCGGGTCGCTGCCCTGGCTCGTCCCCTGGCTCGTGCCCTGACTGGTGCCCTGCGTCGTCCCCGGCCCGCCGGTGTCGCCGTCGCCGCTGTCGCCCGCATCGTCGTCGTCGTCGTCGTCGCTCGCGCAGGCTGCGGTGCCGAAGGAGAGCAGCAGGGTGCAGATCCAGATCGTTCGTTTCATGTCGAGTGCTCCGTGGGTGGGTGTTGCGGGACCGCGCTCGGGCCGGGCGATTCGCGCCCGTCCGCCGTCCGCACCCCCGCCGTTGCACCCGCCCCCGGATTGATTGCGGCGCCGACGATTTCGCTGCCTGCAACGACGCCCGCCGCCCGCGGGCCTGCGGGCCGGGGCGGCACGTCGAAAAACGACGCTCCGATGCGACGGATCGGGCACCTCGCGTCACTACGCGAAGGACATGTCCGCTGCTGCATCGCGCTGCGATCCATTGGCCGGCCGCTACCGCGTCGTCGAGGCGATCGGCGCGGGCGGCATGGGCGTGGTCTACCGCGCCGTCGACGAGCGACTCCACCGCGACGTCGCCGTGAAGCTGCTCCGCCCCGAGCTCGCCCACGACCTGCCGTCGCTCCTGCGCTTCGCGAACGAGACGCAGGCACTCTGCGCGGTGCGACATCGCAACGTCGTGCAGATCCTCGACGTGAGCGACTGCAACGACGGCCGACCGTTCTACGCGATGGAGCTGCTGCCGGGTGTGACGCTCGCGCGCCGCCTGCGTGAGACCGGACCGGTGGCCGCACCGCAGGCGATCCGCCTGCTGCTCGACTCGGCGGCGGCACTCGCCGCGGTGCATCGCGTGGGCCTCGTCCATCGCGACGTGAAGCCGGGCAACTTCATCGTCGATCCGAACGACCGTGCGCTGTCGCCCACGCTGATCGACTTCGGGCTCGCACGGCGGCCCCACGATCGCCGGCTCACGCGGCCCGGCGACGTCATCGGAACACCGCCGTACATGTCGCCCGAGCAGGTGGCCGGCGGCGAGATCGATGCGAGCACCGACGTCTTCGCCTGGGGCGTGTTGGCGATCGAGGCGCTCACCGGTGTGCGCGTCGCGTTCGGCGGCCGCGTCGAGGAGGCCGCCGAGCCCTCCCTGCGCGCGATTGCGGCGCGCGGCATCGCACCCGCCGTCGTGGAGATCCTGCGACGGACGCTCCGCGCATCCACGACCGATCGCTTCGCCGACATGACGCAGGTGCTGGCGCTGCTCGAGGGCACGCTGCAGGACGAGCCCGTCACGGTGTCGTTCGGTCGCGATCGCCTGACCGTGCTGCCGAAGACCGAGCTCATCCCACGTCGAGCGCCACCGAGGTCCACGCTCGCCGAGCCGCTCCCGCCCGCGACGGGCTCGCCGCAGCGGAGCTCGCGGATGCCGTGGTTACTCGCCGCGCTCGGCCTCGGCACCGCATCGCTCGCGCTCGCGCTGCCTCTGCGCGCCGCACCGATCCCGCGCCTCGCAGCGCCGATGTTCCTCGTCGCGCGAGGGCAGCCCGCACCGCTCCCGCAGCCGGCCGCGCAGGTGCTCCCGGTCCCCGTCGTCGGCTGGTTGCATGCGGAGCCACCCGAATGCGCGCTGCCGACGATCTCGGTCGGATCGATCGCCACGCCCGCGACCACACCCCGACGCACGCGCTCCCAGCCCGCGCAGCGCACGGGCGCAGCACCGAGCCCTGCGGCACCGACCGTGGTCGCGCCGACTGTCGTGGAGCACCCCGCCGCGATCGTGCCGGTGGTGATCGAGCCCACCGTTGCCGCGCCCGCGCCGTGGAAGCGCACGCCCGACGGGCTCATCGAACCGTTCGGTTGAGGCCGACGCCGATCACGCGCGCTGCAGCGCACGTTGCAGCGCCGCGATCGCGCGGCGGGCCCGCTCGGCGTTCTCCGGATGGAACATCGCCACGCCGACCTCGCGTCGTTGCCCCCCGAGCGAGTGCAACGTGACCGACTGGAACGTGTCGGAGGTCTGCAGCCAGTAGCGGTGCTCTTCGTCGAACTCGTCGAGATCGTCGACGCGCTGATCGAGGTAGTCGCGAACCGTGGCGAGATTCCGCCACAGGCCGATGTAGGCCTCCTGTGCGCGTATGAAGTCGCCCTCGTCGTCGTCGGTCGCGGCGGCGGCCTCGTCGCCGAGGCGTTCGTAGAGCTCGAGCTCCGTCTGCGCGATCGCCAGCTCGGAGATCGCGATCTCCCGCGTGACCTCGCGGGGCGTCGAAGCAGTCGCGGGTGCGCTGCGCGCCGGCGGTGCGTTCTTCAGCGCGAGGCAGGCCTGCGAGCACAACCGCAGCCCGTCGGCGTCGATCGGCTCGCCATCGATCTCCGCACCGCACCAGTCGCATGTCGCCGCGCTGCTGAACAGGCCCACGGCAGCGAGCATACCACCGGCGCACGTCCCCGCTGCAGCTCGAGATCGCGCGACGCGGCCCCACCTCGTGCGATGCTCGGGCGCGATGCCATTCCGCGACGACCGAGCAAATCCGCAGACCGCCGCGGTCGATCCCATGTCGCGCTTCGGCGAGCTGTTCGCTGCATTCGATGCCGGGCGCAAGCTCCTCGGTGATCGAGCGCCGCTCCGGCTCGCGGCCGTCACGCTCGTCGCGACGCCGGGCGACGCGACCGAGCTCGCGGCCCGCGTGCGTGCCCGCGCCGACGAGCTCGAGCCGCACTACGGCGGCTGGACCTCGAGCATGGCCGCCGCGGTTCGGCTCGTGCTCGCAGCCGCGCTCGTGCGCGCGGGCGAATCCGCCGACGAGTTCGTGGCGGCGACGAGCCACGTCCAGCAGCTCATGCGTGCCGCGGGCGTCCGCAAGGGTGGCGTCCACGAGGTGCTCGCCGCGTTGGTCCTGCGCCGCACGGTGCAAGGCCTGCCCAACGAGGCCCACGTCGTCCGCATGCGCGGGATCTACGAGCGGATGAAGCACCATCATTGGTTTCTCACCGGCCCCGAGGACCTGGCGGCCTGCGCGATGCTGGTCGGCCGCGAAGGCACGCCCGAGCAGATCGGCGACCACGTCGAGGCGATCTACGATCGGCTCGCCGCCGCGCCGAAGATCTGGGGCGGCGACGAGCTGCAGACTGCGGCGAACGTGCTCGGTCTCGCGGCGCTCTCCCCCGAGGAGGCCGCGTCCCGCTTCCTCACGATCGCTGCGGCGCTGCGGGACTGCAAGATCCCGGTCCGCGGGCGCGAGTACGACGAG
Source organism: uncultured Nannocystaceae bacterium (assembly GCA_964519175.1). Classification (GTDB taxonomy): domain Bacteria; phylum Myxococcota_A; class Polyangia; order Nannocystales; family Nannocystaceae; genus Xiheibacterium. The sequence goes on from CAZFKC010000002.1 coordinate 200,002, forward strand.
GTCGCGGTGCTCGGCTTCCTGCCGCGCAGCGCTCCGCAGATCGCCGAGCGCGTCGCGGCGATGCGCGAGCGCCTCGCCGCCGAGCTCGCGTGGCACGAGGACTCCGTGGCCACGAGCCTCGCGGTGAACCTCGCGTTCGTAGAGCTGCTGCAGGCCGATCCCGATGCTCGCGTCGGCGCGCTCGCCGACGCCAAGCTGCTGCTCGACATGCAGTCGATCGTCGCGATGCGACAGGCCGCTGCGACCGGGGCCTCCACCGCGACCTGAGCCACGGCCGTGCTCGCACGCGGCTGAACGCGGTGTCCTCAGCACGTGCGCACAACGGCTGTTGCACGCCTCGAGCGTGCGATCTCGCGGCTACAGGTTGTAGCAGACGTCGCTGGCGGCGTTGCACTCGGCGACCGTGTCGGTCGGGAAGTCGCCGAAGCACACGACGATGTCGTGAGTCGCCGGGTCGGTGGTCGGGTCGAAGCAGTAGTTGTAGATGGTCTGCTCGAAGTCTGCGTCGCACGCCGAGCCGAGCAGCGCGTAGCAGTTGCAGAACTTGCCCGTGATGTTCTCGCAGGTCGCGTCCGCATAGCCGGCGCAGGCGCAGCCGTTGATGTCGGCACAGCCGGTCGAGAGGTACCCGGTCTGCGCGCAAGCGTCGTCGCAGCTCTGCGAGGTCAGCACGCCGTCTTCGCAGGTGTCGAGCACGCCGGCTGCGCAGAGGTGGTTGCCTTCTTCTTCGCACGGCTCCGCAGGTGCGCCCGTGCTGCTCGATTCGGAGGATCCCGAGGAGCTCGCGTCGAGTGAGCCGCTCGACTCGGTGGCCCCGGTGCTGTCGACGCTGCTCGATGTGCTCGCGTCGACACCTCCGCTCGACTCCATGCCGGGTGGCACGACACAGATCTCCGAGTAGCAGGCCAGCTCGCCCTCGCACGTGCCCTCGTCGCACGCACAGCCCTCGGTCCCGGGCGTGCACGCCGGCCCCGTGGTGGTGCTGGCGGTGCTGGTGGTGGTGGTGCTGCTGCTGCTGCTGCCGTCCACGCTCCCGCCGGTGGTGCCGGTGGTGTCGTCGTCGGCCGCATCGCCCGAGCCGTCACAGGCAGGCGCGAGCAGTCCGAGCACCAGGATCATCGCTGTTCGCTGCATGTTCATCCTCCGCACCCGGCGACCGCGATCTCGCAGTCCTCGATGGTGTTGATGTCGGCAGCCGCCCAGCAATCGTTCGCCGCGCTCATCTCGCTGAAGCACGCCGCGTACTCGAGCTCCATCTGCGCAAACGTGCACGCTACCTCGCCGTAGAGCGCCTCGATGCAGACGCAGTGGTTGTACGACGCGTGGTCGCAGTCGATGTCGGAGTGGCCATAGCAGTCGCAGATGTCTGCTCCGTAGCAGTTGCCCGCGTCGTAGCCGATGAGGTTGCACGTCTCGCTGCACGTCGCGACCTCCCACTGCCCGCCGACACAGGTCTGCAGCTCGTCGTCGCTGCAGTAGGTGTCGTCGTCGACGCACACGGCGACGATGCCCGTGCTGGTGGAGTCGTCGCCTCCACTCGAGCTCGACTCCTCCGTCGTGGCGTCGCCCGAGCTCGACGCGCTCGTCGACTCCGCGCCCGTCGTGTCGTCGGAGACCGGCGGCACCGACACGCAGTGGTCGGACAGGCACTGCAGGCCGCTGATGCAGCGGTCGTCGTCGAAGCACGGGCAGCTCTCGTAGCCCGGCACGCACAGCCCATCGCTCGCGGCACCGGTCGTCGGGTCGACCCCGGTGCTCGGATCCACCCCTGTCGGATCGGGCCCCGTCGTGTCGCTGCTGCCGTCGGCATTCGCTCCGTCGCCGCATCCGACGACCCACGCGAGCACCAGGATTCTCTGCAAGCCACCGCTTCGCATTCCGTCTCCGCGCCCGGCGAGCGCGATCGGCCCCCGAGCGACCGGGAAGTGGTGGTCGCCGGCCGTTCGATCCACGCACCGCGACGATTTCGGTGCAGCGCGCGTGTCGACGACCGGGCGGCCTGCTCACGGGCAGCCGTCGAGCTCCGCGATCCACGCACGCACCACGTCGGACGCCGGATCGGGCACGGAGGTCGCGATGGGCGGCATCTGTCCGGGACCGCGGAGCTGCAGCCGCTGCCAGATCACGGACGCCTCCGGATCGCCGGGCACGATCCGGGTGTCGCCCGGAACCCAGCCGTTCCAGTACTGCAGGGGCACGTTGCACGTGCTCGTGTCGGCGAGCGCGGTCGACCACCGCAGATCGAGCGTGAGCTCCGGCGGCGTCCATCCGCCGGGGCGGTGGCAGTGTCCGCAGTTGCCGTGCAGCCACGCGCGGGCTCGCTGCTCGAGCGGCGCGTCCTCGTCGTGGTAGTCGACGATCGGCGTGCGCTCCGATGGCAGCGGCGCCGCGAACATGCCGATGCCGGCGAGCGCGTCGAGCTGGTCGGCGACGACGTGGCCGTAGTCGACGGCGCGGTCGAGCTGATCGAGTCGGGGCCCGAGCGCCATCGACTCGCCGGACCCGTGGCAGGTGCGGCAGTCGTCGCGCGTCGGCCACTCGTACTCGAGCACGCCGGTCGCGATCGTGATCGGCGCGCGCACGCCGTCGAGCAGCAGCTCGGCGTCGGTGCCCTCGTCGTTCCAGCGGTAGCCGTGGAACTGCCAGCCGAAGGTGTGCCGCACCATCGCGCGCGTCTCGACGGTGCGCATCACCTCGGGATCGCCCTCGGTGGGAAAGGAGAAGTTCTTGAGCAGCACCGTGCCGACGGGGAACACCAGCGTGCCGTCGTCTGCGTCCACCGCGATCGTCTCGCCAGGCGGCAACACGATGAAGCGCCGCTTGAGCGCGCCGTCGGTCCACAGCGGCGCATTGATGTCATAGGGAACGACGCCGGGCGACGGTGCCAGCGTCGTGAGGTCGCCGAAGCAGCCGCTCTGCGACAACGTGCTCGGGAACACTGCGTCGCTCGGCTCGACCGCGAGCGTCGCCGCACCGTCGGGACCGAAGAGCAGTATCCGGCCGGCGTCGTCGATCGCCAGCCCGGCGACCGCGAGCTCCGCGACGCCGAGCACGTCGTCGTTCACGAGCGCGCCGGGATGGACGAGGTCGAGCCCGCGCACGCGCCCCGAGCAACGATCCGCGGTGAGCAGCGCACCCGCGAGCTCGACCGGTGCGTCGCCCACGACGACCACACCCGCGGCCCCGCAGTCGTCGTCGTCGAGCGGGTACGTGGTGGTCGGCGGGATCGTGCCCGCGTCGCCGCAGTCGCCCCCCGGCAGCGTGCACGTGCCCCCGTCGAAGAGCGGCCAGCCGAGATCCGCACCCGCCTCGACGCGATGCAGCTCCTGCCGCGCGAGCCCGCGATCGATGCACCACGCGGCGGGATCGCCGGGCGCGTACGTGCAACGCCACGGATCGCGCAGACCGGTCGCGAAGATCAGCGGATCGAAGCCGGGGCCCGTGTCGGCGAACGGGTTGTCGTCGGGGATCGCCCACGTGCCGGTGTCGTCGAGCGGCCCGGGATCGATGCGCAGCAGCTTGCCGCGCCGCGAGCTGGGATCGCGTGCGAGGCTCGCGATCGGATCGACGGCCCCGTCGCCGACGCCGATGAGCAGGAGCCCGTCCTCGTCGAACGCGAGCGCACCGCCCGAGCCCTCGCCGACGACGTCGCCGAGCTCGATCACCACGCGCGCGCTGGCCTCGTCGATCGCTCCGTCCGCGACGGTGAGGCGAAGCACCACGCTGCGTGCGAGGCCGCCCGCGGCTTCGTAGCGCACGAACAGCTGGCCCGTCTCCGCGTGATCGGGCGGCAGCGCGAGTGCGATCATCCGGCTGCCGCGATCGGAGAGATCGAACAGCTCGGCGATCTCGTCGCCGGTGACCGCCGCGAGCGTGCCGTCGGCGCGGAGCAGGTAGCTGGTGCCGCTGCCGGGGACTGCCGCGAGGTCGACCACCGCGCTGCCGTCGAGCGCGGGCGCGGTCGTGATCGGCGGGAGCAGCCCGGGCGCATGGCCGGCGAAGCTGCAGGCGATCGCGTCCGGCCGTGGCGGCAGCGGGTCGCCGCCGCCACCGCTGGATCCGTCGTCGCTGGTGCTCGCGCGAGTCGTGTCGACCTCGCTGCCGCCCGAGGTTGCGTCGGCGGGTGCCGTGGCGTCGCCGCATGCAGTGGTCAGCACGGCAGCGACGACGCGAGCGCGCACTCCCATCGTCCGGGTCCGCATCGGCGATGCCCAGGATCGACGCCCGAGCGCGCGCACGTCAAGGCGCGCGCTCGGGCGGGAGCGGCAATCCTTGCGTCCGATCGATCGCAGCGCGCGTGTCGCCGAGAACGTGGCGCGCGTCACAGGCGCCCCAGGATCACCCACGCAAGAGCTCGAGCAGCTGCTCCACGTCGAGTGCCTCGCCGCGCTCGAGCCCGGCGAGCAGGTCGTCCGCGAGCTGGCGCTTGCTCTCGTGCAGCGCGAGGATCTTCTCCTCGATCGTGCCCTCGGTGATCAGCCGGTAGATCGTGACCGGTCGCTGCTGCCCGATGCGGTGCGCACGATCGCTGGCCTGATCTTCGACCGCCGGATTCCACCAGGGATCGAGGTGGAACACGTAGTCGGCCGCGGTCAGGTTCACGCCCGTGCCACCCGCACGCAGGCTCAGCAAGAAGACGTCGGCCTCGCCGGCCTGGAACGCTTCGATCCGACGTGCGCGCTCGGCCGCGGGCGTCGAGCCGTCGAGCTCGAGATACTCGAGCCCTTCGTCGCGCAGCCGCTCGCGCACCGCCGCCATGCTGCCGAGGAACTGCGTGAACACGAGCGCGCTGTGCCCCTCCGCGACCAGCTGGTGCAGTCGCTCGAGCAGCACGTCGAGCTTCGCGCCTGGCGGCCCCGCCTCGGCATCGAGCACGCGCGGATCGATCGCCGCCTGCCGCAGCCGCGTGATCTCGGCGAGGATCTGGAAGCGCGCCTTCTTGCGATCGATCTTCGCGGTGAGCTCGACGGCGCGTCGGCGCACCGCCTCGTAGAACGCGCGCTCCTCGGCATTCGGCGTCACCCGCAGCGTGATCTCGGTGCGCGGCGGCAGCTCGGCGGCGACCGCCGACTTCAGCCGTCGCAGGACGAACGGCTGGACCAGCGCGCGCAGACTCGCGGCACGCTCGCGGTTGCCGCGGGCGAGCGGCGTGGCGAAGCGCTCGTCGAACTGCGACTGGCTGCCGAGCAGCCCGGGCAGGATCGCCTCGAAGAGGCTCCACAGCTCGCCAGCGTGGTTCTCGACCGGCGTGCCGGTGAGCGCGAGCCGAAAGTCCCCGCGCAGACGCCGAGCCGCCTGGGCGCGCTTCGTGCCGGAGTTCTTGAGCGCGTGCGCCTCGTCGAGCACCACCGTGGCGAGCTCGCGCTGGGCGAGCCCGTCGATCTCCGTCGCGAGCAGCGTATAGCTGCACACGATCACGTCGCGCGGGCCCGCGCCTTCGATCGTGGCGCGACGATCGCTCGGTACCCCGAGCGAGTGGAACCGCAGACCCGGTGCGAAGCGCTCGGCCTCGGTGATCCAGTTGCGCACCACCGAGGTGGGGCACACGACGAGCGCCGGCCCGAGCCGCGCACGGTGGGCCAGGAGCGCGAGCGCCTGCACGGTCTTGCCGAGGCCCATGTCGTCGGCGAGGCATGCTCCGAGCCCCGCGTCCGCCAGCCGCGACATCCACACGAAGCCCTCGCGCTGGTAGTCCCGCAGCACCTCGGCGAAGCCGCGCGGGACCTTGGGCTGCGATCGCGCCAGCTCGCGGAGCCGTGCGAGTCGGGTCCGGACCTCGGGCGCGAGCTCGGCCTCGCCCGCGCCCTCCGCGAGCTCCTCGACGACCGGTAGCACCGCGATCGACGTGCGCAGGCCTTGGCCGTGGGCCGCACCCATGGTCGTGAGCCGATCGAGGTGGCGACGCAGCCGCTCCGACAGCGCCACGAAGCGACCGCGCGGCAGCGCCACGAAGCGCCCGTGGATCGAGGGGAGGAGCTCACGGAATCGCAGCACGGTGTCTTCGTCGACCGTGAGCGCGACGTCGACGTCGAGCCAGGCGCCGCTGGCACGCACGCGCATGCGCAGCCCGTCGAGATCGGCGCGACGGGGGACGTCCAGCGTCTGACCGGCACGCCAGGCGAGCACGATGCGATCGGCGACGGCGTCGAGCTCGAGCACCACCTCGAGCGCGGCGGCCAGCGTCGCGACGGAGAAGCGCAGCTCGCCGGCAGCGTGGCCGGCGAGCGTCGGACACGCCTCGAGCACGGCATCGCAGCGCCTGCGCTCGTCGTCGAGATCACGCACCGTGCGGCGCAGGCTCTGGACCTCGCCCTCGCGCACCGCGGCCACGGCCGCCGTTGCGCCGACGCCCGGCACCATCGCCGGCCCACTCGCACCGAGCGGCGCGACGCGGAGCTGTACCGCGAGCGTGTCGCCGTCCCAGCCGAGCTGGACGAGCGGACGCGCATCCGCGGCCACGTCGTGCGCAGCGATCTGCAGATCGCCGGCGAGCTCGACCCCCGCAGCGAGCGAGAGCCGCGTGAGCGCGAGCCCGAGCCGTTCGCGGCCGTCCTCCGGCACCGTGAGCCCGGAGCCGCGCGAGATCACCTCGGCGAGTCGATCGAGCTCGGGCGGGCGCACGTGCACCACGATGCGGTCTGCGCTCGCGCGCTGCACGACGATGCGCTCGTCGCGGAGCCCGTCGGGGACGATGTCGACCTGGGTGTGCCCCTCTTCGCGCTGGACCAGGATCTTCGGCCGACCGCGCTCGATCGTGAGCGGCTGGCCGTCGCGACCGATGACACGCGGGTGTCCGACCAGCTCGACCAACGCGTCCACACCGAGCGACGGACCGCCGCTCCAGCGCGTCTGATCGTCGCGATCGACCTGCGCCAGCACGCGACGGTCGCGCTCGTCGAGCAACTCGGCCTCGCGACCGGCGAGCAGCTGCGCGAGCGAGATCGTCGCGCCCTTCTTCGCGCGCCCGGTCGTGTTGCGGATGCGCGGAGCGATCGACACCGCGTCGTCGTCGAGCTCGAGCTCCCACACGAGCTCGCGGCGTCCCGACTGGCGCGCATCGTCGACATCGCGTGCGACGGAGCTCGCGGCGGCCTCGAGGCTGGCGAGCGCGATCTCCCACTGCGCGCGCGGCTGGAACGCGCCCGCGAGCCGACCCGGCATCGCTTCGCCGCCGAGCTGCCGGGCGATCGCATCGAGCTCACGGGCGATCGGTGGATAGCCGTTCGTCGCGGCGACGTCGCGCAGCTCTTCCGCGACCGAACGCGCGTGGCTCGTGGCCTCGTTCACCGTCGTCGATCCGGTGGGCTTCGGTCGCAACCACGTGTCGTGCAGCAGCGTGACCAGGGCATCGAGCCAGCCCCGCGGGCTCGTCGCGGGCATCGTGCGCCACTTCGCAGCGGATCGCTGCCCGTGCAGACGATCCAGCACGTCGACGAGGACCTCGAAGGGCTGGCTCGTGGCTCCGCGGCCGCCGAATCCGATCTGCAGCTGGCGCTCGACCGACGCGACGAGCTCGGGCGCATCGGAGCACGCGACGATCGTCGCGAGCAGCTGACAGACCCCCTCGAGGTCGGGAAGGCTCGGCTCCTTGCGCGCCGTCATCGCGGCGACGGCCGCGTCGCCGATCGCCCGCGCCCGCGCGTAGTCACCGGACCAGAACGCGACGAGCAGTGCGATGCCCTCGGGCCCCCACTTCGGCAGCCCCGAGATCGCGCGCGCGCGCTCGCCCTCGCCACGCACGGTGAGCAGCCGAGCGACGTCGAGCCGCAACGCCTTGTCGTCGAGCGCGAGCGCGTGCTCGAGCACGTGCTCGTCGATGCGCTCGAGCGCCCGCAGCTGCTCGCGGATCGCGACGCCGAGCCAGGCCTTGCGAGCGACGGGATCGGTGATCCGCGCGATGATCTCCGGCTCGGGCCGCGGCCCCAGCGCGACCAGCAGCCACTGGCCGTACTCGGTGTCGTTGCCGAAGATGTACCTGCGATCGAGCGCTACCGCGATCGCGTGCTCGTGCCCGCGCACGACCGCGACGCGCAGCTCGACGGCTCGGTCGCCGGCGCCGGGCCAGACCTGCTTCGAGCGCTGCGCGGACGTCAGGGCGGCCGCGAGCGCCAGCCGGCCCTTTTCCTCGGCGAGCGCGAGCACCTCGAGCGCGATGCCGGGCCGCACGGCGTAGACGACCTGACGCTGCCTCGTCTCCAGCGCCACGACGAGCCCGAGCCCGACGAGTCGTGCGGCGATCGCCTCGACGTCCTTGGTGCTCGGCACGCGGTCGTTCGACATGCGCGCGCCGAGCCGGATCGCGCGCTCGGTCCAGCTGCTGCGAGCGGGCGCATCGCAGGTGAGCGCGAGCGCGAGCATCAGGTGGGCTTCGCACTCGTCGAGCTGCTCGAGCAACGCGCGCTCGCGGGCGTGGATCCGAGCCGGCCAGGCGACGGCGCGCGGGGCGACGGAGCTCCGGGAGGTGCGAGGCGAGCGCGGCAATGCGGGCGGAGCATACCCGCTCGTCCGACGTCGATTGCAGCGTCCTCACTCCGCAGACCCGCGCCGGCCTTGCAGCCAGGCGTCGATGCGGACCAGCGCGTCCGCGCGATGCGGCAGCGCTGCGAAGCTCGCCCTCGCCTGCTCGGCCAGCGCGCGCGCGCGCAAGGGCTCGCGATCGGCGAGCGCACGCGCGAGCGCGAATCGAGTGTCGGCGAGATCGGCCGGCGGGATGCCGTCTCCGCTCCGTACGCGCAGCGCCTCCGTGAGCTCGACGATCGCCGCGTCGACATCACCTCGCGCGAGCAACGTCTCGCCCTTCTCCGCGTGCAGCCACGCGACGCGCGGATGATCCGCTCCGAGCATCGGCACACGCACGGCCAGCGCGCGGTCGAAGCTCGCGAGCGAGCGGTCGTAGTCCTGCATCGCTCGGTAGACCTTACCGAGCCCGCCCAGCGGCGTGGCGTTGTCGCCGTGCTCGCGCCCGACCGCAGCTTCGGTGATCGCCAGCGCACGCGCGAAGTGTCGCTCGGCGTCGGCGTGCTCGCCGAGATCGTTCGCGACGTGGCCCAGCCCGACGAGCGTGTCGGCGATGTCGGGATGGTCGGCACCCAGCGCGGCCTCGCGGATCGCGAGTGCGCGCAGGTAGATCCGCCTCGCCTCGTCGTACTCGTGCAGTCGTTCGTGCGCGATCGCCAGGTTGTCCAACGTGTGCGCCGTCTCGGGGTGATCGCCGCCGAAGTTCTGCTCGTCGACGCGCAGCGCCACGCGGTAGTGCTGCAGCGCAGCGGCATAGTCGCCCCGCGTATCCGCGATCCAGCCGAGGTTCGTCTCGATCTCCGCGACGGCGCGATGGTCGGCCCCGAGCTCCTTCGTCACGATCGCCAGCGCCCGCTCGAGATACGCCTGGGCCTGGTCGTACTCGCCGGTGCGGATGTGCAGCGTGCCGAGGTTGTTCAGCGACGTCGCGACGTCGGGTGCAGCGGGGCCGAACGCGCGCTCGCGGATCGCCAGCGCGCGCAGGTGCGTGGCCAAGGAGTCCGGGAATCGTCCGGCCTGCTCGTGCACGATGCCGAGGTTGTTCAGCGCGTCGGCGACGTCGGGATGATTCGCTCCCAGCGCGCGCTCGTACATCGCGGCCGCGCGTTCGAGCTCGATGCGTGCGGGCTCGAGCTCGCCCTGGCGGGCATGGATCATCCCGATGTTGTTGATGCTGTCGGCGAGGTCCGGGTGCCCCTCGGGCAGCGCCTGTTCCTGCAGCGCGAGCGCGAGCCGGTGCTGCGCGAGCGCCTCGGGATAGCGACCCTGCGCATCGTCGACATTGCCGAGCGCGCTCTCGAGGACGCCCGCGACGAGCGGCGGAGATCCGATGCGCCGCAGCGATGCGCGGGCGTGCACCGCCCACTCGCGGCCGGCCGCGTGGCGACCGAGCCGGTTGCCGATCACGTACACCAGTCGACTCGCGACGCGCGATGCGGTCTCGTCGTCGCCGTTCGCGATCGCCTCGGCGTGCGCGGCGCGTGCGCTGAGCTCCGCTTCGGCGAGGCGCCCGAGCCCTTCCTCCGCGCGCGCGCGCAGCTGGAATGCGCGCGCGAGCGCCGGACCGTATCCGACCTCGCGCGCGGACACGACGAGCGCGTGCGCGGCCGTCCCGGCCTCGGCGTAGCTCCCCGCGGACATCAGCGCATCGACGTGGCTCGCCTGCTCCTGCAACCGCTCGACGGCCGCCGCGGTCTCTTCATCGCCGGGCGGCTCCACCCGTGCGGCGAGATACTCGATGTCGTTGCAGCGATCGGGATCGGGTAGCCGCGCGACCGCTTGCACCGAACGAGTGACGGCAGCCTCGAGCTGCGCTCCGCTCGCGCCACCGAGCACCTCGACGAGCGCGACCGCGGCGCGACGGCGATCGGCCAGGCACGCGAGCCGGGCCGTGCGCAACCGATCCGACCAGCCTGCCGATGCGGGGGCACAGGCCGCGAGCTCCACCTCCTGGGTCCGGCCGATCCACGCGCGGATGCCCTCGTCGACCCGTGCGGCGCTGTCGCTCGCGAAGCCCAGCCCACTGCCCGTCATGGCCGCATGCACACGCGTGCGCACGGCCTCGGACCACACCTCGGCGAGCTCGTCCGCGCGCGCACGACACGGCGCGCCGGCATCGTCGCGCCGCACGAGTGTGATCGTCGCGAGCCCCGCGACGCAGATCGCCACGACTGCGATCACCGGCCGTCGACGCGGCAGCGCGAGCGCGTCGAGGAGCGCCGAGATCTCGGGCCAGCGATCGGCGGGCCGGGGCTCGAGCCCACGCTCGAGGACTCTGCGGATCCGCGGCGGCACTCCGCGCTGCGACTGCGGCTCGCGACGCCGACCGGATCGCACCGATTCCGCGAGCGTGGTGATGTCCTCGCCCGCGAACGGCCGATCGCCGAACAGTGCCTCCCACGCGGTCACGCACCACGCGAACTGATCCGCGGCCGGGCCGACCGGACCGCCTTCGAACTGCTCCGCGGCCATGTAGGCCGGCGTGCCGGCGACTTGCCCCGCGCGGCTCGACGCCGGCGAAGCGAGCGGATCGTCGCTGCGCTCGAAGTCCAGGGTGATCGCGGTGGCGTCGAAGTCGATGCGCGCGAGCCCGAAGTCCATGAGCCGCACGCGGCCACCGTGCTCGTCGTCGTCGATCATCACGTTGTCGGGCTTCACGTCGAGGTGCACGAGCCCCGCGGCGTGCACGGCCGCGAGCCCGCGCCCGGCTTGGATCAGCACCTCCAGGATCTCGCGCCAGGGTCGCTGGCGCTCGCGACACCACTCGCGCAGCGTCCGGCCTCGCACGAACTCCATCGCGATGAACACGATGGGGGTCCCGTCCTTGGTCTCGTGCTCGCCGACCTCGTGGACGGTGACGATGTTGGGATGCGAGAGCCGTCCGAGCGCCTGCGCCTCGCGACGCACGAGGCCGGCGATCGCCTCGCGATCGCCGGTCGTGTCGGGTCGCACCAGCTTGATCGCCACCTTGCGATCGATCGCTTCGTCGTAGGCGGCGTAGACGATGCCCATGCCGCCGGCACCGACGCGACTGAGGATCGTGTAGCGACCGACCCGCGTGGGCTCGAGCGGCTCACCGAACATCCGCGCCCGCAGGAGCGCGCGCACGTGCGCGGTGTCGAAGCCCTCGCCGCTCCCGTCCGAGCCGGGCGCAGGCGGAGTGAGGCCGGGCGGTTCGGTCATCCCCGATCGTCGTGACACGCGGAGGCCGGTCGATCCCACGGCCACGCGCGATGATCAAACGCGCTCGTAGCGCGATCGATCGTGGCCCGGCCGGCCCGCGTGCGACGCGACCGGGACACGACGGAAGCGATCGCGTCGCTCAGCCGGGCGGCGGCACCGGGGCGACGTCACCCGGGATCGGGAGCTCGACGTCGCCGTAGACCGTCTTGTCCTGCTGCGTGATCTCGCCGTCGAGGTCGATGATCGTGCTCGTCGTGACGCCGCCACCGCCGTAGGGCGTGCCCTGCAGGCCGTACACCACGTTGGGCGTGTTGAAGTCGAGCGCGTCGCCCGTCATCCACACGTAGCCCTCGGCGACGAAGTCGTGATCGACACCGCCCGCGGCGCTGTAGGGCAAGAGCTCGCCGACGACGTAGTTCGTGCCCTGCCAGACCCAGACGCCGTCCTGGTAGTCGTAGTCGTACGTGGTCGACTGGTGCGCACCGGTCTGCGTGTCGCCGTTCATCGTCCGCTGCGCGATGAGCATCCAGCCGTCGTGCGCGAAGCCGAGATCCGAGACCGGGATCGACAGCGCCCCGTCGTTGGTCGGGACGTCGAGCTCCTTCTGCGCGGTGTCGGGATCGGGGATGCCGGTGTCGTCGACGTACTCGACCGACCAGACCTCGTTGTCGCGGCTCGCGTTCTGGGCGCCGGAGTGCTCGACCCAGATGCTGTAGTAGAGCCGGCCGGCGTGCGACTGCACTGCCCACACGCGCTCGCCGAGCGGAGCGAACGCGCCGTTGGGCTCACCGTCGTCGTTCGGCTCGCCGATCGACACGTCGCCGGTCGCATGATGGTACGAGCTGACGATGTCGCCGTTCATGTCGAGCTGGTAGATGCGACCGTCCTCGAAGCTCGACACGTAGATCGTCTGGCTCACGCAGTCGTAGTTGAGATTTCCGAACGCCGGTCCGCTGTTCGGGATCGTCGCGAAGTCGGTGATCGCTCCGCTCTCGGCGTCGATGCGGCGGATCTTGTCCGGCGACGTGGTCGCCCCCCACACGGTGCTCGAGGCCAGATAGATGTTGCCGTACGAGTCGAGCGTGATGCCGAAGGGCTTGCCGAGCGCCTCCTGCGTCCACTCGGGCCGGAAGTACTTCGGCGCGTCGTAGTTGACGTTCGGCGGCGGCGGATCACCCGAGATGTCGAGGATCGTCATCACGTGCGTCGAGGGGAACTGCGGCTGGTGCGTGACGATCGCGATGGTCTTGTCGAGGAAGTCGTCGTACGCGTCGTCCGTGAACGCGGGGAAGTTGCCCGACGCGCCGTAGATCTCCGACGCGCGACACGAGCCGATGATCGGTCCGACCGGGCCCGTGCCCTGATCGGTCGAGCCGCCGACGTCGTACTTGATGCCGCCTTCGTCCTCGGACCCGCTGTCCGCACCGCTGCTCGACGCAGACTCGGTGGTGGTGGGCGGCGCGGTATTGCCCTCCGCACCCGTCGTGCTGGGGTCTGCCGTGGTGATGCTGGTCGTGATGGGCGCGCCGCTGCTCGACTCACCGTCGCCGCTCGGACTGGGATCCGTCGTGCAGGCGATGGCGAGGAGCGAGCCGAGCGAGATGACGGTGTTGCGTGCGAGTGCGGTCATGACAAGCCCACCTCAATGGTCGGGAGTGGCCGACATCTTCGCATCGACGCCTCGCGAAACGGAAGCGAAGCGCGAATGCAGAGCGCTTGCGTTACCGCGCGGGGGTAAACCCTGGTCGTGCCGTGTGCGCCGCAGCTCGGCGTGGGTCGCGGTGCGATCGCAAGGGGTTCTCCGACCGAGGCAGCGGGCTCGTCTCGACGGCATCGCGCGGCGCACGACGCGTCCGCCCACGCTGCGGTCCACCGGCGACAGTGGAGCGGCGGGCCCGCTGCGGCGCGCCTCGACGCGCATTCGGTGGTCAGGGACTGTCCACCGAGACGCCCGGCGATGGAATGGGCGATCCTCCCCACCGATGCGCGCGAAGATCGGCATCGGGCGCCAAGCATCCACGGTGCACTCCGAGCGGGTGTGCGGCGGGCCGCCGATGCGACGGCCGGTCGCGCCACGCGGATGGCTGCAGTGGGTCGGGCTCGGTGCCGCGATGGTCGCGGTGGTGGTGGGGAGCTGCGCGGTGCGGATCTACGCGCGCGGTCTCTTGATCGATGCGGTGCAATCGGTCGCCGCACCCGAGCCCGACGAGCGCGAAGCGCCGACCGCTTCGCCGCCGTGACTGCGGAGGGTCGATCGTCGAGGTCGGCCGCTCGCGCGAGGGCACGCACCCGACCGTGGTCGGCGACTCGCCGAGCATCTCGCGGTCCGTCGCCGCGGATCGATTCGGCGCCTCGAGTCACTGTTCGAGCGGAGCGATTCCGCGATGTCCCCCGCCACCTCGACCCACCGCGCGCGCAAGTACCTCGGAACGATGCTCGTCGGGCTCTGCGGCTGCAGCGAGCTGCGCTGCACGGACAAGGGCGAGTGCCGCAAGGTGGACATCGACGAGCTGTACTGCCCTGCCCTCGGTGCGCCGTTCGACGAGACGTGCACGGGCGATCCGAGGGAGATCAACGCCGGCGAGGTCGTGGATCTCGACGGCAGGGTCGTGCTCGAGCGTTCGAGGATCCTCGAGCACCTCACCGGTGGCGACGCCGACCTGCGAGCGGAGCTCGAGCCGAAGATCTTCGAGCGGCGCTCGGAGGCGGTGCCGAAGCAGGAGTTCGACTGCAGCGAGTCGATCGGCGCGGTGGTCGACGAGATCGGGCTCGACGTGAAGGCGGCGGCGGTGCGTCACATCGAGGTCGCGGTCGGCCCGCTCTACTGCGTCGAGGACGAGATGGGCCCATGCGATGCGGCCCTCGTCGCGGAATCACCGTACGTCGAGAACATGCCGATCAGCCCCGACGCAGACGCCTACGTCCAGGCGATGCTCGAGCTGGTAGACGGCAACGCACGGCTCGAAGAGCTGCGCTTCGTGCAGTCGACCTACGTCGGCAACGTGAAGATGGTGCTGACCTCCGAGAACGGCTTCGCCGGAAAGGTGAAGATCCCCGTCGGCGAGACCGCCTCGCTCGGGCTGAAGGTCGACATCAGCGAGGACCGGAGGATCGAGCTCAGCACGGGGTCGCCGCAGGGGCCCGCGGGGTACTCGCTGGCGGTGGTCGACGTGCCGGTGACGGAGCTCTGAGCGGGCGGTCCGCGTCTTCGGTCCGCCGCGTCAGCGAGCTTCGAGGGCGGACACGCGCTCCTCGACCGCGAGGACGCGCTGCTCGAGGTCGAGCTGCCGCGTGATCGCGAGCGTACCGACGTGCACGAGCTCGCCCATGCGCCCCTCGACGCCTGCGAGACGCCTGCTCTGTGCATCGACGCGCCGACTATTGCCGCGCACGTCTTCACGTAGCTCGGCGAGGCCGCCGCGGATTTCGACGATTCCGTCGCGCAGCTCGACCATCCCCTCATGGATCTTCTTCAGGATGTCGAGCGTGATGCTCGTGGGCTCCGTCGGGTCCATCGCGCAGCTCCTTTCCAGCGTAGCACTCGTGATGCTCCGATGCTGGTGACCTCCACGACCTTGCGAGGCGCGTGCCATTGCGCGAGGGTCTGCGGTCGCGCGACACCCGGCGCCGCAGACGACCGATGATGGCCCGTGGGCTGGCCGGGTGGCCCGCTGACGGGCCGGGGTGGCCCGGATCCTGGCCGGTCGCAGCTCGCGGATCGGGCCCTCGCTACCGCGAAGGCTCGAGCGCCAGTGCGTTGAGCCGAGCGCGGGGTGCGTCGAGCTCCGCGAGTGCAACGGCTACGGGATCGCCGGGTGCAAGTGCGATAGGGGTGGCGTTCGGCTGCGGGCCGAGGCGTCGCAGTGTCGAATCCGCCTTGTCGATCGCGGCACGGCCGGCAGCGAGGGCTGCATTGGCGCGCGCTTCGGCGGCGAGCACCCGGAAACGAGCGTCCAGCGCGTCGAGGAGGGCAGGACCGGAGTAACCCGAGATGAGGGCGGCAGCGACGAACCGCAGCGGGGTCTCGGGTTCGAGGACATAGAAGCCAGCGACGGCAGCGACGGCACCCACCAGCGCGCTCTTCAGGAGGAAGGCGCCTCGTGACGACCCCTCGGGCGTTGCCGAACCGAACGCTCGTGCAATACCCCCGGCGCAGCCGCAGACGACCGCGACGACTAGCGGGATGAGCAGGGCGGCGGTGATGAACTGGGACGGTTCCATCTTGTCCTCGGTCCGGCGTGCGATCGACGCGACGGACAGGAGATAGTGCGCCGACGCGTCGATTCGATCCCGCTGGTCGTGCGACTCGAGGTGCGTCACCGCTGGCATCCCCTCCATTGTCGAACCCGGCTGGGGCGACTCGCGCGTGGCTATTCGATCAGTGAGAAAACGTCTCCTGCGCACCGTGACGGTTCTTGCTCGCGGCGTCACTGGACCCGCGTGGCCAAAAAGCGAGCAGCCGAGACTCTCACGTTCTTCATGGCACTCATCGGTGTTGCTGCGATCGGGACATCTTGTAAGGACGTGTGCGGCAAGAAAACCGACATCCTCGCGGATCTCCCCGAGCCAACGCTCTGTTCTGGCGAGCTCCGCTTCGTGGATCATCGCCTTCAGCTCAACCTGGCCGCCGCAGTGCCCAGCGAGGCCGATGCCGAGGACGATGCTGATGGTGATGACGGGGAGACCACGCCGGCGCAGGTGGTCCCCGAGGCTCAGGTGCTCGTCGAAGCGCACAACGAGCAGGGACGTCCGGCAGAGTTCGTGAACGTCGTCGTCGAGTTCATGGGTAGGGGGTTGGAGGACGCTCGCAAGCTCGCGTCCCTCGAAGCCGGAGATCAATGTCGGGGTGGCGGGCGCAGAGTCGCCTGCACACTCGATTCAGAGGGCGAGGCCGCACTTTCGCTGCGTTCGACCGGTTTGATTCCCACCGCGCTCGACCAATCGGAGATCTACTACGTCGTGGCGTTTTCCGGCGAACCCCCGACGACGGACGAGGTGAGCCGCGGAATCGAGAGTCTCCGCGACGACTCGGCAGAGAGCAGCGAAGATCGGGATGAGGACGAGGCATCCGACGATCTCCGGAACTGGGACATCGCTGCTGTCGAAGTCACGCTCGGCCTCGCGGACGTTACCATCGAGCCGATTGGGCTCGAAGAGTCCGTCGAGCCATCGGCTGGGCAGCTGGGATGCAACAGCTCCACCTGCTCCGCTGCGAACCGGTCGCAGAGTCTTCGCTTCGGCCTCGAGCGCGCCGGGCAAGCGGTCGTTGTGGATTTCGAGGACCGCCTGACGCTGGAGGTCACGGTGAGCGACTCCTCCGTCGCGTGGCTTGCATACGACTCGCTAGGTTGCAGCGCATTTCCCAGCAGCAGGCTCGAGCTCTCCTATATCGGCGATCATAGCAACGACTTCCTTCTGTGCCTCTCGGGCGCCGGCGGCGAGGTCATTCTCACGACACGCGTCATCGCTTTTCTTCCCCCGGAGCGGCTACCACCCATCTGGGCAGCCGAGATTTCGATCGCGCCCGAGATCTCCCGCGTGACATTGGATCCGGACCCGGTGGAGATCGTCGCAGGCGAATCCGAGAACGTGCGCGTCCAAGCGTTATACTGCGACGGAGGAGCAGAGCACCCACTCCCGGGAGCGACCTTGAACGTGGAAGCGCAGGCCGGGATCGACGTGGCATGCTCGGAGGCCCCCTGCACGCAGTTGGTCACGCAGGAGTTCGGTCGGGCGGAATTCGATGTCGGCGGCATCGAAGTCGGCAGCTACGAAGTAGCACTGACAGCGCCCGGCAAGGACGGCGAGTGTCTTCTGCCCATCCAGATTGCGGAGGCCGGCTGATGTTCGAGCACGCCATCAGTATCGTGTTGGGGTTCCAGCTTCTCAGCATGCGAGAGGTCGACGGAGTCGTAGCCAGCCAAGTTCTGACGGAGCCTGAGAACGCGACGCAACCCGAGGCTCCCGCTCCGTCGACCCCCGGCGCGTCGACCACGACGAACGCAACGTCACCACCCCCGCCGCAGCCTGTCGCCACGGCATCCGAAAGCGGCATCAACGAGCCGCAGAGATTCCGTGCCTTCCTGATGAACGGACTGCGCTCGCGATGCAAGATCGCGTTGTGTTTCGCGTTCGAGAGTCGAGGCGACACGCACTACTGGGGTCTCGAGGTGCTCACCGAGTTGCCGACGGGGCTCAGCATCGCTGGGCTGCGGCAGAAGAGCAGCCTTGCGCGTTACTTGAATTCGACGCCAGGTTCGGTTTCTCTGAAGGGTGGTGTGCGGTTCATCCTCCCAGACGACTGGGTATCCATCGGGGTGTACATGTCAACGCGCGACTTCTCGGACGCTGCTGCAGTACGGGTTCGGGGACGCAACTTCGACTATCCTGCCGGCAGCATTCGACGACCGTACCCCGGAGCTGCGCTCGGGCTATTCGGGGATCTGCTCTGGCTCGGCTTCGATATCGAAGAACTCCAGAATGCCGGGGACACCCTCGATCCCGCATATCCACCGAACGAGCCGGTTTCTCGCGCAATGACATTCACCGTTGCCCTCCCATTGGTATCCGTTCTTCACCAGATCCTCGGCGCGACCGGCGAAGGGGATGTCAAGGTCCGTAACAGCAAGGCGAGACGGAAGCGTGAGGAGAAGGCGGCTGCCGAGAAGGCGGCTGTCGAGAAGGCGGCTGCCGAGAAGGCGGCTGCCGAGAAGGCCGCGGCCGAGAAGGCCGTTGCCGAGGAGGCCGCTGCCGAGAAGGCCGCGGCGGAGAAAGCCGCTGCCGAGAAGGCTGCTGCCGAGAAGGCCGCCGCAGAAAAGGCCGCGGCCGACGAGGTCGCTGCCGAGGCGGCCGCGGCTCCTGGAGCCGATGATCGATAGCGATTCGCCACAGCCCTCACCCATCGTCGAGCTCGTCCCAGCTCGGATACGCGAGCCCGGGGATCCGCGGCGCAGCCACGCGCCAGCCGTGCGCGCGGTCCCACGCCTCCCAGGCCGTGATCCGGTACGCGAGCGCCTCCGGGGGACCGAGATCCGACCAGCGGCTCTTCTCCCAATGCTCTCGCGAACGCACGAGCGGCCAGCCGTGCATCGCGAGCTCGAGCGCGAACGTCGAGCGCATCTCCCACACGAGCTCCGCCGCGGCGTCGCCGTCTCGCTCGTCGTCCCCGTCTTCGAGGACGAGCCGGTCCTCGGCTCGCCGAGCCCGCATGAGCACGCGTGGGCCGCCATCGCGCAGGACGGAGAGCGACGCCGTCTCCTCGCCGACCGCGATGATCGGCACCGCAGACCCGACGCCCCATTGCAACGTCAGGTCGCGCTTCCACATCCTCACCATCATGCCGAGGCGCAGATAGACGCGAATCGTCGGCTGCCAGGCCCAGCACGTGTCGAGCCGCAGCCCGAGTCCACGTAGCGCGAGCGCGTCACGCAATGCGGTGAGGGTTCGGCGGACGTGGCCGCTGCGCCGCGCCGTCGGCAACACATACAGACTCGACAGGTACACGAGGCTCCCGCCGAGCGTCGAGCGCGAGAGCGCGACGGTGCCCACCTGCTCACCCTCGTCGCTGCACAGCCAGAGCACGTGCTCGCTCCGCCGTCCGTTCGCGGGTCGGTGGGGCTCCGTGGTCGCGCGCGCGCACCATTCGGCACGCCGCGCTTCGTCGAGCGCGCGGGGGTCGGTGCGATCGCCGAGCCGATGCTCCGCGAAGATCGCGAGGTCGCAGTCGCTCCACAGCAGCGCCTCCGCGCCGCTCAGCTCCACGCGCGCGAGCACGCCGCGGTCGACGAGCTCGTCGACCGCTTGTTGCAACAACGGATTGTCCTCGAGCCAGGCGAGCGAGCGCGGGTCCATGCGCGAATGCAGTGCGAGCGTCGTGCCGAGTCGGAAGTCCCCGGCATCGCTGACTCGCGGCCACGCTACGTGGCCAGGGGTGGCCCATCAGCGGGCCGGGTGGCCCGATTCCTGGCCGGGGACTCGCCACCT
>CAZFKC010000003.1:0-16766 GCA_964519175.1 uncultured Nannocystaceae bacterium
TGCAGCGGGGCTGGAAGATCCACGGTCTGTTGGATCCGAGCGAGGTGCCGGGCCGGAGACAGCCGCCGTCGCGAAAGGCGGTGGTCGTGCCCGAGCTGAAGATGGCGAGCTGATCGGCGCAACGGCGCGAAGCACCGACGCGACATCACGGAGGGGGCGACGTGCTCGGGTCGACGCGCGGTCGCGTCGAAGCGCGTTCGTGTCGAACCGCGTCGTGTCGATGCGCGGACGGAGAACGGCTGCATCGCTGGCGCTCCGGCCGGCGGGCCAGCTTGGTAGGGCGATCCTCCGCGCGGCGACCGGCCAGCTCGATAGGGCGATCCTCCGCGCGGCGACCGGCCAGCTCGATGGGGCGATCCTCCGCGCGGCGACCGGCGGCCTTGGTTGGGCGATCCTCCGCGACGCAGCGCGCCGGTGGGTCGGGCGATCCGGACGACTGCCTCACCGCGCGGGACCTCGTGGCGATCCGCTTGACGATGTCGGAGTCGACGATCACCCTCGCCCGATGTCTCCACCGCTGCGCACCGCGACGAGCGACCAGCTCCCCGACGAGCTGTGCGTGCAACTGCGTCGGATGCTCGATGAAGCGTACGACGGTGACTTCGGCGACGACGACTGGGCGCACGCGCTGGGCGGGCACCACGTCTGGTGCGAGGACGCGCTCGGCGTCGTCGGGCACGCGAGCGTCGTACCCCGCACGCTCCGCTGCGGCGATCTGGTGCTGTGCGCGGGTTACGTCGAGGCGGTGGCGACCCGCAGCGATGCGCGCGGTCGTGGTCTCGGCACTGCACTGATGCACGCGGTCGCGGAGATCATCTGTGCGCACCACGACCTCGGCGCGCTGTCGTCGGCCGCCGACGCGTTCTACGAGGCGCTCGGCTGGGTACGCTGGCGCGGCGTGACGGGTGTCATCACGGAGCCCGAGTCGCGCAGCTGGACCCGGACCCCCGACGAAGACGGCGGCATCATGGTGCTGCGGACGACACGCACACCTCCGCTCGATCTCGACGCGCCGATCGTCTGCGAGCAACGCAGCGGCGACGTCTGGTGACGCGGTCGAGCGATGCACCGTCCGCGGTCGATACGTGGCGCACATGCAGCGCCTCGTGACGGCACGCCTGCGGAGTGGGCGAATGCCTCCGCTCGCACTCACGCGCTCTTCGGCGCGAAACGCAGTGCGCCGAGATCCTCGCGCAGCGCCTCGACCAGCAGCGCGGTCCGGCTCGGCAGCAGGCGGCCGTGCGGCACCACGACGTGGATCGGCCGCGGCGGCGGCTCGAACTGCTCGAGCACGATGCGTAGTCGCTTGTCCCTCACGTGCTGCGCTACCTGGTACGAGATGAACATGCCGAAGCCGATGCCCGCGATGCATGCATCGATGGCCGGCGCCACGTGGTTGAACTCGAGGTTGCCGCGGATCGGCACGTCGATCGGCTGCCCGCCCTCGTGGAACACCCACCACGGGCCGGACGGGCCCCGGAAGCGCACGCAGTTCGCCTCCGCGAGCTCGCGAGGATGACGAGGCGCACCGCGCTTGCGCAGGTACGCCGGACTCGCCACGACGACCCGTCGCACTTGCCCCGTGCGCCACGCGATGAGCGAGGAGTCCTCGAGCTTGCCGATGCGCACGCCGATGTCGAGCTGCTCCTCGTGCAGGTTGACCACGGCGTCGTGGAGCTGCATCGAGACGCGCACCCGCGGGTGGCGCTGGACGAACCGAGTGACCGTCGGCGCGACGAAGAGCTGGCCGAACATCACCGGCGCAGTGATCGCGATCTGCCCCCGCGGCTCCGCGTCTCCGACCGAGAGCGCGGCCTCGGCATCGTCGACGGCCGCGAGGATTCCGCGACAGCGCGCGAGATACTCCCGTCCCTCGGGGGTGAGCCCGAGTCGCCGTGTCGTGCGATTGACGAGGCGCACGCCGAGCTCCCCCTCCAGCGCGGCGAGGGATCGGACGACCGCCGGTAGCGAGAGCTCGAGCGCCACTGCGGCCGCAGTGAGGCTCCCGCCGTCCGCGACGTGCACGAACGTCCGCATGGCCTTCAGCTTGTCCATCCGGCGATTGTTGCATTTCTTGCAGGAGTCTTGTCAGGGGCGCCCCATTGGTCTCTCGCCGCGCTCAGCCCATGCTGCTCACCGATGAACGCGAGACCCACCCAGCCACTCCAGCTCCTGCGTCACCCGCTCTCCGGCCACAGCCACCGCGTCCAGCTCATGCTCGCGCTGCTGGACCTCCCGTTCGTGCTGCAGGACGTCGATCTCGTCGCCGGTGCGCACAAGCAACCCGACTTCCTCGCGATGAACGCGTTCGGACAGGTGCCCGTGCTCCGCGACGGCGACACGACCATCGCCGACAGCAACGCGATCCTCGTGTACCTCGCCGGAAAGTACGGCGGCGAGTCGTGGCTTCCGCGCTCGCCCGTCGAGGCGGCCGCGGTGCAGCGATGGTTGTCGGTCGCCGCCGGCCAGATCGCGCACGGGCCCGCGGCGGCACGGCTGGTCAACGTGTTCAACGCGCCGCTGCCCGCGGCCGAGCTCATCGCCCGCTCGCATGCGCTGCTCGGCGTGATGGATCGGCACCTCGAAGGTCGGCAGTTCCTCGCGGCCGCGCATCCGACGATCGCGGATGTCGCGGCCTACACGTACGTCGCGCACGCGCCGGAGGGTGGCGTGAGCCTGGCCGACTATCCCAATGTGCGGGGCTGGCTCGCGCGCATCGAGGCGTTGCCGCGCTTCGTGCCGATGGTGGCGTCTGCGGTGGGGCTGTGCGCGTGACCGACGAGCGCTTCCACGAGGGTGAGCGCGCGGTGCAGACCCGCGTGGGCGTGCGCGAGCGCATGGCCGAGATCGGCACGAGGGTGATCCGCGACGCGATGCCGGATCAGCACCGGGCGTTCTTCGAGATGCTGCCATGGCTCGTCGTCGGTGCGACCGATCTCGATGGGCAGCCGTGGGCGTCGGCGATCGCCGGGCCGCCGGGCTTCGTCGACGCTCCGACCGCGCAGCGGCTGACGATCGACGGCACGCGCGACGCCGCGGATCCCGTCGTGGGCGCTGCGCTCCGTGTCGGCGCCGGGATCGGGGTGCTCGGCCTCGAGCCGCACACGCGCCGGCGCAACCGGGCGAACGGGGTCGTGGCGGCGATCGACGCGGAAGGGATCGCGATCGACGTGCGCGAGAGCTTCGGCAACTGCCCGAAGTACATCCAGGCCCGACGCGCGGAGTACCACGCACTGCGGATACGCCCGCCACGAATGCAGCGCGGTTCGAACCTCGACGACGACGCGCGCGCGCTCGTGCGCGGCGCGGACACGTTCTTCCTCGCGAGCGCGCACCCGGAGGTCGGGATCGACGTCTCGCATCGCGGCGGCCGCCCGGGCTTCGTCGGCCTCGACGGCGACACGCTCGTCGTCCCCGACTTCAGCGGCAACTTCTTTTTCAACACGATCGGCAATCTCGTCGTGAACCCCCGTGCGGGTCTGCTCTTCGTCGACTACGAACGCGGCGATCTGTTGCACGTCGCGGCCGACGTGGAGATCGTCTGGGATGGGCCGGAGGTCGACGCGTTTGCGGGCGCAGAGCGGCTGCTGCGTTTCGTGGTGCGCGAGGTGATCCGCCGCGAAGGCGCACTGCCGCTGCGCTGGACCGTCGCAGAATCGTCGCCGTTCCTCGAGGGCACCGGGACGTGGAGCCCGTGAGCCGCGAGCGCGTCGTTGCGCACGATCGTGCGCAACTCGTCGCAGCGTGCGCTTTGACGTGGCCGCGATCACCAGTCACGTTTCGCGGGTGTCATCCGGTTGCATCGCTCGTTTCCTGATCGCGATCCCGTGTCTGCCGCTCTTCGCCTGCGCGCCGGGCGAGGACGCGCGCGATCCCAGCGCTGGTATCGACGACACGAGCGCCGCGGAGAGCGAGCCCGGGCCGTCGTCCAGCGTGAGCACGGATGAGGGCAGCGGAGCGAGCGCGGGCAGCAGCGATCCCTCCGCGCCGACCGGCCCCACCGACGATTCGGCGTCGTCGGGCGAGCGCCCGCCGATGTGCGACGACGCCGAGAGCGACGTCGACGGCGACGGCGTGTGCGACGCGGTCGACAACTGCCCCGACGTCGCGAACCCGGACCAGGCGATCACCGCCGACAACGAGCTCGGTGACGCCTGCATGTGGCCGAACCAGAGCTCGTTTGCGAGCTCGGACCCGTGGATCGCCGCGCACCACGACGATCTGCGCCGAATGGCGCCGCGGTTCCTCGCGATCAACTTCGCGAACGGCATCGGGCTCGGCGGCAACGACGACACCGACGGCGGACCGCTCTCCGCCGAAGACCTCGAAGGCCGCGCGCAGGGCTTCCTGGACGCGATGCAGGAGTCGTCGCGATTCCATGGCTACGAGGATCCCGGGGCGCCGGCGTTCCTCCAGCCGCGGCTGGTCGACGTCGTGGATCTCTCCGACGACAACGGGCACGCGAACAGCGGGCTCTTCCCGCGCGGTGCGCCCGACGGGCAGGGCCGCCCGCGTGTCGGCTACTGGCGGCTGTTCGAGCCCGAGTTCGCCGAGCACCTGGGCGTGTTCGACGACGAGCTCGGCCGCTACTTGACGCTCGGCGAGCTCGCCGCGCGCGGCGACGTGCACGAAGTGATCATGATGGCGAACCAGGTCGACGGCACACCGGCGAATCCGGTGGGGCAGGTAACGCTCAACATCCTCGAGGTCGCGTTCGTCGCCCAGGCCTACGACGACACGCTCGCCCCGATCCCCGGCGCGTACGTGAAGAACGGCATCGGCCATGCGCAGCAGCTCGACGAGGATCCGGACGGGCCCCACGACAACTCGATGCCGTGGAGCGCGGTGGGCCGTTCACTACGGATCTACTTTCTCAACGTGCAGCGCGGCAGCGGGTGCCTGCAGCACTCGCTCGGTCACGAATTCGAGTTCCGCTACAACGAGTCGAGCATCTACGCGCCGGGGCAACCGTGGGACGGCGCGACCATCAACCCGTACATGCAGCCGCTCTTCCGCGCCTTCGCCGACTTCGACATGCAAACGCGCTACGGCACTTCGTTCGACTCGCTGTACGCCGGCGGCGACGACTACTCGTACGCGGATTGCGGGGGTGGTGGCTGCACGACGCTCGTCGCGCCGAGCGGTGCGGTCCCGAGCTACGCGCCGCGGTGCGGCAACACGCACTATCCGCCCGGCGCGACGCATGGCTACGACTACTACCCGACGGCGGCGGTGCCGAGCACCTGCGAGTCGTTCGCGATCGCTGCCGATGCCGCTGCGACACCATCCGATTCGTCGCGCTGGGCTGCGCTCGGTGTCGACGACGACTGCGGCGGGAAGTTCCTCACCTATTGGTACCAGAACATGCCGGGGCTCGGCGCGACCGGGACCGATCCGTCGGGGCAGCCGCTGCGGAACTGGTGGCCGTTCATGTACTACTGAGCTCGCTTCGCTTCGGATCGATCCGCGAGGTGTGATCCATCCGTCGCTGGCCGCTCGATCGCGGCGAAGAACTTCTCGGACCGGGAACCGAGCGCCTGTGTCACCGGACACTCGGGCGCATGGTTCGAAACAAAACGTATCGACAAAGTTGGGGTGGTTTCTCTGCGGGCGTCTTCCTCTGTCTCGCGCTCGTCGGATGCGACGACGGACTCGAGGGCGAGGAAGAAGCCGACGAGGACGTCGAGCTGCGGGCCGGAGGCGTCGGCAGCGGGGCGGGCAGCGGCAGCGGCTGTGGCAGCGGCTCGGGTAGCGGCAGTGGCTCGGGCAGCGGGTGCGGGAGCGGATCCGGCAGTGGCTCCGGCGTCGGCAGTGGCAGTGGGTCCGGGAGCGGATCCGGCGTCGGCAGCGGGAGCGGAAGCGGGAGCGGAAGCGGGAGCGGGAGCGGAAGCGGCAGCGGGAGCGGGAGCGGCAGCGGGAGCGGAAGCGGCAGCGGGAGCGGGAGCGGGAGCGGCAGCGGGAGCGGCAGCGGCTCGTCGTCCAGCTCGCTGTGCTGCATCTGCGAGTACCAACCCGAGTCGCTCGGCGGCGTCGAGGGCGACGACGAGCGCTGCCAGGAATGGGTCGACAGCCAGGACCCACCGTGCGACGAGACCGTGATCCGCGAGATCGATCCCGACAACCTCGGACCCAACTGTCCGCCGGCCGACGACTGCGAGGACGCCTCGTATCAATACTATGGCCACGGCAGCGCCGATCTCGGCGAGGCCTTCGCCGGACACGTGGCCGAGCTGTGCATCTCGTGCCCGAACGTCGACGCATCGCTCAGCGGCTGTCAGCTCTTCGACGACGTCGACGCGATGAAGGACTACATCAACGGGCTCGATCTCCCCGAGGGGACCTCGCTGACGCTCGAAGGGTCGCAGTGCGACGTGCCGGTCGGCGAAGAAGCCTGCATGCCCGGCGCGTGCACGTTCACCTACGGCTGCGAATCGCCGGACTTCGCCCCGTGCAGCCAGACCGAGGGCGACGACTGCGACACCCCCGGCGAGTCGGTGCAGTGCAATGACGACTCGGGCGGCGAGACTTGTGCGTACGATACGACGCTGACCTGCTGCGACGACGGCGTGTGGGCCCGTAGCTGCTGAACCCGGACGAGAAGGAAGCACCGATCATGACCACCGATACCCGTGACCCCTCGCGCTGCGTCATCCTCGTGCCCGTCGGCGGGCGCATCGAGCCCGCCTGCGACAACGCGCTCCGGCAGCTCGAAGGGCGCGGGTATCCGGTGCGTCGTGTGTACGGCTACTCCGCGATCGATCAGGGCCGATGCGCCATGGCGACGCGTGCACTCGACGACGGCTTCGCCGAGCTGATGTGGGTCGACGCCGACGTCGGCTTCGAGCCCGAGGAGGTCGAGCGGCTGCGTGCGCACGAGCTCCCGTTCGTGTGCGGCATCTATCCCAAGAAGGGGCCGCGTTCGTTCGCGTTCAACTTCAAGGAGGAGACGCGGCAGGTCCGCTTCGGTCGCGAGGGCGGCTTGCTGGAGATCGCCCGAGCCGGCTTCGGCTTCACGCACACCCGACGCGAGGTCTACGCGGGCATCGAGCGCGCGTGCGAGCTGCCGCCGTGCAACGCGCTCTTCGGCGAGCGCATGCTGCCGTTCTTCCTGCCGATGCTCGTCGCCGATCGCGTCGGGCACAGCTACCTCGCCGAGGACTTCGCGTTCTGCGAGCGCGCGTCGCGGGCCGGCGTGAAGATCATGGCCGACACCCGCGTGCGGCTGTGGCACATCGGCAACTACTCCTATGGCTGGGAAGACGCCGGTCGCGACGTCGAGCGCTTCTGGGACTACACGTTCCATGTGCAGCACGCGTGATCGCGGATCGGGGTGCGTGGCGATGCGGTGACGTCCGATCGATCGCCGCGCGCGCCCACCGATGATCGATCGGCCGTCGTTCGCGACGGCTCATCGCACGCGCGTGCGCGGAGCCCATCGACTAGGATGTCGGCTCGAAAGGGCTCTCCCGATGCAACGTCCATTCGCCATGCCCCTCCCGCACCTCCTCGTCGTCGCGCTCGCGTGCATTGCTCCGGCCTGCGATGCGGACGACGACACCGATGTCCGCGATCGTCTCGCCGAAGCGCTCGAGCTCGACGACGAAGCGCTCGACGGCGTCGACGTCCACGCCGCGGCGGCGGATCTCGAGCTCGTCGCGGAGACGCGACCCGACGCAGTGGAAGGCGCGCAGTGCCACCGCTTCGACAGCAACGGCCCGCTCCCGGGCGGCACGATCACGGTGACCGGCTGCGACGCCGGCGAGACCTGCCAGCTCTACGCGTGCGGCGGCTACTCCTGCGTCGGCACCTGCCACGCGGGCGGCGGCTGGACGCCGAAGTGAGCCGATGAACGCTCGGCTGTCCGGCTCAGCTCGGACAGCCGGGGACGACCGTCGAAGGTGCCCACGGATCGGGCGTGATCGAGAAGCGGCCACGATGCCCCGCCGCGCGCGTGCGCAGCAACAGCTCGTGATCGAATGCCTCGGCGCACGCGGGTGACGAGGGACGCCACGCAAAGCAGGACGAGGCGCCTACGGGGATCGTCAGCGCGGGCTCCGTTCCGTCGCAAGGCGGTGTCGGCGACGTGCTCCCGTCGTCGTGCTCCTCGGTGATCGTGAGGGCGGCGGCGGTGCATTCTCGTACACAGAGGACCGGCGACGGATCGCCTGCCGCGGCGCGGAGCGCAGCGTCGTAGCTCGAATCGCAGATCGAATGCACCTCCGCAGCGAGCTCGTACAGACGCAGAGCCGGTGCGGCGACGATTGTATCGTCTGTGCACGCAGGGCCGATCCCGTGCGTCGCCACGAACTCCGAATCTCCGTTCGTGGTGTAGATCGGGGTCCCGTCGGCACCGCCGTCGGGGATGCCGGGGATGCCGGCGATGACGTGCAAGTCGAACAGGTCGTACGCGTACCAAGCGAAGGCGTCGATCGGTGCGAGCACGCTCGCGCCCGGGGTGGTCGACGGCCGTCCGTCGAGCGTGCGATCGACCGGCTCGCAATCGTCGTAGACCGGTGGGGCGCCCGTGCACTCGACCCCGGCGGCCCAGCACACCGCCGGCGGCGCGAGCTCGGCGGTCGGGTCGGGCCACCACGTGCGGGCTCCATCGGGGTCGAACGCATCCACGCCATGGACGGTGTTGGTGCAGTCCATCTCCGCCGTCGCGACCACCACGTGCGGCTTCGTCTGTCCGCGGAACAGACCGGCCTGTGCCTCGCTCTCCACCTGTGCGCGTCGGGCCACGAAGTCGATCGCGCCGAGCGGCGCGGGGCGGACACAGCCCGAGGTGCCCTGCGGCACGAGGCAGGACAGCCGCTCGGTCGCCTCCTGCGCATCGGGATACGCGTCGAGATCGATCCAAGGTTCGTCCGCGTCGAGACCGAGCTCGGCGGTCGTCAGCGTGCACGCGTCGGTGCACAGCCAGCGATCGTCGGCGCCGTCGTCGGCGATGAAGTCGTCGAGGCGATCGAGGCAGCTCGTCGCGGCGAGGCGGCCGCTCAGCGCATCGGCACGGGTCCCGCATGCCGAGGTCTGCACCGTCGCCGTCGTCGCCGCCACGCGCAGCCGCACTCCGTCGCGTGCCGCCTGATCCACGAGCGCAGGCAAGGCCGCCACGATCCGGGCCTGGGCCGCGGCGGTGCCCGGTCCGTCGTCGATCACGAACACGACGTCGCTCCCCGGTGGTTCGGCGATCACCGAGAGCGCGGGGGTGGGCGTGCGCCCCGGCATCGGCGTGCACGCGCCACGATCGTCGTCGATGTCGACGAGGCAGTGCTCGTCGTCGTCGCAGTCCAGACGCGTCTCGCATTCGCCCGTTGCGGGGTCGCACGAGCTCGCGAATGCGAGCGTGAGCGTGAGGCTCCGAGGGCTCATCGTGCGTCGTCCAGGGCGAGCAGGAATGCGTCACGGCAGCCCTGATGACCGACGACCAGCAGGCCATCGCCGAGCCGGAGCACTCCGTCGAGGCTCGATCCGACGCGGGCGGCAGGTCCGGTGTCGCTGCTCGGGCAGTGGTTGCTGTCGGCCGCGGCGGTCGCGTCGTCGACGAACGCCCGGCGCAGACGCGCGTCGACGCGTCCGTCTGCGGTGAAGTGGTGCAGGCCGATCCACTCCTGCGGCGGCGTCGGGGAGGGCGGCGCTTCGGGATCATGCGTCTGCCGCTCGGTCGCGAGCTGCCAGTGCCCCCGATCGTCGGCGACGAGTGCAACGGCCGGGGGCCAGGCCTGCCACTCCCGCTCGTTGTCGCGGCGGCGCCACCTCGGCGCGCCACCGTGATCGAACGCGACGGTCTCGCAACGCGGATCCGTCGGCGATGCGCAGTTGCGGACGAGGAACTCGGAGGCCGTGACCTCCAAACCTCCGACGAAGGCGGATGGGTCGGCGAGCACGACCTCGTCGATCGCGCCGGAAGCGGGGTCGCAGCGCACGACTACGTTCTCGCGGCGATGATCCGCGGCGGGGCCGACCTGCTCCGAGACCACGAACCACACCGCGCCTTCGCGAGCGATCGGCGAGCGGAGGTATCGCTTCGTCGTCGCGCGCCAGAGCACGGCGCCGTCCCTGGAGACTCCAGTCAGCTGCTGGTCGTCGCGGACCACGAGCACGTCCGCGGCCAGCACGAGCTCGTCGGGGCCTTGGTTCCCGTCGACGGATTCCCATGACATCGACCACGACATGTCGCCGCTCGCGTCGAACGCGACGAGGCGCCGATCGTCGTCGGTGGGCGGCGCATCGATGTCCGACGGATCGTGCGCCCGCGCCTCCAGGGCGTAGACGTTGCCCGCGTCGTCGATCTGGACGTCGTGGAGCGCGCCGTCACGTTCGCTCGTGGGCTCCGTCTCGATGCCATGGGCGTCGAGCCTGGTGAGCCAGTGCTCGCGTGGGGGCGAAGCGAGCGAGGGCGTGGCGATGTCGCGCGTCGAGACGCCGGTCACGACGACGTGCTCGCCATCGGGCGATACCGCGACACCGGTGATGTCGCCGAACGAGAACCATCGTCCCCATCGCGGCGCGAGCTCCGGCGCGGGCGATTGGCAGCCGGCGGCGAGCAGCAGGACGGCGATGCGACGGCACACGCGGACGCGCACGTGCAAACGATACGCCGCCGCGGGGCCGCGTCGTCGGCGATGTGACGGCGCGAGAGGCCCGACGGCCACGCCAACGGCGTTGGCACCTCGTTGCAACGCCGTGGTTCGCGGAGCGGCGGCCGGCAGGCCTGCGCCGCTGTAACCCGGCCGAGCGCCGCTGCGATGTCCTGGCGTGGCACCCACACGCGCGGCGAGCACGGACCGGCCGGACGAAGCCGACCTGCCGTACGTCGATCAGCACGCGCTCGCGATCGATGCCCCGCGGGGCGTCGTGTGGGCCGCGCTCGAGCGTTACGTCGCCGAGTCGATCGGTGCGGGGAATCTCCCGCTGCTCGGTCGGCTGCTCGGCACCGAGCCGCGCGGTGGCTTCGCAGTGATCGAGCGGGCCCACGCGCAGCGGATCGTGCTCGGCGGCCGCCATCGCTTCGCGCGCTACCGCTTGATCTTCGAGCTCGACGCCGCGCCGGGTGGAGGCACGGTCCTGCGCGCGCTGACCTACGCGGCGTTCCCGGGCGTGCGGGGGTCGATCTACCGCGCGCTCGTCATCGGCACCCGCATGCACGTGCTCGCGACGCGCGGGATGCTGCACGCGGTGCGCCGCCGCAGCATCGCGGGAGCCCGCAGCGGCGCAGTCGCGCCAGGCTCGGGCTGAGCCCGTCGATCACGCGCGGCCGAGCGGCGGGACCGCCCACGCGACGGCCAGCGCGGCCGCGATCCAGAACCGCCGCGCAGTGTTCGGTGTTGCCGTCGTCGGCTCGTCGAGCTCGTCGCCCCGTTCGTCCAGCATGCGAGGGACGATGCGCGCGCGTGGGCGACGATTGCCGACCCCCGCGAATATGCCGTCCCTTGCGTCGTGGCGCCCGTGCGCGCGGCTTCGCGCGGCGTTTTTCCTGCGTCACATCCGGACCCGCGCGCGACTCGGACTCCACGAGGCCATCCGTCATGCTCCCTGCGCTCGCGCTCGTCGCCCTCGTCGTACCCACTCCCGCGAAGCCCTCGGCCGGCCCGCCGCCCGGCGCCGGCGCTGCCATTCCGCTCGTGATGGGCGCGCCGGAGATCCGCAAGACCGAGATCCTCGACGGCGGCTACGACAACATCGACAAGGGCGTGCTCGTCACGTTCGCGAAGAACGGACGGCGCTACGAGGTGTGGGAGGTGCACCCGAGCGTCGCGACCACGAACGCGCTCGTGCTCGCCTTCGATGCCGCGGGCAACGAGCTGTGGCGCACGAAGCTCGAGCCCTCCGGTGCCGATCGCTGGTCGCAGCCGCTCGCGATCACCACCGATGTCGACAACAACGTGTGGCTCATGTACCTCGGCAGCAGCAGCCATCGTCCGTGGCGCGTCGTCAAGGTGGACGCCGACGGGACGATCGCGGTGACCAAGACGCTCTACACGACAACGTGGGAGCAGGAGCGCACGTTCATGGCGGCACATCCCCAGGGCGGGGTGGTCGTGCACGCGGTGTGCGACGGCGGCGCGACGGCGCGCGATCTCTACACCGCGCGGATCGCCGCGAACGGCGACGTCCTGTGGGAGCGGAAGTACGACGTGGGCGAGCAGAACCAGTACGCTGGGGGGCTCGCAGTCGCGGCCGACGGCAGCATCTACGCCGTCGGCGACGACAAGCAGGACGCGGGCGCAGCCGTGCCGTCGGCGGTGCGCATCCGCAAGTACCGCGCCGACGGATCCGTGGCGTGGACGAAGTCCTTCGATGCGACCACGCAGTACGAGCGGCCGATCGCGCGGGACGTGTTCATCGACAGCGAGGGCGACCTGATGATCGCCGGCAGCACGTACGCCGGCGGCAGCAAGGACGACTGGTACTTCGTGCTGAAGTACGACGCCCAGGGCCAACGGCTGCGGCGCTTCGCGATCCCGGTCGAGGACGACAAGCTCACCGAGTACGGCCTGCAGGGCGTGTACGCGACGCATGCACCCGACGACTCGGTGTACATCGCGTGGGACCACGGGCACGAGCTCGACTCGGGGTGGACGCTCGTGCGCGTGCGCGTGCCCGGCGAGGATCCGCCGCGCCCGGGTGCGGGCAAGGGCGCGGCCAAGCCGTCGCGTGCGGGCACGAGCGAGCCGCCGAAGGTCGAGTGGACGAAGACGTTCACCGGCGACGCCGCGATGAACGTCGAGCGGCTGGTGTGGTTCCCGCAAGGCGGCGTCGGTGTGCTCGGCCGCGGCAAGCGAGTCGTCGACGCGAGCTCGCACGCGTATCGGCAGGACACGCGGCTGCGGCTCGTGCGTGCGAGCGGCGTCGACGAGGGCATGGTGCGATCGAAGGGCACCGGCAACTTCCACCACGAGCCGACCACGATCGCCGTGAGCAAGTCGGGCCTCGCGTTCGTGCTCGGCTGGCGCTGGTGGAACGAAGACGGCTGGAACGACGAGAACGTCCTGCGACTGACGATCGGGACCGGCAAGTAGATTCGTGTACGATGCGGGGACGATGAAGCACTGCGCGGTCTTGGTGGGGCTGGTCGGATTCCCGCTCGCGGTCGGATGCGGCGCGGGCTCGGGCTCGGACGACGATGCGTCGAGTGATGCGAGCGCGTCGCTCTCGACGACGGCGGACACCGAGGAGCCCGAGCCCGACGGCAGCGGAGACTCCGACACGGGTGATCCGCAGGAAACCGATGCGCCCGAGGACAGCGGGGACGATGCGCAGGACTCGAGCGCGGGCTCGAGCAGCGGCGACGGCCCGGTGCCCGAGGGCCTGCCGTGCGGCACCGAGTTCTCCTACGAGGGCCGCGTCGGCTGCGAGACCGTGGTCGAGGGCATCGACGTCAAGTTCTTCCCGTTGCCCGAAGGCGAGCGCGTCGAGCGACTCGCGATCTACTTCCACGGCGACGGCGCCATCGAGTACATGGACAACTGGGCGTTCGGGCCCGAGATCTTCGCATACACCGAGCCGCGCAACGCCATGGTCGTCGGCGTGCTCTCCCCGGCGTTCTACGACGACGGCACCGTCGCGTTCGGGGCCGCGCAGCCGAGCCATGCCGAGCAGGTCGCCGTCGCGCTCGAAACGATGCTCGCCGCCTGGGCGCCGACCCACGCCGATCAGTCGTTGTACTGGGCGACGTCGGGCGGCTCATGGTTCTTCGCGAGCTCGTACATCGCCCACGTCGGTCATCGCGTGCCCGGGGTGTTCGTCGCGAACTGCGGCGGCTCGGGCGGGTCCTTCGGCTGGGCGTGGGATCCGATGGCGGACACCGCGACGCGGGACAAGCTCCCGATCTACTTCAACTACGGCACCGAGGACTTCCTCGCCACCGACATCATGGGCAGCATCGCCGAGTACACGGGGCTCGGCTTCGCGGTCGACTCGCTCGTGCACCAGGGCGCGATGCACTGCGATCATCCCATCGACGCACC
Source organism: uncultured Nannocystaceae bacterium (assembly GCA_964519175.1). Lineage (GTDB taxonomy): Bacteria > Myxococcota_A > Polyangia > Nannocystales > Nannocystaceae > Xiheibacterium. Next base: position 13,971 of record CAZFKC010000003.1, read on the forward strand.
GACCGTCGAGTTCTGGTCGCGCTACGTGCCCTGACGAACGTGGGCGGCGAGCCGAGTCGCTCGCCGCCCCGAAGTGGCGGCCTCAGCCGCAGTCGAGCGCGTCGATCTGATCGACGACGAGCTGGCCGCACACCGCGGCCTGGCTGCCGAGCACGTTCTCGTAGACCAGGCTCCCGCCGGGCGCCTGCGACTGGCACTGCCCCCAGAAGTCGTCCCAGTAGACGAGCACGTAGCCGCCGTCGCCACCGTTCATCTGCGCGCTGCCGCCTGCGCCGTAGTCGAACACGTAGCAGCTGCCGACCTCCGGATCGTCGGCCAGCACGAGCTCGCCGAACATGATCATGTCGAGGCACGCGGCCGGACACTCGTCGGGGCCGGCGACCTGCTGCGGGGGGCCGCCCGTGAGCTCCATGGAACACTCGCCGATCGCGATGTCGTCGACGTACCAGCCTTGCTCGAAGCTGCAGCAGCCGTCCACAGTCTCGTACTCGAAGCGCAGGTTGCCGGTCTGGCCGGAGAGGATCGCGGTGTCGAGCACGATCGCGTCCCAGTCGTCGCCGGGCCGAGAGCTGTCGTTCGCGGTGCAGAACGCCTGCGGATTGAGGCCGGTGTTGCAGTCGACGAGCGCCCACGTCTCGCCGGTGTCGGCCTGGAAGTGGATGCGCTTGCGATCGTAGTAGCTACCGCCCTCGTCGACGTGCCACGACGAGAGCGAGAGCGACTGCCCGAGCGTGATCGGACCGATCGTCGCGAACGAGCTCTCGTTGTCGGAGCCGGGGTAGGGCGCGCTGCGGTTGCCGTCGGTGCCGAGCACCTGCGACGGGAACTGAACGGCAGCGTGCGTCTGGCTCGCGGGCGCGGCGTCGTAGCGACCCCAGCCGCCGGTCGAGTCCACGAGCGGGCTCACCGGGCCCTCGAGATCGAAGACGAGCTCGCCACCACCGCCGCTGCCCGAGCGTCGCACGCTGGTGCCCGCGACGTAGGCGTCGCACGACGTGTCGTAGAGGACTCCGTCGCAGCCGCACACCGGCGAGGGCGGAAGATCGCACTCGTCCTGCGGCGGGTCGATGCAGAGCCCGGCGATGACGTCGCCACACACCGCACCTTCCTCGAAGTAGCAGCGCTGGCCGCCTTCGCAGTCGGCGTCGGAGCTGCAGCCGTTCGGCGGCAGGTACATCTCGTACGCACCGCAGGGCTCGAGCTCGAAGTCGTCGTAACCCGGGCCCCAGTACCACGCGATGCTCTGCGCCGCGTTGCTCCACCGGCCGACGCCCCAGAAGTGCACCTGGTCGACCCAGTACGACACCGCGGTCGGCCCCTCGAAGAACACGGGGATCGTCGTGTGGTTGTTGCCGGGCTGACCCGTGACTGCCATCGCTTCGTTCGTGGGCACCGTGCCGACGAGCGACTGGTAGGCCGCGGCCGTGCCGTCGAGCTGCACGACCACCGCGGCGCCGTAGGGGATCGCGAAGTCGTCGCCGCCGCTCGGCGTCCACGTGTCGAAGCTCTGCGTCTCCGCGTCCCAGAGGAACACGGTGGTGACCGCCGCGCCGAAGCTCGCGCCCAGCTCGGAGGCACTGCCCGGCCCGTCGAGCATGCACATGCCGACGGTGTTGTAGCCCGCGTACGTCGCGGTCGTGGTCTTCATCACCATCGTCGAGAGCTGCAGCGCGCCCGGCTGCGGCACGAGGCCGACGCGGTAGAAGTAATGCGGCGTCGCGAGCGAGCGACTCGCTGCGCCGACGTCGGACCAGCTCGCGGTGCCGGACACCGAGGTCGCGGTCACGCCGGGCGGTAGTGGATCGCCGGCGACGACGTCGAGCAGTGCGTCGGCATCGGCCGAGCGGTAGACGATCGCGTCGCCGTTGTAGCCGCCGCTCGACCAGTCGAGCACGACGTCCTCGCCGGTCACGCCGCCCAGCGCGATGTCGACCGCGAAGCCCGGCACCGCGGCCGTTGGATCGAACGTGGTCACGCCGGCGCCCGGTGCGGTCGGGGTCGTGCCGTCGGATCGCGCGGGCCGGCGCGCAGCACCATCGTCGCGTTCCGCCGTGACGTCGTCGACGTCGTCGTCGTCGTCGTCGTCGAGCTCCGCGCGCGGACGAATGTCCGATCGATCGTCGCTGCACGCCGCGCCGATTGTCAGCGCGGCCATTGCCGCTGCCCGTGTCCACATTGCCGAGACTGTTCGTTGCATCGATTCGTGTTTCCTCTTGGTGACGTCGAAGCGCACCGACGCGCGGCTCTGCGCGTGCGCCCGCGTTCGCATTCCGGCGCGTCCACGACGAGGTCGTGGCTCCGCGGAGAAATGCGCGAATTCGGGCAGCTACAGGTACCCCAGCCCACGATCGTGGGATCGGGCACCAGCTCGGATCTTCGACCGCATCCGCATACGCTGTCGAGGACGACGATGTCAATCGCGAGTTGCATCGCGCGATGCCGCGCGCGATCGCTCGGAGGACGTCGATCGATGCACGTGGCGGGAACCTCCGCGAGGTCTCGTCGGACGGAGGCGCATGGGCGCCTTGGATCGCGCGGTGGGGTATCGATGAAGACAGTGGTCAAGTGGTTGGGTTGTTCGGTGGCGTGGCTCGAGCTCGTCGCGTGTGACGGCGTGGATCCGGGCGGAGGTGTCTCGAGCGAGAGCAGCTCGGGCGCGGACGGCAGCTCGGGATCGAGTGAGAGCAGCCCGCCGAGCGAAGCCAGCTCGGGCGCGAGCGAGTGCGGCTCGGAGAGCGAAGGCGGCTCGGAGAGCGAAGGCGGCTCGGAGAGCGAAGGCGGCTCGGAGAGCGAAGG